>JBNGCP010000115.1:0-9681 GCA_049974845.1 Anaerolineae bacterium | reverse complement strand
GTGAAATGGTACAAGCAGAGCTTCTCTCCAGACCACAAGACCGACGCCTGTGACGAGCTCGCGGCGATCGGGATGGAGATGGTGCGGCTCGACCACGTCACCGATGAGGCCTTCTACAGCGTGGTCTGGCGCGGTGGCGGTCAGCTCAACTATGACTTCTCGCGGCTTGACCGCGTGGTGGTGCCGCTGCTCCAGCAGGGGATGACGCCCCTGCTATGTCTCGCCTACAAGCCGGAGGCGCTGGAGCCGCGCGGGCAGTCGAAGGTGCCACCCAGCGATCTCGACGAGTGGGCGGAGGTGGTGAGCGTCTTTGTCGAGCACTACCGCAATCTGGGATACACCGGGCTGGCGTGGGAGGTCTGGAACGAGCCGGACCTGGAGTTCTTCTTCCACGGGAGCGCGCAGCAGTACGTCGATCTCTACGTGGCGACGGCCCGGGCGATCAAGGCGGTCGATCCCACAGCGCTCGTTGGCGGGACGGCCGACAGCTCCGTGATCTCACCCGGCAACAAGCTCCGTCCGCTTCTGGCGCACATCGCGGCGCACCCGGAGGTGCCCCTCGACTTCATCTCTTACCATGATTATAGCGATCCCGATGGCGACGGCCTGCCGCCTTATAGCCTGGACTGGAATGTGGGGGCCGTCGAAGCGATGGTCGGCGAGGCCGGGGTGGCGCCGCGGGAGATCTACGTGACGGAGTGGAACCTGACGCCGAATATGACGGTGGGGCCGGGTGCAGCGACCGACACCCACGTCGGCGCGTCGGCGGTGGCGGTCAAGCTCTACAACCTGCTCGCCGCCCCCGCGATCCGGCGGGCTTTCTTCTTCTCGCCGATTGAGGGATACACGCCCAGCCAGATCTTCAACGGCGACCTGGGCCTTCTGACCGTCAACCACCATCGCAAGGCGACGTACAATCTCTTCGAGATGATCTCGCTGCTTGGCGACCGCCGCCTAGCGACGTCGGTGAGCGGCGACAACACCGAGGGGCATCGCAGCTACGCCCTCGCGACCGATGACAGCGAGGGTCGTGTCGCCGTGCTGATGTGGAACTATTGGGAGAACGAGCGCACCGTCGACCTCGCGGTGACGGGGTTGCCGGCGCGCGGCGAGGGCGAGACGCTGGCGGTGACGCGGTATCTGATCGATGCGACGCACGCTAATTACTACCACGACTACAGCCAGGGCCTGCGCGGATATGGCGTGGGGCCGACGGAGGCGTTGGTGCCGGTGGAGGCGGGCGCGGTGCCCGTAGGCGCGATGCCCGCAGAGGATGCGTTCTCCGGGCGATATGTGCTGCCGGCGCATAGCGTGATGCTGGTTCTGCTGGAGGCGACACCGGGTGGGAGCCCGGCGCATCCTGTGCCCACGGCTCCCGCACACCCCGATAACTATGCCGCTACAAGGCCGGTCGAGGCGAGCTCAACGCTGGTCGCGGAGGGTTGGAGCCCCGATCGGCTAGTCGATGAGATCACGCACAGCCTGCCCGACGCGCTGGGCTGGTCGAGCGACCTCGGCGGCGAAGCCGCGCGCACCGAGTGGGTACAGGTGGACTTGGGCGAGCCGCTGCTGGTCGACACCGTGCGTCTCTACCCGCGCGACGATCTGCGGTATGAGGGCGCCGGATTCCCCCTCGACTTTGCAATCCAGGGCGGGCTGACGCCCGACGCCTGGACCGACCTGGTCGTGGAGACGGACTACGATCAGGGCGAGCCCGCGCGGCAGGTGCAGACCTTCACCTTTGACCCGGGACGCTACCAATACCTACGCGTTCTCGCCACACGCCTGGGCCCCGCCGGAGATGACGGCTACGCGCTGCAACTGGCGGAGATGGAGGTCGGCGGGCCCTGAGGCTTTCTCATCCGCGAGGAGCGGGGTAAGATAGCATCTAGTTGATCGGCGAGAGAGCGAGGTGACGATGGCGGCGGATACGGTGCGGGTGGATCGGGAGGCGTTGGAGCGGTTTTGCGCGGAGGTCTTCGCGGGCCTGGGGCTGTCGGGAGAGGACGCGGGGATCGCGGCGGCGGTGCTGGTGGCTGCGGACGCGCGGGGGATCCCTTCGCACGGGGTGGCGCGCTTGCCGCGCTACGTCCACGGCCTGGAGATCGGGCTGATGCGCGTCGACGCGGTGCCCGAGGTGGTGATGGAGACAGGGGCGTCGGTGGTGGTCGATGCGCGTGGGGCGATGGGCGCGCCGGTCAGCGCGCGGACGATGCAGACGGTGATCGAGAAGGCGCGGGCCGTGGGCGCGGCCTTCGGAAGCGTGCGCGACTCGAACCACTTTGGCATTGCCGGCTACTACGCGATGATGGCGCTGGACCACGAGATGATCGGGTTCGCGATGACCAACACCGCGGCCCTGGGTGTGCCCACCTTCGGTCGAGAGCCGATGTTTGGGACGAACCCGCTGGCCTTTGCGGCGCCCGCCGCGGAGGAGGGGGCCTTCGTGCTCGACATGGCGACGACGGTGGTCCCGCGCGGCAAGATTGAGGTCTACAACCGCCAGGACAAGCCGCTGCCTGAAGGCTGGGCGGTCGACGAGCACGGGCTGCCGGGCACCGATCCGGCGCGAATCCTGCACAATCTCACCTACCAGGTGGGCGGCGGGATCCTGCCGCTGGGCGGGTTGGGGGAGCTGTTCGGGGGCCACAAGGGCTACGGCCTGGCGGTGATGGTCGACGTGTTGTGCGGGGTGCTCTCGGGCAGCGACTTCGGCCCCGATATCGCCGATGAGCCCGGCTCCCACGCGCGAGTCAGTCACTTCTTCGGCGCGCTAAACATCGAGGCCTTCCGCGACCCGGCGGCCTTCCGCTGCGACATGGACCGGCTGCTCCGCGCCCTGCGGACGAGCGAGCCTGCGGCGGGCGAGCGCCGCGTCTACTTCGCCGGGCTCAAGGAGCTCGAGCATGAGGCGGCGTGCGCCGAGCTCGGCGTCCCGCTCACGCCAAAGGTCTACGGGCAGCTCCTCGAGGTTGGCGAGGCGCGCGGCGTCGCCCCACCACAGCCCGGGACCTGACACTCACGCAAAGGCGCAAAGACGCTAAGGACGCCGTTGCGGGCAGCGCCTCCCATCCGTCGGTCGGCACTCTGTCGCTTGGCGCCTTAGCGTCTTTGCGTGACCTTTCTGACTAGCTCACGCCCTCGATGCGTTTGGCAGCGGTGACGGTGTTCTGGAGCAGCATCGCGATGGTCATAGGGCCGACGCCGCCGGGTACCGGGGTGATCCAACTGGCGACCTCCTTGACCTCGTCGAAGGCGACGTCACCGACGAGGCGATAGCCGCGCTTGCGCGAGGGGTCGTCGACGCGGTTGATGCCGACGTCGATGACGACGACGCCCGGCTTCACCCAGTCGGCCTTGACCATCTCAGCGCGGCCCACGGCGGCGACCAGGATGTCGGCGCGGGAGACGACCCCGGGCAGATCCTGGGTCCGCGAGTGGCAGATCGTGATGGTGGCGTTGCGCTTCAACAGCAGCATCGAGACCGGCAGGCCGACGATGTTGCTGCGGCCCAGCACGACGGCCTCCTTGCCCTCGATCTCCACCCCGATGCGGTCGATCAGCTCGATGATGCCGGAGGGCGTGGCGGGGGCGAAGAGCGGATCGCGGCCCTTCATCGCCAGGCGACCGATGTTGATGGGGTGAAAGCCATCGACATCCTTCTGCAGGTCGATGGCGCTGAGCACGCTTTCCTCATCCAGATGGTCCGGCAGTGGTAGCTGGACCAGGATGCCGTGAATGTCCGGGTCGGCGTTGAGCGCGCGAACCTTGGCCTCGACCTCCTTCTGGGTAGCGTCGGCGGGCATGTCGACCTGGATCGATTCGATCCCTACCTCGGCGCAGCGGCGCCGCTTCATCCGCACGTAAGTCTGCGAGGCCGGGTCCTCCCCAACCAGCACCGCGGCGAGCCCGGGCACCAGATCGTGTTCTTCCTTCAGGCGCGCCACCTCTTCGGTCAGCTCTGCCTGTATATCCGCGGCGATTCCTTTACCGTCGATCAACTTTGCGGTCATAGAAACTCCTTGAGATAGTAGCTATAAGCCATCAGCCATCAGCTATCAGCCGTCAGCTGGAAGCCAGAAGCACACCCGGCTTCTGGCTTCCGGCTTCGGTGTCATCCAACATCCAACATCCAGCATCCAACTCCCAGCCTCAGCTCAGCCCCACAATCTTCCCATCCTCGTCGATGTCGATGTTGAGGAAGTTGGGGCTGCTGGGAAGGCCGGGCATGGTCCGCACCTCGCCCGCCAACGGGTAGAGGAAGCCGGCGCCCACGCTCGCGCGGATGTCACGGATGGGGAAGGTGTAGTCCCGTGGGACGCCCTTCACCGCTGGATCGTGGCTCAGCGAGAGGTGGGTCTTGGCCATACAGATCGGCATCTTATCGTAGCCGAGGTCGGTATAGAGCTTGACCTTGGCCTCGGCCTCGGAGCTATAGTCGACGTCGGAGGCGCCGTAGACCTCGCGTGCGAGGATCTCGATCTTCTCCTTGATCGGCTGCTCGGCTTCGTAAAGGAAGTGGAAATCCGAGGGCTCCTCGGTGGCGCGCACGACAGCCTCTGCGAGCTCGGTTGCGCCCTCGCCCCCCTCGGCCCAGTGTTTCGCGACCACGGCGTCGTAGGCCCCGGCCTCCATCGCGGCGTCGTGCATGACGGCCCACTCGGCCTCGGTATCGGTGGGGAAGGCGTTGATGGCGACGACGACGGGGATTCCGAACTTGCGCGCGATCTTGACGTGGGTCTTGAGGTTCTCACAGCCTGCCTTGAGGAGCTCGATGTTCTCCTCGGTATAGGCCTTGTCCAGGTCACGCCCGGGAATCACGCGGGGGCCGCCCCCATGCATCTTGAGCGCCCGTACCGTGGCAACCAGGACGACGGCGTTGGGGATGAGCCCCGAGGCACGGCACTTGATGTCGAAGAACTTCTCCATCCCGATGTCGGCGCCGAAGCCCGACTCGGTGATGAGGAAATCGGCCATCTTGACGCCGAGCTGGTCGGCGATGACCGACGAGTTGCCGTGGGCGATGTTGGCGAAGGGGCCGGCGTGGACGAAGGCCGGCTGCTCCTCCAGCGTCTGGAGCAGGTTGGGCATGATCGCGTCCTTCATCAGCACCGTCATCGCTCCAGCGACGCCGAGGTCCTCGGTGGTGATCGGGTCGGGGTTGCGGACCGCGTCATCGGTTCCCACGACGATCCGGCCGATGCGCTCGCGCATGTCCTGAAGGCTGGTCGTCAGTGCCAGGATGGCCATCAGCTCGCTGGCTACGGTGATGTCATATCCTGCCTGGCGCAGCGGTCCATCGGCAATGGACCCGAGGCCGACGATGATGCTGCGCAGCGCGCGGTCGTTCACGTCGACGACGCGGTTCCAGGTGATCGAGTAGGGGTCGATGTGCAGCTTCTTCAGGCCTTGTTTCTCGAAGAACGAATCGCTCCAGCGATTCTCGTGGTAGATGCGGGCATCGATGGCGGCCGAGCAGAGGTTATGGGCCACGCTAATGGCGTGGATGTCGCCGGTGAGGTGCAGGTTGAAGTCCTCCATCGGCACGAGCTGGCTGTAGCCCCCGCCGGCCGCGCCGCCCTTGATGCCGAACGTGGGCCCCATCGATGGCTGCCGGATGGCGGCCATCGCTCTGTGCCCGAGCTGACCCAACGCTTCGGTCAGCCCGATCGTCGTCGTGGTCTTACCCTCGCCCAAGGGGGTAGGCGTGATGGCGGTGACGTCGACGTATTTGGCGTCGGGGCGATCCTTGAGCTTGTCGCGGACGTCCAGGTGGACCTTGGCCTTGTAGGTGCCGTAGAGCTCCAGGTCCTCATCGCTGAGGCCGGCGGCCGCTGCGATCTCACGGATGGGGCGTAACTCGGCGGCTTGTGCGATATCGATATCTGAGGGGACGGGTTTGACCTTCTTGACGGCCATGGATGGTACCTCCTTAGGGTCTATAGGGTCTGACGATAGAAGGGGCGCAGCCAGATGCGCCCCGATGGTCTCTTAGAAAGCGCCAAGCTGGCAGGACGTGATCTTGATGCCGAGCTTGTCAGCCAGGTACCCGATCTGCATGCGCGAGATCCTGAACTCGGATGCCAGCTCCCACAGCTTTGCGCACGTCAGGTGGTCTGATTCGTCCTTAGCCGCGTGCAACGCTTCTGGCAGTCCGTGTGGAACGGGCCGGGACGCGACGTTGGTGTCGCCCCAGGCTTGCTTGTTGGGATAGCCGAAGAGGCCTAGTTGGCAGTGGTAGAGCCTCGCCGGCAGGGCATCGGCCGCTTCGCCGACGGCGAGGGGTTCGACGCCGAGCTTGTGGGCGATAGCGAACGCCGACCCGCACGCCAGCTTGCCGTCGACCAATCGCGCCTTAACCGCCGCAGCGATCTCTTCGTCGGGGGTGATGTCCTCGGGTATGTCCTTGTCCTCTAGTGCCATCGATTCCTCCAATCGATCCGATGTCATTCGTTGTAAGGCACACCTAAAGGATATATTGGTCTGTCTGATTGGGCAAATGCTCGCGAGCCGCGTACCGCCGCGGCTCAGGTCTGAGATGCGTTTCATCTCTGGCACACCTTCGCGTTTACACGGAAACGGTGGTATTCTTGGCATGATGTATTCATGCTGTTTCTCAATTCCTATTACCTGAAAGGACGTGGGAGCTGTAACTATGTGGAAAGAATTCAAGGACTTCATCATAAGGGGCAACGTGATCGACCTGGCTGTGGCCGTCGTCATCGGCGCTGCCTTCAACAGCATCATCCAGTCGTTCGTGAACGACATTCTGATGCCGCCCATCGGCCTGCTGTTCGGTCGGGTCGACTTTGCTAACCTCTACATCAACCTCTCCCGCACGTCGTATGCGTCGCTCGCGGCGGCGCAGGAGGCCGGCGCGCCCACGATCAACTATGGTCTATTCATCAACACGGTGATCAACTTCCTGATCATCGCCCTCGTCATCTTCTTGATTGTCCGTCAGGTCAACAAGCTCAAGAAGGAGGAGCCAGAGGAGGCGCCGACCACCAAGGAATGTCCCTATTGCCGTACCGACATTCCGATCGCGGCGACGCGCTGCCCGAACTGCACGTCCCAGCTAGAGACGGCCTAATCGTCGTTCGCCATGCCGCTCGCCGGCCAATTGCTCCTCCGGGGGATATTGGGTTATAATACGGTTAGCGAGACCTTGCGGAGGCATGGATGAAGGATGCGCGCGCCGGGCGCGGGGCGCTGCTGCGGAGGCTGTTGGATCAGATCAAGGACGTCAGGCTTGACGTCCTTGTCTCGCTGGCGCTTGGCACGTTCTTTCTAAGCATGACCGTAGGCGTCGCGCTTCTCATCACCTGGGAGGCGCGACGCGACGCTTTGCGCGAGGTTGAGGTGACCGCGAGGCTGTTGCTCGAGCAGGGGCGGGCCACCCGTGCGTACTTCACACAGCGTGTCGAAGCCACTTCGTCGCCGGCGGGGCTCTGTCCCATCGATGCTGCGCGGGAGCTCCATACCGATCACGGCTCGTCAAGCGGGATCCCCTATCGCTATCGGGAGGCGGTGATCGGGGCTGGGTTGCCCGAGAACGAGGCGAACGAGGCGGAGCGCGCTTTTCTGGTTGCGCTTGGAGACGACGTCACCGCAGCGGGGCATTCGCAGGTTCAGCACTTCGATGGCGAGCCCTATCTCGTCTATATGAGCCCTGGAGCAACCCTGGATGCCTCCTGCCTCCGCTGTCACGAGGGCGACACCTTCGCTCTCGAGCACGGGGAAGGGGAGGTCCTCTCGGTGGTCTCGCTTACCCTGCCGCTCTCCGAGCCCTTTGCCGCGGCGAGACGGCGATCCACGGAGGTCTTCCTGGTCGCTTTGCCCTTCATCGGAGGCTTCCTCGCGCTATCACTCGGGGTGGGCAACCGGTTGGTCTGTGAGCCTCTCAAGCGCCTGCGCCGGGCCGCGCTACGGATCGCCGACGGCGGCGACCCGGAGCCGCTCCCTGATCCGGCGGGGCGCGAGTTGCGGGCGCTGGTTCGTGCCTTCGGCGTCATGTCGGCAAGCCTGGATGAGCAGCAGCGGCTGCTCTCCGCGCGGGTTGCAGGGCGCACGGAGGAGCTGGACGCGCTCAATGCCAAGCTCCGGGCGGAGGTCAAGTCGCGTCGCCGGGTCGAGCGGTCACTGCGGCAGAGCGAGGTCCGCTATCGCGGTCTCTTCGAGCATTCGCTGAGCGGCATCGTCCTCCTGCGGGTGCTCAAGAACGAGGCCGGGCGCCCCATCGACTTCGTGCTCGTGGATGCGAACGGAGCGACAAAGGCACTGGCGGGGCTTCCGCTGCCCACCCTTGCGGGCCGCCGTGTCAGCGAGGTATTGCCCGATCTGCCGCGGGAGTTCGTAAAGCTGGTGCTCAAGGTGGTGCAGACTGGGCGACCCATCAGGGTCGATGATTTCCTGACCGAGGTAGGCCGCCACTACGCGCTCTCCATCTTTGCGCCGCAGTCTGAGGAGGTCGCCGTCGTCTTCGATGATGTGACCGAGCGCGAAGAGGCCGAGGCCGCATTGCAGGCCTATTCCGAGCGGTTGGCGGAGATGGTCGACGCCCGCACGAAAGCGCTTCGCGACGCGCAGGACCAACTGGTGCGCCGGGAGAAGCTCGCGGTACTGGGCCAGATGGCCGGCAGCGTCGGTCACGAGCTGCGGAATCCGCTGGCGACGATCTCGAATGCCGCCTATGTGCTGCGACACACCCTGGCTGAGCCGGAGCCCGTGGTTGCGGAGTCCCTCGCGCAGATCACGACCCAGGTCTCAAGGTCGAACAAGATCATCCACGACCTGCTGAACTTCACCCGTACCGGCAGTGTGGAGCGCCGACCGACGGCGCTGCGCCCACTGGTCGCGGATGTCATCGCGCAGGCAACGCCGCCGTCGGGGGTAGTGCTGCGGGAGGAGATCCCGACGGCGCTGCCGCGGCTCTTTGTCGATGGGCAACAGGTTGAGCAGGTGCTGAGCAACCTCATCGCGAACGCCTGCGATGCCGTGCCCGATCACGGCACCGTGACCCTCCGAGCCTATCACAAGGGCGACGAAGTCGGTGTCTCGGTGAGCGACACCGGCGAAGGGATCCCCGAGGCGCACATGGAGCGGCTCTTCGAACCGCTGTTCACCACGCGGCCCGGCGGGATTGGGTTGGGGTTGGCGGTGTGCCAGAACCTCGTGGCCCTCAACGAGGGACGCATCGAGGTCGAGAGCGAGGTCGGCGTCGGGACCACCTTCACGGTCTGGCTACCCACGGCCCCCGGCTAGCGGAGGGGACGGCGCTGGAGCGGGGCGGCTCGCTTGGGCCCACCCCCCTTGTGTTCCCCCCTCAAGGGGGGAAATGGCCGCTCAGCCGAAGGCTTCGGCCTCCTCCCCCTCCGGGGGAGGACTGAGGAGGGGGCCGTGCTGGAGCAGGGCGGCTCGCTTGCGCCCACCCCCCTTGTGTTCCCCCCTCAAGGGGGGAAATCGGAATTCGGCGGGAGGGTCGGGCTTCCTCTCCCACCTGGGGAGGATTGAGGAGGGGGCCGCGCTGGAGCGGGGCGGCTTGCTTGCGCCCACCCCCCTTGTGTTCCCCCCTCAAGGGGGGAAATCGGAATTCGGCGGGAGGGTCGGGCTTCCTCTCCCACCTGGGGAGGATTGAGGAGGGGGCCGCGCTGGAGCGGGGCGGCTTGCTTGCGCCCACCC
>JBNGCP010000114.1:0-9702 GCA_049974845.1 Anaerolineae bacterium | reverse complement strand
AGCAAGTCTGTGCTCAGTTGGCTCTATGAACCTGTAAAAGTGCAAGGATAGTGAAGGGAGTCAAACGATGAGATACGAGATGATCGAAGACCTGCCAGAGTCGCTTACATCAGTGCTTCCCGAGGAGGCGCAGAAAGTCTACCTCGAAGCCTACCAAAAGTCCTGGGACAGCTACGAGGAGTACCAGGGTGGGGAGATGGGCCGCGAGGCAGTGGCGCATCGCGATGGCTGGCACGCCGTACAGCAGCAGTTCGTCAAGGATGAATCCAGCGGGCGCTGGTACCACAAAGGAGAGCTTCCGGAAGAGGAGGAAGAGGAGGAAGGCCTGATCGACAGCATCAAGGACATCTTTGAGTAGCAACGGCGGCGAGGGGGGAGTGACGAGGAGGTGCCTTTTGGTCAAGATAACGGACGACATCCTGATCGACGGAAGCGAGCTCGACTTCGACTTTGTGCGCGCCTCAGGACCGGGCGGCCAGCACGTGAACAAAGCGGCAACAGCCGTCCAGCTACGCTTCGACGTCGTTCACTCCCCCTCATTGCCCGGAGCGGTTCGGCAACGCCTGATGAAGATCGCGGGCAACCGCATGACGAAGGATGGCGTGCTGATCATCGAGGCAAGCCAGCACAGATCGCAGCATCAGAACCGCCAGGAGGCGCTCCAACGATTCAAGGCGCTCATCCGTCGCGCAGCGCGGAAACCCAAGAGACGCCGTGAGACGCGAACTCCGCGTTGGTCGAAACGGCAACGTCTCGAGGAGAAACGGCGACGAAGCGAAAAGAAGCGGCTGCGCAAGCCGCCGCGCGAATGGTGAAAGGACCAACCCAGGCCCAACACTGCTAACCAATGTCAGCGCCAACGCCAACCAACCCCAACGCTTGGGCCAGGCACTTGATGATAGCATGGGGGGGAAGGTAGCATCAACAATGCATTGATCACAGGCTGTGTTCAGCGGCTATACCAATGGATTCCAAGCGACCGGAGGCGCGGCACGGGCCCGCGCCGCAAGAGCCGGTCGGTGCCTCTTTTATCACCTTGGCCCGTTGCTGAAGGCCGTCGACCCCAGGCTGCATAATTTCTTCTAGGGAGGAAGCTGTGTTATTCGAGCGTATTGAATCTGAGGGGTTGGCTCACTACTCCTACTTGATCGGCGACCAAAGTGAAGCCGTGGTCATCGACCCGCGGCGGGACTGTGACGTCTACATCGATCGTGCAAGCCGCGCCGGCTTCCGCATCACGACAATCCTCGAAACCCACCGCAATGAGGACTACGCCATCGGTTCGGTGGAATTAGCCGCGCGCCTGGGCGGCGAGGAAAGCGACGTCCAGATTTGGCACGCCGACGGCGAGCTCGACTACCACTACGGCCACGCGGTGGAGGACCGCCAGACCTGGCAGATCGGCCGCCTCTCCCTCCAAGCCCGCCACACCCCTGGCCACACCCCCGGCCACATGAGCTACCTCCTCCACGACCCCGACAGCCACCCCTGGATCGTCTTCACCGGTGACGCCCTCTTCGCCGGCGACGTCGGGCGCGCCGACCTCCTCGGCGAGGAGCACCTGCCCGAGATGGCCGCCATGCTCTACGACACCCTCTTCGAAACCCTGCTCCCCCTCGGCGACCACGTCATCGTCTGCCCCGCCCACGGTTCCGGATCCGTCTGCGGCAGTAGCATCGCCGAGCGCGTCTGGACTACCATCGGCTTAGAGCGCCAGCACAATCCCAAGCTCCAATACGATTCCAAAGAGGCCTTCGTGGCAGGCATCGCAGAGATGCTGGAGCGCCCCCCCTACTTCCGCACTGTCGAACGCCTCAACTTGGAGGGCGCACCCCTCCTCGGGAACCTGCCCACGGCGCGGCCTCTCAAGCCCGCTGCGTTCGCCGAAATCGGAAATGGCCTGGTCCTGGACACCCGCATGGAGCTCGCCTTTGGTGCGGCCCACGTCCCTGACGCGCTGTCCATCTGGCAGGGAGGGCTAGCGAGCTTTGCCGGTTGGTTCCTCCCCTACGATCGTCCCTTATTCCTGGTCACCCCGGGCGAGGATCCCACGCCGACGATCCGCACCCTCATCCGCCTCGGCTACGACGACATCGCGGGCAGCCTCGCCGGCGGCTTGCTGAGCTGGCATATGGCGGGCCGCGACAGCCAGCAGATTACGACCCTGACCACCCAGCAGCTCTGCCATCGACTGGACAGCGGCGAGACGGCATGGATTCTCGATGTCCGCAGCGATGAGGAGCGGGAAGCTGAAGGCGCCATCGCCGACGCCCACCACATCCACATCACCCAGCTCCCCCACCACCTCGATGACGTGCCCCAGGACCAACCCGTCTACATCTTCTGCGGCAGCGGCCTGCGCTCAATGCTCGCCGCCAGCCTTCTCCAGCGCAGCGGCTGGACCGACCTCACCGTCATCCTGGGAGGCACCAAAGGCTGGGACTCCACCGCCTGCCCGCTGGAGCCCTAATGCATCCACCAATTCAACAATTCGCCGATCTGCGCGTCAAGATTTATGACTCGAGATTCGAGATTTGAGATTCGCCCAAAGGAGACTCAAATGCAGACCTACCGTTACCTCATCGGCGGCGGCGGCCTCGCCGGCGGCAAAGCCGTCGAGGGCATCCGCGAGCAGGACAAGGAAGGGACCATCGCCCTGGTCACCGCGGAGCCGCACCGACCCTACCAGCGCCCGCCCCTGTCGAAAGGCTACCTGCGCGGCGAGTGCCCCGAGGACGTCGTCTATGTCGCCAAACCCGATGATTACGACGACAAGCACGTGGAGCTGCTGATCGGCGTGCACGCGACAGTCCTCGATCCCACGGCGCACACCCTGACCTTGGAGGACGGGCACGTCCTGGGCTACGAGAAGCTCCTGCTCGCCACTGGAGGCCGCGCCAAGCGCCTGCCTCTGCCAGGCAGCGACCTGCCCGGCGTCTTCACCCTCCGCACCATCGAGGACGCCGACGCCGTCCGTGACGCCGCCACCGGCGGCGCCACCGCCCTCGTCCTCGGCGGCAGCTTCATCGGCTCCGAGGTCGCCGCCAGCCTCGCCATGATCGACACTGACGTCACTATGGCCTTCCCCGAGGGCCGCCTCCTTGAGCGCCTCGTCCCCGAGAAGATGTCCGCCTGGCTCCACGCCCTCTACGCCCAGCGCAACGTCCGCATCCTCCCCGGCGTCACCCCCGCGCGCTTTCTAGGCGGCGTCCACGTCCAGCGCGTCGAGCTCAGCAGCGGCGCCGTGCCCAAGATCGACCTCGCCGTCATGGGCGTCGGCATCACCCTCAACACCGAACTGGCCCAGGAAGCCGGTCTTGACATCCGCGATCAGGATAACGCTGTCCTCGTCGACGGCCAGCTCCGCACGTCGCATCCCGACATCTACGCCGCCGGCGACATCGCTGCCTGGCCCGACACCACGTTTAACAAGCGTCTGCGCGTCGAGCATTGGGACGTCGCCCGAGCTCAGGGCCTCCACGCTGGCCGCAACATGGCCGGCGCCGCCCAAGCCTACACTACCCCCCCCACTTCTTCTCCGATCTCTTCGACCTCAGCTTCGAGGTGTGGGGCGACCTCAGCGCTTGGGACCAGACCGTCGCCCGCGGATCCCTCGAGGACCGCACCATCGCCTACTACTACTTCGCCGACGGCAAGCTCACCGGCGTCCTCGCCATGGGCCGCCCCGAAGCCGAGCGCGAGCCCATGCAGGCCCTCGTCAAGGCCCGGCCCGCCTACGACGATGTTGCCGACCATTTCGCCGACCAGTCCACCGACCTCCAGGACCTCCTCTAATGCCCCCGCGCCTCTTCGCCCTCGTAGAGACGGGACATTGTCCCGTCTCCGCCGCCAATGCAGCGCGGACGGACAGCCCGCGTCCCGCGCTAACAGGCCCTGCGGCCTCCGCTCCCCGCGCCCAGACGCGGCACCGCCGCGTCTCTACAACTCCATCCACCGCCACCACCCTTGTAGAGACGGGACGGCGTCCCGTCTCCGCCGCCAATCCAGCGCGGACTGTCGGTCTGCGTCTCAGGCTAGCAGGCTGTGCGGCCCCCGCTCTTCACGGCCAGACGCCGCGGTGCCGCGTCTTTACACCGCCACCCACCGCCGCCCTTGTGGAGACGGAGCGTTGTCCCGTCTCCGCCGTCCCCGCTCCAGAAGGGATACCGTCCATATGCACGTAACCAACGCAGAGATCGCCGACCAGCTCGATGAGATTGCCCGCCTCCTCGAGGTCCAAGAGGCCAACCCCTTCCGCGTCCGCGCCTACCGCGACGCCCCCGACCAGGTCCGCGCCGTCGACCATCCGCTCACCGAGCTCCTCGAAGAGCGCGGCCTCGACGCCCTCGAAGAGCTCCCCAACATCGGCTCAAGCCTAGCCGGCGTCATCACCGAGATCGTCCACCAGGGCCGCTCCAGCCTCCTCGACCGCCTACGCAGCGAAGTCGAGCCCGAGGCCGTCTTCGAGCAGGTCCCGGGGATCGGCGAGGAGCTCGCCCGCCGCATTGTCACGCACCTCGACGTGACCACGCTCCCCGAGCTCGAGCAGGCCGCCCACGACGGCCGTCTCGCCCAGGTCCCCGGCTTCGGCGACGAGCGCGTCCATAGCGTCCAGGTCGCCCTCGCTGGCCTCCTCAGCGGCGCCGCCCAGCGCCACGCTCGCCAAGCGGGAGAGATCGAAGGCGCCCAAGACGTGCAGGAAGGGCTCTCCCAGCCGCCCGTCGCTCTCCTCCTCGACATCGACTGCATCTACCGCCAGCGCGCTGCCGCCGGCGAGCTGCGCAGGATCGCCCCCAAGCGCTTCAACCCCGAGGGCAAAGCCTGGCTCCCCATCATGGAGCTCGACCGCGCCGGCTACCACTTCACCGCCCTCTACTCCAACACCGCCCGCGCCCACGAGCTCGGCAAGACCCACGACTGGGTCGTCATCTATTACGAGAAAGATGGGGCCGAAGACCAGTGCACCGTCGTCACCGAGACCCACGGGCCCCTCGAGGGCAAACGCGTCATCCGCGGCCGCGAACCCGAAACCCGCGGCTACTACCAACAGCAGAGGACCGACGATGGACGATAGACCATGGACAACAGACGATGGACAACAGGCGCATGTCGTCGGTCGCCTGCCCTGAGCGAAGCCGAAGGGTCCATCGTCCGCCGTCCATCGTCTGCCGTCCGCCAACATTCAAACGTTAGAGCCCTAGCTCCACAAGGAGGCATACCATGACCATCGAATTCACCCCCGCCGGCCAAGTGGAGATCCCCGAGATCCCCTGGGAGCCGCGGGTCGACCTGCCGGCCGACGACACCGCCGTCGTCGTCGTCGACATGCAGAACGACTTCGTCAAGCCCGCCGGCGGCCATAAAGGCGAAGGCGGCAGCCTCGTCGTCCCCGCCGCCGAGACCACCGTCCCGTTCATCCAACAGCTTCTCGCCGCCGCCCGCGCCAGCGGCGCCCGCGTCGCCTACACCCAGGACACCGCCTTCCCCGGCGATCCCGAGTTCGACATCTGGCCCCCGCACTGCCTCGAGGGCACCTGGGGTTGGCGCATCATCGACGAGCTCGCCCCTCACGACGGCGACCCCGTCTTCAAGAAGAACCGCTACGATGCCTTCTATGACAGCGGCCTCGACCACGTCCTCACCCGCCTCTGGGACGTCCACCACCTCGTCATCGTCGGCACCGTCTCCAACATCTGCGTCCTCCACACCGCCGCCTCCGCCGGCCTTCGCTGGTTCCACGTCGTCATCCCCGCCAACGCCATCTCCGCCCTCACCACCTTCGACCAGGCCCTCACCCTCCGCCAGACGTCCTCCCTCTACAACGGCCACGTCGTCCGCACCGTCGAACACATCCACTTCACCGCCCGCAAACCCGAAACCCGAGACAATGAACAATAGACGCCAGGCGTGTTGTCCACGCCCGACGATGGACGATGGACAGGAAAGGGGCTGTGGTCGTCTATCGTCCGTCGTCTGTCGTCCACCGCCTGCCCTGAGCGAAGCCGAAGGGTCCGCCGCCAAACTGACAACCGGAAACTGGAGACTGCAGACTGAAGACTGGAGACTACCATGCCCGACGACCTGAAATCCCGCCTCACCCGCCTCTACCGCCGCGCCGACCGCGCCACCGGCGGCGCCCTCGCGGTCCTGCGCACCGCCGTCCGACGCTACGGCGACACCCAGGCCTCCCAAGCCGCCGCCGGCCTCGCCTACTACATCTTCTTCTCCCTCTTCCCCCTCCTCCTCGTCCTCGTCACCGCCGCCTCCTACATCTGGAACCTCGGCAGCGACGCCGCCTTCCGCCGCGCCGTCGACTTCATCGCCCAAGCCCTCCCCGTCTCCCAGGACCTCATCGCCTCCAACCTCGACACCGTCCTGCAGCTCCGCGGCACTATCGGCCTCGTCAGCCTCGCCGGCACCCTCTGGTCCGCCTCGGGCGCCTTCACGATCCTCACCCAGAAGATCAATGAGGCCTGGTCGAACACCGAAGCCCGCAGCTTCGTCCGCAAGCGCCTCGTCGGCCTCGCCCTCGTCGCCGGTGTCGTCCTTCTTCTCCTCCTCAGCCTCGCCGCCACCACCGCGGCGAGCCTCTTTCCCCAACTCGCCGCCTCCATCCCCGCTCCCCTCACCCGCCTCCTCCCCTTTGTTTTCACCCTTTTCATGTTCCTCGCCCTCTACCGTTGGATTCCCACGGCCTCTGTTAGCTGGCGCGCCGCGCTCTGGGGCGCGGGCAGCGCGGGGCTCGCATGGGAACTCGCCAAAGGCGCCTTCGCCTGGTTCGTCAGCAGCGGCCTCAGCAACTACCGCCTCGTCTACGGCTCCCTCGGCAGCGTCGTCGCCCTCCTCTTCTGGATCTACATCAGCGCCTCCATCACCCTCTTCGGCGCCCACCTCACCGCCGCCCTCGATACTTCCCGAGGCCTCGACAGCGGACGGCAGACGACAGACGACGGACGACCGACAACCCAGGCTAAGCATCGTCAGCCGCCTGCCCTGAGCGAAGCCGAAGGGTCCGTCGTCCATCGTCCATCGCCGCCCCCTTCCCCCAACAAAAAAAGCGACCCCCAAAGGAGCCGCCCATGACCACACCCACCGCCCTCGTCGTCCTCAACCCCGTCGCCGGACCCGGCGATGATCACACCTCCCTCCGTCGCGCGATCGAGGACCATCTCACCCAGCACGGCTGGCACTACAACATCCACGAAACCGCCGAGGACGAGGACGTCACCGCCCGCGTCACCCAAGCGCTCGAGAACGACTACACCGCCGTCATCGCCGCCGGCGGCGACGGCACCGTCTCAGCCGTCGCCGGCGCCCTCGTCAGCCGCGACACCCCCCTCCTCATCCTCACCGCCGGCACCGGGAACGCCCTCGCCCGCGAGCTCGACATCCCCCTCGACCTCGAGGCGGCCCTCGGTCTCCTCACCTCTGGTGAGGGCCTCACCCTTGGTGAGGGCCCGCAGCGCACCCGCGCCGTCGACGCCTTCCGAGTCGCCGACACCCACCACTTCCTCAACCTGAGCATCGGCGCCAGCGCCGCCGCCACGGCCGACACCTCCCGCCCCCAAAAGCAGCGTCTCGGCCTCCTCGCCTACCTCCTCGTCGGGGCCCAGAAACTCATCGGCCTCCAGCCCGCCCGCTTCCGCCTCACCGTCGACGGCCGCACCCAAACCGTCCGCGCCGCCGATATCATCGTCGCCAACAGCGGCACCGTCGCCCTCTCCGCCCTCCAGCTCGCCCCCGACGTCACCCCCGACGACGGCCGCCTCGCCGTCTGCGTCATCCGTGCCCGCACCGGCCTCGCCTACCTAGGTGCCCTCGTGGCCGCCCTCCTCGGCCGCGACCGCAGCCGCGGCATCGACTGCCAGCACGCCACCCGCACCATCAGCATCGAAGCCAAGGGCGACCTCCCCGTCCAGGCCGACGGCGACCCCCTCGGCTGCCGCCAAGTCACCGCCCACGTCGTCCGCGTCATCGTCCCCCCAGCGACCACGGACGACGGACCATAGACGACGATCGTCCATCGTCGCCCGCCCGCCTCAAATCCCGAATAACTCGTGCCGCCATCCCCAGAGATAGCGCTCCGCCAAGAACGCCAGCGGCTTTTCCGCCACCACGAACTCCTCCGAGAGCCTCGCCAGCACCGTCCCCAGCCCGCCCACCTCCGCCCGCTCGTGCTCCGCCGCCAGCTGGTAGAAGGCCCGCCCATACCGCTCGTAGTCCTCCCGCCCCTCCAACAGCCGCCCCCGCGCAGCCCGCCGCCCCTCGGTGTACTCGGGGAACATCCCCGTCAAAAACAGACAGACGTCCCCGATCCGCTTGTACGGCTCGAAGCGGAACGCCTCCTCCACCGCCCCCGCGTACCGCATCAACCCCTCCACGTCCAGATCGCTCGTCCGATACCGCCGCCAGATCCCCCGCCCCAGCGCCACCCGCACCGTCCGGCTCGACACCCGCGTGAAGGATGCCAGCAGCGCCGCCAGATAGTCGCGCATCGCTGCGTCCTCCAGCAGCGCCGCTACCGCCTCCGTATCAAACACCACCACCTTCTGCCGCGCCCGGCGCTCCAGCGTGAAGGCCTCTCGCGTTAGCTCGTGCCGCGCGCGCCGCAGCAGCACATTGAAGTAGAGCCACGGCGACACCGCTAGCAAGAACTCCTTGCTGTTCACCAAGCGCTCAAAGACCTCATCATCCTCGAGCACCGCCTCCAACCACATCTCGGTCAAATCCGCCGCGTCCACCCGCTCCGGATCCACATATGCCGCCACGGTCTCCAGCAGAAACCGCAGATCCCCCTCCCACAGCCGCCACATCTCACGCGCCATCGCTCACCACCTACTCACCGACCACCGACCACCGACGACGGACGATGGACCCTTCGGCTTCGCTCAGGGCAGGCGGTGGAGGCGTCGTCTGTCGTCTGTCGTCTGTCGTCCATCGTCCGTTGTCCGCCGTCTACCCCACCACCAACTCCACAAACGCCGGTGCCTCCCCCGGTCGCAGCGCTACCAACCCCCGATTTGACAGATGGAGCTCCTCGATCACGATCAACCCCAACAGACTGATCGTCATCTCCGCCGACGCGTGCGGGCACCCCGCCGCCCGCAGACCCGCCTCGATCCCCTCCAGCTCCCGCGCCACCTCCGCTGCTGGCGCCAGCGCCATCAACCCGCCCAGCGGCAGCGCCAACCGCGCCGCCACCTCCCCGTCCACCACCACCGCCATCCCGCCCTCCATCTCGATTACGGCGTTGGCTGCGGTCACCATCGCACTGTCATCCGTCCCGATGACCAGCAAGTTGTGGCAGTCGTGCGAGACCGAAGAGGCAAAGGCCGCATCAGCGTCGAACCCGAGCCCCGTGACGAACCCCACCGTCCGCGTCCCCGTCGCGCCGGGCTTGGGCGCATGCCGGTAGAAGACCGCTGCCTTCGCCAGATCCCGCTCCGGATCGGCCTCTAGCGCACCCTCCACCGGCCTCATCTCAACAAGCTGTTCCTCCGTGTGCACCATCCCCGGCACCGCCCGCATCACCCGCACCTGCATCGGCCCCTCGCCATCGACCGCGACGCGAAAATCCTCGACATCCAGCGGATCGAGATGCATCGACGCCACCGCCCACGCCGGATACGCATACGGCGCCAGATCAACCACCAGGTCTCCGTCCTTAGCCACCAACACCCCATCGCAGTACACCTCATCGAT
>JBNGCP010000113.1:6274-10055 GCA_049974845.1 Anaerolineae bacterium | reverse complement strand
CAGAACTGGCGCTGTTCTAGAGAACGATACAAAAGGTGATGTGGTTATGACACAGACCGTGACGCCTGATTCAAAGCAGCTGACCCAGTTCTTCTCAAAGAAAAAGCGAAGGGATATGCTTGCCCTTTCGCCAACGACAAATACGATTCTTAACATCCTAATGGTGATCGGCTGCATTTTGACCCTATTTCCCATCTACGTGATCCTCATCTCCTCGGTCACATCGGAGGCCGCGCTGACGAGGAACGGCTACCGCCTATGGCCAGAGGAATTCTCGACCATCGCCTACACCTTCCTCTTTAGAGAGGGCTCGATCGTCATTACCGCTTACAAGAACACGATCATATCCACCGTGGCGGGCACGATCCTCTCTGTCCTCATGGTGGGGCTATATGCTTATCCGCTTTCGAGGGACAACTTCAAGTTTGAGCGTTTCTTCACCTTCTACGCGTTCTTCACCATGCTGTTCGGGGGCGGTCTGGTTGCCTACTACATGGTGACGCGACAGATCCTGCAAATTCATAACAGCCTATGGGCCTTGTTCCTTCCCTCTGCCTTCAGCCCATTCTGGGTGATTGTCATGCGCACCTTCTACAGGACAAATGTGCCCAAGGAGGTCATCGAGTCAGCCCGTATCGATGGTGCCAGCGAATGGCGCACGCTCTTCCAGGTCGTTATGCCTCTGGCAGTCCCCGGTTTGGCGACGGTGGCGCTGTTTAGCGCGATTGGGATTTGGAACAACTTCTTTAACTGCTTGCTTCTCGTGGACGAGGCGAAGTACTACAACCTGCAGTTCACCATCTACACGACATTGAACAGTATTCGATTCTTGCTAGAGAACGCGGATAAGATGTCGGGATTGGTCAATGTGTCCGAACTCCCCTCGCAGACGTTCCGCATGGCCATGGCAGTGGTCACTGTAGGCCCCATTATCTTCGCTTACCCCTTCTTCCAGCGGTATTTCGTCCGCGGCCTGACCATGGGCGCGATCAAAGGGTAGGATTACGGCGCCGATCTTCAGGCGTCCGCCGTTGACATCTGGTGTAGCGGCTTCTTGTGGCAGCTCTATTGCAGTGGAAGGGAGGCAACGAGCGACGATATCACGATGAGCAGCACCGGAGGTTGTTCAACGTAGGGTACACATCTAAGGAAGTCACTCAGTAAAGAGAGGAAGAATCATGTCTAGGAGATTGTCACGTCGTGAGTTTCTAAAGATGGCCGGCATGACGACTCTCGCTGGGGTTCTTGCAGCCTGCTCCCAACCCACAGCAGAGCCGACGGAGGCACCTGAAGTCTCTGAACCAGTCGAGGAGGTACCAGAGGCCACTGAGGCACCCACGGCCGCACCACCGCCAGCTGAGACCGTAGTGCTTGACTACTTCTGGGTCGCTAACCAGGACACCGAGGAGCGCCCGGCGGTTGAGGCCGCGATCAACGAATACATCGAGCCCCTCATCGGCGCCAATGTGGTGTTCCACCTCATCGGCTGGGGCGATTGGGCGACCAAGGCCGTTACCGGCCTGCAGGCCGGTGAGAAGGTCGATATCTTCTTCACCGCTGACTGGTACTACTACATGCAGCTGGCGACCGAGGGCCTGTTCCGCCCCTTGAACGACGACGCAGGCGAATATGGCAACCTGCTCGAGGAACATGGTCAGGGCATCCTGGCAACGCTGAACCCCGCGTTCATCACCGGTACGCAGATCGACGGCGTCAACTACGCGGTTCCCACCAACAAAGAGCTAACCGTTCCCGAGGGGTTCCTCTACAACCTCACCCTGGCCGAAGAGATCGGGATGACCCCCGAGGATGCGGAAAACATCAAGAGCTATGAGGATATGAAGCCCTGGCTCGAGTTGGCTAAAGAGGCCCGACCAGACGAGTATCCCTACAACACCGACGGCAGAGACGGTTTCTCGCCCTGGCCACAGGACTTCGTCAGCGGCTACGGGAGGGAGGCCAGCATGCCGATTGCTCCCGATGCCAGTGGCAATTGGGATGAGACCATCTACAGCGTCTGGGAAACCGAGTGGGCTGAATCTCACTTCGCGTACATGCGTGAGTTCTATGAGAACAAGTGGATCCATCCCGATGCCGGCCTGGACACCTTCGACCCCAATCAGTCCTTCAATGCGGGCCGGTTCTTCATCTATCCGATGCCGCTCAAGGGCAACAACATCAAGGCACAGGAGATGGTCAACGCTTCCGGTAATCCCGATCTGAGAGTTGGCGAGATCTACGGCCAACCCAAGGTCAATATCACCGCCCATGCCGGTGGCTCGATGCTCGCCATCCCCACCCTGTCCGACTATGCGGTGCAGGCCATGAAGTACATCAACTTGATGCACACCGACTCCACACTGGTCAACATGCAGCTCTTTGGCGTCGAGGGCACCCACTGGGAGTTTGAGGATGACGGTCGCGTCAATCTCATCGACAGCGCTTGGTACGGTTCACACTCCGGCGCCTGGACGATCGGGAACATCATGATGCAGGCGGTCACCAACAAGGAGGATCCCGACAAGAATAGGCTGCTGGTTGAGTACTCCAACGACTCGCTCGACCATCCTGCCCTGGGCTTCCGCTTCCGCAACGAACCTGTGGCTGCTGAGCTAACCGCCATAGACGCCGTCACCAGCGGCACCAGCAGGGGTCTGTACACCGGCTACGTGGATCCCGAGGACGTACTGTCCACGTTCATCGATGATCTGAAGGCTGCCGGACTCGACACCTTCTTGGACGAGGTCAAGGCGCAATACGCTGACTGGAAGGCTGCAACGTCGTAACCCACGAACCCACGGACGACAGCCTGATATCTGGAGCATGAAGGGGCTGTCCCTTTTCAGGGGCAGCCCCTTTTTGCGCACCCACAGCGTGGACCCACGCTGTGAACCTATGCCGCCTCGAACCCCAGGGCGCGCTCGCGCAGACTCACGTAGCGATTTTCGCCGATCACCAGATGATCGAGCACCGGAATCTCCAGCAGATTACCGGCTTCCACAAGCCGCCGCGTCAGGGCAACGTCCTCAGGCGAGGGATTGGGATCGCCGGAGGGATGGTTGTGCGCGACGATGACGGCGGCGCAGTTGCGGCGCACGGCGCCGCGAAAAACCTCGCCGATGCGGACCAGGGAGGTATTGAGGCTCCCCTTGTAGAGGATCTCCCGCGCCGTCACCCGGTTGCGGGTGTCTAAATAGAGAATGACGAAATGCTCCGCTTCGCGGTGACCGATGAGGGGGATAAGGATATGGGCAGCGTCGCTCGGTGCGCGGATCTGCCAACGCTCTTCAGGGCTTTCCGCCATCATCCGGCGACCCAGCTCCAGGGCAGCCAGAATCTGAGCCGTCTTGGCCGGACCGAGCCCACGCTCGGCGGCCAGTTGCGCAAAGTCAGCCCGTGCCAGCCCAGCTAGCCCGTCGAAGTTCGCCAGGATGCGGCTGGCCATCGTCAGGACGTTCTCGCCATCGACGCCCACCCGGAGGATGATCGCCAGCAACTCGGCTGTCGATAGGGCCTGTGCGCCCACCCGGGCGAGACGCTCTCTAGGCCGCTCCTCGACCGGCATTTCCTTGACCGTGATGTAGGTCATCTGTTTGCCTCCTCTATGTGCGATGGTATAATGCCCGCGCTCACGGGGGTGTAGAACCCCGTGTAATTCAAGAGCGAGTTCGAATGCGCGCTAGGACGCGAACGAAATCCTGACGGGCAGCCGGAGGGCAGCCTGGCGCAGCCGACAGTCGTCAGAGGACGCATCGTCGAAGCGACGCATCGTCGAAGCGAC
>JBNGCP010000113.1:0-6174 GCA_049974845.1 Anaerolineae bacterium | reverse complement strand
GACGCATCGTCGAAGCGACGCATCGTCGAAGCGACTTGCAGTCGGAGCGACGTTCCAAAGGAGTCCGTAGACCTATGATCGATCAACTGCTGGAAATCTTGCCCCAGGTGGTGACGATTCTCGTCCTCGTGACGGCGGTGTTCGTCACCAGCGTATGGTTGGGGATGGTCCTCTGGACCTTCCGGGACATCCGCGCACGCACCCGGGACATCGTCGTGCAGATCTTAGCGACGCTGATGGTCGCCGTCCTGACCTTGCCCGGCTTGATCGTCTACTTTCTGATCCGGCCACGGGAAACCCTCGCCGAGGCCTACGAGCACGCGCTGGAGCAGGAAGCGCTGCTCCAGGCCATCGAGGAGCCTGAGGTGTGTCCCGGCTGTGGCGCCAAGGTCCAGGAAAACTTCATCTATTGCCCCTACTGCCACACCCATCTAAAGAAGTCGTGTGTCAAGTGTGACGCAGTCCTCGCGCTCGATTGGAACATCTGCCCCTACTGCGGCGCCTCTCAGGGCAGCACGGTGACGGAGCCGGTGATGGACCGCGACGTCGAGCTGGAGACCGAGGCTCAGGAACCAGCGCAAGCCTAAGCCAGCCCTCATACTCGAGCATTCACCAGACACCGGGGCACGCGCCCCGGTGTTTGCATTGCCAGCGGGGTTCAGGCGAGATCGACCTCACGGATGGTGTGCACCTTCACCATATTCGTCACGCCGTGCACTTCCAGAGGAATGCCCGCCGTCAACACCACGTTATCCCCCACATCCACACACCGACGGTCGTAGGCCGCACGCATCATGCGCTGGATCATCTCGTCGGTGCTGTGGAAGGGCTCGACCACCAAGGGGATCACACCCCACATCAGCTGCATGCGGCAGGCCGTAGAGATGAAGGGGGTTACGCCTAGCAAGGTTACCTTGGGGCGATGACGGGCCACGATGCGGCCTGTGCGACCCGACTCCGTCGACGATAGAATTGCCGTCGCCTGCGCAGCCATCGATAAGGTGACCGTCGCCCGACTGATGGCGCTGGTGACCATCTCGGCGTTGGGCTGATCGGTATCAATCTCCATATCCAGCAGCTGGTTATAAGGGAAGTCCTCAGACTGTTCGACGCTTTCCGCGATTCGCGCCATCATATGCACCGTCTCGACCGGGTATTTCCCAATAGAGGTCTCCCCAGAGAGCATCACCGCATCGCTGCCATCCAAGATGGCGTTGGCGACGTCGGAGGCCTCAGCGCGGGTCGGACGTGGCAGATCGATCATCGATTGCAGCATCTGCGTCGCCGTGATGACCGGCTTGCCCATCCTGTTGCAGAGGTGGATGATGCGTTTCTGGACCAGGGGTACCCGTTCAGGGGCTATCTCAACGCCTAGGTCACCACGGGCGACCATCACGGCATCGGAGGCCCGCACAATGCCCTCGAGATCGTCGAGGGCCTGAGGTTTCTCGATCTTGGAGACCAGCCCCGGGATCTGGTGCGGATCCTCGCCGACCCGGCGCTTCGTCGGCGCCGGCACGTGGTCCAACAAGTAGTCCCGCAGGGCGACAACGTCGGCAGCTCGGCGTACAAAGGAGAGCGCCAGGAAATCCATCTCAAGCTCCAGAGCTACCAGCGCATCCTCTTTGTCCTTCTCGGTCAACGCAGGGATCCGGAGCCTCACACCGGGCAGGTTCACCCCCTTGTGCGAGGTCAACGTCCCGCCGATCACGACGCGGCACGTAAGCTTGGGGGGCGACACCTCGACGGCGACCAACTCCAGCGCGCCGTCATCCAACAGAAGCCGATCGCCCGGCGAGACATCCTCGATGATGTCCGGGTGCGGGAAGGGGATCTCATCTTCGGACGACACCGGAGCAGCGGTCAGCACGACAGTCTCGTCCCTCACCAGTTGAATGCCGCCCTCGGGGAGCCGACCTACGCGGATTTTCGGCCCCTGCAAATCACCCATCACCGCCACGTAACGCTGCTCTTCCTCGGCGATGCGGCGGACCGTCGCCGTAGCCTGGCGCTTCTCCTCGGCATTTCCATGGGAGAAGTTAAGGCGCGCCACGGTCATGCCGGCACGGATCATAGCACGAAGGATCTCGGGGTCTTCGGTCGCCGGTCCAAGTGTGCAGACGATCTTAGTCAAGGACATAATCGCCTCCCGGTAGGCTACACACATATACAGGACGTCCTATCGCTGATTGTACTCAGAAGGAGGGGCTTGTCCATTGAGCGGTAGCGTACCAGAGGTTGCCGAACGGCGAACTTGCGCCATAATGTATAGAGAAACCCCGTGATTCCGAGCGATGCTATGCTGACTCAAGGGAAGTTCCGACCGAGCTCACGCCCCACCATCGGTGTTGTGATGCGGGCCTTTGGCCGGCCAGATTACGACCTGTGGCTTGGTGTGATAGGCGCCGCGCGCCAGCGCGATCTCAACGTGGTCACGTTCACGGGCCGCACTCTGGAATCGCCGGTCAGCCAGGAACGAGAGGCTAATGCTATCTATGAGCTGATCAGCGATCGCCAGCTTAGTGGCGCGATCCTGATGAGCAGTGGGCTGGGCATCTACGTAGGCGCTGACGGACTTCGGGCGTTTTGTACCCGCCTGGGAGAATGTCCCCTCGTCAGCCTCCAGATGATCCTACCCGGGATCCCCAGCATCGTCTTTGACAACTACCACGGCATGCGCCGGATCGTCGATCACCTTATTGAGGATCACGGCTACCGCCGTATCGCTTTCGTGCGGGGCCCGGTCACGCACCGCGGCGCATGCGAGCGGTACCGCGCGTACCTTGAGTCGCTCGCCGATCACGACATCTCACTGGATCCTGACCTGGTCACGGCGCCAAGCGCCGGTTGGAGCAACACAGAGGGCATCGCACAATTCTTAGAGACACATGGTCGATCAGGTATTGCACTCGATGCGGTGGTCGGCGCCAGTGGGAACCTGGCCTTGGAGACGCATCACTGGTTGACCTCGCATGGAATACGAATACCCGAAGACGTTGCCCTGGCGGGCTTCGACGATTTCCCCAACACATCGGGCATGCTGCCCCCTTTGACGACCGTGCGCACTCCCTATCTAGAGATGGGACGACGCGCCGTCGATTTGGTCCTCGACCAGATCCGTGGAGAGCCGGTGCCTGAGAAGACGATCCTCCCACCGCACGCGCTGATCCGGCAATCCTGTGGATGTTCCAGCCATCGGACGCGGCGTGCCAGTTGTTTCGATCCCGGCCTCTTACGTTCGGCCTCCCCACGTGGGGATGAGACATCACAGATCCAAGAGGTGCAAGAGAGACTGGAGGCTTGCAGTGAGGCGCTCGTCGAGGGCGTGACCGCCCGGGTCGATCGCTACGACTGCGCCGAAGATGAACGGCTGCACTCGTGGATGGCAGAGCTGGTCGACGTCTATCTGGAGGATCTGAGCCGCTTAGGCGTGGACGCCGACCGGCTTACCGAGCCGAACTCTGCCTTCCTGTCTGCCCTGCGGCGGCTTCTCCGCCAGTTGGCCGATGCGGGTTGCAGGACCGAGACCTTCCAGGATCTGCTCTCCGAGCTCCGAAGGCGCACGGCTGAGGCCCTGACCGTTGATGCCGCGTCCACCCCCGCGGGCCCGGGGGGCGCGCAGTTCTGGGCGGGGCTGGAGGATCTCTTCAGCCAGGCCCGCGTCGTCGCCAGTGAAGTCGCACACAGCGTCGCAGTTTCGCACAAGCTGAGCACGGCCCGGCGGATCGTCACCTTGACCCACGTTGGGCACACACTGACCACCGTTGCCGATTTCGAGGAGCTCAAGGAGACGCTGGCGCAGGAGCTACCCACCATCGGCGTTCCAGGCTGTTATCTCACCCTCTATGAGGATCCGCGGCATCCCCGAGGGTGGGCCACCTTGCGTTTCGCCCACAGCTCGGAGCAGATTGAGCTGCCCCCGCAGGGCCTGCGCTTCCCTGCTCCAGAGTTGCTGCCGCCCGACGTGATGGCGCAGCTTGCTTCAGCGGGACCCATCAACCTCTGTGCGGAGCCCCTCTTTGTGCGCGATAAGCAGTTTGGATTCCTCCTGATGGAAGTCGGCCCACAGACCCTGCTTTTCGAACAGGAACCCGAGGAAGGCACAGTCTACGATCTCCTGAGAGGCTACATCAGCGACGCACTCCACGGGATCCTGCTCTACGAGGAGGCACTGCGTGCCCGTCAGCAGGCCGAGGAAGCTGACCGTCTGAAGAGCCGCTTCCTATCAACGGTCAGCCACGAGCTCCGCACGCCGCTTAACCTGATCGTCAGCTTAAGCGAGATGCTGTTGTGGGAGCAACGAGGGGATCAAGAGGAACTGGCACGCATTCATGCCAGTGCCCAACACCTCGACGGTCTCATCCGCGACGTTCTGGACCTGGCGAGCAGCCAGGTCGGCCAGTTGCGTCTCGTCAGGGAATCCCTGGATCTGAAACAGGCGCTGAGCGTGGTCGCCATGATTGGCCAACAGATGGCTGCGGACAAGGGACTGGGGTGGTCGGCCGAGATGCCGGATCAACTGCCAAGAGTACGGGGCGACCGCACGCGTCTGCGGCAGGTGGCGCTCAACCTGGTCAGCAACGCCCTGCGCTTTACGTCGGAGGGCGAGGTGCGCCTCGAGGTCGCCGTGGACGAGAATGAGCTCGTCGTCTCGGTCAGCGACACCGGCATTGGTGTCTCCCCCGAGGAGCAGGATGTGATCTTCGACGAGTTCAGACAGTCCGAGCGGACCACAGCGCGGGGCTACGGGGGCCTAGGGCTGGGGTTGGCGATCAGCCGGCGGCTGGTTGAGATGCACGGCGGAGCAATGGGCGTGCACTCCTCAGGTGTGGAGGGTGAGGGCGCGACTTTCTACTTCACGCTGCCGACGATAGTCGCCGAGGAAGAGGTTGTCTGCGGGGACGGCGATCGCAAGCAGCGTGCGTCTCGAAGTGTGGTCGTGCTCTCCAGTGATGGCGGCAGCGGGCGGGATCTCACGACCTACCTCACCGAACGTGGCTATGAGGTGCGGGAAATCCAGGTCAGCGGTGGCGGTGATGCTGAGGGCTCAGACACGTGGCTCAATCAGGTCATCGAGAGTCCACCTCGGGCCGTGATCCTGGATATGGAGCCGGCCCTGGAGCAGGGTTGGGTCCTGATGAAGGTTCTCAAGGGCAACCCGGAGACCCGCAACACACCGGTCTTCTTCTACTCACTGATGCAGAACGAGGACAGCGGCTCGATGTTGGCGTTCGACTACCTGTCCAAGCCGGTCAGCGCGGAAGATCTGGTTCGGGTTCTCGAGCGCCAGGGGGTAGCCAGCAGAGAGTGTGACGCGGTCCCCACCTCGGCCACGATCCTGCTGGTCGACGACCAGCCCGATATACTGGCCACTCACGCGTGGCTGCTGCAGTCGCAGCTCCCGGGCACCCGCATTCTGCAGGCGACGAACGGACGGCAAGCCCTCGCACTGATGGCGGAGATCCACCCGGACTTGGTCCTGCTCGACCTGATGATGCCGGAGATGAGCGGCTTTGAGGTCATTGCGGAAATGCAGAGCCATCCAGATCTATGTAGCATCCCCATTGTTGTGCTGACGGCCAAGACACTGGGCGAGAGCGCGCTCGCCGACTTAAACCAAGGGGTCACCGCCGTGCTCGGAAAGGGCCTGTTCAGCGCCGAGGAGACATTCGGCCGTCTGGAGGCCGCGCTGCAACGCAGCGCGCCGCCCAGCCTCGAGACGCAGATGCTGGTTCGGCGCGCGATGGCCTACATCCATGAGCACTACATGGAGCCCATCACGCGCAAGGAGATCGCCGCTCACGTCAACGTCAGCGCGCGGCACCTCGACCGTTGTTTCTCCGATGAGACCGGGATCACCCCCATCGACTATCTGAACCGTTTCCGCCTGCGCCAGGCGCGACGCTTACTGCGCAGCAATACCCTCAACATCAGCGAGATCGCGGCGGCTGTGGGCTTCTCGGACAGCAGCTACTTCAGCCGCGTCTTCAGTCGCGAAGTCGGCATGTCGCCAAGTGATTTCCGGCGAGCGCAGGCATAGGTCTATAGACATAGTTTGTAGGCGGAAGTCCCTCTTTTCTGCCCTTTCTGTCCAATCTGTGCAACCAACGTGTCCACCATGTGCAAGACACGCGAGCGCGGTTCTGTTATCATATTAGCATAGCATTAAGCCCA
>JBNGCP010000112.1:8590-10127 GCA_049974845.1 Anaerolineae bacterium | reverse complement strand
CTGCCGTCGGGCGGTGATCGACCGAGCTAAGTGCGTTGCACCTTTCTCGGCCTACTCGACGACGAGGGTGCCCTCCATACAGGGGTGGAGTTCGCAATGGTTAGCCAGGGGTCGGCCTGGGTTGGGATTGTTAGCACCGTGCCGCAACAGGCATTGCCTTCGGGGTGCGCCGTGCTACACTGACATTGGGGGTTCCCGAGACCCTGTGGCCGTTCCGGGAACGCCCTTACGAGATGAGCCCTCACATTATAGAAGGAGGAGCCCATGCCAGAAGAACCCAGTTCCTTGGAGCAGCTGGAACCCCCGGAGCCCGTCGAGGTCGTCAGCACCGCGGAGATCGACGAGAGGCTGCCGGCAAGCGCCCGGCCCGACAGCGCCACGTTGGCGGAGATCGACGCCCGAGTGACCGCCTTCGTCGAAGCCCTCACCGAGGCCGACGTGCACACAAAGGCCTTCGAGCAGCGCATCGCTGCCATCCACAGCCTGGGCAACAAGGAGATCCGCGAAGCGGCTGAGGTCTCGAACCGGCTCCTCAACCGCCCCATCCGCGGCCTCGGCGAGGAGTCGGAGGTCTCGAAGGCCCTGCTGGAGCTGCGCCGTACCGTCGAGAAGCTGGACCCCGCGCGGCAGGAGACCGCCGAGCGCAAACTCCTGGGCATCATCCCGATGGGCACTCGCGTCAACAACTACTTCCGCAGCTACCAGTCGGCCCAGGACCAGATCGACGCCGTGCTCAACAGCCTCTACCACGGCCAGGACGCGCTGCGCAAGGACGTCGCCGCCATCGAGCAGGAGAAGGTCAACCTGTGGCAGATGATGAAGGAGCTGCAACAGGTGATCCACGCGACCCGCCAGCTCGACACTGCCCTGGAGCTCCGCCTCGCCGAGATCGAGGCCGAGGATCCCGAGAAGGCCCGCATCGTCAAGGAGGAGGTCCTCTTCTACGTGCGGCAGAAGGAGCAGGACCTGCTCACCCAGCTCGCCGTCAGCGTCCAGGGCTATCTCGCCCTCGACGTCATCCGCAAGAACGACCTGGAGCTGATCAAGGGCGTCGACCGCGCCACCACGACCACCATCTCGGCGCTGCGGACCGCCGTCATCGTCGCCCAAGCGCTGTCGAGCCAGAAGCTGGTGCTCGATCAGATCTCGGCGCTCAATACCACCACCGGCGATCTCATCGCGACGACGTCGTCGATGCTGCAGGAGCAGTCCGGCGAGATTCACGAGCAGGCCGCCTCCGCCACCGTCGATATGGAGCAGCTCCGGACCGCCTTCCAGAACGTCTTCCAGACCCTCGACATGATCAGCGAGTACAAGGCCGCGGCGCTCGACCGGATGACCCGGACCATCAGCCTGCTTTCGGCCGAGGTGGAGAAGGCCACGGCCTACATGGACCGCGTGCGCAGCGAGCAGGCCATCGAGAGCACCGGCGACCTGCTCCCACTGGAAGACCAGGGCAAGTGACAAACCGCGATAACGATCGATGAACGCGGATCCTGCACCTGTCCGTAGTACCGTTGGTCATCCCCTTCATCGT
>JBNGCP010000112.1:6690-8490 GCA_049974845.1 Anaerolineae bacterium | reverse complement strand
TCGTCCCGTTTGTAGTAACCAATTCATTGGTTACGCGGCCTATGAAGCACCCGCTCTCTTCCCGTGGCCCCGCCACAGACCGCACTCTGCGAGCCCGGAAACCGCTAACGCCCACTCCATGAGGGCGATTACTACGAACGGCATTCCCAACGCGGTCACAACTGCGGCGGCGCCCCACCGAGGCCCATGAGCAGCGCACGCGCGCCCTCCTCCGCGGAGACGATGACCCTGACGGCGCTCTACCGGCAGACCGGGGGCGAGCGCTGGCACCGCAACGACGGCTGGACCGGCGACGCGCAATCCGCGCGGGACCCCTGCAGCTGGGCCGGCGTGACGTGCGAGGCCGGGCGGATCACCGGCCTTGCGTTGCCCCGCAACGCATTGACAGGCACGCTCCCCGTCGAGATCGGGCTCCTGGCCTACCTGCGCCACCTCGACCTCGCCGACAACCGGCTCACCGGCGCGATCCCGCCCGCCCTCGGCAACCTCCGCGAGCTCGTCGCCCTCGACCTCTCCGACAACGACCTGCACGGCCCCATCCCGGCGCGGCTGCGGCTCCTGCGCCGCCTTCGCACGCTCGACCTGCACGGCAACGCCCTCAGCGGCCCCATCCCGGCGGGCCTGCACGATCTGCGGGCCCTGGAGCGGCTGGATCTCTCCGACAACCGTCTCACCGGCGAGCTCCCCCCGGAGCTCGGGCGGCTGAGGCGCCTCGTCTCGCTATCGCTCCATCGGAATGCGCTCAGCGGGCCGCTGCCGGCGACCCTCACCGAGCTCAAGGCGCTGGCCCACTTCTCCTTCGACGACACCGAGCTCGTCGAGCCGCCCGACCCCGAGGTCCAGGCCTGGCTTGCGGGGATCGACGACCTCCATCGCACCGGCGTTTTGCAGACCGAGGTCGTTTCGGGCGGGAACGCCGGACTGGCAGCCTTGGCGGGCGTCTCCACGCTAGGAGCCACCCTCGCCGCCGCCTGGCTCGTGTTGCTGCCTTTGCTGGGGCCGGTCGTGGGGCCTATCGTGAGTGCGCTGTCGTCGTTGGGCGGCGTCGCCGGGGCGGGGCTCGTCGCGCGTCGCGTTTACGAGCTCACACAGCGCCAGGCCCCCTCGCTGCCGGCGGGGCGCGGGCGCGCCGGTGAGGGGAACGCAGAGGGCCTGCGCGCCGCCCTGGCAAGCGAGCTCCGCGACCTGGTGCGCACGGCGCGGCGCGACCTGCCGCCCGACGCCGTCGCTCGCCTCGACGCCATCGAGGGGAGCTTGCTCGGCATTCTTGCTCGCCTGGAGCGACCGGACAGCGCTGACCGCGACCCCTACCTCGTCCGCCAGACGATCCGCGACTATCTGCCCGAGGCGCTGGCGCCCTACCGCGTCCTCCCGGCGGACTTCGCCACCGTGGCGCCGATCCGCGGCGACGAGACCGCCCACGACGCGCTGCTGCAACAGCTCGACCTCATCCAGCGCACGCTAGACGAGATCGACGCCCGCCTGGACCAGGCGGAGGCCAACCGTCTCCTCACCCACGGCCGTTTCCTGAAGGACAAGCTCGGCCAGGACGAGGACGCCCTCACCCCTGGTTCTCCCCCCTCGAGGGGGGAAAGCTCCAGTTCTCCCCCCTCCGGGGGGAGCTAGAGGGGGGCGCGCGCCAGAGTACCTCGCTCAACCGCGCCCACCCCCCTTGTGTTCCGTGCCGCAGACGGCCCTCTCAAGGGGGGAAAGCAGAGTTCCTCCCCCCACGGGGGAGGTTAGGAGGGGGCGCCGCGCCAGAGTACCTCGCTCGCCCGCGCCCACCCCCCTTGTGTTCCC
>JBNGCP010000112.1:0-6590 GCA_049974845.1 Anaerolineae bacterium | reverse complement strand
GGGGGCGCCGCGCCAGAGTACCTCGCTCGCCCGCGCCCACCCCCCTTGTGTTCCCCCCTCGAGGGGGGAAAGTCCGGTTCTCCCCCCTCCGGGGGGAGCTAGAGGGGGGCGCCGCGCCAGAGTACCTCGCTCGCCCGCGCCCACCCCCCTTGTGTTCCCCCCTCGAGGGGGGAAAGTCCGGTTCTCCCCCCTCCGGGGGGAGCTAGAGGGGGGCGCGCGTCGGAGCACCTAGCTCGTCCGCGGTCCCCCCCCCTTGTATTCCCCCCTCGAGGGGGGAAAGTCCGGTTCTCCCCCCGCCGCAGCGCCCTGGCGCACCAACCTCGCCCCAACCTACTCAACCTAAAGCCAACGCAGCCCGTCCTCAAACCAACGACTCAAAGCGTCTCCACCGTGTACACTGAGGTTGTACATTTCGCATACGTTAGTGTTGAATCGGTGGATGGCATCAACTGAGCCTTGACAAGGGCCGTCGGTTTGTTGTACAATTAAATCGGTTTAATTAAACCGGTTTAATGTTGGGAGAAGATGTGGCCGAGAAACCCGTCACGATCCGCGATGTCGCACGTGCAGCCGGGGTCTCCCCTGGCACCGTCTCCCGCGCGATCAACGACAGCCCCCTCGTCAACCCAGAGACGCGCGAGCGGATCATGCAGGTCGTTGAGGAGCTCGACTATCGACCTCACCTCGGCGCCCGGCGCCTGTCGACGGGCAGAACGCTGACGATCAAAGTCTTCGTGCCCTTCTTCACCCGACCGTCGGTCAGCGAGCGTCTCCGTGGCGCCGTCCAGGCGTTGGCCGAGACGCAGTACGATCTTGTGATCCACAACGTGGCGACGCCCGCCCAGCGTGAGCGCTGCTTTGAGGCGCTTCCGCTGCGCGGCGAGGCCGACGGCGCCCTGGTGATCTCGCTGATGCCGACGGAGGAGGAGGCGGAGAAGCTGGCTACGGCGGAGATCCCCTACGTCTTCATCGACGTCAACCACCCCGACCTCGATAGGTTCAGTCAGATCTACGTGGATGACGTCGCCGGCGGGCGACAGGCGACGGCGCATCTGTTGGCGTTGGGTCACCGGCGGATCGGCTTTATCGGTGACCGTATCGACAACCCGTTCAACTTCACGTCGAGCCGCGACCGCTACTGGGGCTATCTCGAGGCCCTTGAGGAGGCCGGCGTGCCGGCGCGCGACGCCTACTATGCCGAGGATGAGCACGGGCGGGTGGAGGCGCAGCGACAGGCACGTCAGATGCTCGAGCAGCCCGAGCCGCCGACGGCCATCTTCGCGGCCAGCGACACCCAGGCCGTGGGCGTCCTCCAAGCCGCCGAGAGCCTCGGGCTGGCGGTGCCCGGCGACCTCTCGGTCATCGGCTACGACGACATCGAGTTGGCCGAAATGATGGCGTTGACCACGGTGCGGCAGCTGCTCTTTGAGTCAGGCAACCGCGGCGTCAACCTGCTGCTCGCGGCACTGGATGGCGCGCAGGACGAGCCTGAGCGGATCGCGCTGCCCACGACCATTGTACGGCGGGCAACAACCGCGCCGCCCCTGAGTACGTCAGCTTAGGGCGTCGCGGAGCAGCAGCGATGGGGCGGCCCAGAACTGCGGTCGGACCCATATCGGCAGTTTGGCGGAGTTGACAGAATCGAAGGAGGTAGACCGCGAGCGATGCTAATGGCAATAGTCCCCAAGCACGACAAAAGGCACACTGTTCACTACACACGCAAAGGAGCAACCAAATGAAACGGCGGATTGTGTTTCTTGTAACAGCGCTACTGGTGCTGGTGGCCCTCGTGGCCACCGCCTGCGGCACGCCCACTGCGGAGCCGGAAGGGCCACCGGAGACCGTCGAAGCCGGCGAAGATACTGGCGCCGTCTTCATCCTCGGGGCCTTCCGCGGCTCGGAGGAGACGGCCTTCCAAGCCGTCATCGACGCCTTCGAGGCCGAGAACCCCGACATCGACATCATCTACTCCGGCACCGGCGAGTTCGAGACGCTGATCACTGTACGCGTCGAAGCCGGAGATCCACCGGACATCGCCGCCTTCCCGCAGCCCGGCGCCGTAGCCCGGCTCGCACGGGACGGCAAGCTGGTCCCCCTCTGGGACGAGGCCGTCGCGCTCTACGACCAGTACTATGCACCGGGCTGGAAGAGCCTGGGCTCGGTCGACGGCACGCCCTACGGCATGTTCCATCGCGTCAACGCCAAGGGCTGGGTCTGGTATAACAAGCCCTTGTGGAACGAGGCCGGTTGGGAGGTTCCTGAGACCTACGACGAGTTCATGGACCTAATCGCCCAGATGCAGGCGGAGTCGGACATCGCGCCGATGTGCGATGCCTTCGAGTCTGGCGAGGCCACCGGCTGGAAGGGCACCGACTGGATCGAGAACTTCGTGCTGCGCCTGCACCCCCTCGACGTCTATGACGCGTGGGTCGCCCACGAGCTCTCGTTCAGCTCCGACGAGATTCGGGCGGCCTTCGAGCGCCTGGAGACCCTCTGGTTCGATCCAGAGATCACCTACGGCGGCCCGCAGACCATCGCCACCACCAACTTCCGCGACCCCGCAGCCTGGCTCTTCGAGGATCCACCCAACTGCTGGATGCACATGCAGGGGAGCTTCGTCACCGAATTCTTCCCCAGTGACGTGAAGGAGAATCTGGACGAAGAGGTTGGCGTCTTCCAGCTGCCGCCGATCCGCGAGGATATCCCGGTGGCGCTAGAGGTCGGCGGCGATCAGTACGTGGTCTTCCAGGGCAAGGACCGCCCTGAGGTCCGCGCCTTCATCGAGTTCCTGGCCACGCCCGCCTCGGTGCAGCCATGGGCCGAGCAGGGCGGCTCCCTCTTCCCGCACCAGGATCAGAACCTGGACTGGTACCCGACGGAGCTGGAGCGCAATATGGCCGAAGCCATCATCGAGGCCGAGGAGGCCCGCTTTGATGGCTCGGACAACATGGCCTCAGAGGTGAACCTCGCCTTCTGGCAGGGCATCACCGACTGGGTCAGCGGCAACCGCACGCTCGATCAAGCGCTCGCCGACATCGACGAGAGCCTGCCCGAGTGATCTGAGCTGCCTTGGACGAGCACCGGACTGCACCTGCACCGTGCTCGAGGCCGGGCACATCGTCATGCACACCGTGACGATGTGCCCGGCCCACCACATCAGGGGCAGCCAGGATAGGGCCGTGCGGCCCAACCGGTATGCCCGTTCCGTGCCCGACCAGACATCTCACCTCAGCGAAATGGAGGACACAGAATGACACAACCACAAGCGGGCGGCGGACCTCCCGAAGGGGGTCTCCCGGGCCGCCAAGCACAGAAGCCACGCGGCGAGCGCGGGTGGGAATGGGTGCTGACCAACCTCGGTCGAATCGCCGTCTCCCTGATCGTCCCCGGCATCCTCTTCGTCGTCTTGTGGCAAGGTTTCCTCTTCCTGCGTGCCGGCAACGCGCCCAGGCTCGTGACGGTCCTTGTCGCCATCGTCTGGGGCGTCGGCGGGGCTATGGGCCTCTTCTACGCCATGAACTTCGTCGTCGAGCGGATGCCTCCGGTATGGGGCCGGCGCTTCACGCCCTACGTCTTCGTCGGTGCGGCGTTGGCCGTGGTCGGATGGTATCTCCTCGTGCCCACCCTCCGCAGCTTCTACCTGAGCCTGATGGGGCCTGATTCGCAGGAGTTTGTCGGCCTGGCGAACTACATCTACGCCTTCACCAGCGATGCCATGCTCCAATCGTTCCGCAACAACCTCCTCTGGCTCGTCTTCGGGACGTTCTTCAGCGTGGGCTTTGGCCTGCTGATCGCAACGCTGGCCGACCGCACCGCAGGCGCGTTTGAGGTCGTCATCAAGGCTCTGATCTTCATGCCGATGGCCATCTCGATGGTCGGCGCCTCCATCATCTGGCGCTTCGTCTACGAGTTCCGACCTCCAGGCGAGACGCAGATCGGGCTGCTCAACGCCATCATCCAGGGCCTCGGCGGTACACCGCAGGCGTGGTTGCTGGCGCGTCCGTGGAACAACTTCTTCCTGATCGCAGTCTTCGTCTGGCTGCAGACGGGCTTTGCGATGATTGTGCTCTCCTCGGCCCTCAAGAACGTGCCGCAGGAGCTGCGCGAGGCAGCCCGCATCGACGGCGCCAACGAGTTCCAGCTCTTCTTCCGCGTGACCGTGCCCTACATCTGGGGTACCATCATCACCGTCTCCACCACCGTCATCCTCAACTCGCTGCGCATCTTCGACATCGTGCGGTCGATGACCGGCGGCAACTACGGCACCCAGGTGATCGCCAACGAGCAGTACACGCAGATGTTCCGGGCCTTCCATTACGGTCGCGGCTCCGCGATTGCCATCGTACTGCTGATCGTCGTGATCCCAGTGATGATCTACAACCTGCGCTCGTTTATGGGACAGACGGAGGCTTTCCGATGAGCCAGAAAAGCCGCAACGTCCTGAGCAAAGCCTTGATCTACGTCGTGCTGGTGGTCATCGCCCTGATCTGGACGGTCCCGACCATCGGCCTGCTCGTCGGCTCCTTCCGTAAGGCCGACAACATCCTCTCCTCGGGCTGGTGGGCCGTGATCACCAATCCCGGCAGCGAGGAGCTGACGACCATCAACTATCGCGTGGTGCTGGGCCTCCCCGTGGAGGGCGAGGTGTCGCGCTTCGGCGGCACCGAATCCCTGAACTTGACCACCGCCGTGCTCAACAGCCTGGCGGTCGCGGTCCCGTCGACCCTGATCCCGATCATGATCGCGGCCTTCGCCGCCTACGGCTTCGCGTGGATACAGTTCCCGGGGCGGAAGATCTTCTTCATCATCGTCGTGGCCATGATGGCGGTACCACTCCAGATCGCGCTGATCCCGATCCTGCGCGACTACATCGCCCTCGACCTCAACGGCACCTTCCTGGGCATATGGATGGCCCATGCCGGCTTCGGCCTCACGTTGGCCATCTACCTGCTCTACAACTACATCAGCCAGCTCCCGCGCGACATCTTTGAGTCGGCCTTCCTGGACGGCGCGTCGCACTTCACCATCTTCACGCGCCTGATCCTGCCGCTCTCGATGCCCGCGCTGGCGTCCTTCGCTATCTTTCAATTCGTCTGGGTGTGGAACGACCTGCTGGTCGCCCTGGTCTTCCTGAGCGCGAACCCGGCCAACCAGGTGCTGACGCAGGCCCTGCTGGGCATGCTCGGCTCCTTTGGCTCCGACTGGCACCTGTTGACCGCCGGCGCCTTCGTCTCGATGCTGCTGCCGCTGATCGTCTTCTTCTCGCTGCAGCGCTACTTCGTCCGCGGGCTCCTGGCCGGCTCGGTGAAAGGCTAGAAAGGCAAGCCCATAGCATAATACATAAGGCCCGCAGCCCATGGACCGCGGGCGGGACGCCTGCGGTCCATGTCATGTATGCCGAGGGCTATTTCAAAACGACGTGGGGCCCAGAGACAGAGGAGATCGTCATGCCCACCGACGCGAGCGCGCCGGCGCAGAGTCCCGGCGCGGACTTCGATCTGCTTGCCATCGGCGAGCTGCTCGTCGACCTGATCTCGACAGAGCCCGCCGACTCGCTCTCCACCGCCAGGGCCTTCGAGCGCCATCAGGGCGGCTCCCCGGCCAACATCGCCGTCAACACCGCCCGTCTCGGCGGACGTGCCGCCATGATGGCCGACGTCGGCGACGACGCCTTCGGCGCCTTTCTGGTGGAAGCCCTGGCGCGGGCGGGAGTCGCGACAGACTACATCACCACCGATCCCGACGCCCACACCAGCCTCGTCTTCGTCGCCCGCACCACGACGACACCCGACTTCCTGCCCCTGCGCGACGCCGACTGGCGCCTCACCGCGGACGGCGACGCCCTGGCGCGGGCCATCGCCCGGACCCGCGCCGTCCACACCTCCACCTGGCCCCTGTCGCGGGAGCCGGCCCGGAGCTTGGTGCAGGCGGCCCTGCAAATGGCCCAAGCCCAGGGGAAGCTCACGTCCCTCGACCCCAACTACAGCCCCCGGGTCTGGCCCGACCGTCAGGAGGCCCTGGCGGTGTTGGAGGCCACCCTCCCCCACGTCGCCATCGTCAAACCCTCCCGCGACGACGCGGCGCGTCTCTTTGGCGAGCCGCTATCGAACGAGGACATTCTCAGGCGCTTCCACGCGATGGGACCGGAGATCGTCATCCTGACGATGGGCGCCGAGGGCACCCTCCTCTTCGAGAGCGGAGAGACCACCCACATTCCGGCGCGTCCCATCGAAGTCGTCGACGCCACCGGTGCCGGGGACGCCTTCTGGTCGGGGTTTCTGCTGGCGAAGCTCGAGGGCCTTTCGACGCTCCACGCCGGCTACGTCGCCCGTGAGATCGTCGAGCGCAAGCTCCAGACCGTCGGCCCCCTCCCCAGCTCCCTCGACCGCGAAGCCATCTACGAACAAACCGCGCCCCCGTAGGGGCAGGTCTTGTGCCTGCCCAGGCGCGGCGCAATCATCCCACGGGGGGGGCAATCACAAGGGTTGCCCCTACTCTCGTCGCTCGCGGCGTCCCTCGCGCTCGAAATACGTCCGCTCCTCGCCGATCTCCACGTCCTTCATCCGCCACCCGGCGCGTCTCCGGGCGCG
>JBNGCP010000111.1:0-10264 GCA_049974845.1 Anaerolineae bacterium | reverse complement strand
CACCCCAACCTTGCGTCGCTCAAGTCCTCAAATATGCTCAATGTCAATGGCAAGCGGATGATCCAGCCCGAGGAGATGGATCAGAGCCCCAAGGAAGGCGATCGCCTCATCCTTATGTCCATTCTCGCTGGCGGGTGAGTGCCACAACACCGGGCTGGAGCCCGATGCCCTATTCACCGTTCACGCCGCAAGCATTCCGAGCGTTGCGGTCGCTAACGCTGCGTTGACGTCGTTGTTGTGCGCTGACGGGTCTGCCGATTTCCGCGGCGGTTGCCTGTGGGCGTGTTTCGATCACTCATGAGGAGGAATTCGCATGCACGGCTATTATGGGAAGATACTTCACATAGATCTGGCCAGCCACAAGACATGGACTGAGGAGAAACCTGAGTCCTGGTACCGGATATACATCGGTGGCGTGTCAATGGCCGCTCGTTTGCTCTGGGAGAACATCGAGCCCGGATGCGAGCCCCTATCGGCGGAGAACCCCATTTGTGTGGCTAATGGCATCTTCGCCGGGACGCCTGTACCGGTCGGTGCAAAGTACGGGTTGGCCTCGAAGTCGCCCTTGACAGGTTTCGTGGGTGACAGCCTCTCGGGCAGCTGGTTCAGTGTGGCGCTGAAGCGCACCGGGTGGGATGGCATTGTGCTCCACGGTGCCAGCGAGAGCTGGGTGAACGTGCTGGTCGATGACGAACGGGTGCAGTTCCGGGATGCGACGAAGTACCTGGGTCTGGGCACTTTTGCCACTGAGGAGGCGATCCGGGAGGACCTGCTCGACGATCAAGTGCGATCTGCGACCATCGGCCCCGCGGGAGAGAACGGGGTGCTCTTTGCGAATGTGACGAACGACGGGCGGCAGGCGGGACGGACCGGACACGGTGCGCTGTGGGGGTTCAAGAAGTTGAAGGCGCTCTCGGTGCGTGGAACGCACGGCGTTACGGTTGCCGACCCCGACACGCTGATGAAGCTGTCCTTTGACATTGTTGAGGCCGCTCAAGGTCCGCACACGTCGAAGTATCGCATCCTGGGGACCGCGACGAACGTCCTCAATATGAATAATCTCGGTCTGCTCCCGACGCGAAACTTCCAGGAGGGGGTCTTCGAAGAAGCCGAGAAGGTCAGCGGTGAGTATCTCGAGGAGCACCACAAGGTCAAGAAGATCGCCTGTGCGCAGTGCCCCATCGCCTGCGAGCAGGTGTCTGCAGCGAAGCAGGGTATGTACGCCGGCGCGATGACGGGGATTGAGTATGAGTGTCTCTTCGCCAATGGGCCCAACTGCGGCATCGGCGACATGAACGCTATCATCAAGATGATCGACGTCTGTGATCGTGGCGGGCAGGACGCGATGACCAACGGCGTGACCGTCTCTTGGGCTATGGAGTGCTACGAGCGTGGGGTCTTTACGAAAGAGGACTTCCGCTGTGAGAAATACCCCGAGGGCTTTGAGGCGAACTTCGGCAATGCTGAGGCCGGTGTCACGATCACCGAGTTGATCCGAGACCGCGAAGGGATTGGGGCCCTGCTCTCTCTAGGGACGCGCAAGGCGGCGGCGCAGGTCGATAAGGAGCGCGGGACGGAATCGTACAAGTGGGCGATGAACGTCAAAGGGCTCGAGAACCCCGGTTACGACGCTCGGGGCTTGAAGACGTTTGCTTTGGGCCTTGCTGTGGGGACGCGGGGGGGGTGTCACAATCGCACCGCCGCCTATGACCCTGATATCAAGGGTGAGGTCGACCGCTTTAGCGTCGATGACACTCGCGGTGAGCTGGCCAAGAGCACCGAGGAGTACGCCGCTGTCTACGATACGCTGCCTCTGTGCAAATTCATCCGCCGATGCTTCACCGGAAAGGCCGATCGTGCCGGGGCCTGGCCGGCGATTGCCGCGTTGGTCACCGCCACCACAGGCTGGGAGTTCGACTATGACGACGTCGATCTCATCGGTGAGCGCGCACACACCATCAAGAAGGCGTTCAATATCCGCGAGGGATGGACGCGCGAGGATGATGCCCTCAACTATCGATGGCATCACGAACCAATGACCAAAGGGCCCTCGGCCGGTCACGTTGTGACGGAGGAGGAGCTGGAGTATCTGAAGGACCTCTACTACAAGGCCAAGGGTTGGACGCCCGAGGGGCTCATCCCCAAGTCGAAGCTCATCGAGCTCGGAATGGACGATGTGGCAGAGGAGATCGGGGTCTAGACGAAGGGAGATGAGAGGACAATGAAGACCTCAACCTCGAAGTACAAGTACATCACGTGTGATCCAGAGAAGTGCATTGGCTGTCAGCTCTGTGAGTATATCTGCTCGTACACCAAGACGGGTGAGTACAATTCATATCGCAGTCGGATCCGTACGGTGCGCGTCGATGAGATCCTCATCACCGCGATTGCCTGCCGGACGTGCGAGAACGCTCCGTGTGTCACGGTCTGCACTCGTGATGCGCTAACCCAGGACGAGGAGACGGGTGTCATCCGGGTCGACCCTGATCTCTGTGATGGCTGTGCATGGTGCATCGAGGCGTGTGACTTCGGCGCGATTTCGATCAACCCGATCACGAAGCTTGCGGAGATCTGCGATCTCTGTGAGGATGAGGAGGAGCCGCAGTGTGTGCTCTGGTGCCCGAAGGATGCGCTAGAGCTGACGACATCGGAGCAGCGCGCGCAACGCGCCCGACGCAAGCTCGCGACCGAAGAAGTGCTGCGGTAACCCGAGATCCCTGACCGATCTCCGATCGACTAGCTGATTCAAGGAGTGATATAGTGGCGAATGAGGAGAATCAGACAGGCGAAGACCTGCGTATTGGCGTCTACGTCTGTCACTGCGGCTCTAATATCGCGAGTGTTGTGACGCCTTCGGAGGTGGTCGAGTACGCCCGAACGCTTCCGGGTGTGGTGGTTGCCAAGGATCATCGCTATATGTGCTCGGACCCTGGCCAGGCGCTGATCATCGAGGATATCCGGGAGCACAATCTTGACCGGGTCGTTGTTGCTGCCTGCAGCGTGGCGATGCATGAACCTACCTTCCGCGCGTGTATTGCGGAGGCGGGCCTAAATCCGTTTATGTTTGCGATGGCCAACATCCGCGAGCACGACTCCTGGGTTCACTCCCACGAGAAGGAAGCTGCCATCCAGAAGGCCAAGGACATTGTCGCTGCGACGGTCGCGAAGGTGAGCTATGTCAAGCCGCTCGATATGTTCGAAGTGGCCGTCACGCAGCGCGCTATGGTAATCGGCGGTGGTATCGCGGGGATCAGCACGGCCCTCGACCTGGCCGATATGGAGATTGAGACATACCTCGTGGAGAAATCGCCTACGATTGGCGGTCGTATGGCGCAATTGGATAAGACCTTCCCGACAATGGACTGCTCGATCTGCATTGAGGCGCCGAAGATGGTCGATGTAGGCAAGAATCCGTATATTCACCTCCTCACATATTCGGAGGTACGGGAGGTGAACGGGTACATTGGGAACTTCGAGGTGAAGGTCGAACGCAAGCCGCGCTACGTACTGCTCGACCGGTGCACGGGCTGCGGCTTGTGTGAAGAGGTTTGCCCCATCGATGTGCCGAACGAGTTTGAGGAAGGGCTTGGCCCGCGCAAGGCGATCTACGTTCCGATGGCCCAGGCGGTACCTTCGGTCTACACCATCGATAGGGATGCTTGCATTGAGTGCTACAAGTGTGTCGATGCTTGTGGCGAGTTGGATGCCATAAACTTCGCCCAGGAGCCGGAGATCATCGATCTCGATATCGGCACAATCATCGTCGCAACGGGCTACGATATCTGGGATCCGACTGTGATTGAGGAGTACGGATTCGGGATCTACGATAACGTGACGACGATGATGGAGATTGAGCGCTTGCACTGCGCCGGCGGTCCGACCGTGGGTGAGTTCGTTCGACCCTCCGACGGCAAGACGCCCAAGAGCCTGGGGCTGATCCAGTGCGTGGGGTCCCGTGACAAGCGCTACAATGAGTACTGCTCTGGTTTCTGCTGTATGTACACGATCAAGAACGCGCTGCTACTCAAGTGGCTCTACCCCGAGATGGACATCACCATCTTCCGCATCGATATCCGCACGCCGGGAAAGACCTATGAGGAGTTTTATGAGCGTGCCCGCGAAGCGGGGATTCATTTTGTGCAAGGAAGGCCTGCCGAGATTCGAGAGGTTCCTGAGACGGGCAACCTCATCGTCCGCGCCGACAACGCGAGCCTTGGGCGACCTCTGGAGTATGAGTTCGAGATGGTCGGTCTGGCTACCGCGGCGATCTCTTCGGAGGGCTCCGAGGACCTGGCTCGGGTGCTCACCGTGCCGCTGGATACCAACGGCTTCTTCTTGGAGTCACACCCGAAACTGAAGCCCATTGACACGCCGACCGAGGGTATCTACTTGGCAGGATGTGCGCAGGGGCCAAAAGACATCCCTCAGAGCGTGAGCCAAGGCAGCGGCGCTGCTGGCCGCGCGGCGCGCGTGCTCACGCATGATACGTGGGAGATCGATCCCATCGTGGCTTACGTCTATCCTGAGCGCTGTATCAACGCGCGCGGCGGCAAGTGCAGCATCTGCTATGACGCGTGCCCCTACGGGGCGGTTGACAATCGTCCGGGCTCTGGCGAGCCGACGCACATCATCCCGGCCAAATGCCACGGCTGTGGAACCTGTGTCGCGGAATGCCCGCATAATGCGATCACGCAGCATCATTTCACCGATGGGCAGATCCTCGCCCAGATCCATGCGCTGCTGGCGGAGCGGGCGGAGGAGAAGATTCTGGCGTTCATGTGCCGTTGGTGCAGCGGGATGGGCGCGGATAACGCCGGCGTCAGCCACTTCGAGTATCCCGCGAACACCAGGAATATTCTGGTGATGTGTGCCGGCCGCGTGGATCGAGACTTTGTCATGGAGGCGTTCCGACTTGGGGCCGGCGCCGTTGTGGTCTCCGGGTGCCATCCTCAGGACTGCCACTATATCGATGGTCGGCAGCACGCCGAGGAGCGTATGGGCAAGTTGGCCGTGCAACTGGAGAGTCTAGGCATCTCTCCGGGGCGGTTCCGAGTGGAGTCGGTGTCGGCTACCGAGGGAGCAAAGTGGGCCCGCATCATGCGCGAGACGAACGAGACGATCCAAGAGCTCGGAATTGACACCATCCGTGCGCAGAACGAAGCCGCCCGTCCCAAGCTCACGCGGTTCTTGCGCCGGATGCAGGAGGTGCCTGGCGTGAGGGAGGTGCTGCGACTGAGCGAGGAGGCCCGGCTGCAGGGCATCGAGACACCGGTTCAGCAGATGGCCCGCGTGGCTGGAGGAGAGTGACCATGGCAGCGACGAACCAAGACATACTGAGCCCGTTCCTCGCCGAGGTGCTCGAAACGCAGGGTGGTCGGCTCGTCCTGCAATGTTACCAATGTGGCACCTGCTCCGGATCCTGTCCAGTCATTGACGAGATGGAGTACGGCCCGCGACGCATCCTGCACCTTATACAGATGGGAGAGGAAGAAGCCGTATTGAGCAGTAACGACATGTGGCGCTGTGTCTCCTGCTATTCGTGTGCCAATCGTTGCCCGCGTGGCATAGAGATCACCGATCTTATGGCGGACCTGCGCCGTCTCGCAATCGAGAAAGGGTACGCTAAGGACAAGGAGGCCGAGTTCGGACTGGCCTTCGCGGAGACGGTACAAGCGCACGGGCGGATGTTCGAGCCCGAGTTGCTGACCCGCTACTACCTTCGTGTTCTGGATGCGGTCAGCCTTATCAGGATGGTGCCGCTCGGACTGAAGATGCTGGTTAAGGGTAAGCTGCCTTTCCTTCCGGAACGGATCGAGGATCCCAAAGAGATGGACAAGATCGGTGTGACGGATTCCACGCGGCTTAGGATGGCGACCGGCGTCTCGGGCGGTCGACCTTCGGACGTACGGAAGATCCTGGGCGGCGCCCTGGGCGGCGCGCTGCTTGCCCTGATTGCGGGCGTGGCCTTCGCCTGGGGAAAGGATAAGTCGCGATGACGGAGACGATGCGATACGGGTACTATCCGGGATGCAGCTTGCAGTCGAGCGCGAAGGAGTATGATCGATCAGTGCGCTTGGTCTTTGCGCACCTGGGCATCGAGCTGGTCGAGCTGGATGATTGGAGTTGTTGCGGAGCAGTTCACGCCGATGTGCGGAACGCGGCGGCAGCAGTTGCCCTCCCGGCCCGCAACCTGGCACTCGCGGAGGCACAGGGATTCGATACGGTTATCGCGCCCTGCAGTGGCTGCTACAAGAACCTACGTCAGGCCAGCAAGCGCGTCGCAGCCGACAAGGCCGTGCGTCAGAGCGTGAATGAGCACCTGCGGGACGGCTTGGAGCTTACCGGCGATATCGAGGTGCTGCATCCCCTTTACATGCTTCTGGAGACCTATGGTCTTGACCGGATAAAGGAGCAGGTGGTTAATCCCCTGGCTGACCTCAAGGTCGCCAGTTACTACGGATGTATGCTGACGCGGCCCAAGGATGTATTCGATAGTCCTGAGCGCCCCAGCGGCTTGGACGACCTCGCAGAAGCCCTGGGGGCCAAACGGGTGGAGTATGAGATGAAGGCAAAGTGCTGTGGAGGCGCTGTGGCGCTGTCTCACGGTGATGTAACCGCTCGCCTTTCAGGCAAGATATTGGTATCCGCGAGAGAGGCCGGGGCTGATGTCGTCATGCTCGCATGTCCCATGTGCCATACGTCCCTAGATGCCTATCAGACGAAGGCCGAGCGTGCCGTAAGGGCCTCGCTGAACCTGCCGGTGTTGTACTTCACTCAAGTGATGGGCCTGGCGTTGGGGCTGGATCCTGCGACGTTGGGTTTCGAGCGCCATATCGTATCGCCGCGACCGCAGTTGGCGCGGCTGGGATTCTGAGGGATTGGCATGAAACGTGGAACGACGTTGAAGCACCGGACCGACGACAAGCTTGTGCTCGAGCGCAAGATGGTGACCCATCACGATGTCCTGACGTGGGACTTGGAGCGCTGCGTGGGATGCCAGTTAGGACCGCTTGTCTGCCCGAAGGACGCGATTGAGCACACCGGTGGCGAGATCGTAGATGGACATCTGGCAGCCAAGCTGCTCGTGGACGTCGACACAGAGAAGTGCGTCTTTTGCGGCATGTGCGTTGTGATGTGCCCGGTGAACGCCATCGACATGACGCTTGGGGGCGAGCCTTATATCCCAGTGCAGGCATACGAGGCCTTCCCCTATCTGGTGGAGTCGACGGAATTCGATCGCGATGCCTTCGATTGGGATCTGAAGGACTTCGTGATCGACAACTGCCCCACCGACGTAATCAGCTACGACGAGGCCGCGGATACGCTTGTCGTCGACGACGAGCACTGCATCCGCTGTCGTCAGTGTGAGGTAGCGAGCAATGGCGCCTTCTCGGTGCAGCAGCCGTGGGAGGGCTCAGTCGTCTTGCGGCGTGAGCTGTGTGTTGAGGGTTGTTACGCCTGCGCTGACATCTGTCCTACGCGGGCCCTCCATATCGACGATGAGGGAGAGCTCGTCTTGGCCGATTACTACTGTATCAAGTGCGGCGCTTGTGTGCAAGTCTGTCCTGTCGAGCCCGTGATGGAGACGTACGATGTCACGCTCAAGTCGCAGGGGGTGACGATCACCAAGACCTTGGAGCGGGTGGCGAACGCCGACGAGCTGCCGGTGTGGGTTGAGCGGTGGCGCGTGCATCATACACCGGTGCAGAGTGGCTCCTGGGTGGAAGCACTGGAAAAGCTGGCGGATGACAAGGCCGCCATGATCGAGCTTGAGCGAAAACGGGCGATCAAACGGCATGACCTTATCGTCGCGCTCAAGGGAGGGCGCGAGTTGCAGGAGCGCGAGGCACAGCGGCGCGAGGCGGCGCTCAAGGCATTGGAGCACGGCGCAGCACGACCGGGCACCTAGAGCGGGCGCGCCGGCACGAAACCTAGAACGGGGGCGGATTGAGGTCCGCCCCCGTTTGGTGTGGGGTCGGGCCGCACAAGATAGATTGGTTGTTCAGTATGGCATGCGTGCTATAATGGGTGGTTGGGATCGGAGGTGGTGAACTTGATCCATCCATATGCGGTCGTGGGTATATTCCTCTTGGTCGCACTGATCTTCGGGGTCGCTCCGATCATCTTGGCGGCACTGCTTAGTCCAAAGAAGTTCAACACACGCAAGGCTCAGGTCTACGAAAGCGGCAATCCTACCTTTGGTGAAACGTGGATTGAGTTCAAGGCGCAATACTATCTCTATGGGCTGGCCTTCGTAGCTTTTGACGTGGAGGCCGCGTTGCTCTTCCCCTGGGCACTTGCCTACCATCAGCTGTCGCTATATGCCGTTCTTGAGGCAACGCTCTTCTTGTCCCTCTTGGGCGTGGGGCTTTTCTATGTCTGGCGCAAAGGATGGCTCGAGTGGATGTAGGCATCTATCCGCTGAGTTCGCTTAGCACGTTGTTGTCTGAGGTCACGTCGTCGGACGTGACGTGGATGGACGTCCTGCTGCGCTTCCTTGGGGCATTGGCGATGGCGATGGTTCCCCTCGTTGTCGTCATCTTCCTGATCTGGGAGGTGCGGAAGGTGATCGGGCGGATGCAGGATCGCCTGGGGCCGACGAACGCGGGTACTTACGCGGGGCCTTTTGCGCTGTTCCAGACCTTTGCCGATGCCATCAAAATACTAACCAAGGAGCTCATCATCCCTGAAGGGGCCGACCGTGCCGTCTTCATCGCCGCGCCGATTCTGGTCGTGGCGGTCGCCGTGGCGGTGTGGGCGGTGATTCCGCTAGGCCCGCAAGGCTTGCAGGTTGTCGACCTCGACGTCGGAGCGCTGTACGTGGTGGGGATCTCATCGCTTGCTCCCTTCTCGATGATCATAGCAGGTTGGAGCTCGCGCAACAAGTACGCTGAGGTCGGGGCGTTTCGAGCGGTGTCGCAGATCATCAGCTATGAGATTCCTCAGGTCCTGGCGTTGCTGGTGCCGGTGCTGCTCACCGGGTCTATGTCGCTGCAGGATATCATTGCAGCTCAAGACGTTGCCTTCGCGTTTACCGTCCCGCTTGCTGCTCTTGTCTACTTTCTCGCCAGTACCGCCGAGGTCGGGCGTCTGCCTTTTGAGCTGGCAGAGGCGGATTCCGAGATTGTCGCAGGGTATTTCACCGAGTATAGTGGCATGATGTTCGGCGCCTTCTATCTGGCCGAGTTCATCAACAACTTCACAGCCTCGGTGGTCTTCTCGGTCCTGTTTCTTGGAGGATGGCGGGGACCGTGGGTGATGCAACTGCCTGCGCTTGGGATTGTCTGGCTGTTGCTCAAGGCGTTTCTGGTCTTCAATGTGCTGGTTCTCTTCTGGGCCGCGATGCCGCGGTTGCGGATCGACCAGGTTTTGGCGTTCAACTGGAAGTTTCTGGTACCGTTGGGCCTGGTGGTCTTGCTGGTCGTAGCACTTGCGGATAAGCTGCTGATGAATGCGAGCCCGACGCAGAGTTGGGTTCACACCCTTGGGCTGATGGCTACCAACGTTCTGCTGGGATTGGGGTTGGTCGGTTTTCTCAGTTGGTTCGACCGTCGCCGGCGAAGAGCGCGATCGCTGAAGGGGACTCGGCCTGTCGAAGGGCAGACGGTGTGACGGCGAGAGGCAACGTGAACTGATGATTGTATCGCCGAACCAGATTCTTTTCCTCGTCTTTGCTGCTTTGGCGTTAGGCGGCGCTGTGCGCGTCGTCAGTAGCCGGCGTATCTTCCACGCGGCGCTTTGGCTGATCACCTCGTTTTTCGGTGTTGCCGCGCTGTACATGCTTCTTGAATCGCCGTTTATGGCGGGCATTCAGCTCTTCCTCTACATTGGGGGTGTTGCTGTCCTGACGGTGATTGCCATCATGGTGACCAAGGGCGTCATGCGACAGGACAAGCGCACGCTTAACGATCCGTGGTCCTCGGCAATCGTTGCGGGGGCCCTGTTCGCCGTCATGGTCTGGATGATCGTGCAGTTGCCCCTGCCGGAGGCGCCTCCCTCATCGGTGCCGGAAGCGGGGCTCGAGCTGCTTGGCGCGGCGCTTGTCGATCCCGCCGGCTACTTGCTGCCCTTTGAGGTCGTCTCGGTGATGCTCCTGGTTGTCCTGATCGGCGCGCTCTACCTGGGAAAGGAGCGATGACGTGGGTGGGGCCGCGGTTCCGCTTTCCTGGTACTTGATCCTCGGTGCTGCTCTCTTCTGCCTTGGTGTGTATGGCGCATTGGCGAACCGGAATCTGATCGTGATCATTATGTCCATCGAGCTTAT
>JBNGCP010000110.1:8511-11020 GCA_049974845.1 Anaerolineae bacterium | reverse complement strand
ACTTCGCGACCGGTTCGAGCGCTCTCCAGCAAGGCCTCCATCATCTCCTGTACGACAAGGCCGTGACGCAGGGGCGCCTGGCACGGAACGCCATCCAGAATGCACGCGATGAAATGCGCGGCGATGGCATCCCACGCTCGGCGATCCTCGGGCATTTTGACCGTGATATCCTGCGGCGCTCCGTTCACCGTTCGGTAGAGCGTCAGGGGATTCAACTTCGCGCCGGCCTCCGTGCCGAAGAGCTCGATCTGCAGCTCGTCCTGCTGGTGGCTGGCCCAGAAGCTCTCGATCTGCAACCCCGCACCGTTGGCAAAGCGGATGAACCCGCCGCCGTAGTCATCGGTTTCATACTGACGATAGAAGTCCTCAGGCTGCTCGCGATAGTGCCAGTAACCCTGGCCTCGGGGCCCGAACTTTGCCCCAGCGACGCCCGTCACGCTCACGGGCTCGGGCATGCCCATCAGCCACCAGACGGCGTCCAGGACGTGGACGCCCATATCGCGGAAGGCGCCCCCACCGGCCTGGATGAAACCCAGGCTCCAATCGGGAATACCGCTGCGGCGCACGCTCCGTGCACGGGCATAGTAGAGGTCACCGAAGTCTCCGGCGCGGGACATGCCGCCCAGGTACCGGACTCGATCGCTGAACCGTGTCGAGAGGGACATCATATTCACGACACCTGCGGCCTCCGCCGCCTCGACAAGCGCCTTAGCAGGCGCCAGCGCGTCGGCAAGCGGCTTCGTGATCAACACGTGCTTACCGCGCTTGACGGCCTCCATGGCCACAGGGACGTGCCATTGGTTGGGGGTCCCGACAAAGACCGCATCGATGTCGGGGGCGGCACACATCTCCTCATAATCAGTATAGGTCTTGACGGGTTCGGGCAGCTCTTTGGCGAACGCCTCCATGCGCGACTCAATCAAGTCGCAGAGCGCGACGACACGTCCGCGGGGATCAGCCGCGATCGCGCGTCCATTAGGACGGCCAATGCCCATTCCCACAATTGCCACGCGTACTTCGTCCACAGATATCTCCTTTGTCCAATAGCGTCCGGGCATCGCACAGCGATCCACCCGGCCGTGGAACTACACTTCGGGGGTAGCTAGCCTGCGGTCGGGTAGTATAACGTGAACCCCACCCGATGGGAATCCTGACAGCTCAAGCGCCAAACCGCAGACAGCGGACACCGCCCCCTATTTCCTAGAGGGCGGTGTCCGTCGCTTGACGAACCGCCTCAGACCTTCTTCCCCAACAGGCTCACCTTGCGCTCCGCATCAAAATGTCGATCGAGCTTGAGGTCGTCGAACCTCAGGATCGTGACCTCGGCCAGATAGAGCACCTCGGATCCCGGTTCGAGATGCCCAGCCACGGCCCACTCATCGCGATAGCCGACGGTCATGTGAAGGTGCGGCTTGCCATCGGCGATGATGCCACTGATGTTCGAGACCTCCAACGGCTTCTCGATGGTGAAGAAGCGATCGTCGGGTGGAAAGCGATCGTGCTCGATGTGGTGCATCCTGGCGACCTTCAGCGTGCCGATGCCGGAGACGACAGCGCCGTTCTGCACACCGTGCTCCTCGATCGCCGCCTCAATAGTCTCCAGCAACATCTCACCAGGCGCGACGCCGACGACGAGCACCTCCAGATCACCGGCGAAAGACTTTGAGAACATCGTCATCCCCCAATCTACGTCACTGTCTCGTCGAGCTCGAGACCCAATTTCTCATATTTCGCGCGACGGGAGACCTTATCGGCACTCATCTCCTGGCGTGCGTACTTCGCCACGTCCCGCGCGATATCCTGCGGGACGACGATGACACCATCTCCGTCGGCGACGACGATGTCGCCCGGATGGACCAACACACCGCCGACCTCGACGGGAATGTCGTAGGCGTCAAACTGCAAGCGCCCTTGAACCATCCCCTGCGAGCAGAAGCGCGACCAAAACGGCACCTGCTCGAGGATCACCTCATCGGTGTCCCGTACGCCGCCGTTGGTCACGTAGCCGGTCGCGCCACGGATGAGGCCGTCCATGGCGTTGTTCGAGCCCATCAGTCCGGCATCGACACCGCTCTGGTCGATCACGCAGAAGTCCCCCTGCTCGATTGTCGCGATCCAGGGATATGGACAGACCTCACTGTAGTACCAGCCAGACCACTGCGTATACTCCTCCGGCGTCATCTTGGGCACCTCCCCCTTATAGGGCAGATACCGCACCGTCTTCGCGATGCCCACCGCGCGGGTGCGCCAGAGGGGACGAATCTCGGGCACCATCGAGCCGTAGTGATGGCGCATCATCCAGTCCATCCCGTCTCGAACATCGGCGACGCGCAGATCGGCATAGAGCTTCAACAGCTCCGTCCGTTCAGATTGTGACAACGTCATCTCTATGACCTCCTCATAGTCCCATCATAAACCGAAAGATCCGGTCTTGATGACCGGGCAGGCTCTCGTGCCCAAAATCCGGATAGATCACCATAGACTTCTCAGACGCGATGCTATTGTAGGC
>JBNGCP010000110.1:2170-8411 GCA_049974845.1 Anaerolineae bacterium | reverse complement strand
CGGGGCTCGAGGGACATACAGGCCACCGTCAGAGCACCTCCCTGGCTACCGCCGGTCGCGCCCACCCGGGACGCGTCGACCTCGTCCATGGCCAGGACGATGCGGCTGAGCTCGACCGTATCAAGGAAGATGTCGCGGAAAAGCAGCTTTTCCGGGTGACCAGCCAGCGCATCCTCGAGGCCGCGAACGATGTGCCCGCGCAGCGTCCACCCGGTGACCCCTCCCACATCCTCGGAGAGCCCACCCTGCCCGCGGCAATCGAGAGCCGCGACGACGTAGCCCTCGGCGACGTAGCCAAGCTTGTCTGTCCAGTCGCCGGCGTCGCCGGAGTAGCCGTGGAACATCAGCACGGTGGGTCGGGGGGAGTCGATCCGGCGGGGGCGCAGGAACTTAGCGTGCACCCGCGCGCCGCCGACACCGGTGAAATAGAGGTGAAAACACTCGGCGAACGAGGTCTGAAACTCGGCGGGGACGAGCTCGACATCGGGCTCGGTGGCCCGCATCTCGGCAAGCCCTCGATCCCAGAACGCGTCGAAATCCTCCGGACGGGGATTGATGCCGCGATACGTCTTGAGCTTCTCCAGTGGAAAGTCGAACATCAGAGGCATGGTCTTTTCTCCTTGTGAGTAGCGTGAATTCCGAGTCCTCGGAGATGAAGCGAGCCAGGTCGATCGCAAAGCCCGCCTCCCGCAGGAACTGGAGTTGGTATTGAGGGATCACAACGACATCGGGGCTCATCACCTGCTGCGGACGGAGCGACTGTGGTGAGACCAGCTCCACGGTGATGTGCCGATACTGTCTCTGGAAGTCCTCGGCCAACGCCGTGTAGTATTCGGCTGCGCTTGGATAGACGAACCGGATCGTCACCGGCTCCTTTGGGGCAAGAAAGGAGACATCTGCACATCCACCCAGCAGGCCCAAGAGGCAACCACCCATAGCAGGCGGGTGCATTTCCCGTTGGAGGAAAACCCATCGAGCAGGGGGCCGAGGGCAAGCCGGGACAGGTCCGGCCTTGCTCCACGCAAAATGCGCACTAGCCGACGAGCTACCCGCGACGGCACATAGCGCGACCGCATCGCCACAACCAACAGCGCGCGACTCATGGACACGTTTCGTCCCCCCTGACCCTAACGTTCCGCACGCTCCTGTGCCCCAGTCAGGGCAATCTCGGGGGTCACCTCACCACTACGGATCTGCTCGAAAGCCTCGGCCAAGGCGAAGATGGCCGTTTCGAAGCCGAGCAGCTCCGGATTCACCAGAATCGTGTCCGACAGCGCGGCCCGGGCGGCCGCAGCAGTCTGAGCGCCGGCCAGGCGCTCGAACTCCTGAGAAGCGGCCAACGACTGGCGTGCCGGAATCGTAAACGGCGGGACCTGTTGGCTCAGGAAATGGATCCAGGTCCAAGCTGCGGCAGGCTCCTCGCTTGCTGAAGAGACAAAAAGCCCCTCCGCCAACCCTAGCGAAGCTGCCCGCTCGTCACGAGGCATCGGCACCGCCCCCCAGCGCATCTCCCACTCGACGGGCCAGCGACGGCCTCCCCGCTCTGAGAAGAGCGTGGACCACATAGCAAAGCGCTCCTCGAGCACCCCTCGCCAGGGATACGCCCGCCCAAGACGCGCCGCCTCCTCCGGCGTCGGCACGACGTGGAGATTATAGATCAAATTGGCATAGAACTCCATCGCCTCGATGTTGCGCGGCTCGTCAAACGTCACCCGTGTCGGCTCCTGCAGGCTGTCAAAGATTTGGCCCCCAGCCTGATAGATAATCATGATCGGCTCATAGACGCCGAAGTCCTCCGTGTAATGCAGAGCATATCCGTATAGGCCCGCACGTTCGTCGGTCATCGCGATTGCATAGGCGAGGAAATCCCCCCAGTTCCATCCGATCTGGGGATAGGAGACGCCATATTGATCGAAGAGATCCTGATTGTAGTAGACCATCATCGTATCGATGCCGAAGGGCAGGGCCCACTGCCGGCCCTCGCTACTAAAGACCTCCAATGCTGACGGATAGAAGTCATCGACATCGAGCTCATCCGTCTCGGCCATGAAGGGGCTGAGATCGATGATGGCGCCGTCCTGTTGGTAGCCTGCCAACTCGAACTGGGTGGCAACAAACGCATCGTTCGTCACAATCTGGCTGCCAGGGATATCACTGGTGGAGATGAGCTCCACAGTGATATGTGGATACTCCTCGTGGAATTGCTCCGCCCATTGCGTATAGGCACCGGTGGGATCCTCAGGATGCACGAAGGAGATGGTCACTGGCTCCAGCGGCTCCATGACCGCCGTGCATCCAGATGCAACCACAATTAACATCACCACAGCAAGGAGCATACGCTTGAGTCGTTGGTTCACCTTCAAACCTCCCGGGAGGATTCTGCTCTGAGCGAAACCTAGAGCAGGACACAGACCTGAACGCCACGGCCCATCAGGCGCGCTGATGCCGAAGCATCAACGAAGGCAATAGGGTCGTGGAGCACGGCGTCGTCTATGCCAATGACACTCTTATCTGGAGACAAGTATAGGTTCCCAGAGGCCCTTGGCAAATCACAGAGCGGCGAGGCGTGTTTCACGTTGAGGGCGACCTGTCGATCCGGCCCAGCACAAGCCGGGGCAGGCTTGACTTCGCCCAACGCGAAACACGCCTTGGCAGTCTTGGCTGGCGACGGTGCGGCAGCTATAAGCTGAGGGGGCCAAAACTGCCCACTCTTGCCCAAAAGATGACACACCCGAGCGGCGCCGTCACGCACGGGGATCGCTATGCACCGCATCCAGCATCGCCACGATGTTTTCGGGTGGCACATCCGCCATCACGTTGTGGATTTGCTGGAAGACATAGCCTCCGCCGTTCGCCAGCACCTCGACCCGCCGGCGGACGTCCGCGGCGACCTCCTCCGGTGTTGCCCGCGATAGGACCGTCTGCGTGTCGCAGCCACCGCCCCAGAGACAGAGATCGCGCCCATAGGTCCGCTTGAGATACGCTGCCTCCATACCGTGAGCCGTGGTCTGAAGGGGCTGCAGGATGTCGAGGCCAGCCTCGATGAACATCGGCATGTAGGCTTCCACACTGCCGCAGGAGTGCAGCATGACCTTCACGTCAGCCAGCTCCTTAGCTCGCTGCCAGAGAAGGCGGTGACGGGGGAAGAAGAACTCACGGTACATCTTCGGCGAGATCTGCGGCCCCGTCTGCATGCCCAGGTCGTCACCGAAGAGGATGATGTCGATGTAGGACCCAACCGCACTCAGGAACGCCTCGAGGTCCCGGAGGTGAATCTCGGTCAAGGCATCGAGGAAGCGGTGCATGCGCTGCGGATGCATCGCCAACTGCATCAGAAAGTTATCCATCCTGAAGAGAAACTGGCCCCACTCCATCAGATTGCCACCAAACAGCCCAAGAATCGCCCGATCCGTCCGCTCGCGGAGCGCTTTGGCCTCTTCGGATAACTGAACCAAGCCCACTTCGTCGAAGCCGATGGGCGCCGGAGGCGATCCCAGGGTCGCCCACATCACCTTGGTCATCGCGTCCTCGAGGTGCGAAAAGTCATCGCCGGTGTAGTGCTGCAGCGGGAAACAGGTCTGCTCGAAGTAGAGGCTGCCGGCCTTCTGCACCGCGATGAGGGTGCCGTCAGGATCGAGAATGTGCCAGTCGTCCCCAACCTTGCGCGGCTCAATGAACGCCGGGATCTTGCAGGGCGTGCCGTCGGGGAGCACCCAGGTTCGCCAATCCTCCGAACTGAGTGCAAAGCCGCGGCCTAGCTCGACCGTATCCACGGCAAAGCGGTCCAACACCGGTGGCTCGATGATCGCCAACTGCTGCACGAAGTCATAGACGTAGATGTCACCGGAGGTGATGCCCAGGTGCTGCTTGAGCTTATTGTAGGCGATGGCCATGATCCCTGACGAGCGATGACCACCGAGATCGATGGGGACACGATCCGGCACCTGATGGTCAACCGTCATCAGCACGCGCTCCCGTGAAGTCGTCATACGTATCTCCTTTTCCGTCAAGAAAGCGCCGGCCTAAACAGCGATGCTAGGCGCCGCGAGAGGGTCTCCGGGCCGCTATCGCCTGCGCGACCGTAAGCCCGAGAATCAGCACCTGGCCCAGGGCATACCCCAAGACCAGGGGCAGAAGATGGTCGTGATCAAGGGCGAGGGCTGCCCAGATTGCAGTGCCTACGTAGACCCCGATGAGCAGCTCTCCGATCCAGGTCGAGCCCGATCGCGGTCCGTAGTCAGACCCCCGCCAGTCCCCAGCCTTCCCATCGATCTGAAACTTGGGGGTGCGCACAAAGGGGCCACCCCATCTGAGCAAGCCGTCAAAGACCGCCAGGGTGAGACTCCATGAGAGCCCAACCCACACCAGCATCAGCGCGGGATAGACCAAGCTGCGCCGCAGCCAATCGCGATGCAGATGCATCTGACCCAAGACATAGAGCAGCGGCGGCACCGACGCTAGGCCGCCGAGCCAAAGGGTGAAATCCGAGAAGCTGGGGTCCGTCAGCACCATCGGCAACGTCAGCAGAATCATCAGCAGCAGAAGCGGCTGGTTCCAGTAGCCGCTTAGATGCAGGAGGGCGAGGAGTTTCGCTGCCAGGCTCAGGTGACGCGAGCGACAGATCGGGCCGGCGAGCTTCCGTAAGCACTGCGATGCACCCTTAGCCCAGCGGGCCTGCTGCGCTTTGAAGGCGCTGATCAGAGGTGGCAGCTCGGCCGGAGCGCTCACATCAGGCAGGTAGAGCGCACGCCACCCGGCAAGCTGTGCGCGGTAGCTCAGATCGAGGTCCTCCGTCACCGTGTCTGACTGCCAGCCTCCGGCATCGGCGATCGCTGCCCGCCGCCAGACGCCAGCAGCGCCGTTGAAGTTCATCACCAATCCGGCGCGGTTGCGCGCCAGGTGCTCCACGGAGAAGTGCGCATCAAGGGCCAGCGCCTGGACACGGGTCATCAACGAATAGTCGGCATTGAGGTGCGTCCAGCGGGCCTGAACCATCCCCAGTGTGGAGTCGCTCAGGAAATAGGGCACCGTCCGCCGCAGGAAGTCGTGGGGCGGCTCGAAGTCAGCGTCAAAAATAGCCACGAACTCCCCGCGGGCCCGCGCCATCCCTGCGGCGAGCGCGCCCGCCTTGTATCCCTCGGGCCGCGCCCGATGGAGCACCTCGACGGTTAAGCCCCGCGCCCGCAGACGCGCGGCCTCAGCCAGTGCAAGCTCTGTAGTGTCGTCATCGGAGTCATCCAGCACCTGGATCTCCAACCGATCTTGTGGCCAATCCTGGGCTGCCACAGCAGCCATCACACGGCGGACAACGTGCCGCTCGTTGCGCAGCGGAATCTGAACCGTCACATACGGCAAGGCGGCATCCACAACGACCGGCGCTGGCGAAACTTTATCGCGCCGGTGCCCCAGGTAGAGCACGATCAACAGCACCACGTGGGTGGCATAGAGCGCCAGACCCAGGAGCGCCCCGGTGTAGAGCAGCCTGACGATCTGGGCCGCCGTCACGGATCACCTTCTCCCGGAAAGGGCCGCCCTGGCGAAGCCGGGCGGATCAGGTAAAGCGCCTGCACGTGATGCCCTCGCCGGGACCCTGAGGCCAGCAGCGGTCGGCCGAGCGAACGAAACGATTGGGCACCGTGAGAGCGCCCACCTGAGAAGGTGAAAAGAGCACGGTCATAGGGGTCTCCTCATCGCAAGATGGACTCAGGTGACCAACAGACAAAACGAGGACGTCTCGCGCCGGTCACCTGAGAATGGTGTGCTCCAAACGGCAAATGAACGCTATCAGCTACTGCCCGTACGCCTCCGCCAGGTAGGCCACCAGCACCTCTGTCTCCTCAGCGTTCAACTGAGCGCCCCGCGCGACCATGCTGTCGACGGTCTGCTGCCATTCCTCCGCCGTTTTGGATTGGCTGGTCACACGATCCAGCCCGTGGCACTGAGTGCAGCGCTCCTGCAGAAGCGCCTGAGCCTCGACGTTCTGATCGCCAGAGCCGCTATCGCTCGGTGTCTGCTCGCCCCCGCAGGCCGCGACGAACCCCAACAATAGTCCCATGAGGGCGATCCCGACTACCCAACCACGTGTTCCCAACTGCCTTAGCATTTCCACCCTCCTTTGATTCGTGGATACTCGTGGCTCGATCGTGCCACGCGCAGCCAGGCCCCCATCTCTGCGCTCGAGCATACCGCCGGGTAGATCAAGCGGTCCTGAGCTCCGTGCGAGCCAGATCGGCCAACCTGC
>JBNGCP010000110.1:0-2070 GCA_049974845.1 Anaerolineae bacterium | reverse complement strand
GGCCGATAGGCCAAGACAGGCTGTTGGATGCCCTTGACGGCGATCGGCCCCAAGGGCTGCCACCTGAACTGGTCCGCCGTGAGGCGATAGGTGCTCTCCGCGACGAGGACCGTGCCGGGCTTGGCGGACGTCTCCATCCGCGCGGCGAGATCCGTCGATCCCTGCACATCGGCCATCACGATGGTCACGGTCTTGCGCTCGCGCCGAGAGGGAGGAGCGGGGGCGTCCTGCAGAGGGGGCCCACCGTGACGCGCCAACGCGCGGATTTTCTCCCGCAGCGTCGTCACGGACGCATCGACAGCGGCGTCGCCGAGTGTCGAGCGCTGCGCCTCAAGCGCGGCGATGGCTTGCTCAAGGCTCGCAATCTCGTCAGCGCGGTCCTGTGGTTTCACACTCCCCCTCGAAAGCGCGCTAGCGGCGCGCCCGTCGCCTCCTGGCTATCGGAAGCCCTCGGGAGGCGGCGGCACGTCCACCGGCACGCCGCCATTGCGCAGCGACTGCGCCGCGCACACCCCGGCGGCGACGCTCATTCGACCGGCCAGCGGCGGCGCCAGCGGTTCCTTCCCGTCCAGGCACATATCGACGAAATCACGACAGATCACAGGATCCGCGCCGCCGTGCTCGCCCTTAATGGCCTTCACCTCATAGGTGCGATCGGCCAGCTCGCGCCAGGTGTTGGAACGGCGCGTCTTGACCCAGACCTTCATCTCGGGCTCCGAGTTCTCCAAACGCCCCTCGGTCCCGATGAAAGTGTAATTGCGATGGTAATCCGGCGTAAAATGACACTGCAGGTACGCAGCCTTGATGCCCCCATCCAGCTCCATAATCATCACTTGATTATCCTCGACGTCGACCTCCTCGCGGAAGACGCATTGGATCCGCCGTCCCTCGAATTGCGCCTCGACGCAGGTATCGCGCTTGGGGCATTCGGGGCAGGTGAGATCGTTGGGTTCGTCTCCGCCGAAATAGTCGAGGCTGCCGAAGGCCGACGTGCGGCGCGTGTACTGCCCGGTGATCCAGTGGATGACGTCGATGTCGTGCGAGCCCTTCTGCAACAAGAGTGACGTCGTGTTCTTCCGTGTCGCGTGCCAATCATGATAATAGAAATCACTGCCCATTCCAACAAAGTGCCGGACCCAGACGGCCTTGATCTCGCCGATGACACCGGCGTCGACGATTTCCTTCATCGTGCGGAACATATTCATATAGCGCATATTGAAGCCCACCATCAAACGTCTGCCAGACCGTCGCCAGGCCTCCAGAATGCGATCGCAGCCCTCGATGGTGATGGCCAACGGCTTCTCACAGAAGACATCCTTGCCTGCTTCCAAGGCGGCGACGGCGTGCTCCTCGTGACAGTAGTCGGGCGACGTGACGGCGACGGCGTCCACATCGTCGCGCGCTAACATCTCGCGATAATCCGTCGTGATCAGCGGCGAGCCACCATGCTTCTCACGAAACGCCGCGAGATGCGCCTCGCTCGTGTCAGCACCGGCGACCACGATCGAGCGCCCCTCCGGCTGGTGCCAGTATCGCCAGAGCCCACCACGACCTGCCACCCCAATCATTCCAATGCGCAACTGTGTCGTCATATCATCTCCTTGGAGTCATCAGTTGTTGGTCTTCTTTACCACGAATGCACGGAGAGCGCAGAGAGAAACGCGCGCCGGCGCTGCAAGGCCTCGGCGCCCCCGTGATGTACGGCGGCCTCTATCCCTCAAAACCATCCATCGTGCCTCGCAACACGGTGAGGGACCACGCAGGCACGTCCACCCTTTCCAGGTCGGCGACCGGATGCCAGTGGCCGTCACGATCCAAGCGCTCGACCCCTTGCGAGAGGCTGAGCGCTGGCACGTCGAGATCCGGTCTCGCATCATCGAAAGAGAGGTTCACGAGCGCAAGGAGGGCCTCACCGGCGGTGTGGGATACGAAAAGCTGTGGGGCGACGTTGACACCACGCCGAATCCGTACCGGGAGAGGGGCACCTCCCACCCAGGCAAGGAGGGCAGCCCACTGAGCACGACGCGCCAGCTGGAAAAGGGACGGTGTCGCCTCCCGAATCTCGAAGGG
>JBNGCP010000109.1:0-11120 GCA_049974845.1 Anaerolineae bacterium | reverse complement strand
ACCGGGTGCAGGCCCGGTTTCACCCACTTCGATCCGTCTGAGGATACTGAAAGTTTGGCGGCGTGTCGTGAGCGATGGCAACTATATCACGTTTCACCCACTTCGATCCGTCTGAGGATACTGAAAGGTCGCTCAAGCCCGCAGCCTTGAGTCGCTTGCGGAGTTTCACCCACTTCGATCCGTCTGAGGATACTGAAAGGTCCTCCTGCTCTCCCCGCCAATAGCGGTCGCCGTCGTTTCACCCACTTCGATCCGTCTGAGGATACTGAAAGAATGACACCGCGCGCTATCGTGTGGGACAAGGGCGCGTTTCACCCACTTCGATCCGTCTGAGGATACTGAAAGCGGAACACCTTGCGCAACCGCTCCGCTGAGTACACCGTTTCACCCACTTCGATCCGTCTGAGGATACTGAAAGTCTTGATCAGCTTGTACAGTCGGGTGCGCGTCCAGCGGTTTCACCCACTTCGATCCGTCTGAGGATACTGAAAGCGCTTCGGCGGGGTCCGTCGGGACTGCCCACCCCGACGGTTTCACCCACTTCGATCCGTCTGAGGATACTGAAAGCCTTTCCTGCGGTTTGGGATTTGTTGATTTGCTGATTTGCCCATCTGCTGATTTGCGATTTGCTGAGCAGAGAGCCCTCTAGCGCATCGCACTGCAGGCTTTTGCGTCGCCCGGATTTTCCGCAGGATCGACCCGAAAAGCCCCCCCGCTGCCTTGAATGAATCGCATCTCGCATCTACAATAGAGCAAACGTTCTTTAACAGAAGGGGTCCAGCAGGACCAAAGTCAAGCCCCCGATGCCAAATGGCTCCCGCCCCATCCATCGTCCGCCGTCCCTACACCCACTCGTTCGCCACAAGCTGACCGCCGAGACCTGTTTCTGCGAAACGAACCCATTCGCGCGCACGTCTGTCGTTTACTCCCTACTTCCCTACTTCCTACTCCCAGCGCGCCGTCCGTCGTCCATCGTCCGTCGCCCACCGCTCCTACACCGTCTCCACCCACTCGAACTCGTAGTCGGCGATCTGGACGGTGTCGCCCTCCTGCACGCCGGCCTTGCGCAGCGCATCGATCACGCCCTGATACTCGAGATAGCCGTGCAGGCGCAGGAGCGCCTCGTAATATTCGGTCCGCGTCCGGGCCACGGCCCGCTCGATCTTCCCGCCCTTCACGCGCCACGTGTCAGGCGCTACCTTCACGATGGTGAAATCCTCCTCCGTGAGGTCGGGGCGGATCACCACCGGCGTCGGGCGCTCGAGCTGCGGCTCCGGCGCCTCCTGGACCATCTGATAGGCCTTGCCCATCAGCTCGCGCGTGTTCTCGTGGGTCAGGGCCGAGATCGCCATCACCTGATCGTACCCCCGGTCGTTCAGCATGGCCTCGAACTCGGGCACCATCTGGCGAACGCCGGGGATGTCGAGCTTGTTGATGACCACGATCTGCGGCTTGTCCATCAGGCCGTGACCGAACTCGGCGAGCTCGGCGTTGATCGCCTCGAAGTCCTCGATGGGGTCGAGCGCGGCCCCGTCGAGCAGGTGGATCAGCACCCGGGTGCGCTCGATGTGGCGGAGGAACTCGTGGCCCAGCCCCTTGCCCTGGCTGGCGCCCTCGATCAGTCCGGGCAGATCGGCCATCACAAAGGTCTCGTCGGACGACAGGGCCACGACGCCGAGCTTCGGCTGCAGCGTCGTGAAGGGATAGTCCGCGATCTCCGGGGTGGCGGCGGTCGTCACCGAGAGCAGCGTCGACTTGCCGGCGTTGGGCTTTCCCACCAGCCCGACGTCGGCGAGCAGCTTGAGCTCCAGCCGCAGCGTGCGTTTCTCGCCGGGATCGCCCGCTTCGGCGATGCGCGGCGCCTGATTGGTGGACGTCGCAAAGCGCGCGTTACCGCGCCCCCCTTGCCCGCCCCGCGCGACGATCTCCTCCTGACCAGGCTCCGTCAGGTCGGCCACCATGACGCCGGTCTCCGCGTCGTAGACCAGCGTGCCCGGCGGCACCGGAATGCGCAGATTCTCGCCGGCGGCGCCGTGCATGTCCTTGTTGCGCCCGTTCTGGCCGTCCTCGGCCGCAAAGTCCTTCTTGTGCGCGAAGTGGTAGAGCGTATTGAGGTGCTGGTTGACGTAGAGAATGACGTCGCCGCCCTTGCCGCCGTCGCCGCCCGACGGCCCGCCAAAGGGCACGTACTTCTCCCGCCGAAACGCTACCGCACCCTTGCCGCCGTGGCCGCCCGCGACGCGAATCGTGACCTGATCATAGAACATAGTGAGGTCATCATACGTGAAGCAAGCGCAAAGTCAACGGCGCGAGGTGCACCGCACCTCAACTCGACGGTGCGGGCCGAGGTTGACGAAGCCCAGGTGCGCTGCACCTCCAGCACCAGGCGCCGCGATGCGAGAGGGCGCATAAAGCAGACCTGCCCGGCGACGCCAAACGTCGTCGGGCAGGTCTTGTGGTCTATAGGTACCGGCCTAACGGGTGCCTAACACATTATGCAGCGCGTCACACGCCGGACACCCACCACCGGGCCGGATGATGGCGTAGCCATCCTGCGGGTCATAGCCGTAGCGCACGAAGTCGATGTTCCACACGATGATGCAGCGCACCATCCCGGTGCTGATGCTGAGCCGGACGGCCTCCGCCAGCCAGGCCGCCTGCTCGGCGTTGTCGGTCCCGCGGGCCCAGGCGAACTGATCCGAGAAGGTCGGGACCCCCTCCTGCGAGGCATATCCCATCTCGGTGTAGAAGAGCTGCCGCGTGCCACGGAAGATGTTGTAGTACAACTCCGTCTGCGGCAGGAAGAACCAGGAGTGATGGGGGTCGCCGGGGTTCGCGGGGTGGCCGATGCGCGCCGACGGCGACGTCGCGCCGGCGTTGTGGTGCGCCCCGATGTAGTCCATGCAGTTAGCCGCGCCGGCGTTGTAGATCCCTTCCATCCACGGCTTGTCGTCACACCCATTCGGGCCGCAGCCGCCGAACCATCCCGTGGGCGATGGCGCAGCGCTGATCACGGCGGTGCCGGGGTTCGCCGCTTTGATGGCGTTGTAGGATTTGCAGAGCAGGTTGACGTAAGCCTGCGGGCTGATGTGCCCGACTGCCCACTCGCGGTCGATGTTGGGCTCATTCCAAACCTCGATCGCGTCGGCGCCGGCCGCAGCTAGCCCGGCGACCCAGGAGGCAAACTCGTCCTCGAAGCCGGGCTTCGTGACCATACTGGCGCCGCCGATGGCGCTCAACTGGATCTTGAAGCCGTTCGCGTGCGCGATGTTGATCGCGCTTCCGGCGCCCTGACCGTAATGGACCTGGATCTTGACCCAGTTCATGCCCGCATAGCGCATCGTGTCCTTATAGGGAATGCCGAGGTCGCGGATGTGGCCGCCAAGCTCGAAGGAGCCGGATGCCACGGGCTGGGGCGCCGCCGGGGGTTGCTGCGGTTGGTCGCCCTCCTCCGGAGCCTCCGCCGTGGGCTCGCCGACGCGGATCAGGACGTAGGCCGCACCGCCCGAAATCGCCTTGCCGTCGGCGCGCAGCTCCCAAGTGCTCCGGTAGCTCCCGTCCTCCTCCGGCGCGACCATCTCGACGCTGAGATCGACTTCCTCACCGGCCTCGACCACACCGACCTCAATCTCGTCGACGGTGCCCAACTGGGCGCCGCTAGCGTAGGCAAAGACGGTGTCCTCAGGCCAATCGACGTCGCCGGCGTTGCGCAAGCGCCACGTCTTGGTGAACGACTCGCCCTTCTCGAACTGCGTGTTGTCGGGCACAGTGACATCGGCGACAAAGCTGGCCGCCAGGCCCGGTTCGGCCTCTTCCTCTCCCTCTTCGGCCCCCTCAGGATCGGCCTCGACGCCCTCGGGCTCCTCGCTCGCCGCCAAGGTGTCGGTCATGACCGGCGTGGGCTCGGCGACCAGAAGCTGGAAGTTGCCCTTGTCGATGCCCGCGACTGTCGCCGCGATGCGGTAGGTCCCGGTCACCGTCGGCGCCGTCCACGCGAACTCCGGCTGACTGAAGGCCGTGCTCGCTTGCGTCGTGCTGCCCGAGGGGTCCTTCACCTCCCAGATCACGTCGGGCATCTCGGGAGTCCCGCCACCACCGGCGGACGGGTCCGCCGCCACCACAGCCCTCATCCCCTCGAGGTTGCCCTCGGCGAAGAGATCGCGCACGACAATGCCGCCCAGTTGGTAACGCGCGGGTAGCTCCATGCGCGCACGCAACCACTGCGGCGTGCCCAGCCAGTAGAGCGTCTCGCCGGCAGCCACGCGCGTGGCCTCCGTCGCGGGATCCGTGGCGACCGTCACGGCGTCACCCAACGAGAAATGCAGCCTCGTTCCAGGCGTCACACTCTCGGTGACGGTCTCCCGCACCTCAACTTGGCCCAGGGTCTCCAGCACCGTCCCATAGGCGACGGGCTTCTCACCGTCGGTGCTCAGCGTCGAGTAGACGGGCATGAGCTTGCTCCGCTCGACCTGGGTCACAGCCCAGGTAATCAGCTGCTCGGCCTTACCGCCGGGCGTGTACGCCGTCGGCGCATAAGGCATCACGACGCGCAACTGATCGACCGCTGCGCCCAGCGCCGCCCAGTCATAGCCGCCGGTCTCCCACGAACCATCCTCCACCAGCCGGGGGGTGTCCACCACCACCGCCAACCAGAGGCCAGCATCGTCAAACGCTGCGCCGAGGTCGGCGATGAAGCGCGCGAAGCGATCGCGATGTTGAGGCTCCACCGACCGGTAATCGACGACCAGGCCTGGGTAGCCACCATCCTGCACAAGCGCTCGAAGGTTGGTGACGTGCGCGGCCCTGTCCGCATCGGACTGCAGCATGTCGCTCACGAGGGCCGAGTTGGCCTCGTGGTTGGGCATCCAGTTGCGCACGATGGGCACAACGGCTGCGCTGCCACCGGCGGACGCCGGAGGCAATTGGTCGACATAGCCGGTGGTCCCGCCCATGGTGCCGATCAGGATCCCCGAGACATCAATCTCGTCCGGCGCAGACCCGGCGAGATCCTCCGGCCAGGACTCCACCTCGACCGCCATCCGCCGCGCGCTGGCCTCGTTCTGCATCACCATCACCGACGCGGGCAGGGCGTCGACGGCAGAGGTCAATACCTCACCGTCGCGATCCAGCCGGGTCGGCAGCCACTGCCATGCGCTCCCATCCCACGCATAGAGGTCCAGCGTCTCCCAAGGCTCGGCTTCGTTGGGGATGACAAGGGACATCACCCCGGCGACCGGTTCCTTGGACTTGACATCGATGGAGAAGTAAGGGCTCTTGGGCACGAGGTGCTCGGGCACGGCCTGCACGGCCTCAGCCAACGCCTCGGGAACGTTGTTGGAGACGAATTCGGCGCGCGGCACCGAGTCGAGCTTCACGCGGACGCGCCCTTCGAGGTCACCGCTCCGCTGGACGGTCAGCCCGTCCGGATGGACCACGCTGGGATTCGAGGCATCCAGCGCCGCGTAGTCCCCCCCGCTCAATCGTTGCGCCAGCGAGATCGGCGGCAGAAAGATCAAGGCAATCAGCAGCGCCAGGACGACCAGACCGGCGATCCACAGCCGATCCTTCAGAAAGGCGATGATGGAGGACAGAATCCCGCCCTCTTCCTCATCGCTGCGTCGGGGCGTCTCCAGATCGGAGAGGCTGACGACGGAGGGAGGATCCGCTGCAGCTTCCACGACCGGCCCATCGTCGATTGCGGCTTCGGGCCGGACGGCGGTGGCCGCGGTCGCGGCTGCGGCCGTCACCATCGGGACGTCTTCGGCATCCCCCTCGGGTGAGGCCTTGACGGCTGGCGGCACATCCGTTGGCGGGACTTCGTCGACGGCCGGCTCAGGCTCAGCCTGCATCTGCACCGTCGTCTCCTCCCGGGATGATGCGCCTGCATCCCCCGGATCCGCCGCCTTTGTGTCCTCAGCGCCCGGCTCCACCGGCTCGGCCGGCATCACCGGCTCGGCCGGCATCACCTCAGGCTCAGGCTGCGACTCCACGACTTGATTGGGTTGGTATTCGTCGCTCATTCAAACCTCCGGATAAAGTTCTCTGCACCGGGGGCAAGCTCTCTCACCACCGCGCAGACTTCGGTCGCCAGTCGATCCACGGAGAGCATCGAGGCCCACCGTGTGCGCCTCAGACGATCTTCGCTGGGACCGGCTGAAACCATACCTACAAGCGCGAACGCAAGGCATTCTATCATAGCGCTAAGCACTGACAAGAAAGGCGTCACACCAGATGGAGGATACCATAGCGGGCGAACAGATCCGGGCCGACGTCTACCCCTACCCCCGCATAGAGGCCTGGGGGGACGCTGATATCGGCCAGGTAGAGCTCACCGACGTAGGGCGTGGCCTCTGAGCGCTGCAGACCAACTTTAGGCAGCGCCAGTGTCATCGTCGCCGTTGCTCTGATCGTCGGTGGAAGCGCCTCCCCCGTGTCCACATCGACGCCCGAGGGCACATCCAGGGCCAGCACAGGCCCCGCCTGCACGCCCGCCCAACGAATGAGATCTGCCGCCACACCCCGAGGGGCGCCTGAGAGGCTGTAGCCAATCAGGCCATCCACCACCAGGTCCGGTGTGTCTTCGGCTTGAACGTCGGCTGCGCCCTGCGCAATGGGGAGCCCCATCGACACCAGTCCCTCGAGCTGTCGCCGCGGCACACCCGACAACGCTGCAGGCGCCTTCGTCAGGCAGACTCTTACCTTTGCGCCCCAGTTTGCCAGGTGCCGCGCACAGACGAGGACGCCACCGCCATTGCCGCCGCTGCCGGCCAGAACGACGACGCTGCAATCCCGGGGATCTCCGTTGAGGAAACGCCACCGAGCGAGGATGGCGAGATGCCGACCGGCGTTCTCCATCATCTGCATCAAGCCGATCCGGTAATCCTCGACCATCAGCCGGTCTACCTCAACCATCTGCGCCCTGGTGAGCCAGGGAACCTCATTTCTAGCGCGTTGACCGATCATGCCCATGCACCTCCCGAACTGGGGCCTGTGCTCGCAACGCCACGAATCCGGAACCCAGCCAACACGACCGGCGCGGACTCGGGGCCTATGTAGATGAAGGATCAGGTGAGGTCGCAGGCGACATCGCACGCGATGACGCAGGCGACATCGCACGCGATACAGAAGGGGAGGCTCAGCCGGCGTTCCAGAGGCGTCCTGAGGGAAGTCGCATAAAGAGCACCGGATCGGCCAAGCCCGGCAGTCCGGCTGCCAGCACGGCATCGCGTGCCTCATTCATCGCCCGATCCACCGTGCCGTGCTCTGCAAGCCCCGCGTAGAAGGTGTGAGCGATCTTCTGCGCCGACCGCATCTGCACGCGACCGCGCATCGCCACAACAGCGGGCACACCGGCCTGAACGAGCCTGGGCGCGAGGCCCGTCAGCACCTGCCCGCTCAGCCCCAGCGCGCTCTGACAGACCGAGAGAAAGACCAATTGGGGCTGCACGCCCTTGTGCGCCAGCATCTGGCAGAAGAGATAATCCGATATCGCGCGCGTGGTCCCTGCATCATCCTCCATCAGGAGGTCAACACGGTCCTGGCGGGGATTGTAGCGACCGTGGGCCACAAGGTGGAGCCAGTGGTATCCTCCCAACATAGCACGGCTCAGGCGTTCCAGCGTCACCGGGGGCTGGAGGAACTCAAGCCTTATACGCCGCGGGTCGATCTCCGCAAACGCGCTGGCCAGGACGTACTTCTCCATCTCAACGTCGATCGGGGGGAGATCGTAACGCTGCGAAAGATCACGCGGGTTCGCGACGACACCCAGCACACGGATCGGGCGCTCCTCAACCGCGCGGCCCCAGGGTTTGTCGACCGGAAGATATCGCGAGAAGGGCGTGGCCGCGGAGGCCGACAGAATGACCTCGTCATCCTGCAGCAGCTCCCACGGCAGCGCGTGCAACGCCGCCGCGTTGCTGTCGATGCGCAGCCGGACCCGCCGCAGCGCATCCTGCGTCTCCGCCTGACCGCGAGCGACGTGCCATCCCTTGCGCACCGTACCGTCCCGCAGGAGCAGGTCAAAAAGCTGCCGCCCGTCCGGTTCGCTATCAGCGTTGGGCACCCACTCCAGTGCCGACGCCGGCATATGCCCGCCAGAGAAGACCCGACCGTCGCTCAGCGACAACTCCACGTCGTAGGCCTTCGGCCCACGGGTGAGCCGGATCTCGACGTCGACCACCGGCGGCCCACCGACCTGGCTCGACCAACGCTGCAGCAACGCGAGCTCCGAAGGGATCTGAAATACGCCGGGCACGCGTCCCGACTCCTCCTGTGCCACCGTCAAGTAGAGGGTCTCCTCGCGGCGGTGCGGTTCGCCGTTCTTATCGAGGTAGGCGATCTGCACCCGCAGCGGGACGCTGTCGCCGTGCTCTAGCGGCTTCACATCGAGCGTCTGCTCCTGCCTTTTCCCCGGCGGCAGGGCCGCGAGCTTCTGCGTCTTGGCGATCTCTCCCTCGAACTGCGTGCCGGCGGCGCGGATCACCAGATCCCTCGCGAGGCCATAGCCTTCATTACGAATGATCAGATCAAAGCGGGACCACGTATTCAGGGCCAGGCCGCCGTGTCTCACCTCCACCGTGATCACCGGCAGACCGAGGATCTCGGCGTATCTGCGGCGCGCCTCGGTCGCTTTCTGCTCCGCGTTGGCCGCTGCGAAGAGCTGGGCGGCGGTCACCCACGCTTGGGCGCGTTCGTCAGCCGTCTTCTTCCCACCGCCGAGCTTCTCGGCGTGGCGGATCCACGCCTCCGCCGCCCGCCACGGGTCCCCCTCAGCCTCCCAGGCCTGGGCAGCCTTCTGCCAACGCTCCGCCTTCTCGTGGACAATGGCGGGAACCGGGTAGGTCACCGCGTTGACGGTGCCCGTACAATCGACGGCGAGCGCATAGGGGCCGTGCTCATCCCCATCACTGAGCGCCGGCGAGGTCTTGAGCTCCTGGGCGAGGGTGTATTGCCAGAGCTCCTTGCCAGTGCGCCGATCGACACCGTGGAGGCGCCGGTCGATACCCGCCACGCAGAGCACGTCGCCCGCGATCACAGGGGGGGCCGTGACATACACCCCTGTCCGGAAGACCCACTGCTGCGCGCCATCCTTGACGTTCAGCGCGTAGATCCCGTCTCGCGCCCCCACGAAGACGCGCCGCCCATCGCTGACCGGCATCGTGAGGGGCTTGCCCCGGGGACCGACCTGCGACTCCCAGGCCTGTTGCCCATCGTTCTCGGTCAGCGCGAGGACCGCGCCGGTGCTTATCGAGGCGATCACGTAGGGCGGCACGACCAGCGGCGTCTGGTTGAGCTGCACCCCGGAGAGCACGCCCTCCACGTCGAAGCGCCAGCGGACATCGCCTTCGGCGTCCACGGCCAAAAGCGTCGGAGCGCGACACGGGATGTAGACACAGGCCTTGCCGCATCCCGGCGGCGCCAGCGCGACATCGACAGGCAACGAGGCAGCCACCCGCTCCTCACCGGTCGCCAAATCGAGAAGGATCACCTCGTGACCGTTGCCGGTAACCACGGCCATGTCGCCGAAGACCGCGGGTCCGGAGATCTGGTGCACGTCGAACTCGGCGCGCCAGAGGATTCGACCCGTCGCATCGACGCTGACCAGGGCGCTTTCGCCCGGCACCCGTCCGAGGCTCGGCAGACTGACCAGGACGGTGGACTCGGAGATGGGCACCACGCCCCCGACGACGGCGTTCTCGAAGCGATGCTCCCATCGCACCCGTCCGGTAGCCAGCGCCAGCGCACGCAGGACCCCGGCCTGTGTATGGCGGCCCGACTCCTGGGAGGGAACGAGGCAGACCTCGCCCAGCACGATGGGGGCAGCCGCGGGCTGTCCCGGCAATTCGTAGGACCAGAGGGAACGGGTCTCGCGCACCGCCGCGAGCGTCTCAGGCGAGGAAGCCCAGGTTCCCATCGGAGAGGGCAGGCCCGGCGACGTCACCCCAGCCGGGGGTGCCGGCTCCAACTGGATGTCCTCGCGCGTCTGGCGAATGTACGCAACCAGCTCGGGAATCCGCTTGCGGCGCTCGAGATGGCTCACCAGCCCACGCACAAGCTCCTGTTTCGACAGCCCATTGCCGACGCTCTCCGCATCGACCCCGAGGTCAAAGCAGAGGGTCCGCAACTCGGAGAGATCGAACCGTTGGATCAAGAGACGGCGCAGGTAGACCAGGTACGCTAGATCTGTGGCGCCCGGAGTCACTGTCATCTATCCGCCTCGCTCGCGAGCATCAGCCAAGAGTCCCGACGACATGAAGAACATCATACACACACTATAATGAAAGTATAGGTGCAGATCGCAACAGCGCAAGCCTGTAGCAGGTGCCCATCGCCTCAATCGAAATCCGTCGGCCAGTCCGGATGGCGATGAAGCTCGAAGAGCCGCGCGAGCTGCTGCGGCGTCGTACGGCTTATCGACAGCTCGGGAATGGCGTCCTCGGCGAAGAAGCGGGCACCGCTCGTCTCCAGCGAGGTAGTGGGCTCGCCCCCCAGGATCTCACACTCGAAGAAGAGCTTGTAGACGCCCCACGGTTTCGGCGGCGTGTGGCCGTGGAACCGCCGGTCGTAGAGGGCCAACAGCTTCGTGGCCCGGACCCGGTAACCCGACTCCTCCCAGACCTCGCGCTCGACAGCCTCACTTGGACGGTCGTTGACATCCGCCCAGCCGCCGGGGAGCGTCCAGCGCCCACCATCCATCAGCTCTCGCACGAGCAGAACGGCATCCGCCTTGAAGACGACGCCCCGGACGTCGATCTTGGGTGTCTCATAATGGATGGCCCCCGCGAAGAGATCCCGGACGATTGCGAGGTCAGCGTCCGCATAGGTCGCCGCAATCTCCGCCGCGATCCCCTGGATCTGCTCGTAGCGCTCCAGGTCATAGGGTCCTTCGGCATAGGTCAGGCCAGCCTGCGCGATGCTGCGCAACGCCTTTACCCAAGTGAGCCACCGCGTGCTCTCGTCGCTGTCCATACGCCCCCCAAAATGTAGACGCCGCCCGATGGCTCGGGCAGAAAACGCCAACGCCGCACCCATTGTCCACGAATTCGGGTTACCGTCAATTGAAGATGCCAAACTGCTTGCCCCAACCCGCGCGGAGTGTGGTATACTAGATGCTGTGTGCG
>JBNGCP010000108.1:6163-11257 GCA_049974845.1 Anaerolineae bacterium | reverse complement strand
TGGTCAAAGGATGAAATCCTTACCTATGCCTGGTCGTTGAATCGCCTCGTCTTCTGGGGCTTGGCCGTCGCGGCGGGCCTTACGGCCTTCTACTCCGCCCGCCAGATCAGTCTGACGTTCTTGGGAAAGCCGCGAACCCGTGCCGCGGTCTATGCTCGGGAGAGCCCGGCAGTGATGACGATTCCCCTGGCTGTGCTCGCCCTCTTTGCGGTAGGTGCCGGCTGGCTGGGGATCCCTGAGCACTTTCCTATCCTGGGGCGATTTGTGTCCGGCTGGTTTGGGCACTTCGTCGAGGCTTCGCTGCCCGAGGAGACCTTCGCCCTCATCGAGTCCCTGCCCGTGACGCTTGGGGCGTGGCAGCCGCTGGCGCTGAGTGTGATCTTGTCGGTTGGCGGCCTCCTCGCTGGATGGTGGGTGTATGGACGCAGGCCTGTGTCGGCCGACGAGCCAGCAGCCGATCCCCTGCGTCGGGGGCTGGCGCGGGTGGGATGCGATTGGCTCTACGTAGCGGCAGAGCAGCGGTTCTACGTCGACTGGCTCTACGATGTCGTAGCGGTGAAACCCTCGGTCTGGTTGGCGAAGGCCTTTCACACCGTAGACCGGAGGTTCATTGATGCCCTTGTTGTGACGTTTGCCCGAGGGTTTGGCGGTGCGAAGAGCAGGTGGCCTACGGCGGTCCACCGCGTGGATATGGGCATCGTCGACCGAATCGTCGATCTCGCGGGCCTGCTCAGCATCGCGGTCTCTCGGGCGGCCGTCGCTCTGGACACCGATTTCCTCGACGCCATCGTGAAGGCGTTTGGTTTTGTGGGCAGGGCGCTTTCGGGGCTCTTCAGCCTCTTTGACACTGGCTTCATCGACCGCATCGTGGCAATTGTGGGAGAAGCCTTCAATGCGCTCGGGCGCTGGGCGCGCCGGATGCAGACAGGGCTCCTTCCAGACTACCTCTGGAATGCTTTTATGATCATTCTCTTGCTCGTAGCTGCTCTCGTGCTCTTGCAGCGGATCTGATCTGGGAGGAGACCGACATGGCTTTTCCGATTTTGACGGTGCTGTTGTTCACGCCCTTGCTGGGGGCGCTGGTGACGCTGCTCATCCCGAAGAAGCAGGAAGCCGTGATCCGTGTTGTTGGTATTGTGTTCGCGTTGGCCTCCCTGGCACTCGCTTCCTATGTGTGGTGGGCGACGGTAGAAGCCGGTCCGGGGGAGATGCAGTTCGTGATCGACAGGGAGTGGGTGCCCGACCTGGACTTGAAGTACACGCTGGGCGTGGATGGCCTGAGCGCGCCCATGATCTTCCTCTCAGCGCTGCTGACCACTTTTGTACTCTTCTATAGTGCCTTCACCATCGATGAGCGGGTGAAGGAGTACTACGTTCTCTTCCTGCTGCTCGAGATGGGAACCTTGGGGGTCTTTCTCTCGCTTGACCTCATCCTCTTCTATGTCTTTTGGGAGGTGGGGTTGGTGCCCATGTTCCTCTTGATCGGGGTTTGGGGTGGGGAGCGCCGGGAGTATGCCGCCATCAAGTTCTTTCTCTATACGCTGGCCGGCAGCGTCTTCGGCCTATTAGGCATTCTGGCGGTCTACCATCAGACCGGAACGTTCAACGTTCTGGATGCGGCAGCTGCGCGCCCGTTCGTGGATGATCCGACCTGGGCGACGATCGTCTTCTGGGCGCTCTTCGTCGCCTTTGCCATTAAGATTCCAGTCTTCCCGTTTCATACCTGGTTACCTGACGCGCACACCGAAGCTCCCACGGGCGGCAGCGTCATCCTGGCCGGGATCCTCCTGAAGCTGGGCAGCTATGGGATGATGCGGATCGCATTGCCCCTCTTCCCCGAGCGCTTCTACCACTTCTCCGTGGAGGTGCCGATTATCACGGTTATGGGGCTGATGAGCATCGTCTATGGGGCGTTGGTATGTATGGCACAGTGGGATCTCAAACGCTTGATCGCCTATTCTTCGGTGACGCACATGGGCTACGTGACCCTTGGTCTTGCAGCAGCCGCGGCTGCTGTGCCACAGGGCGGGACAAACGTCGGCGCCTTCAACGCGGCTGCTGCAGGCATCGATGGTGCGGCGCTCCAGCAGTTTTCCCACGGTATCGTCACGGGCGCGATGTTCTTCCTCGTCGGCATGATCTATGATCGCGCACATACACGCGACCTCAAGGCCTTCGGCGGACTGGCGACGATTCTGCCCCACTATTACGGTATCATGCTCGTCACCGCGTTTGCGTCACTGGGTCTGCCGGGGCTGATTTCCTTCTGGAGCGAGCTCTTTGTCTTTCGTGGAGCGATCCAGCTGATCCCAGTTGCGGCCTTCATTGGTGTGGTTGGGATGGTCTTCACCGCCGGATATGTGCTATGGAAGATCGTGCAGTATCTCTTCTTTGGAACGCTGGACAGCGAGCGTTGGCACGGGCTTTCGGATCTCGTGTGGTGGGAGAAGGTGACGCTGTGGCCGCTGGTCATCGTGATGGTTGTGCTGGGCGTCTATCCGGCGCCGTTGGTGAACACCTTTAACGCTGCGGTGACGACGCTGCTGCGCGCTTTCGTGCTGCCGTGACCGGAGGGCCGACCTTGCCATCGGGAATGCAATTCCTTTACCTGCTGCCCGCGATCTGTTTGCTCTGTGGAGCGCTGCTGACGTTGCTGCTTGACGCCTTGCTCGCGCGTGAGCAGGCGGCACGAGGCGCCTGGTGGCTAACGCTCGCCGCCGTGGCTTTGGGATTCGGCGCGATGTTTCTATTGGACGGTGACGTGCCAGTGCGCATCTTTGCGGTCGTTGCCTACGACGAGTTCACAGCGTACGCCTGGCGACTCATTCTCGGAGTGCTTTTCGTGGTGGTGCTGCTCAGCGAGTCGTATATCCGCAATCGGGGTGGGGAGCCCGGGCTCTACTATGCGATCCTCTCTCTGTTCGGCTTTGGGGCGCTGTTGTTGGCCGCGTCGACGAACACGATCATGCTTTTGCTTGCCGTCGATCTGGTCAGCATCATAGGCTACGTGCTGACCGGATTCCTGCACTACGACAAGCGCTCCACTGAGGCGGCGATCAAGTACCTCGTCTACGGGTCTGCGCTTTCGGCCATCATGGCCTATGGGCTCTCTTGGCTCTACGGCCTGACGGGCACGACGGACTATGAGATGACCGCGCGGGCGCTATTGGGGACATCGGTGGGGTTAGCGACGCCCTCGGCGGTGACGCTGATTCCGGTGCTGGTCTTCATCCTGGCAGGCTTCTCGCTGAAGATCGGGTCGGCCCCGTTCCATCAGTGGTTGCCGGACGCCTTTGAGGGCGCTCCGACGCCGGTGACGGCGGCATTGGCCATCGTGCCCAAAGTGGCGGGCTTTGCGGCGCTGGTACGCACCACGATGGTGATGCTACCCGACGTGACGGCGCTAGGAGCGCTGTGGCGTTGGCCTCTGGCGGCATTCCTGTCGATGACGACGATGTTCGTGGGTAATCTCATCGGGCTGTGGCAGCTCAACATCAAGCGGCTGATGGCTTACTCGGGAATCGCGCAGGTCGGCTATGCCCTGATTGGTCTGGCGGTCGCTGATGAGCGAAGCCTCAGCGCGCTGCTGTTCTATCTGACGGCTTACGCCCTGGCGGAAATGGCGGTCTTCGCGGCGATCACGGTGATGTCCGATCGCACGGGTCTCGACGACGTGGCAAGCTATCGAGGGCTCTACCATCGCGCGCCGGTGTTGACCGTGGGCCTGCTGATAGGTATCTTCTCCCTATTCGGGGTGCCGGGAACGGGTGGGTTCCTGGCCAAGCTCTGGCTTTTCACTTCGGCGCTTGAGGCTCAACGAATCTGGCTACTGGTCGCTGCAGCCCTTAACAGCGTGATCTCGGTCGCCTACTACTGGAAGGTGATTCGGGCGGCCTTCATCCAGTCCGATCGCAGTCTGGAGCCCGTGCCGGTGCCTGCCGCCTCTCTCGTGGCCGTCGTGGTCGCGGTGACGGGTGTCCTTGTGCTTGGGCTCTTCCCGAATCCTGTCCTTCGGTGGACGGGATCGGCGGTCCACGTCTTCTTTGCGGGGGGCTGAGCGCCTGCGGGCCGCCGATGCCGACTCCCCAGTCGTTCGACGTTGCGCTGGTCCACGATTGGCTTAATCAGTATGGTGGCGCCGAGCGTGTGCTCGAGCATTTGGTCGGGCTCTTTCCCAACGCCCCCGTTTACACCAGCATCTACTGGCGCGAAGGCATGCCGGAGGCCTATCGTGCTTGGGATATACGGTCCTCGTGGATGGATCGGTTGCCCGGCATCTATCGGTGGCACCAGGACTTTCTCCCGCTTTACGCGCTGACCTTTGGTCGTCTCAAGGCTGTGGCCGACGGTCGCGATCTTGTCATCAGCAACAAGAGCGGCTTCTGCCACGGTGTGCCGACCGGCGAGGTGCCGCACCTGTGTTACTGTCTGAGTCCGACGCGCTACGTTTGGCAGTTCGACCATTACGCGGCGCGCGAGAACCTTCCGGGAGCCCTCCGCGTGCTGCTGAAGCCGGTCGTCGCGGCCCTGCGCCGCTGGGACTATCGGGTGGCGCAGCGAGAGAGTCTGCACTTTGTGGCCATCTCTAGCGAGATTCAGCGTCGAATCTGTGACTACTACGATCGGTCGTCGGAGATCATCTATCCCCCTGTCGATGTTAGGCGCTTCTCGCCGGCGGCCGCCCACGAGGACTACTACTTGATCGTGTCACGCCTTGTCCCGTACAAGCGCATCGATCTGGCGGTCGCGGCGTTTACGCAGCTGGGGCTGCCGCTGGTCATCGTGGGGGAGGGACGCGACCGACCCGCGCTGGAGGCGATGGCGGGCCCAAATGTCCGCTTCCTGGGCTACCTCCCGGACGAGGCCCTACCGGATATGTTGGCTAACTGCCGGGCCTTCGTCTTTCCAGGCTTCGAGGATTTCGGGATCACGCCTCTGGAGGCGCAGGCCTCGGGGCGGCCCGTGATCGCTTATGGGGCAGGCGGTGCGCTCGATACGGTGGTCGAGGGGGTTACCGGCACGTTCTTCGATGAGCCGACGGTCGCGTCGTTGCGGGAGGCGATAGAGCGTTTCGATCCTGAGGGTATCGATCCT
>JBNGCP010000108.1:0-6063 GCA_049974845.1 Anaerolineae bacterium | reverse complement strand
GGTCGCGTCGTTGCGGGAGGCGATAGAGCGTTTCGATCCTGAGGGTATCGATCCTACTGCATGCCGGCGGAATGCCGAGCGATTCTCTGCGGAAAGGTTCCGTCGCCACCTACTAGATGCGGCGAGAAGACTCGTGAGCTAGGTGGCGAGTCTTCGCCACTTGTTGCAGACGACGAGAGGGATCGTGCGCCTGAGCACGATAGAGCGCACGACCTACGGCATGCTCTGGACCTCCCACTCCGGTCGCTTTGTCCACCAGGGAAGGGTTCCGTAGGAGGCGAGGACCTCCTCCTCTTCGTAGAGCTCGAGCATACACTCGTACCAACTCATGCCCTCGGTTTTTTGGAAGTGCCACCACTCGATATCGAAATAGGACTGCCGCCAATTGGAGAGCGCGTTGCGCCGCTCCCAGCCGTGGTCCGCCGCGATCGTGGTGAAGTCCACATAATAGCCCTCGGGGATGGCCTTGAGTTCGCCGCCCTGGGCCGCTGCCAGGCCACCCCGCGCGCGCGCATTGAGGTCCCAAGGACCGATGCGCAGGGGCTCCCCGAGGCTCCCGTCTTGGATGCGAGCTTTGATGTAGACCCGCCAGTAGGTGACGCCGCCGACATCCTCCCTGACGAGCTCAATCCGACCGTCGCGAAGGTAACCTTGGTTGATGTCGATAGCGCGTCCGCAGACGTGCCAGGAGATCCGTCCCTGGCCGGGCCGCGGCGTGTAGTTCATCGGACGCCAAGAGTCGCCGAGGACCGACAGGTAGTCCCAGCCGGTCGCGGTGTGAACCGCCTGGCGCATCGCGTTGAAGCTGTCGTTGACGCGGTCGCTAAGCTTCTCGGCGCGATTGCTGCCGTTGACATCCGGGAGATCGACGAGCCGGTAGGCATCCAGATCCTCGGAAAGGAGCAGTTCCGTATAGAGGGGGGGCTCGTGCTGGTCCTTACGCTTGAGCAACTCGGCCTCGAACGCCGGATCGAGGGAGTTGGCATGCCAGTCTGGACGGTCGATTTGATCCTCCGAGCTGTACCCCTCCCTGGTCAGAGCCCACCCGCGGGTATCGGCCGCGATCAGATAGGAGGTGGCCTCTTGCTTAAAGACAAAAGCCAGCGCTTCACCGTCCGGCGCCCACGTGGGCTTGCCGCCCACACCGAAGAGCGTGGGATGCAGCTCTCCACGGACAGCGGCGTCGCGGTCGAAGGGGATCCGCCAGACCGTCTCGCCACCGGGCACACCAGCGGAGAACGCGATGTACTCACCAGTCGGCGACCACGCAGCGTAGTCCTCGTTCTCGTTGGGCGTGTTGGTGAGGTTGAAGACTGTCCCATCGTCCAAAGAGAGGACGTAGATGTCCTTGTTGTCGTCGCGATATGAGGTGTAGGCGATGTGGCGGCCATCGGGAGACCATGCAGGGGAGTAGTCCGGCGCGGGATCCTCGGTCACCCGGTGGCGCTTCAAGGTTTCTATGTTCAGGATGTATATGTCGAGATTGCCATCGTCGTATCCCTCGTAGGCGAGCCAGCGCCCATCGGGTGACCACGACGGCCCGGCTTCGAAATCGGGCGAACGCGTGAGGCGCAGAATCGTGCCGCTGGTCATCTCCATCGTGTAGAGATCCCAGCTGTTGGCCCGGCGCGAGGCGAAGGCGAGGTAACGCCCATCGGGCGACCACGCAGGATCGCGATCCTCGCCGGGATCGTACGTGAGCCTCAGGAGCTCGCCGCTGGTCTGCGAGAGCAGGTAGATATCGCCGTTGCCGTTGTGGCGCATGGTGAAGGCCAGCGTGCCGCCACTGCCAATCGGCGTTGGTGTGGGTTCCGGACCGGCGGCCATGGGGGTGGGGCCGGGCGTCGCCGTCACGATCACGGTGCGCTCGAACTCGCGGATCTGTGGCGGTCCAGCCTCGGTCGGCCTGAGGAGGATCATCACCAGAGCCACGAGCAAGAGCCAGAAGACCGGCGGGATCTTGGCGGTGCCGGGAACGGTTAACCATCTGATGATCGACTTGAGTCGCCCAGGCTTGTCCATCTTGTCCTCCAGCGCCTGTCCCAGATGCACGTCCTATGAGACGTCCATAATGCCGTTTGTGAGTGAAGCCTGCGTGTGTCACCTCAGATGCGCATGTGAGGTATACTCAAGCATAGGCCAATTCTTACTGTTGTCAAACATAAAGGCGTTTCAGGGCCGTTTCATTTTGGAGACGAACTGCCGCGTTGAGCCTAATGCGAGGCCCGGCTGGGGGGTTTTTCCCGGCCCAGGCGGGGTGGGCATAGGTCGAAGGGGCGGAGAGACCGGCCTCTGCCGCACACGGCGGCACACGCGGGCCTTGACGCGACCAGGGCAACCCATGAGGTCCACGGGTTGCCCTGGCGTTCAATTCTGGGTTAGGCTAGTCTTGGCGGGCTAGGCCTCTTTCTCAGCGGCCTCGCGGCGCTGCCGCGCGCCGATGCGGGAAAGCAGGATCCCAATCTCGTAGAGCACTAGGAAGGGCCCGGTCACCAGGAGCATCGTGACCGGATCCGTCGTGGGGGTCACGACGGCGGCGAAGATCGCCGCGATGAACCAGACGATGCGCCGCGCGCTGGAGAACTGTTTCGGTGTGACAAGGCCGAGGCGCGCGATGACGTAGACCACGAGGGGGGTCTGGAAGAGCAAGCCCATCCAGACCACCAGGGTTGTCACGAAGCCCAGGTAGTTCTCCAGCGAATACGTTGGGCGCACCACGTCGCCGAAAAAGCCCATCAGGACGGGGAGGCTGATAGGGATCAGGACCTCCAAGGTAAAGAGGCTACCAAGCACGAAGAAGACGATCACCGCCGGGATCCCGAAGAGCACGATGGAGCGCTCATTCGGGTAGAGGCCCGGGGCGACGAAAGTATAGAGCTGGTAAAGGATAATCGGGAGCGCGATAGCAAAGCCCGCTGCGATCGCGATCTTGAAGTAGGTGATGGGGGCCTCAGTAGGACTCAGCACGATCAGCTCGACACGCTCGCCAACGGCGTTCTCCATAGGACGCGCAAGCCAGGCGACCAGCGTGTCCGTGAAGGCGGAGGCGATGATGATGCCGACGATCCAGGCAATCACGGCCCAGAAGAGGCGCTGTCGGAATTCCTTGATGTGGTCGAAGAGACCCATTGATTGTTCGGAGGTTGCCATAGTGCTACACATCCTCTTGTGAGAGAGCCGGGTCGGGCAGCGTTTCGAGCGGGGCCGGGCCGGCTAACACCGCCTCAGGGACGGCCTCCGCCGATGTCTCGACGGGCTTGGCCTCAGATGGCGATGACGGGGGTGGGGGCTCCATCGCCGTCGCACTCACGGCCGGCAAGGCTCGCGTGTGAACCTGGGCGGCGTGCGGCGTGCGCACGGGATGGTCCTTGGAAAGGCTGATCGCGGCGCTCTCCGGTGCACCGACCTCCAAGGCGTCCGCTGCTGGTTGGACGTCTGCCTCGATCTCCGCCTCTGTGGGGGGAGCGACCTCGGGGGGCTCCGTAGCGGCCTCCTCGGGCTCCTCAACGTCGATCGTCTCGGGGCTCGTCACTGCGGCCTCTGGTGCTGCATGCACGTCTTCGGCATTGCGGACAGCGGTGGCGGACTGTGAAGGCGCGGTTTTGGGTGGTTGTTCGGGCTCCTCTTCCGTTTGGGTGGACGACCGTGGTGGGGGATTACGCCAGCTTGGCACGCCATCGATGGCCTTGAGGCCTGCCCCTGCCTTCTTGAGCGCCTGCGCGCTCTCCTCGGCCTGGGTGCGCATGGCTTTCTGGGCCTCGGTGACATCTTTCTCCACCGAAGATGAGATTTCGCCCACCGACTTCTTGATCTCGTCGACCGCGGTCTGCACCTCGGCCACCGAGGCCTTGGCCCCGTCAATGATCTCGGTTAGCTCTTCCGAGGCGCTGTACTCTTCCTGTATCGTCGCGCTGAACTGGTTCCACATGACGCGGGCCTTGCGCGTGTACTCGCCGAGCTTCCGCATCATCTTCACGATGTCCTCGGGGCCGAAGAGGATCAAGGCGATAAGCGCAATGACCAGGATCTCGCTAGCACCGACATTCAGAAACTCCATCGCAATCCAATCTCCAGTAGAGCACTAGGCGGCGCTCCGCACACAGCTAGCGCCATCATTGTCGCACGTCGAACAACCGCGGGCTGAGGGATCGCGTTGGCCCTCGGCCAGGCCCCGCCGTGTGACGGGCAATCCCGGTGCAGTAATCGTTCAGTCAGTGTCCTGGGCGCTCTCGGCAGCAGGCTCTTTCGGGCCGACCTCGCGCTTGAAGCCGCGGATCGCCTTACCCAGCTCGCTGCCCAGCTTGCCGATCCGGCCAGGGCCGAAGATGAGCAACGCCAACGCGAGGACAATCACCAACTCCAGGGGGCCAAAGTTGCGAAATAACATATCTCCTCCAGATTGCTCTCAGTCGTCGCAGACCGCATCACTGTGCGGCCTCCGCAAACATCATGATACTATGAATTGGCCGTCCGGCAACAGGGTAGGGGAGTCGAAACCGGATCTAGAGACAACGGCCCGACGCTCGCGTCAGGCCGTCACTATGAGAGAGTCCCCGGTGAGACTCGAACTCACAACCCCCTGGTTCGAAGCCAGGAGCTCTGTCCTATTGAGCTACGGGGACATGGCTCTGCTCTGGGGCTAGCCAGGAGCACTGAAGCTCGTGGAGCCAGAGGACCTCTAGCTGAATTCTAGCACAGGGTGGGGGGTTGTCAACGGTTGGAAGGCAGGGCGCTGAATCACTGATGGCACTGAGGGGGGATGATTGCACTGAGGGCGTTTTGGGGAGGGGGGGGGCAGTGGCATCGGTGGGTTCAGTGCTGTCAGTGATTCGAGGGATGGATGTGACAAGGTTTTGTGCTGAGAGGGACTTGCTCATTTCGATAAGCTGCACTAGAATGGAGGTTGGCGCGCGGCGGGGCGCTGTCTTGATCGGGTGAGTGCTCAGGTGGGCTCTGGCGATGGTCGTGCAAGATATCGCCAGGCGCAGAGGTGATTGCTATGACTGACGTGACCTTTGCCCCAGGCTCTGTGATCTCGGCGCGCAACCGGCTGTGGCGCGTCGACGATCAGCTTGCGGAGGATGTGCTCCGGGCATCCACGATCGATGGGGGCGAAGTACAGCAGGTGACCTTCTACGTCCCCTTTGAGGATATCCGTCCCGGAGAGCTGGCGCCGCCGTCACCGGAGCATGTGGGCACAATCCAGGCGCAGGATCTTCTGCTGCGCGCCTACCGGCTGAGCCTGTTGCACGGCACGGCGCCACTCCTGAGCCTCCAGCGCAGCCGCGTGATCCCCAAAGACTACCAGCTTGTGCCGGTAGTGATGTCGTTGGAGATGCCGCGGGTGCGGATGCTCCTGGCCGACGACGTAGGGTTGGGCAAGACGATTGAGGCGGGGTTGATCGCGACGGAGCTCCTGGCGCGGCAGCGGGCGACGCGGATGCTGGTCATCGTCCCGGCGAGCCTGCGGGAGCAATGGCGCGAGGCCCTGGACTACTTCTTTCACATCGAGGCGCGCATTATCTCGACGCGCCACCGGCGTGAGATGGAGCAGAGGCTGCCGGCGGGTGCCAACCCCTGGGCTTACTACCCCTGTCTGATCACGTCCGTCGACTACGCTAAGCAGGCCGCGATCAAGAACCAGATCTTGGAGCAGGACTGGGATATCGTGATCGTCGACGAGGCCCATCAGGTGGCCAAACCGCATCAGAGCGGTCCGGATCAGTCGGTGAGCATGGACCGCTGGGAGCTGGCGAAGGCACTGTCCGCGAGCGACCGCGTGCGTCACCTGATGCTGTTGACGGCGACCCCACACGACGGCTATACCGACAGCTTCGCCAGCCTCCTGAGGATGCTCGATGTCGGCGCCGTCGAGGGGCCGCCCCACGCGCCGCACATCCTGCGCTCGGTTGCCGCGCGCTACGTCTGCCAGCGACGCCGGAAGGACGTGGAGGCGTGGTTCGCGGAGGAGATTGCGCGCGGACGCAGGGTTGAGAGTCCTTTCCCCCAGCGCGATCAGGACGAGGTGATCGTGCCCCCGACGACCTACGAGATGGACGCCAT
>JBNGCP010000107.1:0-11465 GCA_049974845.1 Anaerolineae bacterium | reverse complement strand
GGGGCGCAGCATCAACCGCCCTCCGCAAGGGGTGGGCTCGGTTGAGACTGCTGTTGCGCACTGACCGTGTAATATCTCACGTCTCGTCCTTCTTCTCTGATCTATTGGCCATTCTAGCACGGATGGGACGGCGTGTCAAAGCCGTTCGGGTGAATGGGCGTGTTTCGCTTTGGGGGCGGCTTGTCGATCAGGCCCAGTACAAGCCAGGATGGGCTTGACTTTGCCCAAAGCGAAACACGCCTTCGCAGTTTTGGCCCGCTTTGGGGCGGCGGATATCAGATGCGTTGGGCCAAAACTGCCAGCTCTTGCCCCAGAGATGAAATGCACCCGGGGTCAATGATCCTTAGTCCCTTGGTCAGGACGTGCACTGGGCTTCTGGCTAGTGTAAGCGGTTCGGTCTATCGCGGCACTACGTCGGTCACCGCGTTCTCGCCCGGGGGACGAGGGACGATGAGGTGCCAGCCGTGCGGGAGGGCGACGTCCTGGTAGCGCGTGCTCGCCCCGAAGGGTCGGGCGTCGACGACGGTGGGCCGCGAGCGCATGGCCGCATCCACGTACGCGCGCCAGTCCTCGACCACACCGAACGTATAGGTCCTGGGCGCCGGCCCGCGCTCCAGCGTTCGCTCGACGAGGGTGACGTCGGGCCTGAGTCCGTGCACGGCTTGGACGTAGAGGAGGGGGGTCAGCCTGTCCCAGGCCGCACAGACGACGGCGTCCTCCGGGAACGCCTGCATCGAAACCGCGGCGTAGTAGGTGACGTCGCGCCGCTGGGTCGCAACGTAACGGTCGGCGAACTGGGCCACCAGCAGCGCATAGGGCAGGCTGAGGGCCAGCGCTCCTATGACGAGCCTTACCCCGGTTTGCGCCAGCCAGCGCGGATCCTCGAGGGTGCGAAGCGCCCACCCAATCAGGACGATCCCTAGGGCAGCACACGCGACCAGCAACTGCGTCGGGCCCAACCCCGCGTCGCGGCCCAGCCCCAACGCGTCCGACGCCAGGGCCAGCACGAGGCCGACCGCACCTAGCAGCAGTGCGACGAGCCCCAGCTGCCGCGACAGCCGCGCCGCCAGTCGCTGGATGCCTGCGGAGACTGCGTGGAGGCCACAACCGACCCAGAGCGCGAGGACGAAGTAGGCGGGCGCCAGCATCGTGTCGTAGTCCGTTGCGGCGTAGCCTGTGAAGTAGAGGGCGTCGATCGCGAAGACGAGGACCAGCGCAATGCCGACGGCTCGCTGGCGGCGCCAGAGATTGTGGAGCCCCAGCAGCGCCAGCGGTACGCCAATCCACAGGACGGACCGGCCAAAGGCGAGCGCCTGCTCCGTTGCCCGCTTGGCGTAGAAGCTCACGGTCTGCACGGCGACGGGTTCGTACTGAGCGCCGGTGACGAAGCGGGCCACGCCCAGCGGCGTCGTAGGGAGGTAGGTGGCGCCCAGCGGCGGCAGGGTCTGCGCGCGAATGGCCTCCCAGACGATGAAGAGGGCAACGACAGCGCCGGCGACAGTGAGAAATCCCGCGATCCGCCGAGCTCTTCGGTCCTTGTGCTGATGCAGCACGTGCTGGTTCAGCAGGTACAGGAAGGCCGGGGCGAGGAGCAGATTTGCCGGATGGCTCCCCAGGGAGACGCCATAGGCCAGCGCCGCGGCCCACAGCCGCTGGGGCGAGGGCCGGCGCTGCCAGGCAAGTAGCAGCGCGAGCGCCAGGCTCAGCATGAGCAGACTGAGCGCGTAGACCTCGGTCGACGTGGCCGAGGACCAGATCGGCGGGATGAAGGCGAAGAGGAGCCCGCCCACCAGGGCCGCGCCCGTGTCACCGGTGAGGCGGGCGATGAGCCACGCCAGCACCCCGGCAGCCGCGCTGGCGCTGACGGCGGATAGGGCGTTCGTGCCAACGGCCGGTTCCTCGAAGAGGCACGTGAAGAGCTTGCCTATCAGGGTGTGCACCGGATAGCCCGGTGGGTGGGTGACCCCCAGTTGGGTGGCCTGCAGGGCGAGCTCCGCCGCGTCGCCCCAGCCGACGTCCGGCGCCAGGGTCAGCGCGTAGACGAGCAGGGAGCTCGCGACGACGGCGGTCACGGCCAACGCTCTCGGACCGCGCTGGTGCGTGCTGTGCTCCGTCTCTGTGGTCTGGCTGCCGACCATGGCTCCTCCGGTCGTGGGCATCGCTGTGTCGACAAGGCTGAGTCTAGTGGAGGGGCGTGGGCTGTCAACGGACGGCTGTGCGCACAACGTTTGACAGCTGGGTGTCATCGGGCTAGGATGCGTCGTGGTCAGGCCAACAGTGGCTGCAGCCGCGATGATCGTCAGGAGGTGTGACGCATGGAGTCAGCAGTTCTGGTCGGTATCGACGTCGGAACATCGAGCACCAAGGCGGCGGTTCTCTCGCCCGAGGGCGCGCCGTTGGCTATTGCCGCGCAGGCGTACGCCGTCGACACGCCGCGGCCTGGCTGGGCGGAGCAGGATCCCGACGGCTGGGTCGAGGCGGTCCTGACGACCACGCGCCGGGCGCTCGACGAGGCCGGCGTGGCGCCAGACGCGGTGCGGGGCGTGGGGCTCTCGGGGCAGATGCACGGCACCGTCTGTGTGGGCGAGGGCGGGGATCCCCTGCGCCCGGCGATTATCTGGGCCGATCAGCGAAGCGAGGCGCAGGTTGCCGCGGTGATTTCCGAGCTCGGGCGACAGCGGCTGGCGGCCTGGACCGGCAATCCCCTGGCGACGGGCTTCATGCTGCCGACGTGGCTCTGGCTGCGCGAGCACGAGCCGGAGGTCGCCGCTCGCACGCGCTGGCTGATGCTGCCGAAGGATTACGTGCGCTACTGGTTGACCGGTGAAGTCGGCGCCGAGCCCAGCGACGCCGCCTCGACCTCGCTCTTCGATCCGGCGGCGCGGCGCTGGAGCACGCCGCTGCTGGAGGCCCTCGCGATCGACGACGGACGGCTGCCCCCGGTGCATCCCTCGGCGGCGGTCGCCGGTGGGTTGCGAGAAGAGCCGGCTGCGGCGATGGGGTTAGCGCCTGGGACGCCCGTGATCTTCGGCGGCAGCGACCAGGCGATGCAGGCTCTGGGCAACGGCGTGATCGATCCCGGCACCCTCTCCTCGACGATCGGCACCGGGGGGCAGCTCTTTGCCCCGACCTCAACGCACGTCATCGACGCGCCCGAGCTGCGTCTGCAGAGTTACTGCCACGTCGTCCCCGATCGCTGGCATGTGGAGACGGCGATGCTTGCAGCAGGCCTTTCACTGCGCTGGCTGCGGGATTCGGTGCTCGGAGGGGGGACCTATCAGGCGCTGGCGGATGCTGCCGCGGCGGTCTCGCCGGGGGCCGACGGTCTCTTCTTCCAGCCTTACCTCGCGGGCGAGCGGACGCCGCATATGGACCCCCGTGCGCGGGGAAGCTTCGTAGGCTTGACGCGGCGGCACGGTCGCGCCCACCTGGTGCGGGCCGTGATGGAGGGCGTGGTCCTTGGTATGCGGCAGGGGCTCGATCTGATGGTTGCCCTCGGCGTGCCGGTGGAGCGGGTTGTCGCCTCTGGCGGCGCGACGGCGCATCCGCTCTGGCTGCGCCTTCAGGCGGACATCTACGGGCGCACGATTGTGCGCACCAAGACGGTGGAGGCGGCGGCGACGGGCGCGGCGATGCTGGCAGGGGTGGGCGTGGGGACCTATGCCGACGCTGCGGAGGCGATCGACCGCGTGGTGCGGTGGCATCCCGAGATGGTTGAACCCGACCCCGTTGCTGTTAGAATCTACGCGCGGCGGTATCGGCTGTTCTGCGAGCTCTACCCGAGGCTGGTCGACACGATGCACGCCCTGGGGTAGCGCAAGAGCGCTGGGCCCTGCCCGCAGTAACCGATCCAGCGGTTACCATAAATGGCGCAGACCATAGATGGACCATCGTCCATCGTCCGTCGTCCATCGTCGATCACCGGCGAACCCGTCCGTCACTAGCAGCTTAAGGAGCGTCTATGGCATCTGAATCGTCCGACCGGCCGTGGTACTGGCGGCCCAATCTGATCGTCTTCGTCTCCAGCGCCTGCATCATGATCCTCGAGCTCGTTGCTGGCCGCATTATCGCGCCGCAGGTGGGCGTCTCCCTCTACACGTGGACCAGCGTCATCGGCATCATCCTCGCTGGGATGAGCCTGGGCAACTACCTAGGGGGACGGCTGGCGGATCGTTATGCATCGCTGCGGCTGCTGGGCACGGTGTTCCTTCTCGGCGGTGCGGCGTCGTTGGGGATTCTGGGCATCGATCAGTTGCAGATCGTCGAGACGCTTGAGTGGTCGATTATCCCCGAGATCCTACTGCTGATCACAGCGCTCTTCTTCTTGCCAGCGACGATCTTGGGCACCGTCTCACCTATCGTGATGAAGCTGGCCGTGCGCGATCTGGCGCGGGCGGGCAGCACCGTCGGGCGCATCTCTGCCTCTTCCACCGTCGGAAGCATCGTCGGCACCTTTGCCACGGGCTTCTGGCTGATCTCGTGGTTCGGGACCCACACCGTCGTGTGGGGCGTGGCAGCGGTCTTGCTCCTGGTCGGCGTCCTCTTCCTCTTCTCCGAGCGCTGGATGCAGTTCACCGGGGCGGCGCTGGTGGTCGTGTTGATCTCGTTGGGGGTTTACCAACTGGGGTGGGCGCAGAGCGCGTGTATGGAGGAGACCAACTACTTCTGCATCAAGGTGCGCGAGGAGGAGCGCGACGGCATGCCCGTCCAGGTCCTGATCCTCGACCGCCTCGTGCACAGCCACAGCTCCCTAGAGGATCCCACGCACCTGGTCTACGACTATGAGCAGACCTACGCCGAGATCACCGACTATCTGGCGGAGCGCCATACCCCCCTGCGCACACTCTTCATCGGCGGCGGAGGGTACACCTTCCCGCGCTATATGGAGGCCGTATATCCCGATAGCGTGATCGACGTCGTGGAGATCGATCCCGGGGTGACCGAGGTGGCGTACGAGCATCTGGGGCTTGATCGGGGGACGAGCATCACGAGCTACAATGAGGACGCACGCCTCTTTCTGGAGCGGGAACCGACGAAGCAGTACGATCTGATCTTCGGAGATGCCTTTAACGATTTCTCGGTTCCGTATCACCTGACCACGCGCGGCTTCAACGAGCGGGTGGCGACCTGGCTCTCAGATGACGGCGTCTACGTGGTCAACATCATCGACGGCGCCGTCGGGCGCTTCCTGCGGGCTTACGTGCGCACGCTGCGGCTGACCTTCGACCACGTCTACGTGATCCCCCGGCTGGTCGACTGGCGCCAGGTGACGCGAGATACCTTCGTGATCATCGCCAGCAACGTGCCGCTGGACCTGACGAGGTTCGACGCGGACTCGCGGGTGCGCTTGGGGATCCTCGACGAGGCGGAGGTCGATGGTTTGCTGGCCGAGGGGGACGACGTGATCCTCACCGACCGCTACGCGCCGGTGGAGCAGATGCTGGCGCCGGTCTTTCTCGGCAAGACCGAGTGATATGAACGAAAGACCTTTGAGCTCTCAAAAAGAGCTCAAAGGTCTCTGATGTTCTCTAGAAGGGACGCTCGGCGGCGCCCATCAAGTAACCGTAGCGCTGCATTAGCTGCTCCGGCGTCAAGTTGGTCTGTGCCGCCATCTTGGAGATCAGCACGTCGTCGTCGGCGTTCTCCTCCTTCAGGCGGACCATCAGCTTGTAGGCTGAGTGGTACTGGGCGGAGTCGACGTCGACGATGCGCACCTCGGTCCGACCGGTCTCGGGATCCATCAGGTCCTCGAAGGGGATCGGCACGACGCGACCGTGCTGGATCGTGACCGTCGCATGGCTGCCGCCCTGAATCAGGAACTCCGCAGCGGCCTGTCCGAGGCTGCGGGTGTAGTCGATGTCGTAGGGGCTGGGGTCGGCGCAGCGCAACTCATAGCCGATGTTCTGGCTCACCAACCGCCAATCGAGCCCCAGCTCTCGTAGATCGTCGCGCACCGCGTTCTTAACCACGTCGCCGAAGTTGATCTCGGCCAGGCGGACGTGACCGTGTTCGTCGCGCTCCGCGTGCTTGAGCTGGTCGAGGTCCTCCGGCTCCATCTGCTCGATCACGCCTTCGGCGACGACGGCGACGCCGTAGCGTCGGCCCTCGGCAAGGCGCCGGAGGATAGCGCCGACCAGCACGTCGGTGACCTCCTGCATGCGGATCTTGCGCCCGCGCCACTCTTCCGGGATCAGCGTCAGCGTCGCGCCGGAGCTGCGTCCGATGCCCAGGGCGAGATGGCCAGCCTTGCGCCCCATCGCCACGATGATGTACCAACGCTGGGTCGTGAGCGCGTCCTCCATCAGGTTCATCGCCAGGCGTGCGCCCAGCTCGCGGGCCGTCTCGAACCCGAAGGTCGGGATCTCGTAAGGCAGGGGCAGGTCGTTATCGATGGTCTTGGGTGAGTGGGCCGTGCGGATCCGGACGCCGAGATGCTCGTCGGCATAGCGCGCCACACGATAGGCGGAGTAAGCGGTGTCGTCGCCGCCGATGACCAGCAGGGAGCTGATGCCAGCGTCGATCAGCGCCCGCCCGCAGGCATGCAGATCCTCTTCCCTGCGCGTTGGGTTGGCGCGCGACGTGTAGAGAATCGAGCCGCCACGGCTGTAGATGCGGGTGACATCCTCGAAGGTCAGGGTGTCGCCAACGACACGGCCCTCCATCAGGTGTTTGAACCCCTCACGAATGCCAATGACTTCCATCCCGTTGTTGATGGCCTCGATGGTCGCAGCATGGATGACGCCGTTGATCCCCGGTGCGGGCCCACCCCCGACGAGGATACCGAGTTTGCCGTGTTTGGACTCGTAGATCATGCTCATAGTGTCGTCTCTCCCATGGTTCCTTGACTGTCTTCCTTTCAGTAGGCGGGAGCGGCGTGACGACGCCGCTCCCAGACCACCGCCTAGTATAGCCCAAGCAGCCGCGGCGTCAAAGGCTGGTTGCATCGCGTAGACCTTTGAGCTCTTCCAAGAGCTCAAAGGTCTACGCGAGTGTGGTCTGGTATTGGCCTAGGCGCCGAGCGGGGTGCCGCGCTTGACCAGTTGGAGCGCGATCCCCCAGGGGTCCTTGAGCATGATAAGCTCGGAGCCATCGGCGAGCATCTCCTCCGAGAACACCGTGGCTCCGGCAGCGAGCAGCCGCGCCTTCGTCGCGGCGACGTCCTCGACGGCGAAGGCGATGTGGAGCACCAATGGGTGTTGCCCTGCGTAGTCGGGCACCGGCGCCTCGGGGTTTGCGTACAGCTCGAGGATGACACGGCCGGTGGCGTCGGCGACGAAGCGCGTGTATGGGGGCTCGTCGACGGCGCGCACGATGCGCATGCCACAGTGCTCGACGTACCATCGGGCCATCGCGCGCGGTTCTGGGACATTGAGCGCTACGTGTTCGAAGTGCATACTCGTTCCTCCTTGTGGATAGCTGTGCGTATGATCGTTGATGCCTGATCGCGACCCGAGCGCTGCGATTCGCCACCGTCGGAAGCTGCAATTGGACCAGCCCACCAAGCCGCAAGACAATCGCGCAGAAAGCGTCAGGTTCTCGTCAAGTAGCCTCGACAGGGTCTGCTATTCTATAATCAGAGTGCGCAGGGACGCAAGCGACACAAGATTCTCCTCCTTCTGAGAAACCGGGGGCGCTATGGGGGCAGCCCCCGGTTTTACTTTGCCTCATTTGATCTGATTTATCAGACGGGTATCAGGGAAACGTCAGGCTTCCGTCAGGTTGAATCTTGGTTATGATGCTATAGTTAAGGTGCGAGAGGCAGACGCAAGCGACGTGAGATTTCCTCCTTTTTGAGAGACCGAGGGCTCCGTGGGGGCAGCCCTCGGTCTTTCGCGTTCTGGGGAACCTGCCGTTCCTCGACGGTAGACGCCTATTCAGACGACCAGGTGGCGCGGTATTCGGGAAAGAGGGTGCCGCCGCCGTCGACGAAAAGCGTCTGTCCGGTGATGAAGGACGCTTCGTCGGAGCAGAGGAAGGCGATGGCGGCAGCGATCTCGCCCGGCTCGGCCGAGCGCCCCATCGGGATGTGAGCCTCGACCGCGGCACGCTTCTCGGGATCCCGCGCCCACGCCTCGTTGATGGGCGTGAGCGTCACCCCGGGCGCCACGGCATTGACCCGGATCCCACGCCCGGCGTACTCCAGCGCCAAGGTCTGCGTGACGTTGCGCAGGCCGCCTTTGCTCGCCGAATAGCCGATGTAGCGCGGCTTGGGGATGATCTCGTGGGCGCTGGTTACGTTGACGATCGCGCCCGGTTTGCCCTCCGCCAGCAGATGGCGGATCATCTCGCGGGCGCAGAGGTACGACCCCCGCAGATTGACCGCCAGCACGCGATCAAATGCCTCGACGGGGATCTCGTGCGAGGGGCCGGCGATCTGGATCCCGGCGTTATTGACCAGGATGTCGAGGCCGCCGAGCTTGGCGATCGCTTCGGCAAGCATCCGCACCACATCCATCTCCTGTGAGACGTCTCCCTGCACCAGTACGTAGGATGGCGCGGCGCCTGGGAGGTCAGGACGCCGGGCAATGATGTCCTCGATGAGGCGGACGGTCTCGGCGGCTTCGGACGGTGCGTGGAGGTAGTTGATGGCCACGCGCACGCCCTCCTCGGCAAAGCGCACGGCAGTGGCCTGCCCGATACCCGACGTCGCGCCGGTGACGAGCGCACGCTTTCCCTGAAGGCCTCTCACGCTTCATCTCCTTTGGGGACGAGTGTCCCCAGTTCTGCGATGCCTTGCTAGAAGACCAGCCGGATGCGCATCTGGTTCCAGCGGTAGTTGACGGTGTGCGAGCGGCCCTTGGCATCGCGTTGGGCGTCGGAGAAGACGAGGACCATGTTGCGACCATCGTCGCTGATCCACTTCGGCGACAGCTTCGGCTGGTAGAGCCGGTTCGCGGTGCTGTCGGCGGTCCACTCGCGCCGACGATAGAAGGGGGTCCAGGGACCCCACGGTTGCTCGGCCCAATAGAGGGCGAGGCTGCCGGTCTCGTAGTGCATAAAGGCGTCGTCGGGCTCGCCGCTGCCCGGCGGCTGGGTGCCGCCCGTCGCCATGATATAGAGGCCGAGCGGCTGGTTGTAGACGACCGATGGGAGCCAGGAGTAGAGCCCCCAGCCCTCGGGGAGGGTGTGGACGGCGCCACGGTAGCCGATATCGGCATACCAGATGGCCTGACCGTCCTTGGTGTGTGAGACGAAGAACTCGTAGGCGTCACGGTCGCAGATGCGGTCCCTTGGGACGCGGGCGAGGTTGAGCTCGTGGGGTCGTGTCCCGTTGGGGCTGTAGCAGTAGACGTAGTCATCCTGGGCCGCGGTGTTGTCCTGACCGCACTGCACGAAGGCGATCTGCGAGAACGCCCAGGTGAGGCACCAATTGTCGCCGCTGCGGCCCGAGCGCACCAGCGAGGCCTCGTCAAAGATGACGCCGATGGGATGTCTAAGTGGCTGAGCCGTGGAGCGAGAGTCGCTCATCAGGCTCCTCCTGACAGGATGTTCTGGGCTGGCTGTGTCCACGATGGCCCGATTATAGGAGCGGGCCGGGACGGGGTCAAACGCTCAATAGACGATGTCCATCCCACAGCCATCGGGGGCCTCGTCACAGCGGAAGCGCAAGCGGTACCGATGGCCGTCCTCATCGACCAGGTAGAGCGGCTCCTGCACGTCGGGCGCGCGGGAGGCCGCCCGCCGCGGGCACCAGCCGAGCTCGTCCTTGATGCAGTAACGGGTGCGCATCACCACGCGCCCGCGCAGATCCAACCCCGACTCAGCGGCGGGCTCGATCTCCTTGACGCCATGGCGCCGGTAGAAGGCCTCGGCATAGGCGTTGAGCGCATTCCCGTGGAAGTCCAGCTCGCGCTCGGGGTAGGGGGCCGTTCGCTGGGCCTCGGTGCTGTGAATCGGCGGCGTCGCCATCCGCGGGCGCTGACTGGCCCGGGCCGCCTGCAGCGCGTCGAGGGCCTGGCGACGCAGCTCGTTGAGGGTCGAGAAGGGCAGGAAATAGGGCTGCGTCCAGGCGGCCGCGACGTCCTCGCAGCGGAACGGCGTGCCGCCGGTCTTCTCGAGTTGGCGGTGGACCGTCTCCAGGGCCTGCTGCGGCTTCCGCGCCGGCTCCTTGGGCTCGGCCAACTGCACCGTGGCGGTGACGCCGTCCTCGTCCTCCGCCATGAGCTCGAAGCCGTCGTCGTTCTCCGTCAGCGTGAAGCGCACGCCGATGGTCCGCTCGGGCGCCGCCCGGCTGAGTGTGTTGAGGAAGGCGTGGTCGTGGTTGCGGAAGATCGTCTTGCCGGGCCGGATCCCCTCCATGTCGTTGGGCGTCACCACCAGGCCCTCGGGCGTCCACTGCGTGCCGTTGATGACGGTGCCCTGAAGCTGATCGCGCTCGTCGAAGAAGGCGATGCCGTCGCCGTTGTGCAGGTCGGGCTCGCGGTCGAGGGTGAAGGTGCGCGCATCGGCGGCCACGACGATGCCGACGAGCTCGCCGACCATCTTCGGCGTGTCGATGGAGCCGGGGCTCGGTTCCTCGTCCCGCCCGTGGAGGAAATAGCAGGTGTAGCCGCGGTTGAAGGTCTTGTTCACGTCGGGGACGAAGCCCACCTCGCTGCGCCCGGAGGAGCTGCGGCGCAGGCCGCGGGCTGCCAGCTCGGCGTCCAGCGCCTGCCGGTAATGGCTCACCACGTTGGTCACGTAGGCCTCATCCTTGAGACGGCCCTCGATCTTAAAGGAGGTCACGCCCGCGTCGAGGAGGGCGCCCAGGTCGGCGCTGCGCTTCATGTCCTTGAGCGAGAGGAGGTGGCGATCCCGCACCAGGACGCGCCCCCGGCTGTCCACCAGGTCGTAGCTGCGGCGGCACGGCTGGGCGCACTCGCCGCGATTCCCGCTGCGCCCGCCGATGGCGTAGCTCATCGTGCACTGACCGCTGTAGCTGACGCAGAGCGCGCCATGGACGAAGGACTCCAGCTCGATGGCGTCGGTCGCCTCACGGATGGCGCGGATCTCGTCGAGCGTCAGCTCGCGCGCGAGGATCGCGCGGCGAAAGCCGATGGCCTCGAGAAAGCGCACGCGCTCCGGCGTGAAGTTGTGCATCTGGGTGCTGGCGATCAGCGGCACCGGCGGGAGGTCGCACTCGAGAAGGCCGACGTCCTGGACGATGATCCCGTCGACGCCGATGCCGTAGAGGTCCCACATCAGGCTCACGGCCTGGGGGATCTCTTCGTCGTAGAGGAGGGTGTTGACGGTCACGTAGACGCGGGCCCAGTAGGTGTGGGCGTAGTTGGTCAGCTCCGCGATCTCTGAGAGGTCGTTGCCGGCGTTGGCGCGCGCGCCGAACTGCGGCGCGCCGATATAGACGGCATCGGCGCCCGCGTCGATGGCGGCCCTGCCGCATGCGCTGTCGCGCGCCGGTGCAAGGAGCTCGGTGCCTTCGATCATCGCTGGAAGCCTCCTGGACAGGTGGGTGTTGGGTGACCGAC
>JBNGCP010000106.1:0-11518 GCA_049974845.1 Anaerolineae bacterium | reverse complement strand
ATTCCCCCTTACAGGATAGCCTATTCTGCTCATTTCCTAAAACGTGTGCTCCTGCGGTTGCGCCAAGTCAAACGCTTGTCGGTGCGCCAAGCCCTTGGCTTGGCGGCGCGCCGGATGTGATGTCTGGCGTTGGCCCCAATTCCGTGTAGACTCCGACTATGCTTACCTCGCCGCGCCGACCATCGGGCCACGAACGCATCTGGGCATCCGTTGTCTTGCTGCTATCCCTTACGATGGCAGCCTGCGCCTCGGCGGTCGGACAGGCCCCACAACTGGCGCAGACGCCTTCCCAACCTGTTCCAACGCAGACGCTGCGCCTATCACCGGCCCCCACCATTACCCCCCTCCCAACCCCAACGCCCTATCCGAGCCCCCTGCCCACCATCCTCATCCCGATGTTGACGCCGTCGGCCCCGCTGACGCCGACGGTGCAGCCGCGACCCGAGCACTGGGCGTTGCCGGAGTGCATCGTCCCTGAGCCGTTCGGCCTGGAGGTCCACTTCACCCGCGCGTCCCAGCAGGAGCTCGACTACCTGGCCGCTTCGGGTGCCCGTTGGGTGCGAATGGATATGTTCTGGCACATCGTTGAGACCTCTCCCGGAAGATACAACTTCTCCGAGTACGATGTGCTGGTCAACGCGATGACACAGCGCGGCATGCGTATCATCTTCATCCTGGATTACGGGAATCCGCTCTACGATCACGGCTTCCCTCCCACCTCTTCAGGAGGCCAGGCCGCCTTTGCGCGATTTGCCGCCGTAGCTGCCAGTCGCTACAGGGACGCCGGTGTGATCTGGGAGATCTGGAACGAGCCCAACCTTGACCATTTCTGGACGCCGGAGGCAAACGCGACCGCTTACGGGAACCTGGCGATGCGCGCTGCCACAGCGATCCGCCAAGTAGATCCCGGCGCACTCATTGTGGCGCCCGCACTCTGTGGATACGAGTGGCCCTTTTGGCGCACGTTGGGGGAAATGGGACTTTTCCAGAAACTCGATGCCCTCACCGTCCACGCCTACGGTGTCGATACGCCAGAGAGCGTGCTCGGTCCCTACTTGGAGCTACGCGCCCTGGTCGACGAGTACAGTCCCCGCTGGAAGATCCCCATCCTGTCTGGGGAGTGGGGCTTCCCGACGACAGAGGGTGGAATGAGCGAGGGTCAGCAGGCGCAATACCTGCCCCGTCAGTGGCTCTTCAACCTCGCTTACGACATCGATCTGAGCGTCTGGTACGACTGGCGCGACGACGGCTGGGACCGGCACGACCCGGAGCAGAACTTCGGCACCGTACATCATGACTATACCGCCAAGACAAGCTACTATGCTGCGCGGACGCTGGCAACGACGCTGAGCGGCTATCGCTTCCTGCGCAAGGTGCCCCTCGACAACGCAGAGGATTATCTCCTTCTCTTTCAGAACGAGGGACAGGTCGCGATGGCCCTCTGGACGACGGGGCACGCCCACACCGTCCGTCTGCCCATCTCTGTCGACGAGGCAGAGGTTGTTCAGATGACCGGCGAGCGGAGCGTGCTGACGAGCAAGGACGAAGCACTGGAGGTGCCGGTCACCCAATCGCCGCGCTACCTGCTCTTCCGCGTCGATCAGGCTCCTGCTTACCTGGGGGGATGGCGTCCCGCCGACACCATCAATACCCTGCATGGGGGCGAAGAAAAAGCGTCGGTCCCATTGGTGCTAGAACCCTATCACGGCCTTCCGCTCTACGGCGACTTACAGATCTGGGTTCGGGGCGAGCTGCGCGGTCACATCCAGGTCAGCGCATCACCGATGACGGAAACGTACATCCGGCTTCCCCTCAACCTCGATGGCCTGTCCGGCAACGTCCCGGCGGAGATCGCTTTGGTGTCTGAGGATCTCGGGATGGCGCCCCTGCAGCGGGCCAGCATCTGGTTGCAGATCCGGCTACATATCCGCTCGCAGTAGCGCACGCACCGAGCCTGCGGTCGAACAGTCGCCGGCGAGGCAGAGCCGACCGAAGAGAAAAGCCCCGGTCGCATCGACCGGGGCCTCTGACACGTCGCAGTGTCTATCGCTTCCGCGGTGGTAGCAGGTGGGTAGCGCTGCCCAGGAAGAGCTCGGCAACCTCCCCCTTGGTCTCCGACAGGGTCGGATGCGCGTGGATCGTTAGCGCCACGTCCTCGGCCAGCGCGCCCATCTCGATCGCCAGCACCCCTTCAGCGATCATCTCGCCAGCTTCGCGACCGACGATGCCGAAACCCAACACCCGGCCCGACTCAGGATCTGCAATGATCTTCGTCATCCCCTCCGGGGCATCCATCGTCAGCGCGCGACCCGATGCCGTCCAGGGGAAGCGCGCGATCTCGACCTCGCGTCCCTGCTCCTCGGCCTCCTGCTCCGTCAAACCGGCCCACGCTAGCGCCGGATCGGTGTAGACGACGGCAGGAATCGCCGCCGCATCGAAGGCCGCCGGCAGGTCAGCGATCACCTCAGCCGCAACGCGGCCCTCATACATCGCCTTGTGGGCGAGCATCATCCCCCCGACGACGTCGCCAATCGCGAAAATGTGGGCGTCAGCCGTTCGCTGTCGGTCATCAACCTGGATGAAGCCCCGATCATCGACCTCGACGTCCGTGTTCTCCAGCCCCAGATCCTGCGAGCTGGGCCGGCGGCCGACAGCGACTAGGACGCGATCGAACCGATGCGTCTCCTCAATCTCGCCCTCAAGAGTGACCTCAACGCCGTCGTCCTTCTCCACCATCTCAGTCACCTTGGTGCCCGTGTGAACCTCGTCGAAAATGGACTCAATCCGCCGCACCAGCGGACGTGCTAGATCCGAGTCGGACTGCGCGATGAGCCGGTCCAGCATCTCCACCACGGTCACCTTGCTGCCCAGCGCCGCGTAGACTGAGCCCAGCTCAAGTCCCACATACCCACCACCGACCACAAGAAGCCGCTCGGGCACGTCGGCGAGCTCCAATGCTTCTGTAGAGCTCATGATCCGTCCTCCGAACTCCGTTCCCGGCAGCGCGATGGCTGTGGATCCTGTGGCGATAATGGCGTGATCGAACTTCACATGGGCGAGGTCCGTGCCCTCCAGCCGCAGCGTCTCGCTGTCCTCGAACCGGGCGCGCGCCTGCACGACCTGCACGCTTCGCTGCTTCGCCAGCCGCATCAGTCCATCGGCCAGACGGTCCACAACTCGGTCCTTGAATGCGCGCACTTGATCAAGATCGATCTCAGGTTCCGCGAACTTGAGCCCTAAATCCTCCGAATGCCGGGCATCGTAGAGCAACTGGCTGACGTGCAGCAACGTCTTCGAGGGAATACACCCTCGGTGGAGACAAGCCCCACCCAGACGGGCTCCCTCATCGACCACCATCACGTCAAAGCCAAGATCGGCCGCCCGAAACGCAGCCGCATAGCCGCCCGGACCGCCCCCAACGACGACGACCTCGACCTCCTGCGTCATCTCTCCCATCACCATAGTTTAGGTTTCTCCTTCATGCATTGTCATTTGTGGCTCCCTTGCGGCAAACCCGAGATCTCACGCGAAGGCGCAAAGCTCGCCAAGAACAACGTGGAGAGCGAGCAAGAGCGGGATAGCTCTGAGCACGTAGGACTCAAAACCTTGACGTGCTCTGCGTCTCCGCGTGAGATCGGGTTTCTTTCGTAAGGTCAGTGATCAGATTCGTCCTGTGCCGGGTCGAAGTCAAGGGAGATGGAGTTGATGCAGTAGCGCAATCCCGTCGGCTCAGGGCCGTCCTCGAAGACGTGGCCCAGATGTGAGCCACACCGGCTGCAGAGCACCTCGGTGCGCCGCATGAATAGCCGTCGATCAACGTCGGTATCAACGTTTTCCTCATCGATCGGCGCGTAGAAGCTCGGCCATCCGCTCCCCGAATGATACTTCGTCTCGGACGAGAAGAGAGGCTGCCCGCACGCAGCGCAACGATAGACTCCCTCGTCATCATGCTCGTAGTATTTGCCAGTGAAGGCGCGCTCCGTGCCCTTTTCACGCAGAACGTGGTACGCCTCGGGCGTCAGCTCCTGCCTCCACTCCTCTTCCACCTTCTCGATTTTCTCGCTCATCATACCACCACTTTCAGTCTATCGGCGAAGTGCTTCTGAAACTTCGCGACCTTCGGCGCGATCACGGCCCGGCAGTAGCCCTGCTTGGGGTTCTCCTTGTAGTACTCCTGGTGGTAGGGCTCCGCTTCGTAGAAGTCGGTGAAGGGCTCAACCTGAGTCACGATCGGATCGTCGAAAGTCTCCGCTCTCTCCAGCTCCTCGATAATCTCTTCCGCCCTCGCCTTTTGCTCTTCGTTATGATAGAAGATCACCGAGCGGTACTGAGTCCCGATGTCGGCACCCTGCCGGTTGAGCGTCGTGGCATCGTGAATCGAGAAAAAGATCTCCAGAATCTCACGATAGCGGATGACGGATGGGTCAAAGGTGAGCTGAACGACCTCAGCATGCCCGGTCGACCCCGTACAGACCAGTTGGTAGGACGGGTTAGGGACGTCCCCACCGGCATAGCCCGACACCACGTCCACCACACCCTTAACCTGATCATAGACGGCCTCTAAGCACCAGAAGCACCCGCCGCCTAGCGTGGCAACTTCTGTCTTCTGTGTCTTCTCTTCATTCATGTCTACCCTCGCGATGCTCTCTCGTTGAGCGGAATCCCACGAATACCGCGCCGGTCGAAGGCAGTGGAGGCAAAACCCAAGCCTCCACCGCCCCGACGCGCATTCATACTGTACTACAGACCCATCAACAACCGCTCCGGATTCTCCAGCAGCTCGATAATGCGATTGAGGAACCGTTGAGCCTCGGCGCCATCATTCACACGATGATCAAAGCTCAGGACGACCGGCAGCATCAGCCGCGGCACGAACTCGTATCCGTCCTCCCACGTCTTCGGGCTCTCGCCCTCTGGATACGTGACCTCCTTAGCCACAGGCTGGACCTTAGCTTGGGCCAGGCCGAGGATCGCCACCTCCGGGTAGTTGATGATCGGTGCGAATCCTGTGCCGCCGATGGCGCCCACGTTGGTGATCGTCATCGTGCTCCCCTGCATATCTTCCAGCGACGCCCGGCCCTCGCGGGTTCGCGTCGCCAGCTCCATCAGCTCGACCGCCAGCTCTGAGATGCTCTTCCTATCAGCATTCTTGATCGCCGGCACCAGCAGACCGCGGTCGGTGTCGACGGCGATACCGATGTTGTAGAATCTCTTGAGGATGATCTCCTCAGACTCCATGTCCAGGCTGGCGTTGAACTTCGGGAACTCTTTCAGCGCTGTGATCAGGGCCTTGATCACAAAGACCGTCAGCGTCAGCGCGCCGCCCTGTTCCCGAACCTCATCCTTATAGCGTTGGCGTAGCTTTTCCAACTCCGTGATGTCAGCCAGATCCTGCGTGCTAACGTGCGGGATCTGCGACCAGGCAAGCGCCATCTGTTTGGCCGTCGCACGGCGCACAGACCGCAGGGGAACGCGCTCCACCGGCCCTGTTCGCTCGAAGTCCGGTAGTGGCGGCGCCTCGACCGTCTGCGGGCTCACACCCGCCAGCTTGCGCTCGCGCCGCTCTTCTTCAGCGGCTGCAGCCTCATCGACCTCGCGTCCCTCGGCTTGGGCCCGCACGTCCTCTTTGGTCACGCGACCGCCTGGGCCTGTCGGCGTCACCTCATGAAGATCGACCCCCAGCTCACGCGCCAGCCGGCGGGTCGAGGGTGCCGCCGGCACCGGACCCTCGCGATGGGGCGCTGCAGTCGGCTCTCGCGCGCCCTTGGGCGCCGCGGCCTCTTCAGCCTTGGCCCGCTCGCGGGGCCGACGCGGCTCTGCCTCTCGCTCCTTCTCTAGTTCCTCTTCGGGCACGTTATCGCCGGTGCCGCCGAAGACCATCATCACGTCACCGACGTGGACAACGTCGCCTTCCTCAACCCGAACGTCCGTCACCACATCGCTGTACGGGGAGGGGATCTCTACAGCCGCCTTGTCGGTCTCCACCTCGAGGATAACGTCATCCTCCTGAACCTGCTTCCCGGGCTCGACCTTGATCGCCAGCACCTCACCTTCGTGGATGCCTTCGCCTAGATCAGGTAGCTTAAACTCCTTTGCCATATCGCTCCTCCCCTACACACTCAGCGTCTCGCGGGCAGCCCGCAAGACCCGGTCCGTATCGGGCAGATAAGCCTGCTCACGGGCGAACAACGGCACCATAATATCAAACCCGGTGACCCGCTTGATCGGCGCCTCAAGATACCAGAAGGACTTCTCCAGAATCCGGGAGACGATCTCGGCTCCCGGACCAAAGCTGCGATGGGCCTCGTGCACGATCACCGCTCGACCGGTCTTGCGCACCGACTCCGTGAAAAGCGCATCATCGAGCGGCGAGATGGTCAGGAGATCGATGACCTCTGCTCTGACCCCGTCCTCCTCTTCAAGACGCTCCGCGGCCTCCATCGTCGGGCGCATCATCGCGCCATAGGAGACCATCGTCAGATCCTCCCCCTCCCGGGCGATGACCGACTTACCAATCTCCATAACCTCTTCTTCCTCGGGCACCTCCTCACGGAACGCCCGATAGATAGACTTCGGTTCGAAAAAGATGACCGGGTCTGGATCACGGATGGCGGCAACGAGCAGCGCCCTCGCATTCCGCGGCCCAGATGGAATCACCATCTTGAGCCCCGGCGTGTGCGCAAAGTAAGTCTCGCGGCTCTCAGAGTGATGCTCCAGAGCCCGCACGCCTGCAGCATACGGCGCCCGCACCACCAACGGGACCTCATATCCGCCCCGGGATCGCCAGCGCATCCGCGCTGCATGCTGCTCGATCTGATGGAACGCCTGGTAGATGAATCCGGAGAACTGAATCTCCGCCACGGGCCGCAACCCGTAGATCGCCATGCCGATGGACATGCCGACAATAGCGCCCTCGGCTAAGGGCGTGTCTACAGCGCGATCCTCTCCATACTTCTCATACAGGCCATCGGTAACGCGGAAGACGCCGCCATCGACACCCACATCCTCACCGAGGACGATCACGCGATCGTCCTTCTCCATTTCTTGCGTCAGCGCCAGATTGAGCGCCTGAACCATTGTCATTCTCGCCATTGTTACGACTCCTTCGCCTCAAGCTCTTCCGCCAACTCCTGCCTCTGCTCGAGGAGATAGTCGTGAGGCTCGGCGTAAATGTGGTCGAACATCTTCAGCGCGTCCACGGACCCGCTCATCCGCTCTTCGGCCTCTTCGACGGCAGCCCGGATCTCTTGGTCAATCTCCTCCTCAAGCGCCCCAATCTTCTCGTCATCGAGCAACCCCTTGTTCTTGAGGTAGATCTGGAAGCGATCGATGGGATCGCGCTTCTCCCACTTCTCCACCTCTTCGTCAGCTCGGTAGCGAGAAGGGTCGTCGGCGGTCGTATGCACCGACATCCTGTACGTTACGGCTTCGATAAGGGTTGGTCCCTCGCCCGCTCGCGCCCGCTCCACCGCCTCAGTTGCCGCGACGTACATCGCTAACACGTCATTGCCATCCACCTGGATACCGGGCACACCATACGCCACAGCCTTCTGCGCGATCGTCTGCGATGCCGTCTGCTTCGACCTTGGCACCGAGATCGCCCAATGGTTGTTCTGACAGACAAACACCGTCGGCGTCTTGAAGACGCCGGCGAAGTTGAGCGCCTCGTGAAAGTCCCCCTGCGAGGTGGCGCCGTCACCGAAGAACGTCATCGCTACATCATCGGTGCCGCGGTATTTCATGGCCCAACCAAGCCCAACAGCGTGAAGGTTCTGCGAGCCGACCGGAATCGAAACGGGAAGGTTGTTCACGCCTTCCTCAATCATGCCACCCTCGTTGAAGCCGCCATAGTAGAGCAGGGTATTCACCATCGAGCGCCCCCGCATCAGCTCGCCCGCCGTCTCGCGAAACGCGATGACCATCCAATCCGAGTCGCGCAACGCTGCAGTCGCGCCCACGTTTGACGCTTCCTGACCCTTAATCGGCGCGAAGGTTCCTATCCGGCCCTGCCGCTGGAGTCGAAGCATACGCTCGTCAAAGCGCCGTCCCAGCAGCATCCACCGGTGCAAATCCAGCAAGAAATCATCCGGTAGATCCGGCTCCAGCGCCTCGTCGACGTTGCCCTCCTCGTCCAAGATAGAGAGATGCTCTATCTCATAGGGGATCTCCATCACCTCTCTAGGCATAGGTCATTCCTCCTCGCTAGCAGTTGTATCATCCCGCCACACAAAAGACGTCGCTCATCCTTCGCGTTGATGGAAGCAGCGTCGCCACACCACTCGACTCGACTCCTGTGCGAAAGTTACTCAGCTTCAAATATTATTATAGATGCTAATCTTCTAAACGTCAATGGAGTTTTCATTGGAGCTACATTAGAATCCGGGTGTGCATTGACAGCGATGCCAAATCATCTAGTATTCGAATTGTGGCGAGTTAGGCCGAGATACCAGCCACACCGGGCGGGCTCTGCCCTGTGTGCTCTTTGTGAACCAAATCATCTATGTTGAACACCATCAAAGCCTCGTGGGACCGTGCCGTGGCCGTCCTCGTCATCGCAGCCAAGCGTTTGGTCGCGCAGCGCGGGCTTGCCCTGGCGACACTGATCGGCCTCGTCGTCGTTATTGGGCTCATCATCAGCATCCCGCTCTATGCCGAGTCCGTCTATTATCAGACTCTCAGCGAAGGCCTCTTCTCAGACACACCGGGCTACACGGCAGACAGCGCCCGGCCCCCCATCGCCCTGTTATTCCGTTATACAGCGTCGCTCAGTGGTCCGCGCCAATGGGAAGACATCGTGCCACCTACCACGTATCTCGCGGAGGATGTGTATCGGCATCTCCGCCTCCCCCCCTCGCCGGAGGCCGAATCAGCGAGCCTCTTCAACACGGGGCTTTTTGGCTTCTACGGCGAAGCGGATCCGGATACGATCTTGGCCCAGGCACCCCAGCACAGGATCGCGTTGGCCACGATGGGATCGCTGGAGACGCATATCGCCGTCACAGAAGGTGACGATCCCGTGCCGAGCGGCGCACCGAATGGTCCTTTTGAGGTGCTGATAAGCCGCTTCCTCGCGGAGGAGACGGGCATCCAAATTGGCGAGACCCCGATCGCCTACGACCTGCGTGCGCTGCACCGACTTGAGGATGACCCCGCGAAGCTCGAAATGCGCGTGGTGGGTATCTGGGAGCCTCGTGATCCTGAAGCCGAGTTCTGGCAGTATGCGCAGCTTCCCCTTGACAACACGCTGCTGGTCGCCGGAGACACCTTCGCGAATCGACTGGCGCCCCATCTATCCGACGAGATCTACCAGGCGATCTGGTACCTGCCCCTCGACGGCTCCAGAATCTACGTAGATGATGTAGACTCCCTGCTGCTGCGCTTCGAGCACCTGGAGCGCAACATCCAGAAGATCCTGCCCCACACGACGCTGGCTGTCTCCCCGGTCAAGGCACTGAAACGATATCAAGAGGCAGCCCACCAACTGACGCTGCACCTGATGACCTTCAGTGTCCCGGTCATCAGTCTGGTGTTGATCTTTGTCGGCCTTGTCGTCGCGCTTAACGCCGAGCGACAGCGAGGGCAGGTTGCTGCCTTGCGCAGCCGCGGGGCTACTCGAGGCCAGGTACTTGGAATAGCCGCGGTCGAAAGCGGTCTTCTGGGGCTGCTAGCGTTGGTGATCGCCCTTCCCGTGGGGCTCGGGCTCGCTTACGCTATGGGACAGACGCGCAGCTTTCTGGATTTCTCGGTCGCCGCCAAGCTACGGGTCGGGCTGACCGGGCACACGGTGCGCATCGGCGCCCTCGCGGTGCTGGCAACCCTGATCCTGCAGATTGCGCCTCTCATCAGCGCGACGAAGGAGACCGTCGTGACTTACCGGAGCGAGCGCGCCCGACGGCTACGCCCCCCTTGGTGGCAGCGCGTGGGTCTCGATCTCCTTCTGCTCCTAACAGCGGGATACGGCACATATCTGGTGGACCAACAGGGCGCCGTCTTCGTCCAGACCCAAGAAGCGGCAGCAGATCCGCTCCAGAACCCTCTACTCTTCCTGCTGCCGGCGCTCGGCCTTCTGGCAGGCACACTGCTCGTCCTGCGGATGCTCCCTGCCATCATGCGCGGGGCAGCCTGGATCACCCAACTCACCCGAAGCTCGGGCGTCCTCCTGGCCGTGCGCCAGATCGCCCGCACGCCCAGTCTCTATGCGACACCCCTGGCGCTGCTGATCCTGACCCTGAGCCTCTCAACCTATTCAGCTTCGCTGGCCGCGACGCTCGATAACCATCTCCATGATCAGCAGTACTACGCGGTTGGCGCCGACGCCAGGCTCGTGGACATCGGTGAGACGGTCCGGAGCACCGGCGGCCCTCCATTGTTAGGTCTTGAGCCGCAGTCAGACGGTCAGGAGTGGCGCTTCCTGCCCGTGGGGGAGTACGTGAAGCTGCCCGGCGTCCAGGCAGCCAGTCGTGTGGGGCACTACAAAGGACGTATCCAGACCACCGCCGGCTACGTCGACAGTCTCTATGTGGGCGTCGACCGGACAGAGTTCGGTCGTGTAGCATTTTGGCGGGATGACTTCGCCACCGAGTCGTTGGGAGGCTTGATGAACCTGATGGCCCTCGGGCAAGACAGCGTACTCCTTCCCCGGGACTTCATGACAGATCACTTTCTCAACGTCGGCGATAGGGTCAACGTTGGCGTCCGGGCCTACGGACGGCTGACCACGATGCCGGCCACAATTGTGGGCCATTTCGACTATTTTCCCGGCTGGTATCCAGATACGGGGCCGCTGGTCGTCGGCAATCTTGACTATCTGTTTCAGGAAGCACAGACGCGGTTCCCCTATCGAGTGTGGCTCGAGACAGAACCGGGCCTGGATATCGACGGATTGACCGATGCGCTCTGGAGGCTCAACACCGGCGCCGAGGGCTTGATCAGCTCGGAGGTTCGCATCCAGCGCGAGCAGCTCAGGCCCGAGCGCCAAGGGCTCTTGGGCTTGCTCTCCGTGGGGTTCTCGGCCGCCGCTGTCCTCACCGCTCTTGGCTTTGTGCTCTACGAGCTCTTCTCCTTCCGGCGCCGGGCCGTCGAGCTGGGCGTTCTGCGCGCAGCAGGCTTGTCGGCAGGCCAGATGTCCGCCTTTGTCGCTGCGGAGTTGGCCTTGCTGCTGTGCATCGGCGGGGCCGTAGGCACGGGCCTGGGCGTCTGGGCCAGCAATCTCTACATTCCCTATCTCCAGATCGGGGGCAGCGTGACCTCGCGGGTGCCCCCCTTCGTCGTGGAGATCGCTTGGCCGGCCCTGATCCGCCTCTACATCCTCTTCGCTCTGCTCTTCCTGGTTGCGCTGGTCGTGCTCATCCGCGCCCTCAGGCGCATGAAGCTCTTCCAGGCCATCAAGCTGGGTGAAGCCATCTAGTCACGACCCGGCGGATTCGGCAGACCGAGGTCTGTCGACACCGCGCCACAGGAAGATGGGGCCCAATCGGCCCCACCTGTGTTTCGTCAAATCCGTGCTATAGTGGACCCA
>JBNGCP010000105.1:4339-11783 GCA_049974845.1 Anaerolineae bacterium | reverse complement strand
CATGGGCGACACGAATACACCCATCACGGTCTTGATCGTCGATGACCACGCCCTGATGCGCCAGGGCATACGCAGCTACTTCGAGACGCAACAGGACCTCGATCCGGGCGAGCTGGCCGACGCTGTGCGGGCCGCCGCCCGCGACGAGGCTATCCTCCACCCCCGCGTCGCCGCACGCGTGATGGGCGAGATGCGCGAAGGAGAGGGCACGCTCAGTCCCTTCGCTGAGCTGACCGACCGCGAGCTCGACGTCTTGCGCCTGATCGCCGAAAAGGGCCTCTCCAACGCCGAGATCGCCGAGGAGCTCGTCGTCACCGAGAAGACGGTCAAGGGCTACGTCAGCAACATCCTCGACAAGCTGCACCTGGCAAACCGCACCCAGGCCGCCATCTACGCCTGGCAGGAGGGCATCGTCCGGCGCGACCGCTGAGTCGCTCGCGCCCGATCAAACGCCGGCGCAGCGCCCGGCGTCGGGATTGCGCTCCTCGGAACGCGCCCTATACTAACCCCAGGCCGAAGTACCTGGAAAGCGGCTGCTTGGCCGCGGGTAGCCGCCCAGCCCTTAGACTGAGAGGTCCTCGTTATGGCACGGAAAAGGAAGGCACCGTACAGGTATGACCCGGATGTTGGCCCCGATCCCGAGGCGTGGCTCGCGCTTGACGAGCTCGAGAGGATCGAGCGCGTGCGCCGTTACCATCGCCGGGCGCGCATCGAGCTCCCCAACGAGCAGCTCCACGCGATCCTTCACGCGACCGTCGAGGCGCAGGCCGCCGACGGTGACGAGACGCCCGTCGCAGAAACGCTGGAGCGCCTGATGGACGAGGGATTGACGCGGCACGATGCCATCCACGCCGTGGCGAGTGTGCTGATTGGCCACATCCACAACCTGATGATGGCAACCCCCAGCGAAGGGGCCGATCCCAACATCGCCTACTTCCGGGAAGTCCGCGAGCTGACGGCGCAGAAGTGGTACACTATGTACGAAGAGGGAGAGGACTAACGCGAGCCAATGCCCGCAAAGCAAGAGGTAACCTCCTTACCGCCCATCATTATCGTATCGGGCGGCGTTGGCAGCAGCGGCGAGCAGGTCGTCAATACCGTCCTGGCGCAGTTTCCTGACGCGCGCGTCCCCGTCAAGATCGTCCCGAACATCCGCCAGCCGTCCCAGATCCGCGACGCCGTCGATCAGGCGCGGGCGACAGGAGGCACGATCGTCCATACGCTCGTCGAGGCCGATCTGCGCCAGCATATGATCGATTATGCCGCGCGGCGCGGCGTCGTCGCTCTCGACCTGATGGGCCCGCTGATCGATCGGCTGGAGGCGGTGACCGGGCAGGAAGCTCTCGAGCGCCCTGGTTACTATCGCCAGCTCCGCCGCTCCTACTTCGACCGCATCGCGGCCATTGAGTTCGCCGTCGCGCACGACGACGGGCTGAAGCCCGAGGACTGGCCCGATGCCGATATCCTCATCATCGGCGTCTCCCGCACGGGCAAGACGCCCCTGAGCATGTACCTCTCCGTCATCGGCTGGAAGGCCGCCAACCTGCCGCTCGTCCCCCAGATTCCCGTCCCCGATGACCTCTTCAGACTGGATCAATCGCGCGTCATCGGCCTGACGATGGACGTGGATCACCTGGTCGCCTTTCGTCGCGACCGCGCGCGGCGGTTGGGCATGTCGACAGACTCCGACTATGCCAGCGAACTCAGTGTCGCAAAAGAGCTCGAGTTTGCTCACCGGGTCTTCCGCCGCGGTGGATTCCAGGTCCTGGACGTCACGGACAGGACGGTGGAGGCAAGCGCCGACGAGATCATCAGGAAGGTCAGCCAGCCGCGATAGAAGCGCAGCTTCCGTGCCGCCCTCACCCCTGGCACGCCATCGCTAACCCTATGACAAGGAGCTTGCCAACGTGATCACACCGCGAGAACGAGTCCGCCAAGCCCTCGACCATCAGGAGACGGACCGCGTGCCGCTGGATCTGGGCGGAATGCGGTCGACGAGCATCAGTGCCTTCGCCTACCCGGCCCTCATCGAGGCGCTGGGCCTCCCGCCACGCCGCCCGCGCATCGAGGACACCGGGCAGATGCTGGCGCTGCCCGACCTCGACGTGCTCGACGCCCTGGACATCGACGTCGTCACGGTCCGCGGCACCGTGACCAACGCCTTCCCCCAGCCCGAGCTCTGGCACGACTACGACTTCGGCGGGCGGTTGCCGGCCCAGGTCCAGCGCCCCGAGGCCTTCTCTGCGGCGCCCGACGGCACGATCCTGCAGGACACCCGCCGGATGGTGCCGGGCTCGACGGTCTTCGACGAGCTGCACGGCGGGCAGCCGCTCGATCTGTTGGCGGAGCTGCCCAAGCCCGACCTGGCGGACGTCAAGGCCCGTCTGGACGCCCACGCGCTGCGGGACGAGCAGGTCAGGGCCATCGCCGAGACCTGCCGTCGAGCGCGCGAGGCCACCGACCGCGCGATCTTCTTTAACGACGGCGGCCTCGGCGCTCCGATCGGCATCGGCAGCTACGGCGGGTTGGGCATCTTCCCCATACTCTGCCTGCTGGAGCCCGACTACGTCGCCGAACTCCACGAGCTCGCCGCGGACTACGCCCTCAGCAACATCCGCATGCTCCTGCCCGAGATCCGTGACTATGTCGACATTCTCATGCTCGCCGCCGACGATTGGGGCACCCAGAACACCCTGATCGCCTCGCCCAACGTCTACCGCGACCTCTTCCTGCCCACCTACCGGCGCATCAACCGCGAGATCCACGCCATCGCCCCGCAGGTCAAACGTTTCCTCCACTCCTGCGGCGCCATCTACGACCTCATCGACCTCGTCGTCGAGAGCGAGTTCGACGTCCTCAACCCCGTCCAGTGGTGCGCCGGCAAGGCCACCTACCGCGACTGGAAGGACCGCGCGCGGGGCCGTATCGCGCTCTGGGGTGGGGGCGTCAACTCCCAGGTGACCCTGCCCCTGGGCACGGTGGACGACGTCGTCGCCGAGGTCTCGGAGGTCGTGCGCACCATGAAGCAAGACGGCGGCTTCGTCTTCTGCAACATCCATAACATCCTCGCCGAGATCGCGCCGGAGAAGGTCATCGCGATGTACCGCACCGCAGCCGCGATCTGACGCCCCCAGCGAGACAAAGAAGATAGCGCGATGAGGGGATTCCTCACGAACCTCCCGATTCCCGAGCCCATCCTCGCCGCGATCGTGACGGGTGTGGCGCTCTGTTACTTAGTGCCCCTGAACCTGATCTCGCACCCTACCGGCTGAGCCGCAACCCCATGTACGTCGGCTGGCTCGCCGTCGCCCTGGGGGTGGCGCTCGTGCTGCACGCGCTCTGGGTTATCCTGGGGACAACTGCCGCCCTTCTCTACCTCCACCACGTGACGATACCCAGCGAGGAACAAACCCTGAAGGCGCGGTTCGGCGAGGCGTACGCGGCGTACCGCGACCGGGTACCGTGGTATCTGTAAGCACCTTGACACCTCATCCGTTCGTCGGTATCGTGATCCCATACCGAAAGGAGCACGATGGACCTGCACATTCGACCCTATGAGGAGCGTGACCTGGCGCCCATCCTGGAGCTCTCCCTGTTGGCGTGGGAGCCCATCTTCACCGCCTGGGAGCAGATCCTCGGCCCCGACCTCTACCCCCTCGCGATCTATCGCGACTGGCGCGAGAGCCAACAGGAGGTCGTGGAGACCCACATCCACAAGGAGGAGATCGTCACCTGGGTTGCCGAAGTCGACGACCGCATCGTCGGCTTCGTGGCCTACCAGCTCTACGAGGACACAAAGACCGGCGAGGTCCAGCTCCTGGCCGTCCATCCCGACGACCAAAACCGGGGCATCGGCATCTTCGCCACCCGCTCGCCCTTCCGCCCCAATCCCATCTCGCTCACCACCTGCCCCATCCTCGCCATCGACGCAGCGGAGGGCCGGATCACCGTCGTCGACATCGACGCCTTCGACGGCACGCCCATCGTCGACCTCAAGGCCTACCTGCCCATCTGTGACCGCGTCCGCGACGTCCGCGTGCCCCCGTGGTTCGAGAAGTGGCCCGAGTGGCTCCCCGAGACCGGCATGCCGCTGGAGGATGCGAAAACGTAGGGCAGCAGCATCGCCCCCTTTGCACGCGGACCTGATCGGCCGACCAGGTCCTGTCTGTGCTTTCGACCAGTGACGACGCGTCGTGCTTCCCGAATGGAACTTATCGGGGCACACGGCCGTTCTAGTGACGAGGTCATAGAGCACAGACAGGAGGTTGTGATGAACAGACACACGGTCATTCGAATCCTTATCCTTGCCACTATCCTCATCGTGGCAACCCATTGTGGCCCGACGCCAACACCGCCACCGGCGGTATCGACAGGGCCCACCGCATCACCGGTAGCTGACACGCCGGCAGTCGAGCCGACGTCGGCCGCGACGTCCGGCGAGACAGCGGGGAGGAGACCCGCGGACGCGGCGCCCATCGCGCCCGACACACCCACCCCGGTCGCCGACGACGCGCCCGAAGCTGAAGGCACCGTCGTCCAGGGATGGACCGGAACCATCGTCGATCTCCCAGCCGGCAACCAGTTCGGACAGATCTTCGTGCGCGAGGACGGCGAGGAGTTCGACATCGGCGCCGTGAGCGACGACGTCTGGGACGCCATCCGCGACGCCAAAGAGACCGGCGCCACGGTCATCATCCAGGGCACGCTCTACACCGGCGTCCCGGCCTCCGAGGCCCGGCATATCGAGGTCGAGCGTATCGCCGTCACCTCGCCGCCGTCGGATGAGGGCACCACGGCCGAGGGTTGGAGCGGCACCGTCGTCAAGCTCCCCCCCGGCAACCAGTTCGGACAGGTTTTCGTGCGCGACGATGGCGAGAAGTACGGCATCGGCGCCCTGTCCGATGACGTGCGTGCCCAGATTGCCGACGCTGCCTGGAACGGCGCCCACATCAAGATCTGGGGCACGCTCTACACCGGCGTGCCGGCCTCCGAGGCCCGCCATATCGAGGTCTCGCGCTTGGAGGTCGTCATGCCGGTCGCCGACGAGCCTCGCAACCTGACCCCGTTCGCGGAGGTCACCGCTTCTTCCCATCTCCCGGCGGATACCTACGGCACCTATCATCCGTACGCAGCCATCGACGGTCAGAAAGAGACGGCGTGGGTCGAGGGCGTCGCTGGGTCGGGCGTCGGCGAGTGGCTGCAGCTGAGCTTCCCCGAGAGCGTTGAGGTTCACGCCCTCAACGTCGACATCGGCTACGACAAAAGCGCGGACCTCTTCGCGAAGAACAACCGCGTACGAGAGGCCACGCTGCACTTCTCGGGCGGACAGGCGGTCACCGTCACCTTCGATGACGTCCGCGGCCTCCAGCCAGTCTCCCTGACCGACCTGCTCGGCGGCCCGGTGACGACGGACTGGGTCCGGGTCACCCTCGCCGCGGTCACGCCCGGGTCGCGCTATGACGACACCTGCATCGCCGAGATCGAGGTCTACGGGATCGTGCAGGAATGATCACGCAGCGTAGGGCAATCGCGGCTGAACACGCCACCTACAGACCGGGCGCAGCCGTCATCCCGAACGGGTCCGCGGATCGCCACCACTGACCAGCCATCCGAGTGAGGGATCTCGCGCTCCGAACGCGCATCCAGCTTCGCAGCGCGAGATCCTTCACTTCGTTCAGGATGACAGGAGAAGGGGCGTGGCGGTCTGAACCGCGTGCGAGCGCGATGACAGGATCAGGAGGACGGTAACAGGCGTGTCGTAAGGGTCCGAACCGCGGGCCCGGTGTGTTGGCGATGACCGGGAGGACAACGGCGCCCGATCGGCAGGTGAACCACGATTGCCCTGCGCAGCCGCGCGCATACGCTTGACTTCCTCTTAGCGCCGTGCTATACTGAGCATAGATCGTGCGGCGATGGCGACCTTGAGCTCCGCTGACAACCTCACCAGTGACCCCAGACCCTCCCGGTCGCCCAGCTCGCGCAGCGCTATCTTCGCGCTTCTTCCAACCCACAGCGGGCCAAGGGCCACGCCATGGGTTAGGTCGCAGCACCAAGGGAGAGACCCATGAATGCGACTATCAAGCAGGTGATCGTCTGGACGCCCCGCGTCTTCGGCATTCTCTTCGCGATCTTCATCAGCATCTTCGCGCTCGACGTCTTCAGCGAGGGCTACGGCTTTTGGGAGACGCTGGTGGCCCTGTTCATGCATCTGGTCCCCACCCTCCTCGTCGTCATCGCCCTGATCGTGGCGTGGCGGTGGGAGGGAATTGGGGCGGCCTTGTTTATCGCGCTGGGTGTGGCCTATCTAGTGATGAGCAGGATTGAGAGCTGGGTCATCTCGGGGCCGCTGCTGGTCATCGGTGCCCTCTTCCTGATCAGTTGGATAGTCACGAGGCGGTTGGAGAGGTGAGACGGTGCTTAAGCGGCTGTTCTGGATGCTGAGCGAGCCGGAGCGGTTCTTCGAGGCCGTACGCACAGAGGGATACCGCGACCCCTTCCTCTTCCTCGTGCGCGTGTCGGCGGTCATCGCCCTCTTCACGCCGCTGATGAACTACCTCGGCTACGAGAGCACCGACCGCACCTCCACCTATCAGGCCCAGATCATCGCCTGGCAGATCACGCGCGAGCAGCTCCTGCCCCGTCTCGGAACGCTGGCGTACGTCGTTGAGGCCGTCCTCATCCTGGGGCTGGCGATCGTCATCGCCCTCTTCCTGGCGGGGTTCCTGCATCTCGTCTTCCGCGTCCTGGGCGGGCGTGGGCCGTTTCTCAACGCGTGGAAAGCCGTCTGCTACGGAACCGGCCCGTGCGTCCTGCTGGGCTGGCTCCCCTACTGGTCGCTGTTCGTCGGCGCCTGGTCCCTGGTGCTCCAGCTCTACTACGGGCCCAAGGTCCTCTATCGCATGCGCGAGGGACGGGCGCTCCTCATCCTGGCGCTCTTCCTGGGCGCCACGCTGCTGGAGTTCGCCACCAAAGGCACCACCGTCGGCTTCTGAACACAGCCCGCAAAGACCGTCGCCCAGCACGGTGGTCGCTACCCTTCTCTCCCTCTGTCGCGTCACGCAAAGGCGCTGGATCCACCAAGATGGCGAGGGCTCCTTCCTTTGCGGTCTTGGCGCCTTTTCGTGACATATCGCCTCTCGTCAGGAGAGGGCTGCGTCGCCGCCGTAGACCTTGGGCACGAAGTTCCGCTCGCTCATCGGCGCACGCACGTAGCCCGTGTCCTCGCGCTGTCGCGGCGGCAGCTCCTCCTCGTAATACGCCGTCTTGATCTTTCCGTTCTTCTTGTACCTCTTCCCCCCGGCGACCCTCCATCGATCTCTAGGCCAGCGCCTGCCGTCGCCTCTACCGCCGCTCGTTGTCCATCGTCCGCCGTCCATCGTCCATCGTCCACCCCCTACTCCCCGTCAGGCACCTCATACCCGGGAATCTGAAAGCCACAGGCGGC
>JBNGCP010000105.1:0-4239 GCA_049974845.1 Anaerolineae bacterium | reverse complement strand
CCCCCTACTCCCCGTCAGGCACCTCATACCCGGGAATCTGAAAGCCACAGGCGGCAAACTGCTCGAGCAGCCCCTGGGGCGAGGCCAGCCATTGGCCCGTCTTGCGTGAGATGTGCTCCGTCCAGCTATAGGTGTCGTACGTGTAGGTCTCCTCCCTATCACCCTGCAGGGGGATCATGGCGCGGAGCCGGCGGTAGTAGTCCTGGGCTAAGTAGCCCTCATCCATCTCGGCCATCGCGTGGTCGATCTGCGCGTCGGTGAAGTCCGGATATTCGCCCTCGAAGAGCGTCAGGTTGAGGGGATAGCGCGGACGCGGGGGCGGGCTCTCGGCGGGATAGCCCATGGTGAGGCCCACCAGCGGGAAGACACGGCTCGGCAGATGGTACCTCTCGGCGATGTTTGACGCGCGGTACGGTATCCCGCCGAGAAAGCAGCTGCCCAGCCCCAGGCTCTCGGCGGCGATGACCATGTTCTCGGCCATCAACGTCGCGTCCTGGATCCCAAAGAGCAGCAGCGAGAGGTCGTTCTGGACCATCTCCCAGCCGCGCCGTGCCATGATCGCCTCGTGGCGGTGCGCGTCCACCAGCACGATGAAGTAGAGGGGCGCCTTGAAGGGGTGGCGGGCGCGCTCCCTCGACAGCAGGAGGCTGCCCATCTGGTAGGCGAAGGGCGCCTGCTGCCCGGCGCGAACGATGGCCTCGACGACGTCGTCGGACGGCTCCTCGTCGGTGTAGCTGCGGATGGACGCGCGGTTCAGCATCGTTTCGGTAACGGGAGTCTTCACGGTGATCTCTCCTCTCTCCCGGCCCAAATAGGGCTACGGTGATGGCGTCTGCCCATTGTAGGGCCAAGCCGGGCAGCGGCAAAGGGTGCATTGACGCCGCACTCCCCCTTATCGACAATGGAAGGAGGTCCAAGGCGCGCCACGTGCGAGGCGGCAAGCGCAGGGCCCCCACAGCGGCCAAGGGTCGCACCTAACGAAAGGAAGGGATTCGATGCTCAGAACGCTCTTCGCCATCTTTGTCATCCTGCACGGTCTGGTCCACCTCTGGTTCGTCGTGCTCAGCCAGGAGCTCATCGAGGTCAAGCCCGAGATGGGCTGGACGCCGTACTCGTGGCTCTTCACCCGCGTCATCGGCGACGCCGCGACGCGCTGGCTCGCCACCGTCCTCTCGGTCCTGCTCGCCCTGACCTTCCTGGTCAGCGGCATCGGGCTGCTAGCGGGCGCGGCGTGGTGGCGGGCGCCGATGATCGTAGCAGCAGCCGTATCGGCAGCGCTGATCGCCGTCTATTGGGACGGCGGCACGCGCCTCCTGGTCGAAAAGGGCCTGGTCGGCTTCCTGATCGACGTGGGGATCCTCATCGCGCTCCTCGTCGTCAACTGGCCTTCAGCCCCGTAGACGCGGCACCGCAGACGCGGCACCGCCGCGTCTCTACAACACCGCTCCGTCTCTAAGGGGGCGGGCGAAACGCGACTGGCGGCGCAGCGCCCGCGGCTGTATACTGTGGACATCAGCGACAACCCAGCGCAAGGAGGACACAATGGAGAGACCGTCGAAACTGGATGCGATTCTTGGACAGAGCGTCGTTGCGGGGATGGTGACCGGTTTTTTGGCCCTCGGCGCGGCCATCTTTGCCTTCTTCGGCAATGACTGGATGGCGACGGGCATCTGCCTAGCCGCGGCGGGGCTCTCCTTCGGCCTCGTCGCCAACGCGATGCTCCGCGACTGACAACCCTTACGGTACGGGCGTCGCCCGCCGGTGCTGCACAGCGTGCGGGAAGCTAGACCGTGGCGCCCGCAGCGCGTACCGGCTTGGCGGCGATGCGCCTCACGCCCTCCCGGTCAGGCGCGCCGGCCTTCGGCGTAGCTGCGGACCGCCTCCGGCAGCATCTCGTAGCGCAGCGGCACCTTGACGGGTACCTCGTCCCAGCCGGGCACCAGCAGCTCGCACAGCGCCTCAGGAGCCCGGCGCTCGCCGCTGTCGAAGTCCAGGCTGAGGGCGGATTCGATACGCTCGAGCACCTCTGGGCTGACCTCAGACTCGCGCCCCTTCCGCGGGCTCGTCTGCAGCTCGATCCGCGCCATCAGCATCTCGTCCTCCAGCTCCTCGGGATCCCCGGTCTCATCGAGCAAAGCCAAGCCGCGCCGGGCCGCCTGTAGGCCCAGGCTCGTCAATCCCAGGACGGCGAAACCCGTAGCCATAAAGCGGTAGATCCACACGTTAGACGGGTCATCCCGCAGCAGCTGGCTCAGCATCGTCAGTCCCACGTCGAGATGATCGAGCTGAAGGTAACCGCTGGCCAGGTCGATCAGGGCGAAGACCACATCGTCGCCCTTGTGGAAGCTCAGGTTGTGCGCCACTGCGCGCTTGAGCCACGCGAGGGCCGCGGCATCGCCGTCGAGGAGCGCCTTCTCGGCGAGATCGCGGTAGATGCGTTCGTAATCAAGCAGCGGGCTTGCCGTCGGTGAGAGACCGGCCTCGGCCAGCAATGCAGTCGCGCGCGCCTCCAGCGTCGCCGTGGTCGTCGCGCGCGCAGCCGAGCGCGGGGCCTCAAGCAACAACTCGGCCAAGACGGCGCGCTTGAAGTCGGTCATCGATCCGTCATCGGCATAGTCGGCGTCCTCGGACGTCAATTGGCGCGCCGGGAGGCCCAGTAACCGGTCCGCATCGAGCGTCACCGCCGCGATGATCCGCTTGTTCTCGCGGGAGATCCAGGAGGCCACGCGGTCGAGATCCTCGCTCGCCAGGTAGGCCCGCTGGACCTCGTCGATGACCTCCTCGGTGATCTGCTGATACGGCGTCGTCGCGTGCTTCCGTGGGCCGTCTGCCATAGCTGCCTCCCTCCCTCTCGTGTGGCTCCCAGTGTACAACACCGTCCTCCAAAGGCAACGCACACCCCTGCAAACGTCCGCGCCTGTTGCCAAGACTGGCAATGGCCCTTATCATGGCACGCTAGAGAGCTGGATAACCGCAGCCAGGCGAGGAACTGATGCAGGACAGAGACGACGGACCACCGCGACCCCACGCCAGACATCACCGTGGACCGATTCTACGGGATGCTGAACCACGCGTCTGATGGCATCTTCGTGTACGCCGATGGAACAGTAGCTTACGTGAACCCCGCGCTGGCGTCCCTTCTGGGATTCGGCCCCGGCGCCCTACCCACTCTGGCGGGCATGTGGCGCGTGCTGATCCACCCGGAGGATCGCGAGGCCGCGCTGGCCCGGTTGAGGGCGATGGCCAGGGGCCAAGGGGAATCCGACCGCGGCATCTTCCGCATCGTGAGGCTGGGAGATCGGCGCGAGCGGTACGTCGAGGTGGCCCTGACCCGCATCCCCGGCCCCGATGTGTGGGTCATCGGCGTTGTTCGCGACGTCACCGCGCAGGTCGAGCACGAGAAGGCGCGGCAGCGCAACAATCGCCTCCTGGCGGGCCTTGCCCGCGCCGCGGAACCCCTCATCACCGAGCCCGACGTGCATAGAGCCCTCGACGCCCTCAGAGAAGCAACCGGCGTCGATCGCGCCACCGTCTTCATCGTCGAAGAGGGCGGTGAGGGGCAGCGCGCCTTCATCCCCCGCGCCGTCGCCGATGCAGACAAGAGCACACGCCCAACCATGGACGCGGCGTCACGTACAAGCGGAGACACAGGCCAATGGCTCGACCTTCTCGCGTCCGACGGGCCGGTGTGCTGTGCCACCGGCGACCTGCCCGACGAACTAGGCAAGCCTCTGTCCGCCGTGGGCGTTCAGGGTGTGATGGCCGTACCGCTGGTGCACGACCGGCAGATCTTCGGCATGATCCGCCTCGACACCTTCTCCGACCGCGCCATCCCCCAGGTCAACGACCGCTTGTGCGAGATGACGGGCTATGATCGCGAGACACTCGTCGGTCACGACATCCGGCTTCTCTACGCGACCGAGGAGGACTACGCCTGCGTTGGAGACACCGTCTGTGCGCAGATCGCGGCGCAGGACACCGGCGTCGTCGAGACGCGTTGGCAGCGTAGGGACGGCGCGGTCATCGACGTCCTCCTCGGCGCGGCCCCCCTCAACCCGCACAACGTGACCGCGGGCGTGACCTTCGCCGCGCTTGACATCACCGCGCGCAAACGAGAGGAGACCGAGCTTCGCAGCAAGCCGGCGGAGGCAGAGGCACGCCTTGGGGCAGAGGCGACCTGATCCGTGTCCTCCTCGCGCCGCCTTCCGCTGATCCTCGCTATCGTCGCGGCCTGCATCG
>JBNGCP010000104.1:0-11797 GCA_049974845.1 Anaerolineae bacterium | reverse complement strand
AACGCCGTCTACGGCGCGAACGCCGTCTGCGGCGCAAAGCCCACGGCAACCATGCTCGGGCCGGTGTGAGCGCCCAGCACTAAGGAGAGCATGCGCGTGGGGAGCCACTCGCAGTCGAAGCGCGCATCGACCATTTCGCGCAGCCTGGCTGCGGACTCGGGATTGTTGGCGTGGACCACCTGAGTACGCAAAGCACTGCCTCGCGGGTGCCGGCGCTCGATGAGGTCGACCAAGGTCTCCATGGCGCGTTCAAAACGCCGGGCCAGCCCGAGCTGCACGTAAGTGCCACCCTCCTTCTCAATACCGATGATGGGCTTCAGGTTCAACACCGACGCGATCAACCCCTTGAGGTGGCTGATGCGCCCGCCGTGGATCAGATAGGTGAGGTCGTCAAGGGTGTAGAAGCTCTCGCTGGCGGCGCGGATCTTGGCAAGCTGAGCCAGAATCCGATCCTTCGGCCAGCCGGCTTGCGCCGCGCGCGCTGCGGCCCGCACCTCCCAGCCCGAGGCCACGGAGAGCGTCTTGGTATCGACAATGGTCACGTCGGCCTCGGGGACGAGCTCTGCGGCGGCCTGCGCCGCATTGACGGTGCCGCTGAGCCCCGAGCTGATGTGGATCGACAGAATCTCGGGATCGCTCTCGGCCAGGCGCCGGTAGAGCTCGGCAAAGGTGCCCGCCGATGGTTGCGACGTGATGGGCAGGTTATCGCTGGCCTCGAGGAGTCGGTAGAAGTCCTCCTGTGAGATGTCGATGCCTTCACGGTAGGACTTCTCGTCCAACGTGACAACCAGGGGCACGATGTGGATCTGCAGCTCGGCAAGCTCGTCGGGCGATAGACCGACGTCGGTGCCGCTATCGGTAACAATCTGCATAGAACGCCTCCTTATCCTTGGAACCACAGCGAGACTGAGTGCGACCGGCCTTCAGGTCGCATCGCAATGGTTGCTGCGTCGGTGCGGCGCGTGCTGTGGACACCTTCATTGTAGCACAGATCAAGCGATCACGGGAGCGATTCTCTTGGGGGGAAAGAGGACCCAACACAGGGTGGGCGGGCACGATGATCCGCGGTGCCATGACATGGCCAGAGGCCCGTCCCTTTCGCCGGACGGGCCTCTGAGCCCCCGCCAACACACTAGTATGTCAACATTAACCTAGCCGACAGTGCTGTTGGCCCCTCATCTCACTCACTAGGATACAACATAATTCGGTTGGTAGCCGCCGGGTTGGGTTGGCGTTGCGTTGGCGATCGTTAGGGATCGCCCCCCCCCTGGTTAGGGGCGCTGTAGCCGTAGGATCTTGTGGGTGGTTGGGACCCTCGTCCTCCCGTTGTAGGCTTGAATGGATAGAACATGTGTTCTATACTGAGAGCGCTGTCATGGCTCGATCGTTCGACAAGCCGCACCGCGCGAGGTCATGCGTTACGCTCGCGCCGTATCTCTCCGTCCACTTCGGAGGTATGCCCATGCACCCCGACCGTCGCACCCACGCCCACCATCGAGAGGACGTCTGGTCCCGCCGCCGCGGCAGCGCCGCGACCGTGAGGCTTCGCTTTACCCAGGACCGGTATCCCCTGGGCGAGCTCGCGGTACGGACCACCTATCGCTTGTCAGATGGTACCCGCGATGCCACACGCAGTCGCCGGATCTACTTCGGCCATACCTTCGTGAGCGTCCTGCGCGAGATCTGGGATGTGATCTTCGACGAGGCCACGCGCGCCCAGCAGTTTGAGCCGCGGTCGTTGGTGCTGCATCTGCGGCTAAAAGGAATTCCACGCGTGTGGGGATGGGTTGTGCGCATCGTCGCCGAGCTGGTCGCCTACGAACTCAAGCTAGTGGTCAAGGGCGCCGACCCAATCGAGCTAGAACCGTAGGGCGAAGTTCCACTTCGCCCCCAACCCAAAGAGGCCGAAGGAGGTCGCTCGGCCCGTAGGGCATGAGTCCGCAGGACACCCTGTCTTGAGCGCCCCTGCGTGGCCGAACAAGACCTCCTTCGGCTTCGCTCAGGACACGGGTCGGCCTACGTCGCCACGGGGCGGCGGCCCCGACCCTGGCGCTGGGCCAATCTAAGCTGGACGAACGCCCACGGAGCGCCAAGACCGCCCCAGAGCCCCATCGCAGCGTAGCGGACGAAGCGGAAGGGCAAGACCGGTAAGGTGGCGAATGCGGCCTTTAGCCCGGCGTAGAGCCCCACCATCACGACGATGCCGAGCAGATAGCGCAAGGCGCGTCGCCACAACGCACCGGCATCGTCGAAGCGGACCCAGCGGCGCTCCAGCGCAAAGCCGACGCCCATGCCCATCAACGTCGCCCCCGTCGTGATCGCGGCCTCTCCTGGCAGCAACACGATGAGCACCGCCGGGAGCCCGACGGCGAGACCCAACCGCCCCGCCAGCCCCACCCCTTCAAGCCACGCCTCGGACCGGGGAAGCAGCCAGAGGGCGAGCGCGAGCAGCGCGATCCCCACGATGTAGCCGCCGACGAGATCCCGTGGAAGGTGAACGGCGAGGTAGACCCGCGAGAGCGGGATCAGGACCAGCAAGAGGGCGCAGAGCGCCAGGATCAGCGGTTGGAACAGGCGCCGCAGCCCGCTCGTGGCGCGCCACTGGGCAACCTGCGTCGCGAGGTATCCCCAGATCACCGTCGTATTCTGCGTATGTCCGCTGGGGAAGCCGTTGCCGGTGGCCTCATAGCGCGCTATCGCCGCCTCGATCGAGGGCCTGAAGAGGTGCGCCAGTCGCTCCGGCGCTACCGCCAGCGGTCGCGGCTGGTTGAAGAGCGCCTTCGCCGCGCTATTCACGTAGGCGGAGAGCAGGAAGAGAACCGTGAGCCGCGCCCCGGTGCGGCGATCGAGACACCAGTAGACGAGCGGCAGGAGCATCAAGAAAAAGAGCTCGTTGCCCATAAACGTGAAGATCTCAAAAACGCCAACGAGGCCTGGAAGGGCCTCACGAAGCCAGAGGATGGCCTCGATCTCCAACTCGAGCAGCTCAGCCATACAGTACCTCCTCGCTAGAGAGGGACACGCGCTCTATGACGACGCTTCCGGGAGCTCTCCGGCGCATCTCCCCGGGTCGGGGGCAACCGCCTGCGTAGCCCGCAGCGTGATCACCGCCATCACCAGCGACGCGACACCGGCCAAGATGACGCCAAGGCCAAAGAGCGGCCGATAACCGCGGGCCTCAATGTAGTAGCCGCCGACCAAGCTCATCGAGCCGAAGCCCGAGCCCATCGCCATCGTTACAGCGCCGTACGATAGCCCGCGCCAGCCCTCGTCGACCAGCTCCATCTGAAAGACCTGCAGCGCCGGCAGCCAGATTGAGGCGGCGACCTGGACGCCCAAAAGCCCCAACCCCGCGGCGAGCCAGTGCGACCAAAGGCCAAGGAGCGCCAGGCTGACGCCCAGGATGGCCGTAGACAGCACGACGATCCAGCCGTGGTGCCAACGCCGGGAGAACCGCGGGATCAGCAGGCTACCGGCAACCGCCGCCGCCTGACCCGCGCCGGTCAGCGCGCCAATGGTCGCCGTCGAGAGCTTCAGCCCTTCGTCCATGTAGGGGTTGCAGAAGGCCTGACACGTCGTCCAGGCGGTATGGCGGAGGAAGACGTAGAGGATGATCGACGCCACGATCGCAAAGGGGAACGGTCCCCGTTGCCGGATGGCGTCGCCGTCAGCGTCGGGCGCCTGACCGGTCCGGATCCGCCCCAAGGGCATGATGGCCAGGAGACCCAGCAGCGCTCCGGTGATCAGCGCGTAACTGTAGGGCGTTGGCGACTGAAGGGTCGGGTCGAGCCCAAACAGCCGGGCGAAGACAGCAGGGAGCGCGCCGCCCGCCAGCGTCCCAAGAAAGGTGCCCAGGCTACGCAGGGCGCTGGTCAGGGCATAGGCGCTGCTGCGATTGTGGTCGCGGGTCACCGCCATCAGCGCGGGCACCGTGTTGACGTTGTACATCGACCAGCCCACGGTCAGCACGAGCTGCGAGACGAAGGGCCAGGCCGGCAGGAGGAGCGAGTCGGGCCAGCGCTGCGCAATCAGTTGTGTGACGGGGAAGATCAGCATCCCCAGCGTCACGAGCCAGCCCGCCACGAGCATGACCCGGCGCGTGCCGAAGCGCTGGCCGAGCATGCCACTGGGGACGCCCATCGCCATGAAGGTGAGGGCTCCGACCGCGTAGTAGGCGCCCAGGTATTCCGTCCCAAACCCAAGCCGCAGCAGGTAGAGACTGCGCAGCAGCGAGTGGACGCCGAAGAAACTGATGGCCGTGAGGCCTGCCACGAGAATCAATAGCCGCGCGTCGCGACTGAACTCGCGCAATGACGGCAGCCGAAAGGGAATGTGTATATCCATAGCGGTCTATTCAGGGATTGTATGCGATCCCATCGAGCCAGCAAGGCCAGGCAGCAATCCACACCACCACGGGAACGTAGAGACGGAGCGGTGCTCTGTCTCCGGACCCAGAATCCGCCCCGCATCGGCGTACACCCCAGACGCAGGAATCCACACGCCAGACGCGGCGGCACGCTCCCCTTCAGAAACTCGCCACGGCAGGGACTCGCAGTAGAATAGGGCGTGGACTGAAGCGAAGAGGAGGTAGCCGTGAACGTCACCTTGCCCTTTGGCAGCCAAGAGACCGTGGTGGAGATCGACGAGGAGCGGATGGATGCACGCGTCGTGCGTGCCGCCAATCCTGCGTCCCAACAGACGTGGGCGGAGGTCGTGACGGCCGCGATGGCGGCGCCTTTGAGCCCGCGGGCCGTCGATCTGCCCGATCTTAGCGCCGGACGCAGCGGCATGGCGCCCCTGGCCGAGCAAGACCTGCAGGGCAAACGGATCGCGATCATCGTCGATGACCGCGTGCCCCACGTCATGCCGGCGGACGAGCTCGTGCCCCTGATCCTGGACGCGTTGGCCAAGGCGAGAGCAGCCGACGAGGACGTCACGCTGGTCATGGCCAGGGGCATCGACGAGCCACTCTCACACGACGAGCTGGCGCAGGCGTTGGGATCGGACGTCGTCGAGCGCTGCCGCTGCATCAGTCACGATGCCGGCGACCGCGAGATGCTGCGCCTCATCGGCGTCAGCCGCTTGGGCACGCCGGTGTGGGCGAACCGCTACGCCGTCGAGGCCGACTACGTCATCGGCCTGGGGCGGGTCACCCCCCACCCGACCCACGGCTACGAGGGAGGCTACCGCCTGATCCTCCCCGGTGTCTGTGGGTTCGAGACCATCCTGCGCGATCAGAGCTTGTGCTTTTCGCCGGACGCGGTCCCGGGGATCCACGCCAATCCCAGCCGCCGCGAGACGGATGCCGTCGGGCGGATGGTGGGCATCGACTTCTTAATCAACGTGGTCGTCAACGCGAGCGGCGAGCCCCTGAGGGCCTTCGCGGGGGCCGCCGAGACGGTGCACCACCACGCCATAGCCTACGGCGACCGCGAGGTTTGGGGCGCACCGATAGGGCATTCCGTGGACATCACCTTGGCCTCTCACGGCTCCGGCCCCGTGCCTGAGGGGGGCTTCGACCCCGAGACGGTAAGACGGGCCTGCCACGTGACCAAATCAGAGGGCACCGTCATCATCTTGGCGGAGAAATCGTCGCCGACCCTGCCTGACTGGCGGGCGGGCGACGTGGCAGACGACGCGGCGCTGGAGGCGCTGGCGCTTGAGGACTTCGAGCGGCGGATGCGCGATCTGGCGTTCAGCGAGCTGCTGCGCCTGCACGAGCGGCGTGATTGGTCGGGTGGAGCCCGCGACGTCCAGAAGCGCCTCAGGGCGATCCGCGACGAGTTTCAGCGTCGCCGCTGGCTGATGGCAGCGGAGGCAGTGCGGCTCGTCTTCACCCAGGATCCCCAGATGGCCCTCGAGGCAGGCCTGGCACGTCACGGGGGACGTCCGCGTGTCCTGATCCTGCCGGAGGGCGAGACGACCCTCCCAAAGATGGCGCTGCACACCGGACCGGCCTGACCGGCCTACGTGGGCAGCCATCCATGAGGCTTGCCCCCTATCACAGAGGGACCTCAACCAATTCTTAACCCTTTTGATATTTGACAAACCTCTAACCACGTTTAGACTGAAGGCAAGTAGGGGCCCATTCGGGGCCGGGTAGCTCCAGACTCTGTATAGGGTGGCTATGGACGGACGCACGCTTCTTATCATCTCGCCACTGGTCGCAGCTGCAGTCGTGTCCGCGTGGCTCACAGTCTACGCTTGGCGACGGCGCGCCCTAGCCGGCGCCGGATTCTTTGCCCTCTCCATGGCGGCGGTGGCGCTATGGTCGCTGGCGAGCCTCGGGACCCATCTCAGCACGACGCTGCCAGCCAAGCTGATCTGGACGAACCTTCAGTACATCGGCATCAGCCTCGTCCCACCGGCCTGGCTCCTCTTCATGCTGCAGTATGCCGGCTATCAAGACGCCGTGAAGCCGCGTCTGTTGGGCCTCCTCCCCATCCATCCGGTCCTGCTGCAGATCGTGATCTGGACCAATCCCTATCATCAGCTGTTTCGCCAGTCCATCTGGTTGGATACCACGGGCCCGATCCCCACAATGGGGAACACGTTGGGCCCACTCTTCTGGGTGCATACGGCCTACTCGTACGGCCTGCTGCTGGTCGGCTCGTACCTGCTGATCCGCTCCCATGTGCACCGACCGCGCGTCTACCGGCGCCAAAGTATCGCGTTGCTCATCGCGTTGAGCGCCCCATGGATCGCCAACGTCCTGACGATCACGGGAGCCTCGTTCCTCTCATACCTCGATCTGACACCCTTCGCCTTCACCCTCAGCGGCGTGGCCATCGCTTGGGGGCTCTACCGGTATGCGCTCTTCGACCTCGTGCCGGTGGCGCAGCGGGCTGTGGTGGAGAATCTGAGCACGGGCGTGATCGTGCTGGATCACCGCGACCGTATCGTCGACATCAACGCCGCGGCGGCGGAGATCTTTGGCGTGGACGTCGAGGCGGTACTCGGCACGGCCCTATCCGAGGTCCTGCCAGAATACGTCTATGTGGTCTCGCGCAGCCGCGAGGTGGGCGACATCAGCGACGAGATCGTGGTCGGCAACGGACGGGGACAGCGCATCTTCGACCTGCGCGTGTCGTCGCTCACCGACGGTCGCAACCACGTCATCGGTCACGTGCTCAGTCTGCAGGACATCACGGAACGCAAGGACTCCCAGTTGGCGCTCAGCCGCTATGCAGAGCGGTTGCGGCTGCTCTACGAAATCGATCAGGCAGTGCTATCCGCTCAGTCGCCGGAGACGATCGCCTCGGCCGTTCTGGGCAAGATTCACCATCTGCTCCCGGTGCAGCGCGCGTCGGTCGTCGCCTTTGACAATGCGGGCCCGCGGGTGTTGGCAAGCCGCACGACGGGAAAGCTGTCAGGGGACGCGAGCATCTGGGCCGAGGGCCTCGACCGGCAAGCCTTGGCTGGCGAGCGAATCCGCCGGGTCGACCTTACACCGCGGACGCAGGCCAGCGCCTCATCGTTGGATCAGCGGCTTTACGGTGAGGGGGTGCGCACGTACCTTGTGGTGCCGCTGGTGGCGCAGGAGGAGGTGGTCGGGAGCCTGAATCTGGAGGCGACCAAGCCCGATGCTTACGCCTCAGAGCACATCGACGTCGCGTCGCAGATCGCGACCTCATTGGCCGTGACGCTGCAAAACGCTCGCCTCTATGCGGCAGCGCAGCAGGAGATCGCCGAGCGGAAGCTGGCAGAAGCTGCGCTGCGGGAGAGCGAGGCGAGCTTACGCCAGAAGGCCGAGGACCTGGCAGCACGGAACGCCGAGCTGGATGCCTTCGCGCATACGGTAGCCCACGATCTGAAGGCGCCTCTCTCCTTGCTCACCGGTTACACCAGCTATATCGATGCCGGTGGTGTGGAGGATGATCCAGAACAGTTGGCCTGGTGTATCCGCGCCATCGGCCAGAGCGCGCGCAAGATGAGCAACATTATCGACGAGCTCCTGCTGCTGGCCAGCGTCCGTAAGATGGACGAGGTCGATGTGAAGCCCCTCGATATGGGCGTGATCGTGTCAGACGTGCTGATGCGCTTCACCGACCTCATCGATCAACACGACGCTGAGGTCTTCACGCCGCAAGCGTGGCCTGTCGCCTCGGGCTACGCGCCGTGGATCGAGGAGGTGTGGGCCAACTACGTCAGCAACGCCATCAAGTATGGCGGAAGCCCACCCCGCGTCGAGCTCGGTGCCACGGTCGTGGAGGCCAACGGCAACGGCGGGAGGGTTAGGGTACGTTTCTGGGTCCGCGACAACGGCGAGGGCCTCTCCTTGGACCAGCGCGCGCGGCTCTTCATCCCCTTTGAGCGCCTCGAACAGGCCCGTGCCAAGGGCTACGGCCTCGGGCTCTCCATCGTCCACAGGATCATGGAGCGACTTGGTGGTGAGGCGGGGGTGGAGAGCGCCGGCGAGTCCGGCGAAGGAAGTGTCTTCTACTTCATCCTGCCTCAGGCCGAGCTTCCATCGTAACCGGTGGGTCTCAGGGGGTACACGCCCTCGCGGACCCTGACCACCCCGGTCACGCACATCGCACCTCGAAGGCCCCTAAATCGGCACGATAAGCCGAAGTGCGCCAAGCCGCGATTTGCGCGGCCCCCCACCCCCCCTATACTAGGGTCAGGGACTCAACCGCTCATTTATGAGCGGCTCGCGAGTTGGACGAGAGCGAGGTTCGCCATTGGAGGATGATCCCTGTGGACGAGAAACCCGAGGCCAGGCGCGGGCGACCGCGTCGCTACGACCTCAAACCGCCGCCTAACTTTGCGAGCCTGGCGGTGGGCCTCGCCACAGCCGCGCTGGCCTTCGTGCCCGAGGGCCTAACCCTCTCCATGACGGCGGCCCATCGTCCACAGCACGCAAACAAGAACGTATAGACAGAGACCAAGACCATAGGAGGGCAATTCATGATCAGTTTGGATCGCTATGAAGTGTGGTTTGTGACGGGTAGCCAGAACCTCTACGGCGAGGAGACGCTGGCGCAGGTCGCCGAGGACGCGCGCGCAATCGCCGGGGCCCTGGCCGAATCGGACAAGCTGGCCATCGACGTCGTCTTCAAGCCGGTGGTGACCACGCCCGAGCAGATCGCCAACGTCTGCACGGCAGCGAATACCGACGATGCCTGCATCGGCTTGATCACGTGGATGCACACCTTCTCGCCGGCGAAGATGTGGATCGCCGGCCTCAGCGCGCTGCAGAAACCCTTCCTGCATCTCCACACCCAGTTCAACCGGGACATCCCCTGGGCCGAGATCGACATGGACTTCATGAACCTCAACCAGTCCGCGCACGGCGGGCGGGAGTTCGGGTTCATCGCCAGTCGGATGCGCAAGAATCGCAAGGTCGTCGTGGGGCACTGGCAGGACGATACCGTGCTGGCGGAGATCGACACGTGGATGCGCGCGGCGGCGGCCTGGCAGGACCTGCAGGGCGCCAAGGTCGCGCGCTTCGGCGACAATATGCGCGAGGTCGCGGTGACCGAAGGCGACAAGGTCGCGGCGCAGATTCAGCTCGGGTACAGCACCAATGGCTACGGCCTGGGCGACCTCATGGCCTACGTCGATGCAGTCACCGACGGCGAGATCGACGACGTGATCGAGGCCTACAAGCAAGCATATGACGTCGATCCGGCGCTGCTCTCCGGCGGCGCGAAGCACGCGTCCCTGCGCGACGCCGCGCGCATCGAGAAGGGCATGCGCACCTTCCTCGAGGAGGGCGACTTCAAGGCCTTCACCACCACTTTCGAGAACCTGACCGGCCTGAACCAGTTGCCGGGCCTCGCCTCCCAGCGCCTCATGGCCGAGGGCTATGGCTTCGGCGCCGAGGGTGACTGGAAGACCGCCGCGCTAGTCCGCGCGATGAAGGTGATGGGCGCGGGGCTTGAGGGTGGGGCCACCTTTATGGAGGACTACACCTACCATCTGGAGCCGGGGAACACCAAGGTGTTGGGTGCGCACATGCTGGAGGTGTGTCCCTCGATCAGCGTCGGCAAGCCGAGGATGGAGATCCACCCGCTGGGCATTGGCGGCAAGGATGATCCCGTGCGCCTCGTCTTCGACGTCGCCGAGGGCTCAGCCGTCAACGCCACCATCATCGATCTCGGCAACCGCTTCCGGATGCTCGTCAATCCCGTCGAGGTAGTGCCCCCCGACGCACCGCTGCCGAAGCTACCGGTGGCACGGGCCGTGTGGGTCCCGGAGCCAGAGCTCAAGGTCGCGGCTGCGGCCTGGATCCTCTCAGGCGGCGCGCACCATACGGGGTTCAGCCAGGCCGTCACGGCGGCGCACCTGGTCGACTTCGCGGAGATCGCGGACCTGGAGTGCGTGATGATCGATGCCGACACCGACCTGCGCGCGCTCAAGAACGAGCTGCGCTGGAACGAGGTCTATTACGCGCTGAATCGGGGCTTCTAGCCCCGGGGCTAAAAGCCCCCCCAAGCCGGGCGGGCAGACTGCGTCCGCCCGGCCCGTTGCTTGCACCCTCAGGAGCCCTATGAAAGCCATCGTCCTCAAAGAACCGAAGCATCTGGAGCTGATGGAGATCCCGCGACCGGCGCTCACGAAGCCGGAGCACGTCCTCATCGAGGTGAAAGCGTGCGGCATCTGCGGCAGCGACCTGCGTTACTGGGCCGGCGAGAACCCGTGGGCGCTGCACACGCTGGGCAAGCACCTCGACAATCCGCCCAACATGGTGCTGGGTCACGAGTTTGCCGGCGTCGTCGTCGAGGTCAACGACGCAGCGTACGAACACCTGGTGGGACGCCGGGTGGGCGCGCAGGCCTTCCGCACCTGCGGCGTCTGCGCGCTGTGCCGCTCGGGGCGCGAAAACCTCTGCCGCAACACGATCCACATCGGGCACGCCCAGGGTTGGGAGGATCGAGAATACTTCCCCGGCGCCTACGCCGAGTACTGTCTCGCTTGGGCCGACTTGCTGCACCCGATGGAGCATCACGTGCGCTTCGAGGAGGAGGCGCTGCGGGACTTCCTGGGCGTCGCCGTCCACGCCGTGGGGCGCGCCGGGTTGCGCGAAGGCACCGACCTGCGCACACGCGTGCTCTGTATCGGCGGCGGCCCCGTGGGGCTCTCCATCGCCCAGGTCGCCCTGGCGCAGGACGTAGAGCGTGTCGCGATCTCAGAGCCGGCGCCGGTCGCCCAGGAGGTGATCAAGCGCTACGTGGAGAGGATGGAAGAGAGGCTCGTCCTCGTCGATCCCACAGAGCGGGATCTCGTTGAGCACCTGGGACGCGGCACCTACAGCGCCGTCTTCGACACCGTGGGGACGCCGGAGACGATGGCTCAGGGGCTTGCCCTGCTGGCCGAGGGCGGCACCTACGTGAACCTCGCCGTCCACGACATCCCCTTTACGATGAACGCGCTGGACCTCGGGTCCGAGCGGCGGATGACCACGTCCTCCAATGCTTTCTACGCAGACGAGCGCGAGGCGCACAAGCTGATCGCGTCCGGCGCCGTCGCCATGGCCCCGATGATCACCCATCGCTTCCCGCTGGAGGCGTACGAGACCGCCTACGACCTGCTCCTGGCCGAGCCGAAGCAGGCGTACAAGATCGTGTTCACAGAAAACCGCCCATCACCGGTTGCCCCATCCTGAAACGCAGCGATCGTCCGCGGGTCCATTCCATCTCTGGGGCAAGCGGCGTGTTTCACGTTGGGCAAAGTCAAGCCTGCCCCCGGCTTGTACTGGGCCTGATCGACAAGTCGCCCCCGACGCGAAACATGCCCGTCGTGTCAATCCAAAAGATAATCTTACCGAAGGAAGGGTCGTTCCTTCAAAAGA
>JBNGCP010000103.1:8425-11798 GCA_049974845.1 Anaerolineae bacterium | reverse complement strand
GATGAACCTCCTTGCTCTGACGTGATCCCCATAAGGGGCGGGCCGCTGCTACAAGAGTGACGGTGTCGTTCAGGAAGCGCCCGTGCACTGTGATCAATTGACAAGACGCGTGGCACTCTGGACACACGTACCAGGTGCCCAATATCATTCCTGTAACTATGGGACGCATCTGATGAGGATAGGGCATGGTATCATGACAAACGCTTAATTGTGACCGTTCACTATCCATCTTACAGCATTCGGCGGCTTTGTCAAGAGGAATTTGGACTAAAGGTAGGCCGAATACAGGCTCGCGATAGGCACTGTATGCATAGCTCAATCCGACTGCCCGCTTCGCCTCTGACTTTTTCCCTAGGCGGGGTCAGCCGACTGGTCTGGAGCGTGAGGGCTGGTCTTTAGCGTACGTGGGCTTGATCGGATAGCGGACGCGGAACGTTGTACCTGCCTCGGGCTCCGATGCGAATTCGATCTCGCCCTCAAGATATCGCTCGGTGAGCATCTTCATGCTGTAGGTTCCCAGGCCCCGACCGGCACCCTTCGTCGAGAATGACCGTTGGAAGATCTGATGCTGCACCGGCTCCGGAATTGGCGTCGGATTGTGGACCCAGAACTCGACCTGCCCTTTGTCTGCATCCCCATTGCCATCGGCCCTGTCCCGCGTATCGCTGTATCGTCGACGGTATCCGATGGTGACGGTGGATGGCCCACGTTCCGCTTCCAGGGCGTTCTTGACCATGTTGTCGAGCACCCGCTGCAGTTGCGTGCGATCGGCGACGAAGACGACCTCCTCGCTCCTGGGCGACACCCTGAGCTCGCGTCCGTCCCGCTTCGCAGCGTGGGCGTAGGACTCCAGGATGTCCCGTGTCAGCTCTCTTGCGCTGATCACGCTGGGACGTAGTCTGAGCTCGTCGTTTTCCATCGCCACGAGGTCGCGCTGGGTCTGGATTTCCTGAACCATGCTCTCAAGCGAGCGGTTCACGATTCCCATCAACTGCGTTCTCTGCGACGCGTCGGCATCCTGCAGTAGGTCGAGAGCGCTGCGCATCTTCTGAACGCTATTCAGAATGTCGTGGAAAAAGATGCGCTCCAGGGCCTGGCGCCGCTTCTGATCGCTGATGTCGGTCGCGACAAATATGGTGAACGTCTCCTCCTCGAAGGTGTAAGGCCGCGTCCAGACGCGGAGATCCAGCGCGGCAGGTGTCTCGGTGAGAACCCGGGCAACGCGGCATTCCTCGACGGCAGCCTGTCCACCTTGCGCCTCGAAGATGGCGCGGGCCGCACCGCAGAACATACAATAGGCCGTGCTGCCACAACCATCCTCTGATTCGTTGGCATGGATGCAGTTGAGGGCTTCGCCGGGCCGCATCCCGATGAGCTCCTCGGCATTCCCGACTCCCACGAGACCGGCCATAGCCTGATTCGCGTAGACAATCTGCCGGTAAACATTGAGGATCATCACTGGATTGGGTACGGCATCCAGCACCGCGTTCAATACCTCAAGCTCGGAGAACCGCGTGGCGTAGTGCGCAAGCACATCCTTCTTGGCGCGTCTGCCTGAGATCAACGCTGTGGGCGGAAGTTCCGTCTTTTGGGTCATAGATGGGCTATCCTAAATGAGCCTAAGCGGGGTCGTTGCCAGCAAAAAACTCCGGGTGACTACCTTGGATCTCAGAGACCATGTCGCCAAAGACCGTGGGCGCGTGGGGCACCAGCAGCATCAGCATCCGTACCGCCATCTTGCGGATCTCCCACTGCGCCTCCGGTGTGATGCGCAGGCGGAAGAAGTGGCGCAGCTCGCGGAAGTTCATCGTCACGACGATACGGGTCGCCGTGGCGTTGGGGAGGACAAACCGCGCATCCTCCTTGCGGATGCCGCACCCGCGCAGCTTGCCATAGGCCGCGATCATCTCCCCGACGAGCTCGTCCCAGACGGCGTGGGCTTCGGGGTCGTCCGCAATGGCATCAGGAATCACGAGCTGAGGATTCGACATATCGACATAGCGTTGGCTTTCCTGACTGTAGGAGGCCAATCGATGACGCACGAGTTGGTGCGAGCACGCGCGGCTGATGCCTGAGATCTCAAACGTCGCACTGGCATGCTCGATGATGCTCTCGTGTCCCTGTTTCAGCCGTGCGCGCAGGAAAGTCGCCGGATCCCCGTGGCTCTGGCTGCGATAGCAGACGCGCCCCGCGTGCTCGATGAGGCTCTCGGGCCTGCCATCGTCCCTCAGATACTGCGTGATCGCGATCAGCTCCACGTTCACGGCTCAGGTCCTTTCCTCTGGGAACCCGCTGGCAAGCGCTGCCGTGCGAGTTCCTGCGAGGGGCTCGCTTGCCGACGCGCTGCTGAGCTCAGCTTCCAGGCGATCCCGCCCGGCGCGCTCGATCGCCGCCGCGCGGTCGGCCATCTCCTGTCGCAGCTTCGCCGCGTCCCGCGGATAGACAAAGTAGAACCCGGAGAAGAGGAGGGCGCACAGGATCCACGGGAAGGGAATGGTCCAAAGCAGCGCCCGTGTGAAGCCCATTGCGTCGGCCAAGCTGCCCGCAATATAGGCGGCCACGGCGGCAAAGCCACTCTCGATGAACGTCGTCATGGAGAAGGCCGTGGCCCGGAGCTCTGGCGGCACCGCGCCCTGCATCATCGGCTCCTTGGCGCCCTTGCCCGGCCAACTGATCAACAGGGCTGTGGCGAAACAGAGGGCGAACAAAGGCCAGAATCCCCAGTTCTCCGTCTGGGTGAAGAGGATGTAGGTCAACGGGATGCCAGCCACGATGGAGACTTGCCCCACGATGGTCCGCCCGTATTTGGGGTTTTTCGTCTCCGCCCAGTCGCCGAGAAATCCCCCGATGATGTTACTCAACGCCGTGCCGACGACGATGCCGGCAAAGGTCAGTGTCGCGCTGCCAACCGGATGATCAAAGGCAATCGCTTCGGTCATGCCGCGGACATCGACCAACCAGGTGATCAGATAGAGTCCCATTACCACCCAGGGCATGCTGCCGGCGAGGCCCTGCAGGATGGCCACCCAAATCGTGGGGATGGCCAGCACTTTAGGTACGTCTGAGAGCTGTGCGCGGTATTTCGCCGCGTCCTCCGCCGTGATCTTGTTCATCAGCTCTGGCTCGGCACTCCCACGCACCGGCTCCTTGACGAACACGGCCACGAACAGACCGGAGACGACGCTAAAGCCGCCCAACACGAAGAACCCCCAGCGCCAGAGCGTTGGCGTCGCCAGCATCCCCAACCCCAGCGTGCCCACGATGATGCCCATTACGCCAATGGACTCCAGGACGCCGAGGGCCCGGCCTCGCTTGTGGGGCGGGAACGTATCCGACATCAGTGAGAACGTCGCCGGCATCAGGCATCCAAGGC
>JBNGCP010000103.1:0-8325 GCA_049974845.1 Anaerolineae bacterium | reverse complement strand
GGCGGGAACGTATCCGACATCAGTGAGAACGTCGCCGGCATCAGGCATCCAAGGCCGATCCCCGAGATCGCGCGGATGATCAGCAGTTGTCCGAAACTCTGGACCAATCCGCAGGCCATCGTCCAGAGCCCCCATATGCCGGTGCCGAAGATGATGACCTGCTTGCGCGACAACCGGTCCGACGCATACCCCCAGAAGGGTGCGCTTAAAGACTGCAGGAGATTGCGGATCGTGCCGATGGTGCCCAGGGCCGTGTAATCTAACCCCCACAGCGTCTTGATGGTGGGGAAGAGCACGGACATCGCCTGTCCTTCACCCTGGTCGATGAAGTAGCCAAAGGCTAAGGCGATCAGCGTCCAGATCCGTGAGCGTTTGCTGGGCGTCGTGGGGGTCGCCATGCAGATCTATTTCACCACGATGCTGACCAACTGCCCGCGGGGAACGATGATCTTGACAATCTCCTTGCCCTCGACGTAGCGCTGGACGTTGGTATCCTCAAGGGCCGCGAGCTTGATCGACTCCTCATCGGCCTCTGCGGGTAGCGTGACCCGCCCACGAATCTTGCCGTTGACCTGGACTGGGATCTCAATCGTCTCCTCGATCAACATCGCCTCGTCCCAGGTTGGCCAGTTCTGTTGGTGAATGCTGTAGGGCTTTCCCAGTTTGAGCCACAGCTCCTCGGCCAGATGCGGTGTCACCGGAGCCATCAGCAGGAGCAGCGTGGTCGCGGCCTCGTCCCACAGCTCACTATCCCAGTAAGCTGCCTTGGCTTTGCTCAGCGCGTTGGTCAGCTCCATCAGGCGGGCAATGGCGGTGTTAAAGCTGAACCCTTCAAGGTCCTCGGTGACGCTCTTAATGGCGAAATGCATCGCGCGTTGGAGCTCGCGGGCCGCCTCATCGCTGGGGGCTTCCGACTCGCGTGGCGCCTCCAGAATCAGGTTCCAGATCCGGTTGAGCCACCGCGTCACCCCCTCGATCCCCTGACTGTCCCAGGGCCCGCCCTGCTCCCACCGCCAGCCGAACATCAGGTAGGCACGCACAGCGTCCGCGCCGTAGTCGGCAACCAGGTTATCGGGTGACACGACGTTTTTCTTGCTCTTGGACATCTTCTCGACGTCCAAGTGATAGAGCACGTCGGCGACGGTGCCGCTCCCCTCTCTTCCCGGAATCTCGACCTCCATGTCCTCCTCCACCAACACGACGGTCAGGCCGCCGCTCTCGGTGGTGCGGACTTTCAGGTTCGTCTCCTCGCGATCCATCACCTCGCCAGCCACGCGCCGGTCGCTGCGTGCGGGCTCCGGCCACGCCTCCTGGTTTTCGAAGCTATAGACCGTGATGCTGTCCGCGCGGAAGGCTGAGCCTTCCCACGCGCCCTTCACCTCGACGAAGTCGCCCGACCGGGGCTCGCCCAGGATCGTGCCCTGGTTCCGCAGCTGCAACATGGGTTCATCGAAATCCAGGATTCCGGCATCGCGTAGCGCCTTTGTGAAGAAGCGTGTATAGAGCAGGTGGAGCACGGCGTGCTCAGCGCCGCCGGTGTAGGTGTCGACCGGCGCCCAGTAGGCCTGCTCCTCAGGGTCCCAGGGCATATCGTCGTCCGTCACCGGCTCACCCTCCCGGTAGTAGGGGCTTAAGTACGCATACTGGTACCAGGACGAACAGACGAAGGTGTCCATCGTGTCGGTCTCCCGCGTTGCCGGGCCGCCGCACTTCGGGCACGTCGTGTTCAGGAACCCCTCGTGGTACTTGAGTGGGCTCTCGCCGGTAGGCATAAAGTCCACGTCGTCAGGAAGGAGCACCGGCAGATCCTCGTAGGGCACCGGGACGATGCCGCAGTTGTCACAGTAGACCATCGGGATCGGTGCACCCCAATAGCGCTGGCGGCTGATTAGCCAGTCGCGGAGCCGGTAATTGACCGCGGCTTCCCCGACGCCCTTCTCAGCCAGCCACGCGGTGACCTCCGCCACAGCGACATCGCCGGGCGTCCCGGTAAAGGGACCCGAGTTGATCATCTCCCCGTATTCGTAATGGAAGAGCACGTCCCTGTAGAACTCGCAGTTGTAGACCATCTCCATCACCGTGCGGCTATCGCTCACCGGCGGATAGAGGGCTTTGCAGCGCGCCAGGATCTCGCGGTCGGATGCTCTCGAGTCGAGCTGCTTGACCCCATCCTCAAAGATGAAGTACCAGCCGGTGCCGACGACCTCGCTCCAGTTGCCGGGACGCAGATGTTCACGGACGAGTTTGACGTAGCGCTTGATTTCCTGCTCGCCTTGAAGCGTGACGTAAAGGCCTTCACCGATGTCGCCTACACGACCGCGATGATACTGGATATTGGCTTCATCCAGCTTCGCTGCGAAGTCCTCGGGGACCGAATCGGGCCACACGAGGCTCTTGGCCCTTCTGTCGGGCCGGGCGATGACCGGAATGATGGGAAGCCCAAACTTGATGGCGAACGCGAAGTCCCGCTCGTCGTGGGCCGGCACGGCCATGATAGCGCCGGTGCCGTAGGTCATCATCACATAGTCGGCGACCCAGATGGGGATCCGCTCGCCATTGACTGGGTTGATGGCGTAGGCGCCGGTGAAGACACCCGTCTTCTCCTTCTCCGTGCTTAGCCGCTCGATCTCGGTCTGTCGCGAAGCTTCGAACTGGTAATCGTGTACGGCCTCGTGGTATTCGGCTTTTGTGATCGCGTTGACCAGCGGGTGCTCGGGTGCGAGGACCATAAAGGTCGCGCCCCACAGCGTGTCGGGGCGGGTCGTGAACACCACCAGATCGCCGGCGCCGGGCTCCGCGTCATCGGGCATATCCTCGGACGCTACTGTGAAGACGACCTCCGCTCCCTCGCTGCGGCCGATCCAGTTGGTCTGCAGCAGCCGGATGCGCTCGGGCCAGTCGATCTGGGAGAAGTCCAGCAGCTCGTCTGCGTAATCCGTGATCTTCCAGAACCACTGTTTGAGGTTCTTCTTGATCACGGGCGAGCCACATCGCTCGCAGATGCGCTCGTCGCCGACGACCTGCTCGCGCGCCAGCGTTGTCTTGCACGACGGGCAGTAGTCGACGGGCGCCTCCTTGCGGTAGGCGAGGCCCATATCGTAGAACTTGCGGAAGAACCACTCGCTCCAGCGATAGTACCCCGGCAGGCACGAGATCGCCTCGCGGTCCCAGTCGAACATCGCGCCCATCGTCCGCAGCTGTTGCCGTTCCCGCTCGATGTTGTCGAGCGTCCACTCCTTAGGGTGAATGCCACGCTGGATCGCCGCGTTCTCGGCTGGCAGGCCGAAGGCGTCAAAGCCCATCGGGAAGAGGACGTTGTAGCCCTGCATCCGCTTGAAGCGGGCCCGCACGTCACTGGGCGCCATTGCATACCAGTGACCGATGTGGATATCGCCGCTAGGATAGGGGAGCATCGTAAGGGCATAGAACTTGGGCTTCTCACGGTCGATGACGGCTCTATAGAGCTGGTCATCTTCCCAACGTCTCTGCCACTTCGGCTCGATCTCCTGCGGTCTGTAAGCGTCGGGCATCATTCCTCCTCCTCAGAAAACAAAGGTTATCCTAACTATTCTACCGCAAGGCATGGAAATTGCCATATTATGAGCATCACCCGGGAGCGTCACGCGGCCTAAGAGAAGAGCTTCCGCAGCCGTTTTAGCACCCGTGGCCCGAGGACGCTGTCCGCCGTCCTCAAGGCCTGTTGGATCTGGTCGAGCACGTCGCCCTCGCCCTCCCAGTGCTCGCGCAGGATCGCTTCGCCCGACTCGTCCATCATCTTGACGGTCCGATTCAGCACAAACGCCAGGGCGACCGCATCGTCAACCAACCCGATGGGAAGCAGGAAGTCAGGCACCAGATCGATGGGTGCGATCACGTAGGCACTTACGGCCATGAGCTGAAGTTTGAGGGCATTGTCCACTCGAGGGTCGCGAATCAAGCGCATCAGCAGGGCGAAGAGGTCTGGCACAAGCAGCAGGTACCCGCGCACGCGAGACCCAACCTTGGCTTTGCTTGAGAGCCAATTTGAGATTCGCGATCGCAGTTTAGTGTAGAAACGCTCCGCCCGCTTGAAGTCATAGTCCACCGAGGATGGGTCCTGTGGTGCGTCCATAGTCTCTCCTTGTCTATTCCTCATCTAGAACCGCGGTGTTCGAGGTGTCTTCATCTGTTGGCATTCTACTTCCGTAGACATCCGAATCAAGCGTGAGGCCTGGGCAAGATTCCCTTGTCACTTGCCAGAATGGGCATAGCTGTGACAATAGCGGCACTTGTGTCGAATTCGATGCTGTGAGAGGAGAGCCCTGATATGCAGAAGCTTCGCCGCCTCTGCTTGTTGCTGATGTTATTGCTTGCCCTTACCGGGTGTATTTCGGCGTGGGAGACTGTGCTGATCGACCCCGAGGGCACGGCGATGACCGTCACCCGGGCTGAGCTCAAGGAGTTCGCGCCATTCACCAACGATGACGGCGCGGTGCCACTGGAGCGGGTGCTCTATGCCCACGGCTATCGCGTTATCGAGACCCTACAGGTGAGCGAGGCCGAGAGTTCGGACGCTACCTTTGCCTGGCCTGCCGTCGCCGAGGCGGCACTATGGCATCGGAGTGGCGAGGTCGAGATCGATGGAGAGCGGCTGCGCCCTGCCCGCATTGAGGGCCAGCCGGCGGAAGCACTCGGTGCTGTGACCGTGCATCTGATCGATATCGCACCGACGGCGGCCGCCGCCCTCGGGCTTTCAGTGCCATCCCAGGCAACCGGACGCGCGTTTGCGTCCCCACCTTCCGTCGACCACGTTCTGCTCCTCTTCATCGACGGCTTCGGCTACCTGCGCTACGAGGAGGCGCGTGACGCGGGCCTGATTCCGAACCTGGTGGCGCTGGGAGAGCCGCAACTGGGATTGGCAGCCTATCCCCCCTCGACGGTGGTCTGTTCCGCTGCGATCCTCACCGGCGCACCGCCGGAGGTCAACGGTGTCGTCGACCGTGGCACGACGCGCAAGACCGAGGTCGAGACGCTTTTCGATGTCGCCGCCGCTGCGGGGCTGTCCGTTGTCGCTGTCGAGGGTGACGCACTCGCCTTCAACCTGCGGAACGCGGAGATCACGCTTTCTGGCGATCGCGACGGCAATGGCAGTACCGACGACAACGTCCTGGCGAACGCCCTGGAGGTGCTTCAGGGCCCGATGCCGGATCTGCTCTGGGTTCATTTCCACGGCATTGACGATGCCGGGCACGCCCACGGCCCAGGCGCGCTCGAGGAGGAAGCCGCCATCGCCGGCGTCGATACCGCCATCGGCGAGCTCCTCTCCACTTTACCGGCGCGGACCGTGGTCCTGATCTTCGCGGATCACGGCATGCATACCGTCGACGAGGGCGAACGGCTGGGCAACCACGGCAATCTCATCGCCCGTGACATGCTCGTGCCGGTGTGGCTGTGGCAGACGCCCGGCGGATAGCGTATACGTCCTGACGTGCGACATGTCACCGTATACCGCGCCCTTGGGCCGGTACCTGCACATACTTTGGCTCTATCCCCTCCGTAAGGTAGATTCCCTCGGTTGGATGATAGAACGCGACGCCGTCGCGGTGCGCGTTCGCCGCGTCGATCTTGAGGATTACCGGCTCCGGCGTGTGGCGCAGCGCGATGCTGCGTGCAGCTTCAGGATCGGGTGTAAGGTGGACGTACTGCCGCTGCATCGGCCGGATGCCGTCCCGGCGGATGGCATCGAGGGCCTCCGGAGCGGTGCCATGATACAGGACGTCCGGCGGCTCGATCGACTCGTACGCCGGCCGCAGCGCCGTGTGCCCGTAGAGCGCTCGGATGCGCCGACCGCCGTCGCCCTCTACGATCTCAAAGCGTTGGCGTCCCGGTTGTTCCAACAGCGCCTCAACGTCCTTGATCGTCGCCCAGCGGAAGTTGGGCAACCCTTGCACGATACGCATCACCTCGTCGAGGTCGGCGTACCCTTGTTCGTCAAGCCCGATTGGGAAGCGCGCCGGTCGATGGCGGAGCAGGAGCGACAGGAACTTGCTCAGCTTGCGGAGCTGTAACTCGCGGCGCCGGGACTCGCTCACCTCTCCTCCAAGTCGGCGCGCCCCGCCCGCCAGAGGTTAGCGCGAATCTGCTCGCGCTCCTGCTTCGGGAAAGTTGCCAGGAATCGCTCGATCTTCACCCGCCGGGTGTCCTCTCCCTGCGGGCAGGACGGTGCCTCCATCAAAGGCCATCCGCAGGCGCGCGCATAGCGCCGGATCTCAATCTCACTCAGCAGGATGAGGGGGCGGATGACGACGAAATGCCCGTCGAAGAAGCTCAACCGCGGCGCCATGGTCTCCAACTGGCCCTTGTACATCAGGCTCATCAGGGTCGTCACTGCGGCGTCGTCGGCGTGATGGCCGAAAGCGACCTTGTTGCATCGGGCTGCATCGGCGGCGAGGAAGAGGGTCTTCCGCCGGTTCCAGGCGCAGCGGAAGCAGTCCATCGGCAGCGGCTCGTCCTCCGGCACCTCAAGCGGCACGATGCGGTAATCGACATTCAATGCCTGCAACCAGGGCCTCAGCTCCTGCACTTCGTTAGGAAGGCCGACCGCCGAGCCGTCAACGTGAATCGCTACGACGTCATAATCGCCGGGGATGTCCACCCCACGGGCCAACAGGTCCAGCAGCGTTCGGCTGTCCTTTCCGCCCGAGACCCCCACAGCGATTCGATCTCCATCGGCGATCAGATCGAAGTTGCGCACAGCCCGATTGACGTCCTTGAGCAGGAACGCGGCGATGCTATCGCGGTCGGCCATAGGAGGTCACAAGTCGCTGGAGGGTATCAGGTCGTCTCCAGCCGCTTGCCGTACTGTTGCTCGTAATAATCTTTGTACAGCGCGCCGCTCTTGATCGGACGCCACCACCATTCGTTCTCGGTGTACCAGCGTACCGTCTTTTCGACGGCAGCCTGGCAGGTATGAGCGCTCTCCCAGCCTAAGGCCTGCAGCTTGCTTACGTCCAATGCATAGCGGCGGTCGTGCCCCGGGCGATCCTCGACGTGTTGGATCAAGGTCTCCGGCTTGCCCAGCGTCGCCAGGACGATCTGCGTCATCTCCAGATTCGTGATCTCGCAGCCCGTGCCGACGTTGTAGACCTCGCCGAGCGCGCCTTTGTGCAGCACTACATCGATGCCTGTGCAGTGGTCCAGCACATACTGGTAGTCGCGCATCTGGCGCCCATCCCCGTAGACGGGCAGTGGTTGATCGTCGATGGCGTTGGTGGCGAAGAGCGGCACCACCTTCTCCGGGTATTGATAGGGTCCGATGTTGTTGGAGCCTCGTGTGATCGTCACCGGGAGCCCCCACGACTCGTGATAGGCCAGGACCATCAGGTCGCCGCCGGCTTTGCTCGCGGCATAGGGACTTCGCGGCTCCAGGTGGTCGCACTCCGTCGACCGTCCCTCCAATACCTGACCGTAGACCTCGTCGGTGCTGATCTGATGATAGCGCTCCAGGTTGAACGTGCGGGCCGCTTCCAGAAGCACATACGTGCCGTAGACGTCCGTCTGGATAAAGGAGCCGGGCTCCATCAGCGACCGGTCGACGTGGGTCTCCGCGGCGAAGTTGACGATGGTGTCGATCTTGTAGGCCTGAATCGCTTCCTCGACCGCTTCCGCGTCGCAGATGTCTCCCTGGACAAAGGCGTAGCGATCACCAAAGGCTTCGGCGACGTCCTGCAGGTTTTCAAGCCGTCCGGCATAGGTCAGTTTGTCGTAGACCAGGATGTCATAGGCCGGATAAGCTTGAAGCATATAGCGGACGAAGTTGGAGCCGATAAACCCTGCTCCCCCCGTCACCATGATTCGACGCATTGGGTTGGCCTCCTAAGGGTAGAGTTCCCGTCTGTCACCTGGCTGCATTCTATCACGGTTGAGCGTTGGCAAAAGGTGGGCGCCGGATGACGTCTCGGCGATCGAGGCAACGGGGGCCGTGTGGCGTGATTCGCCTCCGCCAGGCGGTGGGGTTAGTCGCTGTTGCTCTGCACTCGTCGCAGCTTGCCACGATAGCGAGAGACGCTGCGTTGGACCTCGGCGCGATAGTCGTCCAGGTCTGTCGCTATGAGCGCCTGCAACTCCGCGTCGTCAGGTTGTCCTGCCAGCAAGCCCTTCTCCACGAGATGGGCTAGGAAGCGCCGGAGCGCGTCCTCGAGGGCGATCGGCACACCCGCTCCTCGCGCGGTCACGGCGTATCGTTTGTCCCCGAGTCTCTCAATCTCGGGCCTGCCACACCAAAGCTGATAGGGGTTCCCGTAGCTTGAGAAAGTCAGGGGACGGGCGTTGACCAGATCCTTGAGC
>JBNGCP010000102.1:0-11857 GCA_049974845.1 Anaerolineae bacterium | reverse complement strand
TCTAGAGCAGTCGCATTTGAGTACACGGTCCATAGCTATGTCATCCCGAACGGGTCAACGGGTCACCGCTGTGTGCCAACCATCACAGTGAGGGATCTCGCGCCGCGCAGGTTCGCGCGCATTCGAAGCACGAGATCCTTCACTGGCGAGGCCCCCGAGCGTGGATACCTGCCCAACCCGTTCGGGATGACGGCTGTGCCCGGTCGGAAGACCGCATGCGATCACCCTGACGAGTTCTCGCTTTGCCCTTGCATTCCTGGGGATATGTGGTAGAATGTTTTTGACGGACGAAGAAGGTTGAGGCTGTACATCAGGGACTGCCCAAGCTTGCTGAGACTGGGTGGTCCTTTTTTCATGCCCTTCCTGCTTCGCCGAAGAAACTATATCAGGTTCAAGGAGTAAAGAAGTGAGCGAAAGAGAAACTGGCACCGTGAAGTGGTTCAATGACGCAAAGGGATATGGCTTCATTTCCCGTGATTCGGGCGATGACGTATTTGTCCATTTCTCCGAGATTGATGGGGGCGGATTCCGCTCTCTGCAGGAGAACCAGCGCGTCGAGTTCGCGGTGGAGCAAGGCGACAAGGGCCCCAAGGCCGTCGCAGTACGTCCACTGTAAGTAACCCGCATGGCCGTAGGCCCTAGTGCTGGCCAACAGGCCGCGCCAGGGCGAGGGGCAGGCGCTTGAGCGATCGAGTTCCTCAACCTCTTATCTGAAGACCAGACCGCACAGCGAATACATCCGCTGTGCGGTCTTTCTGTGTCAGGTGGCCCGGACGCCTATCAGAGGCGGGCGATGATCTCGCTACGTCGGAAGGTCCGGACGGCAAACCAGAGGATCACCGCGTCGATCAGCCAGAGCACGGTACCCGCTACGAAGACAAAGCCAGCGCTCAGGTAGATCACACCGGCAAGCTGACCCAGCACCAGGACGATGAGCGGAATGACGACCATGCCTCCGAGCTGGTAGGCGTCCTGGTATGTGCTCACCTTTGACGAGACGAGCACCATCGATCCCAGCCCCAGGGCCGCAGCCGCCGGCCCCATCCACAATGCCAGCACGACCCACATGGCATTGGGGAAGAAGATGCCCCCCATGGTCTGCGACGCCGATACGTTGACGACGACCGAGTAGAGGACGAAGCCGGCGAGCCCCACGACCGCCGCCGGCACCCAGGCGCCGAGCAACTTGCCGACGACGAGCTCGCCGTCGGTGGCAGGCGTGTAGAGCAGCGCCTCGAGCGTGCCCTTCTCCTTCTCACCCGCAAAGCTTCCGGCGGCAATCACGCTCGCCGTCATCATCGGCAGGATCAGGTAAAGGGGCGCGAACATATAGACGAGCGCGAAGACGAGCGCCACCTGTCTTTCGTTGTAGCGGTCGAACTGGGCCTTCATCGGGGCAGGCATCATCTCCAGAAACCGCTGGATGTCGGCGAGGTCGTCGGCACCCTCAACGAGGGGCGTGAGAAACCCGATGCCTGCAGGGATCAGCACCAAGAGGATGAGCGGCACGATGATGATGGGCAGGAGCACGCTCTTGCTGCGCCGCACAAGGATGAGGTCACGTTCCGCGATGGCGCGGACGATGCCCCAATGGATCCCGTCACGCTGTGTAGAGCCGGTGGGCGTCGTAGTCATCGGTCACCTCCGCGCGCTGGCTGGCGGGTGCTGCGGTCGTGCAGCGCGAAATAGACGTCCTCCAGCGTCGGCTCCTGCGGGCTGACGCGGTAGATCCTGGCTCCGGTGTTGACGAGCAGGGCGACGAGGTCGGGGATCGTCTTGGGCGTGGGCAGCCAGATCGTGGCCACGTGGGCCGTGTCGTCCCAGCCGACCTGCTGTGCTCCATCGGGCGCGGCCTCCGTCTCGAGGATGCCCTCAGGCAGCGCCGATTCGAGGGCGATGTCGAGCCGCACGCCATGTTGGAGATCGCGTGCGAGCTCCTCCGGGGTGCCCAACGCGACCAAGCGTCCCTGCTCCATCACGCCCACACGGTCGCAAAGCCGCTGGGCTTCAACGAGGTCGTGCGTGCAGAGAAAGGTCGTGTGCTCCTCACGGTGGCTCAGGCTGATAATGAGCTCGTGCACGCTCCGCCGCCCGACGGGATCCAAGCCGGAGGTCGGCTCGTCTAGGAAGAGGAGTCGCGGCTGGTGGATGAGGGTGCGAGCGAGGGCGAGACGCTGCCGCATGCCCTTGCTGTAGCCCCCAACATACTCGTGCGCGCGGTCCTCGAGGCCGAATTCCTCTAGAAGCTCGGGCACGCGCCTTCCCAGGTCGGCGGGCGGCACTCCGTAGAGCTTTCCGTAGAGCGTCAACGTCTCCGTTGCGGTGAGTCGGTCGTCCATCGAGGGGCTCTCGGTGAGTACGCCGCTTTGGCGGCGCACACCGGGCCCGTCGGTCATCGGATTGAGCCCCAGGACCCGCACGTTGCCTGCCGTCGGGGAGAGGACGCCGTTGAGCAGGCGAACGGTGGTTGTCTTGCCCGCGCCGTTGTGACCGAGAAAGCCAAAGACCTCACCGATTTCGACGCGCAAGCTCAGTCGATTGACGGCGGTGATGCCGCCGTCGTTGCGCGGCGCCGTCAGAGCCGTTGGTTCAGATGAGCCTATTGGGCTACGGGCTGATGTGCCAACACGGGTATCCTCAAACCGCTTCGTGAGATCCCGCGTCTCGATGGCGATGGTGGATGCCGTCACGACAGAGGCCTCCTGCGTAGGCTATCTCATGTCTGATCCCTCAGAAGATGCTTCGGACCATCAGCATAAACCCAAAGACGATCAGGGGCAAGCCGACGACGGCACCGATGACCGTGACCGTGAGCAGGACGCCGACGATCATGAAGACGAGGCCGAGCACGGCGGCGATGAGGCGTCCGGTCAGCTGCAGAATCCAGGTGATCAGGTTCCACAAGGCCACAAAGGGCCAGAGCAACCAGGGGGTGCGTCTTTTCTCTCTTGTCATGGTCCTCAACCTCCTTACCTTTACGCGAACGCACGTCTGCGCACGCGATAGTCGTTCTGTCTCATGAAGACATTACGCCGGAGCGCGACCGAAGTTGCATCTGGGCGGGATCAGTTGTGTACGGCGAGCTTTGTCGAACGCGCTTCGGCCGATTCGGGTTGGGGCCAGGCGGCGGTAATCGTGGTGCCTTCGCCGGGACGGGTGTCGATGCACAGGGTCGCGCCGATGGAGGCAGCGCGCTCTCGCATGATGTCGAGGCCCAGATTTCCCGGGCGGGGTCGCTGCGGGTCGAACCCGACGCCGTCATCGCGGATTTGGAGGGTGGCGTGCTCATCGTTGGCCTTCAGGGCCACCCAGACCTCGGTCGCGTTGGCGTGCTTGACGATGTTGTTGAGGGCCTCCTGGGCGATGCGGTAGAAGGCGACCTTGACGTCAAAGGAAAGGTCCTCGTCCGCATCCACATCGACGGTCACCGGGACGCGCGCGCGGCCTACCGTCGCCTCGCCCAGTTGGTGCAGCAACTCGCCGATGGGCGTCTCGGCGAGCGCCGCGGGCCGCAGCTCCAGGAGGAGCGTGCGCATCTCGGCGAGCGCGCCACGGGTGAGCTCGCGGAGCTCGGCAACGCGCCACAGTGCTTGATCAGGATCTTGACGCCATAGCCGGGGCAGGATATCGGCGATGATACTCGCTGAAAAGAGCGTCTGCGTCACGGCGTCGTGCAGCTCGCGGGCCAGGCGCTGCCGCTCCTCAAGGATGGCCGCCTGTTGCGCCTGCTCGTGCAGGCGTGCGTTCTGGATGGCGGAGGCGGCCCGCTGGGCCAGCGCCACGACCAGCCGGACGTCCGCGTCGTCGAGCGCGCGCGGTTGGCTGTAACTGACGTTGAAGATAGCGAAGACCTCACCATCGATCACGACGGGGACGTGGATGAAGGAGCGGATATGTTCCGGGTAGGTAATGGACCAATCGGCGCGCCTGTCGGTCGCTGTGTCCTGAACGATCGCCGGCTTGGCGTCGGCGGCGACCTGGCCGATCAAGCCCTCGCCCCGGCCGAAGGACATCCGCCGCAGTGTGTTCGGATCGAAGCCACGGGCGGCCCTCGGATAGAGGCGCTCGTGGGCCTCATCCCAGACGAGAATCGCGCTCTTCTCGACCTTCAGGATGTCGACGGCGACGTTGACCAGGGCGGAGAGGACCTCGTCCACCTCCAGGTGCTCGTAGAGCTCCTCGTCGGCCTGATAGAGCGCTTCGATCTGCATCCTGCGATCATCGGCCGCGGCAAAGAGGCGCGCATTGTCCAGCGCAATCGATGCCAGCTGCGCGAAGCCCTCCAGAAGGCGGATCTGGCGATCGCCCAGGGTGCGCCCGGACGCCTGCTCGTAGGCCAGCCCGATCACACCGATGACCTGCTGACCCGATGTCAAGGGCATGCCGATCGCCGCTCGGAGGTCGTGTGGGCGCACACCGACGAGCGGCGTACGACCGGCCCACTGCGCATAGTTGTCGATGATCAGAGGCTCGCCGGTCTCCCACACGCGCCCCGCGATATCCTGGCCTTTCTCTAGGGCCAGGCCCATGGAGGTGGCGAAGACGCCGGTGCCCACTTGGCGCTCGATGGTGTCCCCCGCGGCATTGACCAGGTAGACAAAGCCGTGTTCGGTGCCCAGGAGCTGGCCGGCGCGGACGACGATCTCCTCCAACAGATCCTCGGCGGTGAGGCGGTTCATCAGGGCCAAGCTGGTGGCGTGCAGTGCGGCGAGATACTCATTGTGCTGGCGCAGCTCCTCCTCGGCGCGGCGGCGCTCCCTGACCTCGGCGGTGAGACGTTCATTGGCCCGCGCGAACTCGCCGCTGACGCTGCGCTGGACCGATACGACCAGCACCACGCCAAAGATCAGGAGCAGCCCGGCGAGGCTCAGCGTCACTGTCTGCGACGTCCGCTGGAGCCTCAAAGCGGCGCCGATGTTCTCGTAGAACTCCCGCTCCTTCTTGCCATACAGGGCGTCGATCTGGCGCTCGAGGCGGTCCAGAACGTTGTCGAACTTATAGGACGATAGACGGAACTGGTCTTCAGAGGCGTCTTGTTGGAGGCGATGGATCTCATAATCATAGCGCTGGAGCCACGTCTTGAGCTCGGTCAGGCTGCTGGTCAAGCCGGCATCGCCGCTCGCCTCCGCGAGAGCGATCTCGAGCTGCCTATCGAGCATCTGGCGGCGTGCCTTAATGACCCCGAAGTCTGTGGAGCGGTCTCGGAGCAGGCGGTTCGTGACCATATGGAGCTGGATGATCTCACGCTGGACGTTGGCGAGATTGCTCAGCACAAAGCCGGAGCGGAAGGAGGCCGCGGTGTTGATATTGATGTAGGCCAGCACGATGGCGCTGCTGAGGGCAATCGCCAGGACGACCAGGGTGATCGCCAATATCGTCTGCCCCGTGGTGAGACGGGGACGCTGCTTGGGCCATCTCGCTTGTTGCGTCATCGTGCACTCGTTCTCTGCTGCAAAACCACGCTGCAGTGGGCAGTTTACCACGAAACTCTGTCGCTTGTAGATGTCGCTCGGCGCTGGGCCTTGCGCACTCCGGGGAACGGGTGGCGGGGAGCATCGTCGATGCTCCCCGCCGGGATGAGCGACCGTGCAGGTTACGTGCGGATCAAGTGGGCCCTCTCAGGACGGTCTTGTCGAGTGTGCAGGGTCACCATGTCCGAATTGCTGTCAAGCCTTACTGCGCCGGTCGGACCGTGAGCGTACCGATGCCCAAGCTGACGACGAGGTCGACGCGCGCGTCGGCACGGTCGTAGCCGGGCGAGGTGAAGACGTTGCCCTCGCGCCGGTAGCTGGTCGGCAGGTCGCGGGTGACAAGCCCGGTGTCGGCGACAATGCGCACCCCCAATGTCGGCGGCGTCTCGATGACAATAGTGCCGATGCCGCCGTCGACCATGACATCGGCGGACTGGATCTCTGGCAGGACCAGATCGACCTGGCCGACGCCAAAATCGACGGTTGCATCGGTGATCGTGAGTGCGGACAGATCGATCTCGGCATCGCCGACCCCAAGATCCGTGGTGAGGTCCAGCTCGACCTCGGGATTGAGTCGGACATCCCAGCGGACGGTTCGACCGAGTCCGGTGTAGGTGAAGGGGCCGCGGTCGTCGGTGGCGAGCGTCAGCTCGGCCTGCCTACCCGCCGAGAACTGCTCTGAAAGACGCTCCCCTTGGTGCAGTTCTATCTCGGCCTCTGTGAGGTTGGCTGAATCGGTCAATGCGCTGACGGTGAGGCGGCCCACCGCCGGGGAGAGCCGCACGCGGGCGGTGGCGGTGTCCTCGAGGGGGTAGCGCACCTCGACGAGCTCGCCCCCGGCACGGTCTGGCTCGACGATTCCGACCATCCAGATAGCGCCGCCAATCATCAGTAGCACCAGGACCGCAGCCGCCAGCGAAGCCCAGATGGAGCGCCGTCCCAGCAGCAGCTCGAGACCCGCTGCGACGAGCAGGATCGGCCATAGGCGCAGGACGTCGCCGAAGCCCCAGTTCAGGTAGCCCAGGTTGTTGAGCAGCATGATCAGGCCCAGGCCAATAAGCAAGGTCGGGCCGACGAGGCTCACGTGTCGACGGTCGTTATTCATATTCCCTCCTTAGTCTCCATATTGGGTGCGCCGCACCCAGCATCGTGACTGCCGGCGGCAGGGCTCTCGCGGCCGAATGGCTCTGGTCGGCGGAGGCCTGCCGAAGGTGCGGTGCACCCGGTTAACGGCGCTGGCGCAGGCTCCGCAGCAAAAGATAAGCGCCGATCACGATCAGGACGGCGGGCCAGATCAGAGCCGCAGTCTCTGTTGCCGCAGAGAAGAAGATGATCCCGATCATGCTCAGGATGCCGGCGGGAATCAGCGCCCAGGACATCGACTCGCGTTGTTTCGAGAGAAGGTACACCAGGGCGAAGGTGAGCCCGATGCCCAGCATAAAGAGACCGACGAAGGTCTCCTCGGCGATGATGGGCTCCAGAGCGATTGCGCCCGCCAGTGACAGGAGCACGCCGCCGGGAATCAAAGCCCACCATTGCTCCATGCCCGTCGTCAAGAAGATGATCCAGAACGCCAGGCTGAGGGCGCCGAGGAAGATGCTGGCTCCCCAGGTCTCGCCGGCCCGAGGCGCGTAGGTGTTGACCGCGATGAGGGCGGCGATGCCAAGCAAGGTCATCGCAGGGATGACGGCCCACCAATTCGCCCGGTCCTCGAGAAACGTATACCCAAAGGCAAGCCCGGCGACGACAAACAGCAGCGCCCAGGCGCCACCGATGGCGAGTACGCCGAGGCTCTCCAGAAGAAACAGAATGCCCATCAAGATCAACAGCACGCCCCAGATGGTGCGCGATCGCAGGAACCTCATATCGACCCTCCTTGTCCTTCGTAAATGATCATCATCTTCCCTGACAGCTTTTTCTGTTCCTTCAGCGAATGTCGACCGACCCGACGCCCACGTCGATCTGGATGTCGACCTTGTTGTCGGCCGTCTCGTAATCACGCGACACGTACACACCTCCCTGCCGCGGGAAGCGTTGGCGGTCCACGGTGATGCTCGACAGGCCGCCCTCCGCACGGATGCGCGCGGCCACGTTCGCCGGGACCCGCAAGGTCAGCGAGGCCACGCCGCTTGAGCCGCGCACTTCGGTGTAGCCGGCATGGGCGGGCAGCTTGACCCGGGTCGAGCTGGCCCCCGACTCGATGCGCAGCCGGGTTACCTGCAGGTCGGTGAGGTCGAGCTCACAGTCGCTGGCGCCGGTCTTCACCATTAGCGTGAGGGGGATCCGCTCGTTGAGCTGCAGACGCCAGCTTCGCCTGTACGGCGCGAACTGCCAGGGCCAGAAGACGACGCTACGCGACCACAACCGCGCCTCGACAGCCCGGTCGCGCCGCGCCACGTCGTGCTGCACACCCCCCTCGAAGGTGCCGGTGAGCAACTGGTGCGCTCCGGTGCCGCCGCTGACACGCAGCTCGCCCGCTCCATAATCCAGGTGCACCGAGGCCTCGGCTGCCTCCGCGAGGTCCACGCCGAAGTCCTGTGTCTCGACCGCGGATTGGCGTCGGGCTCCGATGAGGAAGCCAACGCCGACGGCGATCAGCGCTAGCGGCCAGATGATCTGCCAGACGCTGAAGCCAAGGAAGGCCAGGTACCCGAGATTGTCCAACAGGAGCAGAACGCCGATCAACAGCAGAACCAATCCCCAGACCCAGTTTCTGCGCATAGGTCTCCGTCCTTTCCGGTCCTCTATCCACCGCTACAGTCGCTCATCGAACGCCGGTGCACCTACGGTCCTCGCACTAACGGCGTCGCTCGAGAAAGGCGCGTATGAAGAGGAAGATGCCCAGCGCGATGAGCAGCACCGGCAGGTAATCTCTAAAGGGGAAGTAGCCAAACATATCGCCCATCAGGGAGCCGAAGACCAGGAAGAGAACGGCGCTGACCAGGATGGACTGCAGCCCGTCGACGATGCCCTTACGATCCCACTTGAGGAGACTGGCAAGGAAGACGCCGATCCCGACGAAGCCGGGGATCAGGGTCCACAGGAAAGCCCAGCTCTCCCAGGTGAGAATCCCCGCGTTCTGGAGATAGAGGATGCCGCCGATACCGCCGACGATGCTGGCCGGCACGAGCATATCGGCCGTGCCGGTGAGCGCACCGATCACGACCAGCCCCAATGCGACGAAGAGGATGCTCACGGGCCAGGTGAATTCCTGATCGGCCCAGCTCCTCAGCGACGGGATCAGCTGAACGGCCAGGAAGCCCAGCCCGATCAGGATTAGGATAATGCCCGAGGTGATGGTCTTGCGCGTACGACTTTCCATTGCGTGCCCCCTTTCATAGTTGGGGAGCGCTGGCGGCGCTCCCTGCCGGTCTGCGGGATGAGGTGTCCCATGTGTTCGACGCGGCCAGACGCTTTGCTCACCCTTCATTATAGATGGGAAGCGCAGTTTGTGCAGCTTCCGAGCTTATTCTGCCTATAATACGCACGAGCGGCGCAGAGGTTGTAGGGCGATACGCCGCTTAAGAGGAACGCCGCCGGCGTGACGGCCGACGGCGTTATTCAGGGGAGTTATGTAGTTGTATCTGTATCCCAATCCCACCTCAAGTATAAGCGGGCTGTGCGCCTGCCGCGCCCTGCAGGTGACCTGATCTGCGGCTGGCACGGCAGACAGGTTTGGGCCTGGTCAACAGACCAGGGCGCCGATACCGGGTTGTTCTACACTCTGGGGTGTGTTATAGTTGCGCTGGCATTTACGAGACTATGATGCGTTCGCATCTCACTTCTAAAGTCCTGAAGGGACACAATCACGGAGGAACGATTGAATGCGTAGTTCTGTGCGCCTCACGGTGGCGCTGATGTTGCTGATTGGATTGTCCACGTTGGTCGCGCCGGGACCGTTAGCGGCACAAGAGGACGGCGTCGTGCGGGCGGTGTTCTTCTACTCGCCTACGTGCCCTCATTGTCACCTCGTGGCGACGGCGGTCTTGCCCGCGCTGCGCGACCGCTATGGTGACAGCCTGCTGATCGCCGAGCTGGACGCGAGTACCGCATTGGGCAACGCGATTTGGCAGGCTGCGGTCACGCGCTATGAGCCGGAACTTGTTGGCGTGCCGATGATGATCATCGGTGAGCACGTGATGATCGGTTCCGTGCAGATTCCTGAGGAGCTGCCCGGCTATATTGAGGCGTACCTGGAGGCGGGCGGCGTCGGGTGGCCGGATCTTCCCGGCATGGAGGAGGCGGTAGCGGATCTGGAGCCGACGAACAATCCCGGTGAGGAGGCGACGGCAAGCGATCCGGGCTTACTGGCAACGGTAGCGGCGCGGTTCCGACGCGACCTCGCCGGGAACATCCTCTCGACGGTGGTGTTGGTCGCGCTCGTCGCCGCCATCGTCGCCGTCATCCGCCCGCGCCCTTGGCAGGATGAGGTCTGGAGCCGCTATGGGGATGTGGCGATACCGGTGGCGATTGTGGTCGGCCTGATTGCGGCCACCTATCTTGCGTTCATCGAGACGACGGGCACGGAGGCGATTTGCGGCCCGGTGGGGGACTGCAACACCGTGAACCAGAGCGAGTATGCGCTTCTTCTCGGTTTCTTACCCGTGGCCGTCTTCGGGGTGCTGGGGTATCTGGCGATCATCATCAGCTATGTCTATGCCAGGTGGATCCAGGGCTTCGACCGGTCGCGGTACGTGCCGGGCCTGCTCTTCCTGCTGGCGGTCTTCGGCCTGCTCTTCTCGACCTATTTGACGTTCCTCGAGCCGTTTGTGATCGGGGCGACGTGCGCGTGGTGCCTGACCTCGGCGGTCTCTATGCTCGTGATCTCCCTGCTGACGGCTGGCCCTGGATGGCGATCGTTGCGACAGATCGGACGCGATCTCGGTCTGGTGCGCTAGCGGGGCGAGTCCGCCAGGCGGTCGTCAGTACGGTCCGGCGGGTTGGCTGCACGATCGACGCGCAGGCGCTTCGCGGGTCTGATCGGCGAGGCGGCCTTGCGTCTGAGCAGGAGTGCGAGGCGGCCGAGGAGGGGGCGGCCTGGTCGACGGTCCCTTCTGATCAGGGCCAGCGATCGCTCTGGAGAGCGCGGCCTGCAGGGCCTCGGGCGGGTCCCCTTTGCTGACGAAGGCGTCGGCTCCTGCGTCCAGGGCCGCCCGCGCCGCTTCAGGCCGGCCGCTCAAGACGAGGATGCGACAGTCGCGGTCGGGCGTCTGAAGGGCTCTCAGGATCCCCTGCGCGCCATCGGGGGGCAATGACCAGTCCAGAAGGATAACGTCCACGGGCTGCCGGGCGATCGCATCGCGCACGCCGTCGACGGTCGCTGCCTCCACCACCTCCACATCGTCGTACCTGTGCGCTACGAAAAACCGCAGCGCCGAACGCACACTCGCATCACCGTCGGCGATCAGGATTCTCATCTTCTGCACACCTCTATTCCTTCCGCATCGTCACACACTATCCACGATAAGCATAGCGCGAGGGCGGTATGGGGGCGCCCTTCGGCTGGCGGGACGCGAAATGGACATGTGGCGGGGCTCAGCACTGCACAGATGGCTAGGGTGCTCGTGGGGGCCGGCGTGGGGAGGCGGGCGCTGCAATGGAGAATCGCGGCTTGGGGCTTACTAGACCGCGAGGCCAAGGCCTGAGTTTGGGCTTAGACGATCCCGTTCTGGATGGCGATGGCGACGGCCTCGGTGCGGCTGTCGGCGTTCAGCTTGGAGAGCACGTTGCTGACGTGGAACTTCACGGTCGAGCGGCTGACGTAGAGGCGCTCGGCGATCTCGGGATTGCTGAGTCCTTCGGCCATCAGCTCGAGAATCTCGCGCTCGCGCTCGGTCAGATCCTCGCCGATCGCCGGTTCGTGCATGGCGGCCTGAATGAGCGCCTCGGCCGCCTCTGGGGCCAGGGTGGGGCGCCCAAGCTGAGCGGCGCGGATGGCGTCCGCGAGCTCGTCGGCCGAGATATTCTTGATGAGATAGCCAATGGCCCCGGCCTTGAGCGCGTTCTGTACCAGATCCTCTTCCTTGAAGCTGGTGAGCGCAATCACCTGAGTGTCGGGCCACCGCTCGCGAATCACCTTTGTCGCGGCGGCGCCGTCCATGCCCGGCATCACCAGATCCATGAGGATCACGTCAGGCCGGTGTTTCTCGCAGAGTCGGATGGCCTCGGCGCCGCTGGCTGCCGCGTCGACGAGGTCGAGGTCCTCGTACGTTGATAGGAAGGCGCTGAGCCCACTGCGAACCACAGCGTGGTCGTCAACGATCAGGACCCGAATGCGCTTTTTCTCGGTCTCTGTCATCTCGTTCTGACTCCCCTCATGGGCTTGTGGTGACGGTGGATGTGGGCTGTCTGCTTGCTGCCTATTCTACCACAGCTCGCGAATGCTG
>JBNGCP010000101.1:4173-11869 GCA_049974845.1 Anaerolineae bacterium | reverse complement strand
AGGAGCTTCGGGTCGAGGGTCTCGACGGCAAAGAGCGGCACGAGGCCGACGAGGGAGCGGACACGCAACGGGACCACGTTGCCGTTGGGCATGTGCAGGACGTCGTAGTAGAAGCCGTCGCGGTCGTCCCACAAGCTTGCCTCCTGGCGCGAGTCCTGGCCCAGATGCGTGAGCGCATACGAGATGTAGATGAAGTGCTCGAAGAACTTCGTTGCGACGTCGTCGTATGCCGGTTTGGTGCGCGCGAGCTCCAACGCGATGCGCAGCATGTTGAGGCAGTACATGGCCATCCAGGCGGTGCCATCGGCCTGGTCGATGCGGCCACCGGTGGGCAGGGGCTTGCTGCGGTCAAAGACGCCGATATTGTCGAGGCCGAGGAAGCCGCCCTGAAAGACGTTGTTGTCGTCGACGTCCTTGCGGTTGACCCACCAGGTGAAGTTGAGCAAGAGCTTGTGGAAGACCTGCTCCAAGAAGACGGTATCGGCGGTGCCGGTGCGCTCGCGGTCGATGTGGTAGACGCGCCACGCTGCCCAGGCGTGGACGGGCGGGTTGACGTCGCCGAAGTCCCATTCATAGGCGGGCAGTTGGCCGTTAGGGTGCTGATACCACTCCCTGAGGAGCAGCTTGAGCTGGTGCTTGCAGAACGCTGGATCGATCATGGCCTGCACCACGGTGTGGAAGGCGAGATCCCAGGCGGCGAACCACGGATACTCCCATTTGTCGGGCATCGACAGGACCTCGACGTTGTAGAGATGGGTGCGCCAGTCGGCATTGCGCCCGCGCTTGCGCTCGAGCGGTGGCTTTGGCATCGCCGGATCACCGTCAAGCCAGAGCTCGACGCTGTAGTGGTAGAATTGCCCGCTCCAGATCAGGCCGGCCCAGGCCTGGCGCTGCACGCGGCGCGCGTCCTCGTCCAGCGTGGGGTGGTGTAGCGCGTCATAGAAGGCGTCGGCCTCGGCGATGCGTTGGTCAAAGACGTCCTCGAAGCTCTCGAACGGCGCGTCGAGGGCCTCGTTGGTGAAGCGGACCCGGACCTCGAGCATTTCCCCGGGTGGGACCACCGCCCGGGCGTGGGCTGCCGCCTTGGTGCCGCGCCGCTCCGGCTTGACGTGGTTGGTCTGTCCGTGGACAACGGCAGCGTGAAAAGCATCCTCCACGTAGGGGGTGGGGTTTTCACTGCCGAAGAGGCGCTCGTGGTTGGTGTCGTTCTCGGTGAAGAGCAGCTCGGGGGCCTGGTGCGCTTCATCGCCCGGGTTGAGGACCGTCACGTACCACTACCGGGGGGTGAGATGGCGCTCGGTCGCGTGGGCTGCTGCGATGCCGCCTTGGGGAGCGTCGACGGCTTGGATCTCGGGACGGGCGGGGTCATAGCCCCATGACCAGGTGTTGCGCGCCCACAGATGGGGAAGGATGTGGAGCGGCTCCGCCTCCGGGCCGCAGTTGACGGCGGTGATTCTGCAGAGCAGATCTTCCTCGGACGCCTTCGCCCATTCGATGAAGATATCGAAGTAGCGGCGCTCGGCGAGGACGTCCGACAGGGCGTCGGTGATCTCGTACTCCGGTTCATCGTAGCCACGTCGCTGGTTCTTGTGGACCAGGTCGGCGTAGGGGTAGGCGACCTGCGGATACTTGTAGAGCATCTTGAGATAGCTCTGTGTGGGTGTCGCATCAAGGTAGTAGTAGAGCTCCTTGACGTCCTCCCCGTGGTTGCCCTCCGGGCCCGTCACGCCGAAGAAGCGTTCCTTGAGGATTGGATCGTGCTCGTTCCAGAAGGCGACGGCCAGGCAGAGGTTCTGGTAGGTGTTGGAGACGCCGCCGATGCCGTCCTCGTTCCAGCGGTAGGCGCGGCTTCGAGCTTGGTCGTGGGTGAAGGAGTGCCAGGGCTCGCCGTCGGCGCTATAGTCCTCGCGGACGGTACCCCAGGCCCGGTCAGCGACGTAGGCGCCTCACTTGCGCCATCCTACGCGTCGCTCAGTGGCGTCGACAAGGCGCCGGTACTCGGCGGTTTGTTCGAGGTCCATCGTCACCCTCCTGAGATGCAGTTGGTCTGCCGCTCAGTGTAGCGAGAAAAGGCCGGTCAGGCAACACGAAGTACCCCTCTCGGAAGATGTCCACTTCTCCCTTCTGGGGCCGTCTGCGGCACAAGAATGCAATGGGGGTGGGCGGTGGCGAGGCAGGCTGCTTGAGCGCGACCCCCCTCTAACTCCCCCCGGAGGGGGGAGAACTCGCCGAGCGCGCAGGCCTTTCCCCCCTTGAGGGGGGAAGACAAGGGGGGTGGGCGGTGGCGAGCACGGTTCTCTGGCGCGACGCCCCCCTTCTGGCTCTCCCCTCCGTGAGAAGGTGGGACGGGGACAAGCCCCCGGACGGGGGAGAACTCGCTGAGCGCGCAGGCCTTTCCCCCCTCGAGGGGGGAATACAAGGGGGGTGGGCGCGGGCGAGCAAGGTTCTCTGGCGCGACGCCCCCCTCCAACTCCCCCCAGAGGGGGGAGAACTCGCCGAGCGCGTAGGCCTTTCCCCCCTCGAGGGGGGAAGACAAGGGGGGTGGGCGGTGGCGAGCATGGTTTTCTGGCGCGACGCCCCCCTCCAACTCCCCCCAGAGGGGGGAGAACTCGCTCAGCGCAGACTTTTCCCCCCTCGAGGGGGGAATACAAGGGGGGTGAGCGCTGGCGAGGCGGGTTGCTCACGCGCCGCGCGCTTCTCGGTCGTCTCGCCCCTGCAGGGGCTCTTACTCCATGAGGCCCTCGCGCCAGGCGTAGATGGCGACCTGGGTGCGGTCGGAGAGGTGAAGCTTGCTGAGGAGGTTGCTGACGTGGGCCTTGACGGTCCGCTCCGTGATGACGAGCTCGGCGGCGATCTCGGCGTTGGAATGCCCTTCGGCGATCAGGTGGAGCACCTCCATCTCCCGGGGGGTGAGTCCGGCGGCGGGATCGCGCTCTTTGGGCGGGTTGACGACCTCGGCCATGAGCCGGCGGGCGATGCGGGGATGGAGGACGGCCTCACCGCGACCGGCAGCGTGGATGGCAGCGAGCACGGTTTCGGCGTCGGCGTCCTTGAGCAGGTAGGAGAGGGCGCCGGCCTTGATGGCGGCGAAGATGAGCTCGTCCTCGGCGTAGCTGGTGAGTACGACGACCTGGGTGTGGGGGCTGAGCTGTCGGATCTGGCGGGTAGCATGCACGCCGCCCTGGTCGGAGGGCAGGGCGCCGGGCTTGAGCGGCAGCACGAGGTCCATCAGGACGACGTCAGGCACGTGGTCCATCACGGCTTGGACGGCCGTCTCGGCGTCGCCGGCCTCGCCCAGGATCTCGACGTCGGGCCGGGCGGTCAGGTAGAAGCGCAGCCCCTTACGCACGACGTCGTGGTCGTCAACAAGGAAGACGGTGACGCGGTCATCGGGACTCTGCTGGTTGTTCTCGGGCTCGACGGGCATGCTTCTGGCTCCTTGCGTCAAGGGTCAAAGAGACGGTGGGCCGTCGGCGACCCGGAGCCGCGGCAACGCCGCGGCTCTAGGGAGCCGCCGGGCGTCCTCAGGACTTGCTGTCGGTATCGGGCGTGATGGGCAGATCGCCGAGGAAGAGGTTGGGCGTGATGCCGCGGTCCGTGACGACGACCTTGGCGTTGCTCTTCATCGAGGTCTCGATCATCTCGATCTGGCGCAGCGCCTGGGCGTTGCCCTGGAAGTACTGGTCGGCGGCCTCGTTCACAAGCCGGATGGCCTCGGCACGTCCCTCGGCGATCTTGATCGAGGCCTCGCGCTCACCCTCGGCCTGGCGGATGGCCGCCTCCCGGTCACCCTCGGCGCGCTGGATGGTGGCCAGCTTCTGCTGCTCGGCAGCCTCGTACTCGCCCGTCGCCAGCAGCCGCATCGCGCGTCGCTCCTGCTCGGCGGTCTTCTGCTTGTGCATCGCCTCTTTGATGTCCTCGGGCGGGTCGATGAGCATGATCTCTACCTTGCTGACGACCAGGCCCCAGTCTGCGGTGAACTGGTTGAGGACGCGCTCCAGGTTGGTGGCGATCTTCTCGCGCGCCACTAGGCTCTCGTCCAGCGTCAGGTCGCCAAACTCCTGTCGGAGGTTGGTCATCGCGAGCTGGACGACGGCGCGCTTCCAGTCGTCGATGTTGTAGAAGGTGCGCTTGATCGACTCCTCATCGGCCCTGGGACGCACCCACATTACCCCGTCGACACGGATCTCGACGTTGTCTTTCGTGATCACCGGCTGCGGGGGGATGTCCATCGTGTGCTCGCGGACGTCACGGACGCGGACGAGGCTGAAGAAGGGCAGCTGGAAGCCAAGACCGGGCATGACAAAGCCCTGGTAGTCACCGAGGATCTCTTTAATCCCGCGCTCATATGGCTTGAGTGTGTAGATAAAACCATGGATCGTACGCATCTCCAATCTCCTTTTGCTGTGTCTCAGATAACGGAACCGCCAACGCCAGATGCCTCAGCTTGTCTCAACCGATGACCCCTCGTCATCGGATCCAGACCCTCTTCCTGCCGCGAACTTGCCCGCCAAGAATCTACCGTGGGAGAGCAGGTGTTGTACGTGCTCTTGCGGTAGTCGGGCGGCGACGGCGTCGACCACCTGCTGGAGTAGTTCGAGCTGCTCGAGGAGGTGATCCCTCGCCGTCTTCCCTTCCTGAATGGGCTCGTCGAGGGCGTAGCTCGCCGGAAGCGCACGATACTCGGAGAGGGCAGTGGGGAGGTAGTCACGGACAATCTGGCGCACGACGTAGGCGTCGTGACTGCTCCCGCCCAGGTTGTCGATGTGCGGCAGGATGGTCAGCAGCGTGTGCGCCAACGCCTCGACCCGCGACCGGATGTCGGGGGGTAACCCCTCTGTCTGCTCCCGGGTGAGGGTGCGCAGCTCCTGCCTGAGCGACGTGAGAAGCGTCTGGTCGGCGTCGCCTGCCGGTTCAGGATGTCGAGCGCCGCTGGCCCGGCGCACGGGCTGCAGCGACCTTTCATCGATGATCCGCGCCGCGACGGCGGCGATGAGGGGGAGGGGCAGCGTGCGGTGGAGCCAAAGGCTGTCTTCCTCCATCGTGAGCACGGTCACGTCCGTCTCGTCGGCCAGGCGGAAGCCAGACGGCACCTCCGGGTTCTCCATCAACCTGTAGGCGTGGTCGTCATAGATGATTTCGGTGTGCGGCGGCGTGGTGCCGTCGCCGGCGTGCTGCATGGCGGCCAAAGGCTGCGCGTTGCGCTCCACGACGGCACGTCCTTTGAGCCCACGGATCTCACGTAGCAGCCAGTCGACGCCGCCCAGATCCCAGCCCATGCCGGCTCGCTCCGAGCTGAAGCGCAGCAGTGGGGCGCGCTGTGACTCGGACCAGAGCATGTGGCCGCGGAGCAGCCCCAGGAGGCGCCGATCGCTTCTCAGTGTCAGGCTACCCGGGCCGATCGCAGGCGCGCGGAGGTGACGGGCGACGTCCGCGGGCGGCCATGGCCACGTCTGCCCGACGGGAATCATCAGCTTTTGCCCCAACCAGGCCCACGCCTCGGGCCGCGATCTGACTGTGGAAGGATCGATGGACGTTCCCTGGATGCCCCCTGCCACACCTGCACCGATCTCGACCTCGGCGCGGACCGTCGTGCCGAGGTTGGGCTCGCTCTCGACCTGGAGCCGCCCGCCGATCGCCATCAAGCGCTCCTGCATGCTCGAGATACCGAGGCCCTTGCGCGTTCGCCGGGTGTCAAACCCGATGCCGTTGTCCTCCACCGTGAGCACGACCCGGTCCCCGATGCAGCGGACCTGGACGTTGACGCGGGTCGCGTGCGCGTGGCGGGCCACGTTATGCAGGGCTTCCTGCGCCACTCGATAGAGCGCCTCGGTGACAGGAGGGGGCAGCGCTCGGTCGTTGCACTGCACGTCGAGATAGGCGAGCAGATGCTGACGCGCGCCGAAGAGAAGGGTGTAATCGTTGAGCGCGGCAGCGAGCCCTCGCTCGTGAAGTGAGGCGGGCCGCAGATCCTCGATCAGGCGGGTGGTCTCGCGCTGTGCGGCCTGGGCCTCGGTCTCGATCTCGTGAATCATCTCCGACAACTCCGCGGAGGGCTCGTGGCCTGATTGCTGGAGGTGGTCAAGGTGGGTACGGATGGCGCTGGCGGTCATCGCAAGGCTGAAGAGGTGCTGCTTGACGCTGTCGTGGAGCTCGCGCGCCAAGCGGTTGCGCTCTTCGACGACGACAAGCGCGCGCACCTGGTCGGTGAGCCGCACGTTGCTCTCACGGAGCCGGTCCAGGTCCTGCTCGTCCTCTTCAAGATGCTCGACGAGGAGGTTGAGGCGATGGGCAAGGGCGCCGAGCTCGTCGCGGGCCTGCTCGTCGGTGCGCAGCGAGAGGTCGCCTCGGAGCCACGCATCGGCGACGGCGTTGAGGCGGAGCAGACGGCGTTGGTGGATGTAGCCGACGGCGACCCCGATAAGGCCGCCGGTGATGGCGGCAATCGCGCCAATGGCCAGGGCTTCGCCGACGGCGAGTGCCTGGCCGGGGAAGAGGAGTGCCAGGATGGTGGCCGGCAGGAGCCAGAGCGCGATGGCCTGGGCGACCAGCACAGCCACCAGTGCGGCGCCGGCCCCGATGATGCCGGCGCGGAAGGGAAGCTGTAGGACTGGTCGTCGATCCTCGCGTGCCATTGTCGACCTCTCATCCGCACGATCCGTGCACCCCACTGCTGACCTTATCATAGCCGAGGCTGGGCGTTTTGTCATCGTGCTTGGGGCGGGTTCTGCAATTGGACTTCGGTACAGTGCAGGTCGGGTGGGCTGACTAGGGGGGTGACTCAGGCGCGGGGCTCGGCCCAACCCTGCCAGCGATGAGGGTTGGCATTTTGCAGATGATGGGGCGTCAGGATGGCCGAGGGGCGCGCTTCGAATGGGAGGCGTGCCTGAATGAGCGGCCGCTGTGATTCTGTAACCCACCTTGACCGCAGCGTTCGTTGACTTGCCGATCGCTTCGGGTAGAATAGCGTGGACTGGCTGGAGCAGGGGCGGCGCGCTGGCGCTCCTCGCACGGGCTATGGAGACGGGCCGGTGACCGGTCTGGAGAACCCGATGAAACCGATTGTGCTGAATGACCGCTACCGCTTGACCGAGCTGATTGGCGCCGGAGGGATGGCCACTGTCTACCACGGCGAGGATCTGCTCCTGGAGCGGTCGGTTGCCGTCAAGTTCTTGCGCGAGCCCTACGCCAGCGACCCTGAGGCGCGCGAGCGGTTTCTCCACGAGGCGCGCGCCGCCGGTAGGCTCGATCACCCCAACATTGTGCACGTCTACGACGTCGGACAGGACCAGGATCGGCGCCCCTACATCGTGATGGAGCTGGTGCCCGGTGAGGATCTCAAGACGTTGATCCGGCGCGACGCGCCGCTGCCCGTGTCAGAGGCGCTGCGCATTGCACGCGAGATCTGCGCTGGGGTGGGACAGGCACATAAACAGGGGACGATCCACTGTGATCTCAAGCCTCAGAACATCCTGGTCACCGACGACGGTCAGGTCAAGGTCACCGACTTCGGCATCGCGCGGGCGGCGCGCCAGGATGAGATCGAGCTGGAGCCCCTGGAGGTGGTGTGGGGGAGCCCGCACTACCTCTCACCGGAGCAGGCGCGGGGCAGAAAGCCGACACCCGCTTCGGACGTCTACAGCATCGGCGTGATGCTCTACGAGATGCTGACCGGCGTGCCGCCCTTCCACGACCC
>JBNGCP010000101.1:0-4073 GCA_049974845.1 Anaerolineae bacterium | reverse complement strand
GCATCGGCGTGATGCTCTACGAGATGCTGACCGGCGTGCCGCCCTTCCACGACCCCGACCCCGAGGTCCTGGCATTGAAGCATTGCCGGGAGGAGCCGCCTCCCTTGATCGCGCTCAATCCGCGGGTGCCCAGGGGCCTGGATTGGCTGGTTCGCAAGATCCTCTCGAAGGAACCGGCGCATCGCTATCGCAACGCCGAGCAGCTCGGCCTGGCGCTGGAGCAGTACATGCTCCACGGCCAGAGCGCGACGGGTCCCTACGCGCCGGTCGCTGCCGAGACACCGGTCGTCGCGAACCGGCCGGTCGATGCGACCGGTATGGTCAACGCAAGTCGGTCGACGGGCGGTGATTCGGGTGCGCCTGTAACCAAACGGTCGGGCAACGCGCTGCCAGCGGCAGAGGGCATCCCGGCGACGGCCCAGGCCAGGGTCTCCGGACGTGACCCCGCCGAGCGTGATGAGGGCACCCAGCCGATCGGGGTGTCCAGCGGGCCGGATACCACGTTGTGGATGCTGATGGCGGTGGCGGCGATTGCGGTGATTGGTCTCGTCCCGCTCTGGCTATTTGTTTACCAGGCCTACACGGCGCCCGTGGTGATGCCGACTCCGGTTGTCGATGAGACGCCGCGACCCGAGACGCCGGCGGTCGGGGAGCTGGTCTCCGTGCCGAACCTGATGGGGCTGAGCGCTGCTGACGCGCAACGCCTGGCCCAGAGCCAGGGTCTGCAAATCGAGGTGTTGGGTGAGGAGGAATCAACGGATGCTCGGCCGGGAGCCGTCCTGGAGCAGGCGCCGGGTCCAGGGTCACGGGTGGAACGGGACTCGACGGTGAGCGTGATCCTTGCGGCGGGACGTGCGCTGGTGATGCCGGATGTCCTCGGATACGATCTGGACACCGTGCAGTCAGGGCTCGAGTCCGAGGGGCTTCTGGTGGCGACGGTGGAGGTGCGCAGCCGGGAGCAGGCGGGCACCGTTCTCGAGCAGGTGCCGGGGCCGGAGCAGGAGATTCGCGCCGGTGACACGGTGACGCTGACGATCAGTGGGGGCAGCGACATTGCGCTCCCGCTCGGCGTGAACTTCAACGATCAAGCGATTCTCGAGCGGGTCTGGGTCTCGGATTTTGGTTACCGTCCAGGCGCGAGCGTTCCGGTCACCCTCCGATGGCGCTGTCTCGCCGAGTTCAGCACGTCATATAAAGTCTTCATCCATTTGGTGCACCAGGATAGCCAGACGTTGGTCACCCAGCGCGATATCGTACCTGTTAACGGCCTGCGTCCCACGACATCGTGGTCGCCAGGCGAGATTGTAAGCGATCCCCATCAGGTCAGTCTCCCAGACACCGCGCCGCCGGGCACCTACGACATTCGCGTCGGGCTGTACAACGATGCGGGCCGGCTGCCGGTGGTGGATGCTGGTGAGGCCCGTGTCGTCGACGACACGATCTTTGTCACGACGGTGACGGTTGAGCCCTAGTTCGCCTGCGCTATAGGGCGTGTGGGTGGGCCGTGTTAGGCTGTTTAATAGACGCCCGTCTTGCTTTTTCCCCGCTGTCATCTATAGTCCGGCTCAGCGAAGTCAGTAACGTTGTGGCTGGACCTGACCACAGGAGGGGCATAGATGAACGGCGGACGAGGGCGGTGAGCGCCGCCTGGTTCGGGGGTTAGCCTTACGTTCCCCCCGATTTCTGGTAGAATACGTTTGGGAATACGTTTGTAGGTCCTATAGGTTTGCATATCAAGCTGAAAAAGCATAGTGTGGGAAAAACGTAAGCATTACGGGGTTCACCCGTATCTGAAGGCCTGCACTGCAGGCCAGGAGGCGCCATGAAGTCTAAGGGCAGCAGCAATTTCGTATATCTGATCATCATTGCCGCTGTGCTCTTTCTCGTCTACAGCTATATCTCAGGCGGCAGCACCAGCCCAACGGTGCCGCTGCCTCGTGTGGCTGAGGACGTGAACGCCGGTAAGGTTTCGAGCATTATCGTGCGGGGTGATGAGCTCAGCGTCACATACAACGAACCGACGGACTCCGGTGAGCGTGTGGTTATTTCGCGCAAGGCGCCTGAGTCCGACATCTTGGAGCAGCTCCAGATTCTGGGCGTGGAGCGCGAGGAGCTTCGCGCGGTGAATATCGAGTTCGAAGAGCCTGTCGACTGGGGTGCCCTGATCAATATCGGGATCACGTTGATCAGCATCCTGGCGGGTGTGGCCTTCTTCTACCTCTTCATCCGCCAATTCCAGGGCGCCAACAACCAGGCGCTCTCCTTCGGTAAGAGCAAGGCCCGGATGTTCTCCGGGGATCGGCCGACGGTGACGTTTGACGACGTCGCGGGTGTGGATGAGGCCAAGGAGGAGCTCAAGGAGGTCGTGGAGTTCCTCAAGGAGCCGCAGAAGTTCATCAATCTGGGCGCGCGCATTCCTAAAGGCGTGCTGTTGGTGGGCGCACCGGGTACGGGCAAGACGCTGATGGCCAAGGCGGTGGCCGGCGAGGCGGGGGTTCCGTTCTTCAGCATCTCGGGCTCGGAGTTCGTGGAGATGTTCGTCGGCGTCGGCGCGAGCCGAGTGCGCGATCTCTTCGACCAGGCCAAGCGGCACAGCCCGTGCATCGTCTTCGTCGACGAGATCGACGCGGTGGGCCGCTATCGCGGCGCCGGCTTGGGCGGCTCGCACGATGAGCGCGAGCAGACACTGAACCAGATCCTGGTCGAGATGGACGGTTTTGACACCGACACCAACGTGATCGTGGTCGCAGCCACCAACCGACCGGATATTTTGGACCCGGCGCTGTTGCGTCCTGGTCGTTTCGACCGCCGCGTCGTGCTCGATCAGCCCGACATCCGCGGTCGTGAGGAGATCTTCCGCGTTCACGTCCGGGGCAAGCCGGTCGCGGCTGAGGTTGATCTGGAGGTCCTGGCGCAGTCGACGCCCGGGTTTGTCGGCGCGGACATCGAGAACGCGGTGAACGAGGCTGCGATCCTAGCGGCTCGTGCCGGCAAGCGACGCATCGGCATGACGGAGTTCCAGGAGGCCATTGAGCGTGTGATTGCCGGCCCGGAGCGCCGGAGCCGGGTGATCTCTGAGGACGAGCGTGAGGTCTTCGCCTATCACGAGGCTGGACACGCCGTGGTGGCCTACGCGCTGCCGCGATGCGATCCGGTTCGCAAGATCTCCATTGTGGCCCGCGGGATGGCCGGCGGGTACACGCTGACGCTGCCAGAGGAGGACCACTACATCATGCAGCGCAGCAAGATGGAAGACGAGATGGCCAAGATGCTGGGTGGCCGCGCGGCCGAGGAGATCGTCTTTGAGGAGATCAGCACGGGCGCCTCGGACGACCTGGAGAAGAGCACGAAGCTGGCGCGGTCGATGGTGATGCGCTACGGTATGAGCGATAAGCTGGGCCCGCTGGTCTACGGCCGCAAGGAGGAGCTCGTCTTCCTGGGCAAGGAGATTGGCGAGCAGCGCGACTACAGTGAGGCGATGGCGCAAGCGATCGACGATGAGGTCAAGGCCTTCGTGACGAAGGCGCACGATCGGGCCAAGGAGGCGCTGAAGACGAAACGCGACCAGCTTGATCAGGTTGCTCAGGCGCTGCTGGAGCGCGAGACGCTCTCAAGCGAGGAGTTTCAGGCGGTGATGGAAGGGCGTGCGCTGCCCCCGTTGAAGGATGAGGATGCGCCCGCGAAGTCGGCGGCCGAACCGGTGCTGAAGCCGAATCCAAAGGCATCGCCGGCGGCAGCGTAATTGAACGCGCGTTATCGAGCCCCCGCTCAAGCTTGAGCGGGGGCTTTTCATATGTAGATACGTAGGCAATCGCAGTTGGGCAGAACACAGTTGGGCAGAACAGGCGCAACGCACTTTGCTCGTCCTACCGCCGCGCGACGCCAGAAGCGCCCCTCACCCCAAAGCCTAAGTGCGTTGCACCTGCCACACGTCAACGACGATCGCCCTATGTAGATACGTGGGGCAAGTTGTCGAGAGGGGGTGGTGTGGTATAATGCCGGACGTTGTGGAGAGGTTGCATAGTCCGGCCTAATGCGCGCGCCTGGAGAGCGCGTGAGCCGAAAGGCTCCGA
>JBNGCP010000100.1:9237-11871 GCA_049974845.1 Anaerolineae bacterium | reverse complement strand
CCCTATATCTACCTGCCTCCGCCCTTGCCCTAGAGGCGGTTATAGGTATAATGATTGCGTTGTGCGCCACCCTAGCTCAATCGGCAGAGCAGACGCTTCGTAAGCGCCAGGTTCTGGGTTCGATTCCCAGGGGTGGCTCTAGAGAGCCCCGAGGTCCAACGGGGCTTTTTCCACGTAAGGGAAAGAACCTATCGATGGACATCAACCGGATCCTGAATAAGCTGTGGGTGGGACTGAGCCACAAGAGATTCGCAACGCTGGTTCTGATCCTCCTTGCGGCTGTCCAGATCATCGCCTTCGCTCTCCCTCAGATTCCGGCCTCGTCCGATCAATCCGTGATCTACAATCGGTGGCTTGCGCAGCTTCGGCCTAGGCTTGGCGACGCAACCCGACCCCTGGCCTCCCTGGGATTGCTGACCATCCGGGCCTCCTATCTGATGCGAGTGACGCTCGGATTGTTGGCCCTGCTTGTCGCAGCCAATTTCGACCGGATGCGCGAGGAGTGGCCCAATGGGTCGTGGTCTGCAGAGTGTGTCGGCAGGCTGGCCCTCTCTGTGGGTGGCCTCCTCGTTGTTCTGGGATGGGCAGGGCAGATGCTGTGGGGATGGCAAGAGCCTGAGATTATAGCTTGGCCAGATACCCCCATCGTCGTTCCCGAAAGGGAGCTGACGCTCAGCCAACCCATAGGCCCCGTCGGCGTGTGGTCGGGAGGGCGTTACGGGCTCTACACGCTTCTGCGCGGTCAACGCACGGGGCTGGAAGTCCAGGCTGCCGACGTTGATGGCGAGCCCGTCATGCTGTTGCCATCGGTCGATGAGGCGCCTCAGGCGACGCTGCGTCTAGCCTTCACGACGCAGGAGCCCGAGGCTTTTTTTGCGGCCCAGACGGTGGGCCTTGTTTTTCGGATGGTTCAGTTCTCGGACGCCATTCAGGTACAGATCTATCGTAGCGCCAGCGGAGAGCTGCTGGTGGAAACCCAGCTCGAGCCGGATGAGCCACTCGTTACATTGCAGCTCGATGAGGTCGAGGTCTCGATAACCCGCACGCTTCTCCCGCGCTATGAGATTGTCTACAACCCAGGGGCTCTCCCCGAGGGCCTCGGGATGGTGGCGCTGGTGGTGGGCGTGGTGGCGTGCGCGGGGCCTCGCTGCTCCCAGAGGGAGATCGAGGATCAAGGGCCCGACAGCACGGAAGAAGTCGATGAGGAATAGGCGAATCTATGCAGACTGTGATTATCGGTGTTGCAGGAGGAACGGGATCGGGCAAGACCACGGTCGCCAACCAGATCCTCGCTCGGGTCGGGGCCGAGCATATCGCGTACATTCCCCACGATGCCTACTATCGGGACCTGGGTCACCTGCCGGAGGAAGAGCGTGCGAAGGTCAATTTCGATCATCCAGATTCGCTGGAGACTTCTCTGCTGATCCACCATCTGCGACAACTGCGGCAGGGAAAGGCGGTCGAGATCCCGGTCTATGACTTTACGAAGCACAGCCGGACCGACCAGACCACCCACGTTGAGCCCGCGCCGATCATCTTGGTGGAGGGCATTCTCATCTTTGTAGAGCCCGAGCTGCGCGACGAATTCGACGTCAAGATCTTCATCGACACCGATGCCGACATCCGCTTCATTCGCCGGCTGCGTCGGGATATCCACGAGCGGGGTAGAACGTTCGATTCTGTTATACAGCAGTACCTCAAGACCGTTCGCCCGATGCATCTGGAGTTCGTCGAGCCGAGCAAGCGGTACGCCGACGTCATTATCCCCGAGGGCGGCTTTAACGAGGTGGCCATCGAGATGGTGGCGGCGCGCATCCGCGGTTTGTTGACGGCGTAGGTGGACCCTCTGCTTCTCGCTCCGAGCGGCGCTGGGAACGACACTGATGCATTACGGCGTGTCCTTGCTCCCCCCGGTGAACCCGCTACAATTGCCTCGGCACAAGATTCCGGGGAGATGTCGATAGCACAAGGGCAGGCATAAGTGACCACACGCATCATCGTTCCTACTTATAACGAGAAGGAAAACATCGAGCCGCTCGTAGTGCAGCTGCTCTCTCAACCCCTTGACCTTGGGGTGATCGTCGTCGATGACAACTCGCCAGACGGCACAGGCGAGATCGCCGATCGCTTGGCGGCAGAGCACCCAGATCGGGTTCAGGTCATCCACCGTGAGGGCAAGTTAGGCCTCGGCACGGCTTACATTGCGGGCTTTCGCCGGGCGATGGCAGAGGGCGTTGATACCATCATCACGATGGATGCCGACTTCTCCCATCCGCCCGATCGGATCCCGAGCATGGTGGCGAAGATAGAGGAGGGCTACGACCTCGTCATCGGGAGCCGGTACGTGCCCGGAGGGCGGGCGGTGGAATGCACGCTGCCGCGAAGGATATTGAGCTGGGGCGCCAATGCTTTCGCGCGCACGTTGTTGTCGCTGAAGGCGCACGACACGACTGCGGGTTTCCGCTGTTACCGTCGGGAGGTGCTGGCGTCGATCGCCTTGGACCAGATCTTTTCTGATGGCTATTCTTTCCTGATGGAGATGCTCTATAAGGTTCAGCAGCAGGGTTGGCGCATTGGCGAGGTGCCGATTGTCTTCCACAATCGCCAACAGGGGGTTTCCAAGATCTCCAGGAA
>JBNGCP010000100.1:7571-9137 GCA_049974845.1 Anaerolineae bacterium | reverse complement strand
CTGTGGAGATCGTTCCGTCAACGCTGGACCGTGTCGAGGAGGCGAGTTGGGGCGCGTATGCCTGCACCAGCGGAGGCTACGGACGCCACGGCCCGATCGTGCGATGTCGTCAGTGTGGCCTGGTCTATGCCGATCCGCGGCCGGATGACGATGATGTGCTCGATCTCTACAGCGCGGTCGAAGATCCGCTTTACGTCCTGGAGCGCGCCGGGCGCATCCTCACGTTCGAGCACCATCTTAGGCCGATGGAGGCCTTCACCGCCCCGGCAAACGGACGCCGCCTGCTGGACGTGGGCGCGTACACGGGCGTCTTCGTCGAGATTGCCGCCAAGCATGGCTGGGACGCCTGGGGCGTGGAGCCGGGTGCCTGGGCCGTCGAGCAGGCCCGAGATCAGGGGTTGCAGATGGTCCAGGGTACGCTAGAGGATGCCGGCTTCGAGCCGGAGAGCTACAGTGTGGTCACGATGTGGGACGTCATCGAGCACGTCGCCGATCCCCTCGGGACCCTCCGTGCCGCGTGGCGGATACTTGAGCCTGGTGGTTATCTGGTCGTGCACACCATGGACCTGGACAGCCTGTTCGCCCGTCTCATGGGACGGCGCTGGCCCTGGTTTATGGAGATGCATCTCTACTACTTCACGCGCGACACGCTGCAGAGAATGCTCAACAAGGCGGGGTTCTCCGTCTCTTGGATGGGCGCCCAAGGACGTTATCTACGCGCCGGTTACCTGGCGAGCCGGGTGACCGCGCTCTTTCCTTGGGCAGGACGCCCGCTTGAGTGGCTGGTGGGCAAGTTGGGGCTCGAGCATCTTCCCCTGCGCGTGAACCTCGGCGATCTCTTCACGACGTACGCGCGCAAGCCGGAGCAGACCTAGAAGCTACGCGTACGGTCGGATCCTTATTGCCGAGTTCGTGCCCGCCGCTCGCTCTTACCCTGCGGGACATACCGGTGGTTGATAGCCTGTCCCGGGTCACACCTCCAACGAAGCCCAAACCCTTCCAACTCACGCCAGACGGAGACCTAACTCCGTCCAGCCGTTCCACCTCGCGTTTCTCAGTATCATGGAATAGGTGTTCATTGTGGATGTAGACGCTTTGTGAATACAGGGGCTCTCCGCCGGCGACGTCCGGCGGGCGAGCCGCCACGGTCAGACTAGGAGGTGGGTGTGGACAAGGTCGTTGTGAGACAGGATCGGGATTTCAGAGCCGAGATCACGGCTCAGGGTGAGGAGGACGATGCATTGCACCCAGTCACCCACGTTCACGAGTTATCGCCTTATACGATGATGCTGACGAGCCTGGGGCTGTGTACCACCATCGTTCTCCACACGTATGCACAGCACCACGACGTCGCCCTGGAGCTTGCGGAGATCACGGTGACCTACCATCGTGAAGAACACCGGGATCTAGATGCTGACAGGCCCTACGAAGAGTGGATCGAGGAAAGGCTGAGCCTCGAAGGAGACCTGACGGATGCGGAGCGCGAGCGACTGGCCCACGTGGGCCACGCCTGTTCCATCCGCAAGATGCTGGAGTCCGGCATCGAGGTCCGCACCGAGAACGGTG
>JBNGCP010000100.1:3996-7471 GCA_049974845.1 Anaerolineae bacterium | reverse complement strand
GCTGGACGAGATGACCGAGGCGGACTGGGACCGCGTGCTGGACATCAACCTGAAGGGCGTTTTCCTTGCCGTCAAGGCCTGTTTGCCGCATATGAAGGATCGCAGCAACGCGCGTGTTCTAGTCACGTCTTCGATCACGGGCAACCGGACCGGCATCTCGGGCCTGACCCACTATGCTGCCTCGAAGGCCGGCATCAATGGATTCATCAGGACGGCGGCGATCGAGTTGGCCGAGCATGGGATCACGGTCAACGGTGTGGAGCCCGGGAACGTGCTCACCGAGGGCATGGCGTCACAACTCGGGCAGGACTATATCGACGCTCAGACTGCGGCGATTCCGCTGGGGCGTATGGCCAAGCCCGAGGACATCGCGCATGCCATGCTTTTCCTCGCCTCTGAGGAGGCCAGCTACATCACGGGGCAGACGATCGTCGTCGATGGCGGGCAGATACTGCCGGAGTCCTTGGCTGCGCTCTAAGCTAACCTAACCTAACCCTTTAGAAGTGCCTTACAGGGCGATGACCGCGAGCAAGGTTGAGCGCATGGCGGAGGTGGTCGAGGCGATCCGCGATCTTGACACATCTCCGCTGTATGCCTATCGGCGGGAGAAGGGATATAAGCCGGTCATCGGCGAGGGCGACCTTGACGCCAAGGTGATGTTGATTGGGGAGGCGCCCGGTGCCGAAGAAGCAAAGACCGGTCGGCCCTTCGTCGGCAGTGCTGGCCAGATCCTGGATGAGCTCTTGGCCTCCATCGGTCTAGGACGGCAGGACGTGTATATCACGAACGTGGTCAAGGATCGTCCGCCGAGCAATCGGGACCCGCGCGCTGACGAGATCGCGCTCTACGCGCCGTTTCTCCGGCGTCAGATCGAGATCATCGAGCACCAGGTCATCGTCACCCTGGGTCGTTTCGCGATGGATTTCATCCTGGAGATATATGCGGTGCCAGAGCGGGGACAGAGGATCGGCGATCTTCACGGGCGGGTCTTCAAGGCCCAGGTAGACTATGGCGAAATCGCGGTCGTACCGCTCTACCATCCGGCTGCAGCGTTCTACAACCAAGATCTCAAGTCGGTATTGTGGGAAGATATCAAGGTCCTGGAGCAGTTCTTGGACTGACAGTTGATGGGAGTACGATCCCTGTGGCCCATGAGCCGATGATCTCGATACTGGGCTGTGTCGACGACGCTACGGCGGTTACGCAGTAGGGATCAATCTCCAAACCACATCGCGCGTACGCGGGCGCCGGCGGGGGCACAGGACCAATCCTCGGGGATGATCGCCAGCCCGTTCGCCAGAACCATTGACTTCAGAATGCCCGAACCCTGCTCTCCCGTCAGTTTCGCGTGATAGACGCCGTCGCGCTCCTCGATGCGCACCCGAAGGTAGTGCCGGCGGTCATCCTTCTCCGAGATCTCATCGTCGAGGATCGCGCTAAAGGTGGGGCGTTCAAGCTCCGTGAAACCCAGCATCTTGAGGATTGCCGGACGGACAAAGAGCTCGAACGAGATCATGGTCGAGACCGGATTGCCCGGCATCCCCAGCACTGGGATGGTGCGGCGGACACCATCGACGTCGGCGGTGATCTGACCGAAGGCGAGGGGTTTCCCGGGTTTCATTCGCACCCGCCAGAAGGTCATCTCGCCCTCCGCAGTGAGTACCTGCTTCACCACATCGAAGTCCCCCACCGAGACCCCGCCGGACGTCAGGAGCAGGTCGGCGCCCTGTGCCAGGCCCGCCGCGATCTTCGACGTAAGGTCGTCGATGCTGTCTCTGGCGATACCCAACATCAGGGGCGTGCCGCCATACTTGAGCACCTGGGCGGCGTTGGAGTAGCCGTTGGCGTTGCGGATCTTCCCCGGCCCAAGCGGCTGGTCGATATCCACGAGCTCGTCACCGGTCGCCAGGATGGCGACGCGGGGCCGGCGGATAACGGCGACGGTCGCGTGGCCCAGCGCCGCCAGCATCCCAATCTCCTGGGGACGTAGAGGCGTTCCGGCCGCGAGCACCCGCTCGCCTGCGCGCACGTCCTCGCCGGCGAACCGGACGTTCTCGCCCACCGGGACCTCCGAGAAGAGCCTGACCTGGTCCCCTTCCTGCTCGGTCTTCTCAAAGCGGATGACGGCATCGGCGCCATCGGGGAGCGGGGCCCCCGTCATAATGCGGATCGCCGTCCCTGGCGCGACCGTCCGCTCGGCTACGTAGCCCGCGCCCAGGTTCTCGATGACCTTCAGCGTCTTGGGTGTCTCCGGCGACGCCCCTCTTGTGTCGGCGGCGATCACAGCGTAGCCGTCCATCGCCGTATTGGCGTGGGGCGGGATGTCGCCCGGGGCGAAGACGTCCTCTGTCAGCACGCGCCCCAATCCTTCGAGGACGGGGATGCGCTCCGTCTCCAACGGAGCGAAGGCGCTTAAGACCTTCTCCAGGGCGTCCTCAACACTCAGTATGGGGTAAAGATCGTGGTTATGCCTCATAGCTCGCTTTCTTCTGTTAATTCGCTGCCCGGATGGGCTGCTTGTTTATGAGAGCATGGTTTGGCGAGATGCCCCAGCGCGGATGCGTTGCGGCGTCGCTGGTGTGAGCGATGCCGCGAACCCAACCTAACGCATTACTGAACCTGTATCTCGACGATGCCTTTGACTTGAACATTCCCGGGGAACCCGGGCAATACTGCACCGAGGCTTCCCTCATCGCCGAAGGCGATGATGCAGTCGTTGCAGGCTTGAACCTCGCTGAGGGCCACCTCGGCCGTATAGCCATCATCACCCACGAGGACCAGGGTCGTGGCGCCATCCTGCACACCGGCTATGTCAAGGAGCGTGTTGATGGCCACCCCGGTGTGCGTCGAAGTCTCCCCCTCCTTGTTTGTGGACTGGGCTTCCGTTGTGTCCATGGCGCGAAGCTCATCCTCCGTCCATCCTACTTCCTGATCCACCTGGCCCGTGATCTCGAAGGCCGCATCCTCGGGGACGCCACCGCCGGTGCCGCCCGACTGACCGCAGCCGACCAGAAGAGCCAGCGTGGTTAGGACCAACGCGAGAACCATCCACGAACGCTTCGTCATCTTTCGCCTCCTTAAGTGAGCATAGATACAGTATGGCGCTTTCGCCCTGCGTACCACCCAAACAAAAAACGGCGTCTCGAAGGGAGACGCCGCAACGCCCAACGGAATCGGGGGAGCCCCCGGCTCCAGGCCATGGACGGTGCATCTCCTTTCCAAACACGGGAGGCCTCACCGTTTCCGGCGAAACCCTATCGCCCAACGTCCTTGGAGCGCGGGCTGGATATGGAGACACTCAGCCTGCAGTCTTTAGGCGCGTTGGGTCGGAGATCAACCGTGAATCTATGACAGTGATTATACTTGCGTCAGAGAATGCGACAAGCTGACGCGTCAAACTGACGCGTCAGCTTGTCGGTCAGATCCTTAAGCCGCTTCAGCTCCGGACTGCTCCTCCAAATAGGCCCTGATCGTC
>JBNGCP010000100.1:1916-3896 GCA_049974845.1 Anaerolineae bacterium | reverse complement strand
AGATCCTTAAGCCGCTTCAGCTCCGGACTGCTCCTCCAAATAGGCCCTGATCGTCGGCATCACTGCCATCTTCTCATAGAAGAAGTTGTTGACGATGTTGATAACCTCGGCCCGAGCCGCCTCTGCATAGGCCGATAGTTGGCCCGTCTGCGTCTGGCGGGTCAGGCTGTCGCGCAGACGAAGGAGCAGCCGCACAATCTCGGTTTCCTGCTCGCCCTCCAGGGCATCGATGACGGCGAGGATGAGCTCGTCGAGATGCGTCAACGTCTGGTCGAGCGAGATGCTGGAGCCCGGCTTCATGGCGTCGTCGACGGTGCGAATGAGGCTGTGAATCTGGTAGAGCAGCGTGGCTGGCTCGTCGAAGAGCTCACGCAGAAAAGCGGCTTCCTCGTACTTGCCCGTGAGCCGGAAGACATTGTAGAGGCGCTTGGCTGCCTTGCCGTAGTTCCTGGGGTCCTTTGCCGCGTACTTCCGTACCTCTTGCTCCAGTTGCGCCACATAATCGGCGAGGGCATCGGACGAGACGTGTTTGACTACCTTGGAGAAGATCGGAACGGACTCAGCCTGGAGATAGACCTCCTGGAAGTAGGGATCGAGGTAGCCGTCGAGCGGCGTGATCGTGCCGTCCGGCGCCTCCCAGGTGACGTCGAGCATGTTGCTGGCGTTGCTCAGCGTGTTGTGGACGGCATCCGCGACGACCCAGTCGAGCTTGCACCAGCCGGGGTCTTGGGCCGCCGTCTCCCACGCGATCGTGACCGGCGTTCCATCGGGACGTTGGGCCTCGATCTTACCGGCCTCGACATCCGCAGCGGACCAGGAGACGGGGGCGCCGGCGCTCACGCTGCGGCCGTCGCGGACGAGATCCTCGGGATAGGAGCCGAGTTTGACCTCGATCAGTTGGTAGGTGTCGCCCCTTAGGGTATCCAGAGCCTTCTTCCGCATGATCTCCCCCAGGATCCAGCAGGCCTCCTCCCGCGTGTCGGCGATGATGTTGACCCTTTCGAAGTAATCTGCGTCGCCAGGATAGACCTGAATCTTGGACTGCGCCGCCGAGCCCGAAAGCGCCAGCGCCGTCTCCACCCGGCCCGGCTCGTCCTCGAACTCCACCAGCCGGCCAAGCTCCCGGAACCGCGCCAGCTCCTCCGGGCTGAAGTCGAGCATCGAGACGCGGTGCCCGTAGACGCCGCTCTCTGAATCGATCACGACATCCGACTCCGCCTTCATCGAAGCGATCGCCGTCAGCCATTGAAGCGCTTCCTCCTCGTCCAGCTCCACACCCAACCGCTGCGCCGATTCGATGATCCTCTCCAGGCTCGCCTGCGCACTCATCTCATCCATCGAAGCCCTCCTTGCTTGCTGTTGATGACCGTTCGGGGTTATGTTTGAGATCTTGCCACCTATCATCGTGATGCCTCAATCCGAGGTGCGCGGTCTACACCGTGCGCCGGGTCGGGTCTATTTCGGCCTCCCTGAGGTCCGCCTTCTTGAGAATATGGGCAAAGACCTCGGCCTGATCCTGAGCATCCTTCAGGGCGTGATGGCTAAGCTTGCGCCCACTCAAGTAGCGTCGGGACAGGGCTTGCATAGAGGTCTGCGCCCAGTGGACGCCGGTTAGCCCCATATAGTACGCCTTGATGTCCAACGCACTGTGGCCAAAGGGGTTGCGGCGCAGGAACCGGTGAAAGTAGTCGTTGACGAACATCCAGTCGAAGGGCGCATTGAGCGCGACGAAGACAGGGCGATGGGACTCGGGAACGGTCTCGTGCAACCATGCCTCGAACTTCTCCAGTGCGCGCGCCGGTGGCTCACCACGCTCGGCCAGCTCCGCCATCGACAGACCGGTGATCGCCAGCGCTCCGGGAATTGCGTTGCCGGTCACCGGCTGCAGCTCGACGTAGAAAAACGTATCGGCGTCACCGACGAGACATGCGCCGATGGAGAGCAGGTCATAACTGCTGGGATTCGGCCCAGACGTCTCGA
>JBNGCP010000100.1:0-1816 GCA_049974845.1 Anaerolineae bacterium | reverse complement strand
GGGAGAGTGCGGGGCGTGCACCGTGCTGATGGATGGCCAGCCCGTGCCTTCGTGCCAGGTCTCTGTCCGGGCCGCCCAGCATCACGAGATCACGACGCTGGAGAGCCTGGGTACGGCAACGGACCTGCACCCTTTGCAAGCGGCATTCATTGAGGAGAACGCCGCGCAATGCGGCTTTTGCACCTCGGGCATGATCGTCACGGCGAAGGCGCTCCTGGACCGCAGCCCGCACCCCGACGACGACGAGATCCGGGCCGCGATGGCCGGCAACCTCTGCCGTTGCGGGGTCTACGACCGGGTTCGCCGGGCGATCAAACGCGCTTCCGGACAGCCAGAGCCCGCCCCCTACGAGCAGCTAAACGCTCAGCCGCCGGGGTCCGCGTCGGAGATCGTGCTGCCCCGTCCACTGCAGCAGAACCCGGACCTGGACGACTGGGTCCGCATCAACGCCGACGGCACGGTCACGCTCTTCACCGGCAAGGTGGAGCTGGGCCAGGACCTCCGGACCTCGGTGGCGATGATTGGCGCCGACGAGCTGGACGTGGCGCTGGACCGCGTCCGGGTGGTGACGGCGGAGACCGGGCGCACGCCCAACGAGGGCTATACCGTGAGCAGTATGTCGCTGGAGACCACCGGCAACGCGATCCGCTACGCCGCCGCCGAGGTGCGACGGCTCGCGCTGGACGTGGCGTACGAGACGCTGGAGGTGCCACGGGAGCGCCTCACGATCACCGACGGCACCATCGCGGATCCGGTGACTGGGCGCAGCGTCACCTATTGGGAGCTTTTCGGCGACCGGGCCTTCGGAACGCAGGTCACGGGCACCGTTCGGCCCAAGGGCCCCGAGGCATACCGGATCCTTGGGCGGCCTACGGGTCGCCTCGATATGCTGGCGAAGGTGACTGGGCAGGCAGGGTTCGTCCACGATCTGGACCTGCCGGATATGGTCCACGGGCGGGTGGTGCGCCCACCGACGTACGAGGCGCGGCTGCGGTCGGTTGACGCCGAGGCAGTTCTGGAGATGCCGGGAGTCCTGGAGGTCGTGCGCGATGGCAGCTTCCTGGGCGTCGTCGCCGAGCGCGAGGAGCAGGCGGTCCGGGCGATGGAGGCCCTTGGGGAGGGAGCGGTGTGGGAGGGCGACGCTGAGCTGCCGCCCTACGAGACGCTTTTCGATCACCTACGGAGCCAGCCGGCGCAGGCCTCGCTCGTCGTCGATGGACGCCCTGTGCCGGGTCCCGCTCCGCCGGTCGAGGCGCCCCCGGATGCGGCCCAGACGCTGACGGCGACCTACGAGCGCCCATACCACGCGCACGCGTCGCTGGGCCCCTCAGCGGCGGTGGCACGCTGGGATGACGAGACGCTCACCATTTGGACGCACAGCCAGGGCGTCTATCCGCTGCGCGCGGAGCTGGCGCAGGTGCTGCGGACGCCCGAGGAGGCGATCCACGCCATCCACATGCCGGGACCGGGCTGCTACGGTCACAACGGCGCGGACGACGCCGCGTTGGATGCCGCGCTGCTGGCGAGGGCCGTGCCGGGACGGGCCGTTTCGCTGAAATGGACGCGCGCTGACGAGCACGCCTGGGAGCCCTATGGCGCGGCAACGGTGATCCAGATGCAGGGAAGCCTGAGCGCGGAGGGCGAGCTGATCGACTGGAACCATGACGTCCGGGGCTACGCCCATACCGCGCGCTCCAGTGGGGTCGAGGGGAGCTCCAGTCTGCTGGCGGCCTGGCACCTCGAAGAACCCTTCTCGCCGCCTGAGCCACGGCCGATTATGGCGCCGGAGGTCGGTATTCACCGCAACGCCAATCCG
>JBNGCP010000099.1:0-11961 GCA_049974845.1 Anaerolineae bacterium | reverse complement strand
CTTTCCCCCCTTCCAGGGGGGAATGCAAAGGGGGCGGGCGGTGGCGAGGCGGGCTGCTCCAGCGCGACCCCCCTCTAGCTCCCCCCGGAGGGGGGAGAACACGACCCGGAGGGAGAAAGGGACAGTCTATGGGATTCCGAGGCGGTGGCTGGGGCGCACTCCTGCGCTATGACGAGGAGGAAGCGCCACCGAAAGTCGATCGCGAGCTCGTCTGGCGGGTTGCGCGCTTTGCGCGGCCCTACTGGGGCACCGTGGCCCTCCTGATCGTCGCCATCACCATCACCTCGCTCCTCGCGCTGGTGCCGCCGCTCCTCTATCGCCGCCTCATCGACGAGGCGATCCCCAACGGAGATGCGCGGCTGCTCAATCTGCTGGCCCTGGGCCTCGTCGGCATCCCGGTTCTCTCGCGCCTCATCGGGGTCGGCCAAGGATACCTGAGCGCTCGGGCCGGGGGAAGTATCATCCGGGATCTGCGCCGGTCGCTCTACGAGCACCTGCAGGCGATGAGCCTGCGCTTCTTCACCCACACCCGCACCGGTGAGCTGATGTCCCGGCTCAACAACGACGTGGCGGGCGCGCAACAGGCGGTGACCGGCACGCTCGTCAATCTCGTCTCCAACGTGATCTCGCTGGTCAGCACGCTGATTGTGATGATCTCTCTCGACTGGCGTCTGACCCTTATCGGCGTCGCCGTACTTCCCCTGCTCATCCTGCCCGCCCGTCAGGTTGCCAAGCTGCTGCGGTCGATCACCCGGGAGTATATGGACGTCAACGCCCAGATGAATGCCCTGATGAGCGAGACCCTCAACGTCAGCGGCGCCCTGTTGGTCAAAATCTTCGGCAGAACGGAGGACGAGAACCGGCGCTTCGCGGAGCAGGCGACGGAGGTGCGGAACATGTCGGTCCGCCGATCGCTCGTGGCCCGCTTCTTCTTCACGGGCTTGGGCCTCATCGGGGCGCTCGGCACGGCCTTTGTCTTTTGGGCCGGTGGTCACTTCGTGTTGCGGGGCAGTCTCACGCTGGGCACGATCATCGCGTTCAGCAGCTACCTAGGCCAGCTCTACGGCCCGCTCTCGGCCTTGACCAACGCACAGGTCGAGTTTGTCACCAGCCTGGTCAGTTTCGAACGGGTCTTTGAGGTGCTCGATCTGCCCATTGAGGTTGAGGATCGGCCTGATGCAGTCGCGCTCTCAAAACCTGACGGGCACGTGCGCTTCGACCACGTCTGGTTCCGGTACGAGGCCGGCGAGGGCGCGCCGCGGATCGGGACGGTGCGTCGCTTCGGCCGGCGCGCCGCGCAGCAGGAGGACATCACCAAGAGCGGGCGTCGTGCCGACGACCTTCGCGCCGACGGATCCCCCGCCGATCGACGTTCCACCGACGAGCCGGAGGGTGACGGCGATGGCGCCGAACCGTCGGCAGAGGCACCTCGCTGGGCGCTTCGGGACGTCAGCTTTGAGATCCTTCCGGGGCAGCTCGTTGCCTTGGTCGGCCCCAGCGGTGCCGGGAAGACGACGATCACCTATCTGCTGCCGCGGCTCTACGATGCCACGCGGGGCGCGATCTACCTCGATGGTCACGATCTCCGGGACATCAGGCTGTCCTCCGTGGCGGATGTCATGGGGATGGTTACCCAGGAGACCTATCTCTTCCACGATACGATTCGCGCCAACCTCCTTTATGCCGACCCCGACGCGTCGGACGAGGATCTCGTCGCAGCTTGTCGGGCGGCGAATATCCACAATTTGATCGCCGGTCTGCCCGAACGCTACGAGACCGTGGTCGGCGAGCGCGGCTACCGCCTCTCCGGCGGCGAAAAGCAGCGTATCGCTCTGGCCCGCGTGATCCTCAAGGACCCGCGCGTCTTGATCCTCGACGAGGCCACCAGTCACCTGGATTCGGAGAGCGAAGCGCTGATTCAAGAGGCGCTGGAGCGGATCATGAAGGGGCGCACCAGCCTCGTCATCGCCCACCGGCTGAGCACCATCCTATCGGCGGACCTGATTCTGGTGCTCGACGAGGGTCAGATCGTGCAGCGCGGCACCCATCAGGAGCTGCTCGCGGAGGGCGGCATCTACCGCCAGCTCTACGAGCGCCAGTTCGCCGTGGTCGACCAGACGGGCGAGCCCGCCGCCAACGGGCGCTAAACCCGCTCCATTCACCCGAGGTGTTTGGAAGCCGTCCCGGCCCTGGCCTTAGGTCAAAGTCACACTTCGCCTCTGCCCCTCATTTGACCCCCTATCGAACCCACCTAACATTGGGTATACGACAACACGATCAACCGAGAGGAGCTTTCTATGGATGACACCTATCCCGAACTTGACCATTATCCCGAGCCCGATGAGATCGACGATCTGATCTCGGATCTTTGGGAGGAGGCTGCGTCTGCTCCTTTTGAGGTCGAGGTGCTCGAGGAGCAGGGATTCCGGCCCGCTCTGGGCCTGTGGCACATGCGTGGCTTCGCCTATGTTCGGTTCGAGCCGGAGGGCATGGCGCCCTTCTACGGCTATTGGCAGCCTGCGCCGTCGCAGCCGGCGCCGCTGCTGGTGCATACGCCCGGGTATGGCGCCGAGATGCAGATTCACCCCGATCTGGTCGCCCGCGGCTACAACGTGCTCCACGTCAATCCGCTGGGCTATGCCACACCCGAGGGCTTTGACGAGTCCAAGCGCATGGATGACGAGTGGCCTGTCTTTGTCGATTCGATCGTCAACGGGTTCGACCGCGGCTATCGCCCCTGGCTCATCAACGTGATGCAGGCTGTGAGTTGGGCGCAAGAGGAGGAGGCCGTGTTGCCCGATCGCCTGGCCTTCTTCGGTACCAGCCAGGGGGGCGGGGCGTCGCTGTTGCTCGGTTCCATCTTCCGCGACCAAGGCGTCCGCAGTGTGGCCGCTGACGAGCCCTGGCTCATTCACTTTCCCGCATACCGGGCGCTGCGACCGGACTGGGCCCAGCGCTCTGAGGAGACCGGCGATATTTTTGAGGCCATCGAGCACTCGGGCGATCCTGGCGCGCTGTGGCGCGAGCTGGGCAAGATCGACGCGCTGGCCCACGTACATCGCCTGACGATGCCGGTCCTCCTGACCGCCGGCGGCGACGATACGACCTGCCCGATGCAGACGATCCGCGCGCTCTACGACCGCCTGCCGTCCACCAAGTCGCTCACCCAGCTCGACGGCGTCAGCCACGGCTACACCCAGGCCTTCCCGTACCTGGCGGCGGCGTGGTTTAGGCTGTACGTGTGAGGGCGGAGGGCGGAAACCAGAAGCCGGAAGCCGGGAGCCTGATGCTGGATGTTTGATGTTGGATGTTGGCTGACGGCTGATAGCTGACGGCTGATAGCTGACGGCTGATAGCTGACGGCTGACAGCTCGCAGCTACTTGAGGAGGTCCCAATGAGCGACTATCATCCCTTCCGTCCCAAGTTCCACTTCACGCCGCCGGCGAACTGGATGAACGACCCCAACGGGTTGGTCCACGATGGCGAGGTCTACCATCTGTTTTACCAACACAACCCCTACGACACGGCCTGGGGGCATATGTCCTGGGGACACGCCGTCAGCCGGGATCTGGTTCGCTGGGAGCACCTGCCTGTGGCCATCTCCGAGGCCCCTGACGTGGGCTACACGATCTTCTCCGGCAGCGCCGTCATCGATCGGACGAACAGCAGCGGCTTTGGGGAGGCAGGGGTGCCGCCGCTGGTCGCGATCTACACCGCCGACCATGCCGGGCCCGAGCGGCGCCGGCAGACGATCCACATCGCGTACAGCACCGACCGGGGGCGGACCTTCACGGAGTATGCGGGCAACCCCGTCATCGACGAGGACGAGGCCAAGTTTGGCGATCCTAAGGTCTTCTGGCACGTGCCCACGCAGCGGTGGATCCTGGTCGCCATCGTCGGTCACGAGCAGGGGCACGTGGTGCTCTACGGCTCGGAGGATCTCAAGACCTGGACCCCCCTGAGCGCCTACCATGCACCAGATGTCGCGCCGGGGGTCTGGGAGTGCCCGGACCTTTTCCCGCTGCGACTGGACGGCGTCCCCGCTCAAACTCGGTGGGTGCTCAAGGTCAACTGCACCCGCGCACCGGGGGAGTTACCGGCGACGCGGTGGTTCTTGGGTGACTTCGACGGCGAGCGCTTCACCAGCGCCACCCCCCTGGGCCGGTCGCTGACCTCTGACGACGGCGCGATCTATGCCGAGGTGACCTATAACCACGTGCCCGACGGGCGGCGCATTCTGATGGGTTGGCTGCGCGAGCAGCCGCACGTCGACCGCCCATGGACCGGCGCGCAGTCGATGCCGCGGGTCCTGACCTTGCGCACCGGCGCGCATGGGCCTGAGCTCCGCCAACGACCGGTGCTCGACGTGCACGCGCTGTGCGCCCGCCGTTGGACGTTTCCCGAGCAGCCGCTTGCGGGCGAGTGGACGCTCGATGGGGTCGACCTCTCCGGGCGCGCGTTGGAGTTGTCGGCTACCTTCTCGGTGGACGCGACCTGCGGATTCCGCCTGACCCTCGATGACGGCTCGCAGCTCTCCGTCGGCTTCGACAAAGCGGCGGGCGCGCTCTTTATCGACCCTGGGGACGGTCGCCGCATCACGACGCCGTGCTCGCCCACCGACGATTTGGTGACGGTTCGAGTTTTCCTCGATCAAGCGATCGTCGAGGCCTTTGGGCCGGAGGCTGAGCTCGATACCACCGCCGCGGTGACCGGGTTTATGCCCTATGGCGCAGCGTACGAGCGCTTGAGCGTCTTCGCCGAGGGTGGCTCGGTAAAGGTGCAGCGCCTCGATATCTGGTCGCTGGCGCAAAGAGAAAGGGGCTGACAATGGAATTCTTCGACTGCAATGCCTTTTTCGGACGACCGTTGCGGCGTCCCGTCGCGCCGGTCGCTACGGTCGAGGCCCTCCTGGCCGAGATGGACCGAGCGGGCGTCGCCCGCGCCCTCGTCTGGCATATCGCGCAGCACTGGTTCGATCCCCACCACGCCGTGGGTGTGCTGATCAACGCGGAGATCTCCGACGAGGACCGTCATAACATCTGCCACCGCAACGCCAAAGCCCTCCTCGCTCCGATCGTTCCGGCACTGTGTCCGTAGCCCTCAGTGGCCCTCGCCGTCCGTGGTACAATGGGTCCCACCATCCTATGAAAAGCCAAGGACCAGCGATATGACCGCCCGCTGCCATAACCCCTATATGCGCAAGCTGCTCCGCGACCCGCTGATCCTGCCCTTCTACGTGCCCTCGCTTGCCATCTTTCTGGGATATGGTCTGCTGATCCCGGTGCTTCCTTACTATGCTGAGAGTTTCGGCGTGTCCTACGGATGGGTGGGCGCCCTCGCGTCGGCACAGGCCCTGGGTATGCTGGTGACCGATCTGCCCTCCGGGCTGCTGTTGCGGCGTCTGGGCCAGAAGCGCGCGATGTTGCTGGGCATCCTGCTGATGATCCTGATGCGCGTCGCCTTCTTCTGGGCGGGCTCGATTCAAGAGGCGTTTGCTTATCGTCTCGTCTCCGGTTTCGGCGTGGCGCTCTTCGGTGTCGCACGCCATGCCTACGTTTCTGAGCATGCCAAGGTGGCGAACCGCGGCAAGGCGTTGGCGCTCTTTGGCGGCCTGAACCGCGTGGGCAAGTTCGTCGGCCCCCTGATCGGGGGCTACGTCGCCGCAGGGGCCGGTCTGCGGGTGCCCTTCCTCGTCTCGGGCCTCCTCGCCCTTCCCGCGGTCTTCTGCGTCATGCGCTTCGTGCCGAGCCATAGCGCCGCGCCCACGGCGCGTCCAGCTGAGGGCACTGCCCACAGCGGCAGCCCCTTCTGGACGATGCTGCGGAAGCAGGCTGCCGTTCTTGTTCCGGCGGGCCTCGGTCAGATCTTCGTGCAAATGATCCGCTCGGGCCGCGATACGATCATCCCGCTCTACGCTTCGAGCGTCATTGGCCTGGACGTCGATCAGGTCGGTCTGATGCTGGGCATCGCGGCGGCGGTGGAGATGACCATGTTCCTTCCAGCGGGGTGGTTGATGGACAACCTGGGCCGTAAGTACTCTTACGTTCCCAGCTTTGGGATTCAGGCGTTGGCGATGGCGCTCGTGCCGCTGACCGGGGGCTTTGGCGGTCTGTTGGCCTGCACCACCGCCATCGGCCTTGGCAACGGTTTGAGCTCCGGTGGGATGATGGTCCTGGGCGCGGACCTGGCGCCGCCCCATGCGCGGGGCGAGTTCCTCGGCGTCTGGCGCCTGATCGGGGACGTCGGCGGCACCGCCGGCCCGGCTGCCGTCGGCTTCGTTGCCGATGCTTTGGCCCTCCCTGCCGCCGCGCTCACCATGGCCGCGTCGGGCCTGCTCGCCACGCTGATCTTCGGTCTTGCCCTGCCCGAGACGTTGGAGCAGGCGGCCCGCGCAGGCCCCAAACCGGGGTCGGTCTCGGCGTGAGAGGGGCGGATGCCGGAAGCCGGAAGTTGGAGGTGAGGCTCGATGGGGGGCGCGCGATGCCACGACCACGGCTTTACTTCCTACTTCCCTACTTCCTACTCCCGTTCTTCCCTGAAGGCTGAAACCTGATGGCTGACGGCTGAAAGCTATCAGCTGACAAGGAGTGACTATGACTCAAGGACCGTTCTGTTACGCCCTCAATACGAGCACGATCCGCGGGCAAGGGTTGGGGCTGATCGAGATGATCGATGTGGCTGCCGAGGCCGGGTATGATGGCATTGAGCCTTGGATCCGCGAGCTCGATGCGTATGTGGCGGAGGGCGGGAGCTTGGCCCGGTTGGGCGCCTACGTGGCCGACGCGGGGCTGGCGATCCCCAACGTGATCGGGTTCTTCGAGTGGGCCGTCGATGACGAACAGCGGCGCGGGGCGGGCCTGGCTGAGGCGCAGCGCAATCTAGAGATATGCGCCGAGATCGCGTGTCCCCGCCTAGCCGCGCCGCCCTTTGGCATCACTGAGACGACGGTGGGGCTGCCGGAGTTAGCGGAGCGCTATCGTGCGCTCCTGACCTTGGCGGAGGGCACCGGCGTCGCGCCGATGGTCGAGTTTTGGGGCAACTCGCGGTCGCTTTCGCGGCTGGAGGAAGCCGTCTACGTCGCGATGGGCTCCGGTCATCGTGACGCCTGCGTGTTGGCTGATATCTTTCACATGCATAAAGGCGGAGGGGCCTTCGAAGCGCTGCGCCTGGTCGGCCCGGAGACGCTCGGGCTCGTTCACGTCAACGACTATCCGGCGTACCCGGGCCGCGAGCTGCTCACCGACGCCGACCGTGTCTATCCCGGCGATGGCGTGGCCCCCTTTGCGCAGATCCTCCACGACCTGGCTAACGCCGGCTACGGCGGCATGCTCTCCCTGGAGCTCTTCAACGAGCTCTACTGGCAGGAGGATGCGCGGACCACGGCGCGGACGGGTCTGGCCAAGATGCAGGGCCTGGTTGCGGCCCATCTCGCCTATTGATCGCTCAAGGCTAACGAATCCATAGACTGGAGGGTTCTATGTTTGTCACAGCTCTGCTCGCCGCGATGGTGGCGGCGGGCGCCACTTTGACGGTGCGGGGCATCCTGGCCCTGCGCGGTCGTTACCGTCCGCGGGTCAGTTTGGTCGAACGTCCGCTGATCGACGTGATTGCCCCGAAGGACGAGGCACTCCCTCTGGTCTTGGGGCGCCTGCGCATTGCCTTCGGGGTCTTCCTCATGGTGGCAGGAATCTGGGGGCTCCTCGCGTGAGCGCCGACACCTGTCCTGCACGCGACGCATACGGGCGATGAAGACGGTCGCTGGAAGTAATGCCCGCGCTCGCGGGACCAAACGCGCCTTAACCTTTTCGAAGGCCTTCTATGCCTTCTACTACGGCGGCATGGCGTTCTTGGCCCCCTTTCTGGTCCTCTACTTTGATGATTTGGGCTTCAGCGGGCGGCAGATTGGCCTGCTGCGGGGTATCCCGCCGCTCATCACGATAGCGAGCGCGCCGCTGTGGGGGGCGTTGGCCGATGCGAGCCGCCGCTACCGGCTGCTGCGGGTGATCACGATCGCTGGAATGTGGCTCACCGTCCTCGGCCTCTCCATGGTGTCAGCATATCCGGCGGCCCTCGCTCTGGTCATCCTCCAGGCCCTCTTCGGCGGCCCGGTCATCCCGCTTGTGGATAGCGCTGTGATCTCGTTGCTTGGCGCCAACCGCGATCAGTATGGCCGTCAGCGCCTCCTGGGGGCGGTTGGTTGGGGGATCAGCGGGTTGGTTGCCGGCGCGCTGATCGAGCGCTATGGCCTGACGTGGTCCTTCGTTGGGTATCTGATCCTGATCGCCGGCGCCGGCATCGCCGCCGGGGCCATACGGGGACGCTCTCCCACCGCCTCAGAGGACGCGGCCAAGCCGGCCGGTCGCTCCTCCTATCTGTCTGACCTGCGCCTGCTGCTGCGCAATCGCTCTTGGGTCATCTTCCTGGTGACGGTACTGATCGGTGGCCTGTACCAGGCCGTCGAGATGAGCTATCTGATGCTCTATCTGGCGGATCTCGGCGTCCCGGAGTCGCTGATGGGGGTCGCCCTGCTCATCGGGACCATCAGCGAGGTGCCCATCTGGGCGTTCACGTCCGGCTGGTTGCGTCGCTGGGGGGCGCGGGCCGTTCTGAGCGCTGCCTTCCTCGCCGGGGCGGCTAAGGGACTGGTCTACCTGTTCGCGCCTCCGATCTGGCTGGCGCTGGGCATCCAGTTGGTTCACGGGTTCGCCTTTCCGGCAATGTGGGCAGCCGGCGTCGCCTATACCGGCGATGTGGCCCCCGAGGGCACCCAGGCGACGGCTCAAGGCATCTTCGGCGGCGTCCTCATGGGCCTCTGTCTCGCCCTGGGCGCGTTCGTTGGTGGATGGCTCTATGAGCGGGTCGGGCCGTTCCAGACCTTTGGGCTCGCCGGTCTGATGCCGCTCATCGCGCTGGCAATGCTCTGGCTGGGTGTGCGACAAACGCGGGAGCGGCGCGATCTGGCGACAGGAGACGCGACATAGAAGTGATCGCGCCCCCGGCAGCCCGATGCGCGCGCAAAAGCCGCTCTCATTATCTTTCTGCCCCAATCGATGCTATCATAAGGGGCAAGGAACAGATCCTCGGAGATGCTGTGGGCTGTATACACCCCAGTAGGCCCGGGCCTGGCGCCGGCCTCTCGTTTCTGAGCGAAAGGAGTGGGCGATGACGATCGCGGATGCACTCGAAAGCCTGCGCGGATCGCACGACCTGCGCTTGTCGTCGTGGGGACCCTACACGAAGCGCTACATGGGCGTCAGCCACATCCCCGACCCGACGGCGGGAATGCGTTTTGATCTGAGCGTCTTTCCTGGGCTCTACCGCCGCGGCATCCATCCCCCGAACGTGTTGTGGGAGTCGGGCTACCATCCATGGGAGGCGGCGCCCGATCTGTCCTTCTATCGCCATCGCTATGAGCTCCTCTGGAAGGATCAGGTCTATGCCGATGTCGACGTCTGTCGGCTCGACGAGCCAGATGACGGCGCCCTCGTTTGGGCGCGCTGCGTCAATGCGACCGACGCACCGCAGAACCTGGTGATGCATTGGATCGCTTCGCTTCACTTCCCGCCCCAGGGAGGGCGGGGGAGCGCGCCGCTGCAGATGGCCCGCGTCGATGTGCCGGCAGGCGGCATCTGGATTGAGGCACTCGACTATGCCGTGCTCTCGCTGGGCGATCAGGCTCACCGCGCGAATTTGACCTATGATGGGCTGCGGCGCGGCGAAGTGCGCGTCGACGGCTTCGTGAACGGCCTGGGCCTGGGACAGGGGTTTGGAGCTGCTGAGGGCGATGCCGCGACCTATCGCGTCGAGCTGCCTCGAGCGTTGCTCGATCCGGCTCTCGTCGTCCGCTATCGTCTCCCCGAGGGTGTGACGGCCAAGCTGGACATTCCTGGGCTTCTCGACCGCAGCCTGACGGTGCGAGGGACCGGCGTCCCCGCGACCCGGCGCGTCTCCTTGCCGCGGATGTTGCCCTCCGAACTCATCTTCACCGTTGTCCCCAAGGAACCCGGCGCCGCCGTTGAGCTCGATGGCTTCGCGATCCTGCCCGAACCTGCCCTCGACCTCATCAGCTTCGAGCCCGTGGTGTGGAACCCGGTGCCACAGCGTTTGCCGGGACCGCGCGAGGACACGCTGCTGCTGGATTTTGACCACGTGGCGCCGGTCTATGGACTGGCCTGGGGGGCCCGCGACGCCGGAGCCGAGGGCGACCAGATCCCCTTCCAGGTGCGGGAGCTGCACTGTGACGACCTTGACACGACGCTCAAGCTCTTCGTGCACGACCACGCCCACAATACGCTTCGGGGGCCGGGCGCGGGACACTTTACCGATGTCTTCCAGCGTCCCATCTTCCTCAAGCCACACTCGGAGCGCGTCATCGCTGGACTGGTCTGTGCTGGCGAGGCAGCGGCTGTGCGGCAGCGCCTGTCAGCTTTCGATCCAACGGACCCCGCCTGGGCAGACCTGCAGGGAGAGGCGCGACGCCGCGCCGTTGGGTCCGGCTTCGCCGCCCTGGAGCGGTCGAATCCCTCCGGCGAGCCCTATCGAGATAGCCAGGCGCGGATGGCTGCGACGGTGCTGACCAACGTCGTCTATCCGGTCCGGACCCGTAGCACGTGGATACGACACTACACGCCCGGTCGTTGGTGGGACAGCCTCTATACGTGGGATTCGGGGTTCATCGGGCTGGGCCTTGCGGAGCTTGACCTTGACCGCGCTCTCGACAACCTCAACGCCTACGTCACCGAGCCCCGGACTCCCGACGCGGCCTTCATCCACCACGGAAGCCTCGTGCCGACGCAGTTCTACGTCTTCCTGGCGCTGTGGGAGCGCACCCAATCTGAGGCGTTGCTGAGCTACTTCTATCCGCGCCTTCAGCAATACCATCGTTTCTTCGCCGGGCGTTTGGGCAGCTCGACCACGCGTAACTTGCAGTCGAACCTGCTTCGTCCCTGGGACTATTTCTACAACTCCGGCGGCTGGGACGACTACCCGCCCCAGGTCCACGTTCACCGGCACGGGCTGCAGGCAACGGTCACGCCCGTGATCACCACCGCGCAGGCGATCCGCACCGCGAGGATCATGCGGATGATGGCGCTGGCGCTGGGGGAGCCGACGGCGGAGTATGAAGGGGATATCGAGCTGCTCTCCCGGGCCCTCCAGACCCACGCTTGGGACGAAGACGCCGGCTATTTCAGCTACGTCGAGCACGATGAGGAAGGTGCGCCCACGGGCATGCTCCGACATGCCAGCGGCGTCAACTTCAATATGGGCATGGATGGTGCCGCGCCGCTGATGTCGGGTGCTTGCACCCCCGCGCAGGAGGCCCGCCTGGTGGAGGCCCTGATGTCGGAGGATCATATGTGGTCACGCTATGGCCTGTCCACCGTCGATCGGTCCGCGCCCTACTACCGCGAAGATGGCTACTGGAACGGTGCCGTCTGGATGCCGCACCAGTGGTTCTTCTGGAAGGCGCTGCTCGACCTTGGTCGGGGTGACGATGCCCATCGGATTGCCAGGACCGCGCTGGAAATCTGGCAGACGGAGGTCGAGCGCTCACACAATTGTTTTGAGCACTTTATCCTTCAGACAGGGCGGGGTGCCGGCTGGCATCACTTCGGCGGCCTCTCGACGCCGGTGCTGATGTGGTACGGCGCCTATCACCGTCCCGGGCGCCTGACCGTCGGCTTCGATATGTGGATCGAGGCCCTCGAAGTCGGCGCGGAGTGCGATGGGCTCACCGCCCGCCTGCGCCACGACGGCGCCTCCCATCACACCCCCACCGTCATCGCCACCCTCGTCCCCGGCGACTACCGCGTCACATGGAATGACGAGGCGCTCGCGCCGACCGTCCGCTACCCCGGCACGCTGGAGATTACCCTACCGGCCAACACCGAAGCCGGCACCCTGCAGGTCCAACCAACCTAGCGCGTATCGCGCTTCCGCAGAGGGGCGCTGGCAGCGAG
>JBNGCP010000098.1:0-12188 GCA_049974845.1 Anaerolineae bacterium | reverse complement strand
CTCTCCGGGGGAGAGTTTGCCCGGAGAACGGCTGCTGCTGGTCTACGACGGCGCGGGCTGGGTTGGGACCACCCCGGATGCGCTGCAGAACCTCGCACTTCTCGGAGTCGGGACCACGGCGGATGCGTCGAACCCGTTCTCGGCCAAGCTCAACGCCGCGCTCTGGACGGCGAAGACCGTGGCCGAGGGCGGCACCGGCGATCTGTTCTATACGATGAACAAGGAGGCGGCAGGCGACGACCTGGGGCTGACCCTGCAGACCAGTTTCGTGACCAAGGCGCTGGTCGGGCTCTTCGGCTCGGACAGGTTCCGGCTCGCGGTCTCCACCGACGGTAGCACCTTCTTCGACGGGCTCATCGTCGACAACGCCACCGGCGTCGTCGACCAGCCCCGATTGCCACGGTTCAAGGCGTACACGAACTACGACAACTATGTCGGCGTCGGGGCCTGGACCAAGATCGGCCTCAACAACACCGACTACAACGATCAGGGCGCCTTCGACGCCGCGAACAACCACTTCGTGGCCCCGGTCGACGGCACCTACCTCTTCGGCGCGACGCTGCTCTACAAGGTCAATGCCAGCACCACGGCCCGCATGCGCGGGCGGCTCGTGTTGAACGGCACCACCGAAATCCGCGGCTCCCTTGGCGAAATCTCCGCCACCCATGTCTCGCTCGCCACCGCCATCTGGCTGCAGACCATGGTGCCGCTCAACGCGGGCGATACCGTCGAGCTGCAGGGGTATTTCCGGGTCGCCGACGGCTACTTCGCCGCCGACCACACGTCCTTCTGGGGCTGCAAGATCGGCTGAGCGGCGGAAGGAGGAACCGATGAACCCACCCCGATCCGAGGGCTACGTTCGCATGCCCGACGCCGAGTTCGAGGCGATCCTGACGCGGGCGGCCGAGGAAGGTGCAAAGCGCGCGCTCGCCGATGTCGGCCTCGATGGCGACGAGGCCGCGCTCGACATCCGCGACCTCCGCTCCCTCGTGGACTGCATCCGGCTGGTCCGCCGCACCGCCATGCAAACCGCCGTCCGCATGATCACAACCGGCGTCATGTTGGCGCTGCTCGCGGGCATCGCCCTCAAGCTGAAGATCTTCGGCGGCGGTCCGTAGCCGCGCCCATCCCTATCCATCAGCCCAACCGCACCCGCCCTCGAGGCGGGTTTTTCGTTTTCGGAGGACCCCCATGACGACGACCTTCTACGATTACTGGCGCGACGTGCCGGAGAGCGCCTGGCGCTGGCCGAACTTCTCGCCCGCCGAGATCGCCTGCCGAGGGACGGGCAAGCTGCTGGTCAATGAACCCGCGCTCGACAAGCTGCAGGCGCTGCGCGACCGGCTGGGCAAGCCGCTGATCGTGCGCTCGGCCTATCGCAGTCCCGAGCACAACCGCGCCGTCGGCGGCGCCACCCGGTCGAAGCACATGGACGGCGCCGCCTTCGACATCGGCATGGCGAACCACGACCCCGTGGCCTTCGAGGCGGCGGCGCGAGAGGTCGGGTTCCTCGGCTTCGGCTTCTACCCGCGCTCGGGGTTCATCCATGTCGATCTCGGGCCCGCGCGGCAGTGGGGCGAGCGGTTCCCGGTCCGGGCGAGTGCCTTCGCCGAGGAAACGCCACCAGCGCGCGAGGTTTTGGCCGACAGCCGCACCATGAAGGGCGGTGGCGCGGCTGGCGTGGCGACGCTGGGCGCAGCCGGGGTCGAGGTGGCGCAGAGCGTCCTCGCTGAGACCCAGACCGCCGTCCTGCCGCTCGTGCCGTATCTCGACACCCTGCGCTGGGTGTTCATCGTCGTGGCGCTCGGTGGCATCGCGGTCACGATCTACGCCCGGCTCGATGACTGGAAGCGGGGGCGGCGGTGATCGCCGTCTTGCTCGGCAGGATCGCGGCCAGCCCGTGGATGCGGGCGGCGCTGCGCTACAGCTCCGTCGTCCTCGCCGTGCTCATGTTCCTGCTTTCGCTTCGGCGGTCCGGCGAGCGAGCGGGACGCCTCGCCGAACGCCTTGAAACCATGGAGAAGGCCAATGATGTCCAACGCCAGATACTGGAGGCAGCAGCTCGCCGCCCTCGTGACCGCAACGAGCTTGCTCAGCGGCTGCGCGATGGACGCTTCTGACCCTGGCGGCCTCCGGGCGTGTCCACCTGTCGTCGAGTACAGCAGGGAGTTCCAGGCGCGGGCGGCGGAGGAACTGGTCTTGCTGCCGGAGGGCTCCGCGATCGAAGAGATGCTGAGCGACTATGCGGTAGTGCGGGAGCAGGCATCATTTTGCAAATGACACCTGCTGTGATCGCAGCTGATCTTGCTTGAACTGTAGCAGAAAGAAAAACCTTTGCGTGTTTTCAACACGCATTTAGTACTGCGGAACCTTTTCACCCCGCGCAGCATGGGACGCCACGACACCAATCCGGTTCGCGCGCGTTTCGGGCCGTTTCGCGGCAGCGATAAAGCGCAAGACGTTGCGCCGATAAGATGGTGCTGCGTCTTGCCACCATATCAACCCGCCCGCGCGTTCGAGCGCTCCCAACAGGTCATCCGGATCGACGAGCGCATCCACTGCATCCGATGCATGCCACAATCCACTTGCCCGTCCGCGTTCCGCGGCGGCGCAACCTGCGGGGTGCATGCGGCCCTCATCCGCCAGCCGTGCGGCGCGCGTCTTGTAGCTTTGCGCCCAAACCTGCTGTTTACGCGGGCTGATCAGCTGCATCGTTCGGTAATCGTCCAGCTTCAGGCGGCGTCCATCGATCCAGCCATGGGCAACAAGCGCGTCCAGCACTTCTTCGCGCGAGACGTAGCGGTCGCGGTGCTGGACCTTCCATGTCACCAGCCAGACGCTGTCCGTTTGCGCATGATGATCTGCCAGCCATGCCCAGAGCTCGGCTTCGGTCTGCACTTCAACCCGGGCGAAACGGTCCGCGTCCATCTTGCTAACGCTTCGCAGGCTGATCAGCGGTGGGACTGGTGAGCAGCCGCAGGATCAGATCGATATGGCTTTCGCGGATGCGGTCCACCGGGTTAAGCGTATCGCGATCCGGGAAATCAGTGGTCATCTCGCGCTCCATGGCCAGGTAGATTACGGGGCCGAAGATCATCTGGCGCAAGCCGAGCGGGTCGAGGGGCGCAAAGCTGCCGCGCGCGATCCCGTCTTCGATCATGCCAGTGACTAGCGCGTAGTGGCCAGCGATGAAGCCGCCGTGGAAGGCGCGGGCTACCTCGGGGATCGTGGGCGCAACCTCCGCGATCATCGGCGCCATGCGGCCGACCGGCGTGGTCAGGTTGACCCGATAAATCTCTTCCATGGCGGTGCGGATGCGCACGGCATCGGTCAGGCTGTCATCTGTGCGAATGCTTTCCAGCCGCTTGAGCGCACCGTCGTAACCATCACTGACGCAGGCGATAAACAGCGCCTCTTTCGAAGGGAAGTGGTGGTAAAGGCTGGCCTTCTGGATGCCGATAGCCCGCGCGACGTCGGCCATGGACGTGCCTGCATACCCCTGATCCAGAAAAAGGCCGACCGCCTGTTCCAGGATGTCCTGCCGCCTCGAAGGCGAATCCGACTTTTCATCACGCGGGCGCATTGACATCGGTGTTCCTTCATCTAACTGCCTAACGACCGGTCGGGAGTCCGTGGGATTAGGTTAGTTGAGGAATCGACGAATGCAAGACCAGCTGCGTGTTCGCGTAACCATATCGAGCGTTGTTGTGTGGTTTGCCGCCTTGTGCGTGGGCCTGCCGGCCGCTGCACAGACGCAACCCGTGCCGGCGGTGCGGACCACGATTGTCGATGCGCCGACCGCGACAATGACCCGGCAGTTTTTCGGGCAGGTGCGGGCCCGTGAGACGGTTGCTTTGTCCTTCGAGGTTGGGGGCACGATGGTTCTCCTCGTGCCCGAAGAGGGGCAGCGTGTGTCGCGCGATGAGTTGCTGGCTTCGCTCGATCTGGATCCCTTCGAACGGGCGGTCGAGCGGGCCGAACTTGCACTGGCCATGGCGGCGCGCGAGGCCGACCGTGCCGCGACACTGGCAGAGCGGCAAGTCGGCGCGATCACGCGCGCCGAAGACGCCGCGACGGCGCGCGACATGGCCGCAGTTGCCCTGCGCGACGCGCGCGCAGCGCTTGCGGATGCGACCTTGCGCGCGCCGTTCGACGGTTTGGTCGCGGCGCGGATCACACCGGCATTTTCGGCGGTGTCGCCCGGTCAGCCGATCTTGAGACTTCACGATCTGAGCGAACTGCGTGTGGAATTCGCGCTGCCCGAAAGGATGCTGCAACAGGTCGGCACGCTGGACACCGTCGTCTTCACCGCAGAGCTTCCCGAGGGCCGAGAGGCCGCCTTGCGCGTCGTGGCGTTTCAGCCCGACACAGACCGGGTCGGGCAAAGCTACCGCGTCACGCTTGCGTTCGTGGATGATGGGGTGGAGATGCTGCCCGGGGCGTCCGTAACCATTCGGGCTGCCATTCCCACATCAACGCACGGTCTCGAGGTGCCAGCCTCCGCACTGCTGGCCGGAAGCGACCGCGAGGCCGCGGTGCTGGCGCTTGCGGCCGAAGGGGAAACCTTCGTCCTGCGTCGTCACCCTGTCACCGTTGTCGTCGGTGCGGGGTCGGGTTTCACCGTCGAAGGCCTGGCTGCCGGCACCGAAATCGTCACTGCCGGTGCGCATCTATTGCGCGAGGGCCAGATCGTCCGCCGGTTCACCGGCCTCACGACGTCGGAGGATTGAACGATGTCCATTGCACGCGCGGCGATCGAACGGCCCCTCTACACGTGGATCCTGATCCTGTTCTGCCTGTTCGGCGGAGCCTTCGGCTACCTGTCGGTCGGCAAGCTGGAAGATCCGACGTTCACGCTCAAGACCGCGCTGGTCATCACGCCTTATCCCGGGGCCACAGCAGACGAGGTCGCATCGGAAGTGTCGGAGGTACTGGAGGGCGATATCCAGCGCATGGGTGCGGTAGATTACATCACGTCGCGCAACACGCCCGGGCTGTCGGTGATCGAGGTCGAGATCAAGCCCACCTATGACGGCGCAGGCCTGCCGCAGGTTTGGGACGAGTTGCGCACGCGTGTGGCCGATGCCGCACCGCGCTTGCCGGCTGGGGCGCAGCCAAGCCAGATCAACGACGATTTCGGCGACATCTTCGGGGTCTATTACGCTGTGACCGCGCCCGAGTTCTCGGATGCGGAGGTGCACGAGGTTGCCCAGTTCCTACGCCGCGAAGTGCTAAGTGTGCCGGGTGTGGCCAACGCCGAGATACTTGGGTTGCCCGAGGAGGCGGTGTTTGTCGAGCCCGACAGCCGCAGCCTAGCCAACATCGGCGTTCCACCCGGTGCGATCCTCGGGGCGATCGGCACAGTCTCCGCAATCAACCCGACCGGGTCGGTGGCGGATGCCGGCCGTGACCTCCGGATCGAGGCGCCGCAACCCGACAGCGCGACGTTCGACATCGCGCGGCTGACCATCGGGGCCGAGGGGCGGACCTTCAACCTGATCGACATCGCAAGCATCACACGCGGGCGCGTGGACCAGCCGCGCCAGATTATCCGCCATAACGGGGTCGAGGCGTTCACGCTCGGTATCGCGGGTCTACAATCGGAAAACATCGTCGACGTGGGCGCGCGGATCGAAGAGCGGCTCCTGGACCTTGCGGACGTTCTGCCGGTGGGCGTGACGATAGAACCGATCTATGAACAGCATCGCGTGGTCGACACTGCAAACAGCGATTTTCTGGTCAGCCTCGCAGTGTCGGTCGGCGTTGTGATTGCAGTGCTGGCGCTGTTCATGGGCTGGCGCGCGGCGGTGGTCGTGGGCGTGACCCTGCTTCTGACCGTGACCTTCACGTTCTTCTTCATGATGCTCTTCGATATCAAGGTCGAGCGCATCAGCCTTGGTGCGCTGATCATTGCCATGGGCATGCTGGTGGACAACGCCATCGTCGTCGCCGAAGGGATGAAACTCGAGATGCGCAAGGGCAGACGCGCCAGCGATGCCGCCGCCGAGACTGCGCGCAAGACGCAGGTGCCGCTGCTGGGCGCCACCATCATTGGCGCAATGGCATTTGCCGGGATCGGCCTGTCGCCCGACGCCTCTGGCGAATTCCTGTTCTCGCTCTTCGCGGTCATCACAATCTCGCTGTTGTTGTCCTGGGTTCTGGCGGTGACGGTCACGCCGCTTCTGGCGCATTATCTGTTCAAGGTTGGTGGTCTGGCAGAGGGCGAAGACCCCTACGCGGGGCCGATCTTTCGCGGCTATGCCGCCGTGGTGCGCGGTGCCTTGCGGGTGCGCTGGCTTGTCATCATCGCACTCGTGGGTGGCACCGTGGCCTGCATCGGCGCGATGAGCATGGTGACACAGCAATTCTTTCCGCCCGCCAACACGCCGCTGTTCTATTTCAATTACAAGGCGGCGCAGGGCACGCAGATCCATGAAACGATAGCAGATCTTGAGGTGATTGAGGACTGGCTGGCGGAACGCGATGACGTAGTGGCTACAACTACCACCGCCGGGCAGGCGCTGACGCGCTTCATCCTGACCTATACACCCGCCAAGCCCGACCCGTCCTATGGTCAGATCCTGATCCGCGCGGACAGCTTCGAGGCGATACCGGCGCTGCGCGACGATCTTGCGGCCTTTGCGTCCGAAACACTGCCCTGGGCCGAAACGCGCGTAGAGCAGATCATCTACGGCCCGCCGGTGACGGCCGATGTCGAGGTGCGCCTGTCCGGACCCGAGCCCGACGTGCTGCGCGATCTGGGCGACCAAGCGCTTGCGATCCTCACGGCCTCCGACCTGTTGCACACCCAGCGGATCGACTGGCGCGAGCGGGAATTCACGACCCGGCCGTTGTACGCGGCGGACCGGGCGCAAGCGCTTGGCGTGTCACGCGCCGATGTCGCCACGGCCCTCGCTTTGGCCACTGACGGTGTGCCCGCCGGAAGCATCCGGGAGGGCGACCGTGACATCCCGATCCTCGTGCGCACCCCGCGCGGAGAGATGACCGAGGACGGCCGCATCCGTGACCAGATCGTCTTTGCGCCCGCGACCGGCGGCTATGTTCCGCTCGACCAGGTTGTGGACGGCTTCGATGTCATCGTCCGTGACACGGTCATCGCGCGCCGCGACCGGTTGCCGACACTCAGCGTCCAGGCCTTCACCATTCCGGGCGTCATGCCACCCACCGCGTTCGCGCAGGTGCGCGGCGCGATCGAAGCGCTGGAGCTGCCGCCTGGCTACCGCATGGAATGGGGCGGCGAACACGAAAGCGCGGGCGAGGCGCAGGCCAGCCTTGGCAAGCAGATGCCCATCGCCTTCGGCACCATGCTGCTGATCACGGTGCTGCTGTTTGGGAAGCTGCGCCAGACCGCGGTGATCTGGACCGTGGTGCCGATGGCGGTGAACGGCGTGGCGCTTGGGCTCCTGTTCACTGGCCTTCCGTTCAGCTTCACCGCCTTGCTCGGGCTTCTGAGCTTGTCGGGCATGCTCATCAAGAATGCCATCGTGCTTGTCGAGGAGATCGACCTGCAGAAATCCGAAGGCGGGTTGCCGCAGACGCAGGCCATCGTCACCGCCTGTGTCAGTCGCCTCAGCCCGGTGGTGCTGGCAGCGGTCACGACGATCCTCGGCATGGCGCCGCTTTTGTTCGACGTGTTCTTCGCCTCGATGGCGGTCACGATCATGGCCGGCCTCGGCTTCGCGACGGTGCTGACCCTGATCGGCGTGCCGGTCTTCTATCAGACCTACCTGCGGGCAGAGCGGCGGGCCGAAAAACAGGCCCAAGGCGAAGTCGATGCAGGAAAAATGCAACTAGACTTCATGGACGCAGCGCCTCCGCCGCGTCTTGCAGCGGAGTAGAACACATGAGCGACGGTTTCGAGGTTTGGATTGTCCGCAGCAAGACGTTCCTGGCTGACTTGGCCCGGAACAATGAACGTACCTGGTTCGACGCGCACAAGCAGGTGTTCAAGAACGAGATTGAAGCCCCGGCGAAACTGTTTACACAGCTGTTTGCTGACGACTTGTCCCGTCTGACTGGCCAAGGGCACGAGGGCAAGATGGGCCGCATCTATCGCGATGTGCGCTTTTCCAAGGACAAAAACCCCTACAACACCTACCTTCATTGCTACTGGCAAGGCGGTGGGCAGCCGGGTCCGGGATGGCTGCTCAACGTCCAGGCCGAAGGTGCCGAGCTCATGACCGGGCTGCATGCGCTCGATGCGGACGGGGTGCGGTTGTATCGCACCGCCGTGGACCGGGATGGCGACAAACTGGCCGCGGCGATCGAAAGTCTCTCGTCCGAAGGTATGCAGATCATGTCTTTCGGCGACGATATGCTCAAGCGTGTTCCCAAACCCTATACCGCCTATCACCCTCATGCCGACCTGCTGAAACGCAAGCAGATCATCATCGGCCGACAGCTAACCGAGGCGGACATGTCCAATGGACTTATCCCAGCGATGACTGCGGCCGCGAGCGAGCTCTTGCCCTTTTGGGAGTGGTGCGGGCGTGCAATGCGGCCGGGTACGTGATCGGTTGATGCGCACGGCTAGTCCGCCGCCGGCCAATGGGCGCGAGGCAATCCCCTCTCAGAGGGATGCCCGGCATTTTTAGTAGCTTTCACCAGCGCAAAGAGATGCTTCGCTACGCGGTCGAACTGACTTGATGTAGCACCACGATCTTACCCCGGATCAATGGAGTGTGGCCCGGTCTCCGACATACTCGTCAGCAGATGCCCTGCGCCCGCGCTTTTTCTGCGGGACGGACCTGAACGAGGAACGCGATGTTCATGATGATACATCCCGGCGATACGCCGATGCTGAGGTGGGCCATACTTCTTTGCCTGGTCCTCATCCCAACTACTCTCGTCCTGGTTATAGTCGATCGCCGTGTTCTCGGGGACGAGGCACTTTGGCTCAAGCCGCTGAAGTTCCATCTTTCTCTCTCTGTGCACGGCGCGACCATCCTGCTGGCCGCGCGACTTCTTCCCGAGGCGTGGCAGACCGGTGCAATAGGTCGGATCGGTCTTGCCTTCTTCGGCGCGGTCATCGTCTACGAGGCGCTTTTCCTGAGCATCCAGGCCGCCCGCGGCGTGCGGTCACACTTCAATGATACGACGCCTTTCGATGCGATCGGCGGCACCATCATGGCGGCTGGCGCAGGCATACTTGTCGCGGTTTCGATTGTCCTTGGCATTGCACTTGGGGCTTCGCTCCTTCGGGGCGGATGGGAGGCGGCGGTCTCCGATCCTTTGCGGCTGGCCGCGGCGCTCGGGCTCATCATCGCGGGGTGGTTGGGCGCACAGACGGGCGGTGCCATCGGCGCCAACGGCGGACCTCTGGTCGGCCCGTCCGCAGGCGCCGTCATGCCGCTCACCGGCTGGTCGCTGTCCGGCGGCGACTACCGGATCGCGCATTTCCTCGGCATCCACGCCATGCAGGCGCTCCCGCTCATCGCGTTGGCGTTCATGGTGATCCTGCCCGCGGCCGTCGCTTCCGCACTCCTCTTGCCAGTGGCGGCCGGTTGGGCTGCGCTGACCCTGACGGCCCTTTCGCGGGCTGCCGCGGGACTGCCGCCGCTTTGAGATTTCCCACCGAACCGGAGACGGAACCGACGCACTGCGTCGCGACACCGGTCCTTCGGAATCCCCCACCAAAGAGAAATAGTCGATGACCGATACAACCCTCTACCGTCCCGCGCCGTTCATCGGCAATGGCCACATCAAGCCCGCAGCGGCGCTGCTGATCCTGCAATTCGCCACGATGTGGGGCGCGTTCTTCATTCTCGCGCCTGCCATCAACTGGCCGGCCTCGCTGGACGCGCCGCCAAGCGAAATCCTGCCGATGATCCTCGACCGATCCGGGGCCGTCTTCGCGGGCTATCTCAGCTACCTGATCCACGCCGTCGTCCTTATCCCGCTGGCGGTGCTTCTGCGAAACGCGCTTGGCCTGACCGGAGCTTTCGCGACGCTCGCGATCACCCTGGGCGTGCTCGCCGGTTTCGCGTAGGCGCTCGGCATCACCCGCTGGCTGTTCCTGATGCCGGGCCTTGCCAAGGCTTGGGTCGATCCCGCCACGACCGAGGCGGAGCAAGCCGCCATCGGCGTCGTCTACGAGGCGTTCAACGCCTATGCCGGTGGGGTGGGCGAGCTGATGGGTGTAGGCCTTTTCGCGGGAAGCTGGACGGTTCTCTTGTGCATCGCGCTGATCCGCAAAGGTGCGCCCCTTCTGGGCTGGGCCGGGATGGCGTCGGCAATCCTGCTATTCTCGACGCTGCTCTCGGTCATTGGCATCGAGTCGCCGCTGATGCTCACGCTGTCGGGCATCCTCTGGCAGTTCTGGACACTGGCGCTGGCGATCTGGCTCATCCGCCGCGGACCGCAGGCATGACCGGCGCCGTCATCATGGGTGCGGGTCCTCTGGGTCGCGCCATCGCGGCCCGGATTGCCGAAGCCGGTGGAAAGGTTCGGGTGCTGACCCGCGACGGGCGCGACATCGGGCCGGGGATCACGCCGGTCCGGGTGAACCTTGCCGACGAGGCCGCGGTCATCGCGGCCTGCGATGGCGCGGAGACGATCTATCAGTGCGCAGCCCCTTCTTATCAGCACTGGGCCGACGCGTTTCCACGCCTTCAGGCAAACGCTCTTGCCGCCGCCGCGCGGACCAGCGCGGTGCTCGTGGCGGCGGAAAACCTCTACGGCTACGGCGTCGCCGGAGTGCTGCACGAAGGACTGCCTCTGCGCGCTACGACCCGAAAGGGCATACTTCGCGCGCGGCTGTCCGAAGATCTCATTGCGGCCCATGCCGCGGGCCGGGCACGCACCGTAGCCGGACGGGCGAGCGATTTCGTCGGGCCGGGCGTGACGCTCGCGGCCCTAGGCGAACGGTTCTGGCCGCACGTCCTGACCGGCAAGCCCGTGGGCTGGTTTGGCGATCCAGACTCACGGCACAGCTTCACCTGGCTGCCCGACTTTGCCGCGGCCCTCATCCGGCTTGCCGACGACCCGGAGGCTTGGGGCCGGGCCTGAAATGTGCCTGCACTGCCCGCGCTGACCGTTCGGGAACTGTGCGATCGGATCGCCGCGCGCCAGGGGCTTTCGCCGCCGCGCATCCGCCGTACGCTGGCGCTGATGCTGCGAGCCGTGGGCTTGGTGGTGCCGGCAGCGGGAGAACTGGTCGAAATGGGCTATGTGTTCCACGAGGATTTTATCGTGGACCATGCGGCCTTCGACGCGCGCTATGGCCCGGCGGACCGGACCTGGGACGAGGCGATTGCAGAGACGGTGGCATGGTGGCGAAAGGAAATGGACGGTCGGAGCACCAGGTGACGCCGACGCGAGAGGCCGCCGTCGCCGCCTTCTCTCAATTGCTGCTCGGGGCGGTCGCACCTCTCGCCCCGAGCGCCGAGAGCTTGGCGGAGCTGCTTGGCGCGACGCGTCATCGCAGGATCGCCAAGCGCACTCAGCTCCTTCGCGCTGGCGACGTGGCGGAGGATCTGTTCTTCGTCCACGCGGGCCTGCTGCGATACTACATTAGCGATGCAGCGGCCGACGGCGAGGAGCGCACCGGCCAGTTCTTTGACGAGGGCAGCATCGTCACGGACGCCGCTAGCTTTCTCAGCCGCGCGCCCGCAGAGCAGACCTTCGAGGCGCTGGAGGACAGCTCAGTCCTGCTGACCCCCCATGCCGCGCTGTATCGGGCCTATGACCGGGATCACGCGCTGGAGCGTTTCGGCCGTCTGATGCTCGAGACTGCGCTCGTCGGATCGCAGCGCCGATCCGGCAACCTGCTCAATCTCACACCCGACCAGCGCTACCGCCGCTTCATCGAAACACGCCCGGCGCTGGCGCGGCGGGTTCCGCAATACCTTGTCGCGAGCTATCTTGGGCTGACACCCGAAACCCTGTCACGGATACGTCGCCGGATTACGAAAGGCACCGACAGGTGACGTCGCACGGTCCCATTGTGATTGGTGCGCTCAGGATTGGATTGCCACACTCTACGGCTTCACCGTCACAGGTAGTCTACGGCCTTGGCCAGACCCGGAGCTCTGCCATTGCTGGCCCAGTAGCGCCGCGCCAGCAGGAATCGCTTCAGACGCGGCAATGCTAGAGACACAGTCATAACATAAGTAATTCAGTATCTTATGGCGGAGAAGGTTGTCTTTCAGGCCCATCCCCTCCGCCAT
>JBNGCP010000097.1:0-12308 GCA_049974845.1 Anaerolineae bacterium | reverse complement strand
GGCGCCGTGCCAACATCCAACATCCAACATCTAGCATCCAACATCTGGCCTCCCGCTTCTAGCCTCCCGACAACATGTTCTTGCCAATTCCGTCGCCGTTGCATTGACTCTTCGGCGTCGTCATGTATAATTGACCCTATTCTTTTTCAGTGTGCTCGCTATAGATATGGACAGCGACACGGGTCCATCCGTGCGGTAGGGGTCACTGATCTCTCAACGATATCCTCATCCCCCGGCCGTATGTGCAAAGGTCAAGGAAATCCCTGACTTTTTTGCCGAAGACGCGCTCTCCACCCGTACCTGTCCGTGGGGTCGCGCGTTAGTCATAGGTAGATAGCCAGGAGGCGGGATGATGAGGAACCAACCTAGCGAAAGGCGGGGAAGGGGTCAGACCCTGGTGGAGTTTGCCCTGCTGCTGCCCCTGCTTCTCCTCTTGCTCTTCGGGATCATAGATTTTGGCATTGCCGTGTTTCGCTACAACACCGTCGCGAACGTCGGGCGCGAGGTTGCGCGTCGCGGCGTTGTGCGTCCCGACTGTGATGAGCTTGACGACTTCGTTTATGCGGACAAGGATGCCGGTGCGTATAGTGATGAGATCCGTCGTTGGACAACGGCCATGGTCACCGACACAGACACATTTACTATCACGTATGCGTTTACTCCTGGAGACATTCTCTCCAGTACGGTACACGTAACTGTGACATACAACCATGAACTCCTCACCGGCCCGATTATCCAGGCGGTGGGCGGCGATCGCGAGATCACGATGAGGACGATGAGTTCGATGCGCACGGAGCGGCCCGCGGACTATGATGAGTATACCGTGTGTCCGTGATTATCTGGCAATGGACTTATTGAGGTAGCAGGCCCAAGGAGGCTCAGGAGAATGGGACGATTACGTGGATTCTTGTGGCTGATTGCCGGTCTGGTGGTGGCGGCGCTGGCGGGCGGGGTCGCCTTTATTGCGCTCTCGCGGGCGACGGCCGAGGAGGCTGGTGGGGCGCCGCTCCTGCAACCCGAGGAGAGCGTCGTCGTGGCAACGCGGCGGGTCGAGGCGCGCGCCCTGCTGACCGAGGAGGACGTCGAGCTCGTGGAGGTCTCCGTCGACACGGTGCCCGAGAACGCGGTCCGCGACGTCGAGGAGGTTGTGGGTAAGCTCACCCTCGTCGAGCTCTATGCCGGCGAGGTGGTGCTCAGCGAGCGGCTGCTCGACCCCAACGTCCAGGCGCCGAACGGGCGGCTGGCGCTGGTGATGGCCGAGGACGAGGTGCTGATGGCCTTCCCGGCGGGCGACCTGCTGAGCCAGGTCAACATGCTGAAGGCCGGCGATCGCGTCGACTTCCTCTTCACCTATGAGCTGCCCGTCGATCGGGAGGTCGGCGCGCTGCCGGTCACGCCCAGCGGCACCACGGTGCAGGCCGAGGGGGAAGAGGGGGAGGAGACCGAGCCGGTCACCTTCAACCTGATGCAGAACGTGACCATCGCCGCGCTGGTGCGCCAGGTCAATGAGGAGGGGGAGGAGACCGGAAGCCCCCGCGCGCTCTTGCTGGCGATCAACCCACAGGACGCCCTGGTGCTCAAGTATATGAAGGACGTGGGCGCGACGGTCGACCTGGTCCTGCGGGCGCCCGGTGCTGAGGGTGAGTTCAGCGTCGAGCCTGTCGACCTCGATTACGTGATCAACGGCTACATCGCACCAACCGAGGGCCTGCCCTAGAGGGTGCCGTAACCCATGAATGACTTCCCTAGAAAGAGGCTAGGATCTCACGCAAAGGCGCGAAGTCGCAAAGGTCCTTTTGAGATAGTCTTAGATAGCATAGAGAATGAACATCCATAGAATCAGCTATGCTTGGGATCTCTTGGCGTCTTTGCGCCTTGGCGTGAGGCTTTTTAGTTCTTGCGGTGGCGTCATCAATTGGTTACCGTGATGTGATATAGGAGGCTATTGTTGGAAAACGTTATGCAAGGACACACACTTCAGATCCTGCTGATCTCCACCCAGGAGTCGATCCACGCGGAGGTCGACCAGGCGCTGAGGGGCAGGCTGTCACGGCCCTACCGTCTGCATTGGGTCTCACAGCCACACCTGGCGTTCGTGCGGGCGCAGGATCTGCTGCCTCAGGTCATTCTGGTCGATGACGAGCTCGACGGGGTCGATCCGATCCCCATCATTCGGAAGCTCGCCTCGACGGTGTCGAACGCCGTCATCCTCTTCCTGGTCGCGACGCAGCGCGCCAGCGAGGCCAGCCAGGCCGTGCTGGTCGGCGCCCGCAGCTTTATCACCAAGCCCCTTCAGGCCGACGAGCTGGTGGTGACGCTAAATCAGGTTCTGGCGGTGCAGCGGATGCCGCGGGTGGAGCCGGGCACCGTCGAGGGCGTCAATGGGCGCATCGTCGTCTTCTGCGCGCCGAAGGGCGGGACAGGACGCACCACCTTGGCGGCCAACACGGCGATCAGCCTGCATCAGTTGGACGAGCAACCGGTGGTGCTGGTCGATGCCGACTACGCCGCGCCGGCGCTGGATGTCGCCCTCAACCTCGATCTGCAGAGTAACATCAGCGATCTGCTGCCGCGGCTGTCGCGGCTTGACAACATGCTGATCGAGAGCGTGTTGGCCGAGCACGCGTCGGGCCTCAAGGTGCTCCTGGCGCCGCCGCCAGCGGACCTCACGTCGCCGCTGACGCTGCCGCAGGTCCAGCACATCCTGGTGATGTTGAAGCGCATGTTCCCCTGGGTCATCGTCGACCTCGGGTTGCCGATGGACGAGACGGCGTTCGCCTTTTTGGACGGCGCCGATCGCATCATTATGACGGTGTTGCCGGAGATGGTGGGGCTGCGCAACACCCGCCTGATGTTGCAGCACTTTATTGAGGAGGGCTACCCGCCGGAGAAGACGTGGCTGGTGCTCAACCGCTCGACGATCCGTGGCGGCGTCAGCCGGCAGGATATTGAGAGCCGGCTCAGGGTGCCCATTGGGTTTGAGGTGCCCGACGACCAGCCGATGGTGACCTACTCGATCAACCGGGGCGTCCCCCTGGTGCTCTCCCACCGCCGCAGCGCCGTCGCGCGGGCCATCCGCAAGATCGGTCAGCGGCTGAGCGAGGAGGGCCGGCGCAGGGAGACAAGAGGCGCGAGGAACGCAAGGGACGTTGAAGAAGGCGAAGCGTCGAGCTCGGGCCTCTTTGGGCGCCTCTTCGCCGGGTCGGAGTCGGACAGCAGCTAGAGGTACGAGCGCGGAGGTAAGTGACCGATGCCTGGTGGTGCACCCCTGATCGTCGCCGTTCTATCCGGAATTGCGGTTCTGTTGATCTTCATGGCCCTCTGGCTTTTCTTGCAGAGGGGCGATGAGGTCGAGGAGCGCCTGGAGGAGTATGGCCTCTCGGCGGGAGAACTGCAGCTCACGCCCGTTGGGGACGTCAAGAACCGGTACACTCGCTCGTGGTTCAAGCGCTTCCTGGCGGGCTTTGGCTTGGGACCGAATCTGGCCCTGACCCTCACCCAGGCCGACGTGCCGATGACGGCTGCCGAGTTCCTGACGATTGTGTTGGCGTTGGCCATCGCCGGCTTCGTCATCGGCACGCTGCGGTTCAACGCGCTGTTGGGGCTGGCGCTTGCCGTGCCCCTGGCGCTCGTGCCCTTCCTCTATCTGCGAATCCGGCAGCGGCGCCGGCTGCGGCAGTTCACGCAACAACTGCCCGACATGCTGACGCTGATCATCGGCGGCCTACGGGCGGGGTACGGCCTGAACCAGGCGCTGGATCTGGTGGTCGATCGCCTGGGCGATCCGGCGGCCACAGAGATGGGCAAGGTGGTCCGGGCCGTCAACCTGGGCATCCCACTGCAGCAGGCGCTCAACGACGCGGTGGCGCGCCTCGGCTCCGAGGACTTCAACCTCGTCGTGGTCGCCATCAACGTGCACTACGAGACGGGCGGCAATCTCGCCGAGACGCTGGAGATCATCAGCGACACGGTGCGGGATCGCCTCTATATGCTGAACGAGATCCGGGTGTTGACGGCGCAGCAGCGTTTCACGGGCTACGTGTTGGGAGCCCTGCCCGTCGCGACCGGTCTGCTCGTCTTCTTTGTGAACCCCGAGTACATCATGGACCTCTTCCAGCCGGGGTGGGTGCGCGTGTTGCCCATCGCGGCGGTGGGGCTGCAGATCCTTGGTTTTCTCTTTATCCGTCGGATTGTGGACATCGAGGTGTAGTGATGATCACCATGGACCAGATCGAGGCCGTGCTCGACACGCTGATCCGGATGGAGATGCTCTCGTCGCCCCTGACCTTCGCGGTGCTGACGGGGCTGGCGATGGCCTTCGTCTGGCTGGCGTTGGCCCCCTCGAGCGAGCGGGCCACTGCGGAGGGCCGGCTGGAGGGCTACCTGCGGGGCCGCGACATCATCGAGGAGACGGAGATGTCGCGTTCGTTCTTGAGGCGCGCCCTGATCCCCTTCTTTCGCCAGATCCTGCAGTTGTTGGCAAACCTCACCCCGATGCGCGACGTGGCGCGGGTGCAACGGATGCTGATGGAGGCCGGGTCGCCGGCCGGCCTGACCGCCGCCGATATATTCGGACTTCAGATCCTGGCGGGCGTGGCCTTTGGGGGCCTCTACGTCCTGGCGCTGCGGCTTCTGGGCCAATTGGCGACCACGCCGACGCTGATCGCGATCCGCAACGGCGCGCTGCTGGTTCTCATCGGGTTCCTGCTCCCGCGGGTCTGGCTGCGCACGAAGGTCAACCAGCGGAAGCACGAGATCATGCGCGCCTTCCCCGACGCGCTCGACCTGCTCAGCGTGAGCGTCGATGCGGGGCTGGCGCTGGACACCGCGATGGTCCGCGTCTGCGAGCGGTGGGACAACGCGCTCACCGAGGAGTTCAACCGGGTCGTGATGGAGATCCGGGTGGGCACCCCCCGCAACCTGGCCCTGCAGCGGATGGCGAATCGGACCGGCGTCGACGACTTGCAGACCTTCGTCGGCGTCCTGATCCAGTCGAGCGAGCTGGGCGTCAGCATCGCCCACACCCTTCACACGCAGGCGGCGCAGGTGCGCGTGCGACGACGCCAGCGCGCGGAGGAGCTGGCGCGACAGGCGAGCATCAAGATGATCTTCGTCCTGGTCTTCTTCATCTTTCCGGCCCTCCTCGTGGTGCTGCTGGGGCCGGGTGTCCCGCGGATTTTTGAGGCGCTGGGCGGCCTGTAGAGGCGCGCGGCGAGGAGGCTGATACTGTGACGACCTATGCAGACGCAATGCCCTCTGGACGTGAGGATCCCCTCTACAAGGAGGGGATGACCCACCTCCAGCAGGGCCAATGGGAGGAGGCCATCGAGGCCTTCGAGGCGCTGGAGGACAGATATCCCGACAGCGAGGCTGTGGAGCAGGCGCTGGAGCAGGCCCGGCTGCGGGCCAGTATTGACGCAGGACGGCGCATCCGCGGGCGGGCCATCACCGTGCGGATCTGGCCCATCCTGTTGCGCATCGTCGCCATCGCGTTGATCGGCTACCTGGTCTACACCGGCGGACGCCTGCTGGTGGAGCGGGTCCAGCCGATGATCGAGGAGGCGCGCGAGACCCAGCGCATGGAGCAGCTGATGACCGAGGCGCAGGCCTTCCTGGCGGGGGGCCAGCTGGAGGAGGCCGAGACGCGCTTCAACCAGATCCTGGCGGCGGACCCCGACAACGAGGTGGCACAGGCCGCGTTGGAGCAAATTGAGCGCGAGCAGCGCATCGACGCGCTCTATCAGGAGGCCGTCGCGCTGGACGAAGCGGGCGACGACGAGGCCGCGCTCGCGACCTACCGGGAGCTCGCCGAGCTCCGGCCGGGATTCCGCGACATCGAGCAGCGGATGGCCGCCATCGAGCGGGAGCAGTCCTTCGAGACGCTCTTTGCCGAGGCCAACGCGGCCTACGAGGCCGGGAACGCCGAGGAGGCCATCGCACTCTATAAGGAGGTGCGCGACCGCAACGTCACCTACGAGCAGAAGCTCGTCGAGAGCCGCCTCTACGAGCTCTATATGGCGCAGGGTGATGCGATCGTCGAGCAGGAGCCGCCTCGGCTGGAGGAGCTGACGCAGGCCTTCAACTATTACACGCAGGCGCTGGCGCTGCGCCCGACGAGCCAGGAGGCGAGCCGGGAGCGGCAGTTGCTCAAGCTCTTCCTCGAGGGCCAGACCGCCTACTATGAGGAGCGCTGGACCGACGCCGCCAACGCGCTGCGCATCGTCTATGACACGCGCCCCGACTACCTCGGCGACACGGTGCTCACGCTCCTCTATGAGGCCTACGTGCGCAGCGGCGACCAGTATCGGGCCGCGGGAGACAGCTTCTTGGCCTACGAGCAGTACCGGAAGGCGACGGAGCTGCCGGTCGAGGACACGTCCTTCGCCGAGGGGCGCCTCTTCTACGTGCGGCCCTTCCTGACGCCAACGCCCACGCCGACGCCCACGCCGACGCCGCGACCGGAGTTCGCCGGGCCGCCGGCCACGCCGCGACCGCTTGCGGCCTACATCGGCAGGATCGCCTTCAAGGCCGATTATCCGAACCGCGGCGACATCTGGCTGATGAACCCCGACGGCACCAACCGCATCCGCCTTGGCCGTACGACCGTGCTGCTCGATCAGTTTGAGGATCTGGAGGATCAGGAGCGCTATGCGCCGGAGGGTGATCGCTTTGCCTTCACACAGGCGGTCTCGCCGGCTGATCCCCGGCAGCAGGTCTTCGTGACGATCCCGATGGCCGAGCGGACGGGCAACCAGTGGTTCGTTCAGCTCACGAACCTTGATGCGGATTGCTTCGACCCGGTCTGGTCGCCGGACGGGACGCGCATCGCCTTCGTATCCCCGGCGGTTGAGAGTGATGACGTCTGGGTGATCAACGCCGACGGCAGCAACCCGCAGCCGCTGACGCCCAACCCGTGGGAGTGGGACCGGCACCCGTCCTGGTCGCCGGAGAGCGATCAGTTGGTCTTCCACTCGAACCGATCGGGCCTGCTACAGATCTACATTATGAACGACGACGGCAGCGAGGTCGTCAACATCAGCAATAGCGAATGGGATGAATACGATCCCGTCTGGATCAAGTAGTCACCGCGCAGCATCGCTCATATAGCGAACGTTAGGAGTATAGAAATGCGAAGACGAAACAATGGATACGCCGAGACCCCAACGCAAGCGCGCACTGGCGTGCCTGGCGGTAACGGGACGGCGCCGTCGGCCCAGCAGCAATCGTACCAGCGCATCCGCGAGCGCGTGCAGCGGAGGCTCCTCTCGGAGTTGAGCCCCGAGCTGGACACCAACGACACCCAGGCCGTGCGCCGCGCGCTGGAGCAGATCTTCGTCGAGACGCTGCAGGAGGAGCGCCTGCCGATGAGCCGCTCCGACCACAACGCGCTCTTCGAGCAGATCGTCGCCGACGTCTTGGGCTATGGCCCGATCGAGCCGTTGCTCCGGGACGAGACGGTGACGGAGATCCTGGTCAACGGCGCCGATCAGGTCTTCGTTGAGCGCAGCGGCATCCTCGAGGAGACCGACATCCGGTTCCGAGACACTGCCGAGGTGATGCACGTCATCGACCGGATCGTGGCGCCGCTGGGTCGGCGCATCGACGAGAGCAGCCCGATGGTCGACGCGCGCCTGCCCGACGGCTCGCGCGTCAACATCATCATCCCGCCGCTGGCGATCGACGGCCCCTCGATCAGCATCCGCAAGTTCAGCCGCCAGGCCTTCGACATCGAGGACCTGGTGCGGCTGGATACGCTGTCGCTGGAGATGGTCGACTTCCTCAAGGCCTGTGTCGAGGCCCGGCTGAACATCGTGATCTCCGGCGGTACCTCCACCGGCAAGACGACGCTGCTCAACGCGCTCTCCAACTTCCTGCCGAACACCGAGCGCATCGTGACCATCGAGGACTCGGCCGAGCTGCAGCTGCAGCAGCGCCACGTGGTGCGGCTGGAGTCGCGCCCGCCCAACGTCGAGGGCAAGGGGCAGGTCACCATCCGCCAGCTCGTCATCAACGCGCTGCGTATGCGCCCCGATCGGATTGTGGTGGGCGAGGTGCGCGGCGGCGAGGCGCTGGACATGCTCCAGGCGATGAACACGGGCCACGATGGCTCGCTGACCACGGCGCACTCCAACTCGCCGCGCGACACGCTCGCCCGCGTCGCGACGATGGCGCTGATGGCGGGGATGGAGCTGCCGTTGCAGGCGGTCCGCGAGCAGATCGCGTCGGCCTTCGACCTGGTGGTGCACCTCGACCGTTTGGCGGACGGCACGCGCAAGGTCACGCAGATCACCGAGGTGCAGGGCATGGAGGGCCAGGTGATCGTGATGCAGGACATCTTCGCCTTCCAGCAGACGGGCATTCGCAACGGGCGCGTCGAGGGCTATTTCACCGCCCTGGGCGTGCGTCCGAAGTTCATGAAGAAGGTCGAGACGGCGGGCATCGAGCTGTCGCCGACCATCTTCAACCCGACGAAGGAGTACCTGCGGCGCGCGCGCTAGGATTGGAAGGCAGCGCGAAGCAAAGAGTGGAGGTACCTATGGAGGCACAGCAGACCTGGCTTAGGGAGGCACCGGGACCCGCATCCGTCGGTCAGGTGATGGCGGAGTTCGAGGAGATGGCGGCCGACGGCACCCTGGCGGCGTTTCGCCCGATGCCGACGGGCTTCATGCCGCTGGATGAGATCCTCAACGGCGGGCTGCGCCCCGGCGAGCTGATGGTGCTTGGGGGGCCCTACGGCGTCGGCAAGACGATCCTGGGCCTGCAGATCGCGCGGAACGTGGCGCGCGACCAGGAGGACGTCAAGGCGCTCTACGTCTGCTACGAGCACGATCGCACCCATCTGCTCTCGCGCCTGATCTGTCTGGAGAGCGCCGATCAGGGCAACGGCAAGGACTCGCTGACGCTGCGCAAGCTGTCGCAACTGACCTTCAGCCCCATCGAGGCCAGCGGCCTGATCTCGACGCTGCGGCGCGACCACCGCTACGCCGGCCTGATGGAGGCGATCGATGGCTACGCCGACCGTTTGGTGTTGGCGCGGGCCAGCGGCGCCCACACGGACCTCGTCGAGATCGAGCGCTGGGTGGAGGACCTGCTGACGGACAACACCAGCCAGCTGCTGCTGGTCGTCGACTATCTGCAGAAGGTACCGGTTCGGCGGGAGATCCGGGACGATGAGGCGGAGGTCACGACCTTCCTGACCCACGGGCTCAAGGAGCTGGCCTTGGCGAAGGGCATCCAGGTGATCGCCATCGCCGCTGCGGACCGGCAGGGGCTGCGGGGCCAGCGGATGCGGCTCTCGGACCTGCGGGGCAGCTCGGCGCTCCAGTACGAGACGGACGTCGGGCTGGTGCTCAACAACAAATATGATATCGTGAGCCGCGAGCACCTCATCTACAACCTCTCCGACGCCGAGGCGATGCGCAACTGGCTGGTGTTGACGGTGGAGAAGAACCGGGCGGGCCGCGCCGCCGTCGACATGGAGTACGCCCTCGACGCGCGCCACTTCCGCATCCTGCCGGAGGGCAACTTCGTCCGCGAGCGGCTGATCGACGGGAAGACGGTGTTGGAGTGATGGCGGGGTGGATTGAAGGAGGGACCATGACCGAATACCCAACGAAGGTGAACGTATCAAAACGCCGCTGCCGCAAGCAGCGGGGCCAGAGCCTGGTGGAGATGGCGCTGGTCCTTCCCCTGCTCCTGCTCCTCGTCGCTGCGGTCGCCGACTTCGGGCGGGCGTTCAACAGCTACATCGTCATTACCAACGCCGCCCGCGAAGGCGCGCGCGTGGGTGCGTGGATGCCGGAACACACGCACGAGAACGACATGACGTATATCGAGGGCTCGGTCCTCCGAGAGGCGTTGAATAGTGGCGTCGACCTCAGCGAAGAGTCCGTGGCGAAGATCACGATCGAGCCGAGTCCGGGCGACCGTGAAGTAACGAAGCCCATCACCGTCACCGTCGAATACAGTATGACAACGATATTTACAGGTCTGGTAGGTCTTGAAGAGATCCCGATGCGAAGCCGCAGTGCTATGGTCATATACGGTATTCTCGACTAGCGATCGCGGCAGATGAAGCGGAGGCTATGGGAGGAGGGAGACATGCTTCAGTTGGATAGGCGTAGTCAGAAGGGACAGGTGTTGGTGATGGTCGCCCTGGGCTTGCTGGCCCTGGTAGCGATCGTGGCCTTGGCGGTGGATGGTGGTCACCTCTATGCCGAGCGACGTCGGATGCAGAGCGCCGCGGATTCTGGGGCCCTGGCGGGCGCGCGAGTATTGTGCTTTGAGGAATTCGCGACTGCCAGCGCTGCGCAGGACGAAGCTGAGGACCAAGCCGAGATCTATGCCCAGAAGAACGGCGCGGTTGGCGTCGACGTGTCCTTCCCAGATGACCTAACGGTAACCGTAGTCGCGACGGAGACGACAGACACGTTCTTCGCCCGCGTCATTGGTTTCCCTACGGCAGATGTCTCCGCGATAGCGTCGGCGATGTGTCAGGCTCCGGCAGCCGGGGGCAATATCTGGCCGCTAGCTGTGAAGGAGAGCGTTTACATGGACACCGACACGATTCCCTGCGGGGGGTACTTCTACGCCTACGTCGATAGCGGCCTTATCACTACGGAGGATTGTGACATCCCGCGGACACAGCTCCACACAAAGCCCAACGTATACGGCGAGTGCACCGATGATGGGGGGACTCCCTTGGGATTGCCCGATGTGACGAAGGTCCAGCACCTGGACAGCGCCAACAGAGGCTGGCTGGATCTTCAGGTCCCGCTCGAACCCTACCCCGATGTGTGCAAAAATGAGAGCTGCGGTGTGCCGAATGTGCAGTGCTGGCTTGCTAACGGTCATCCAGGCCCTGTTAACCCTGGCGATTGCCTGTATACAGAGTCCGGTGGCCAGACCAACCCGCTTGGCTCTGTGATCAACACCCAGTGCGACAAGATCTACAATCTTGTGCTCTTCGATCGAACGTGTACCGAGGAACTTGATCCAGATGAGGATAGGTGGTACAGCTGCGGCACACCGCAGAACAATGCCTTCTACCATGTCTCGGCCTTTGGATGCATAAAGGTCATAGGTTTCTACGAAGCGGATTTTGCATGTACGGATATCCCGCCTGGGCAGACCACAGACATTCCTGTCGCGATCGTTCAAAAGATGTGCGAGACGTATCCGGACGATTACTGGGTCGAAGAGCTTCAGGGCAGACCTATGCCGGGGTATGCCGACAGCTGCATCGCGTTCGAGCCGGGCACTGGAAATCCTCCCAGGGAAACCGATCCAAGAACTATCCAGTTGATCCAGTAGCAACCAGGGCGGCGTGTTGTAAGTAACGGCACAACCTTCTTCCTAGAGTGGCGGCGCCTCGCCGGGTCACTATGCCCGGCGAGGCGCGTGTTCGTAGCTTCTAGGGGTCTGCGTCGCCTAAGCCATCGCGACCCAGCATCACTTCACCGCCCCCGCCACCAACCCCTCCAACCACACGCCCTCGTCCAGCGCCGCGGCCTTCCAGCCGGGCTGCAGGCGGTCGAGGATGAGGCCCTGGGCGAAGCCCGTGTAGTAGAAGCGGGTCTCGCCGCTGCGCCCCGCCATGCGCTTGACCTCGTCGAGCTGACCCGACCAGAAGCGGCGACGCGTGCGGTAGCCCTTGAACTCGGGGTCGTCCTCGACCGCCGCCACCGGCGTGTAGGTCCCGGCCTCGACGGCCTCCTGCGCCGCTAGCGCGATGGTCAGCTCGGCGACCTTGGCCAGGCCCTCCAGCCACTCGCGCCGGCGCTCGTAGTCCGCGACCTCCTCACCGAGGCCCTGCGCCGCGCGGCGCGTCTCGCGCGCGTCGAGGAACGCGCGGGCCAGCGCGGCGACCTCCGCCTCGGGGGTGTCGGCATCGGCGGCGGCCTTTGCGGCGGCGTGCAACGCGTCGAGCTCCGCCCTCCACGCATCCTCTGCCAGCTCCCACCGGTAGCGCCCCTCGAGCCCGGCGACGGACTCCGCCTCGGCCAACCGATCCGGCGCCACCGTGCCCTGGTAGGCGTGGAAGGCCTCGTGGGCCAGGCCGCCGAGGTAGTTCTCCGTCGAACCCATCAGCAGCGCCCAGGCGAGCCGGTAGGGGAAGAGGGGGCGCAGAAACGGCGGCAGGTCCGCGCGGAAGCCCTGGATGAAGCTGATGAAGCCATACTCCTTGGTCGCCAGCGTCGCGACCCAGGTCTCGCCGACGCGCACCGTGAAGTTCTCCGGCGTCCGCGACGGATCGGCGATGCGCTGCCGGTAGTAGGGCGCGCCCTCGAAGGCGTCGTCGGGCACCG
>JBNGCP010000096.1:0-12315 GCA_049974845.1 Anaerolineae bacterium | reverse complement strand
CTTTCCGGAGGGTCAGAAGGCGCAGCCTATGGGGAGGGGGTCGACGTCCTCCAGGCCGTTCGCGAACTCTGCGTTGCCTGCCTCTTCGACGAAGCCCTCCTCCACCGACCCCCGCATGACCTGACCGCCATAGCCGGTGGGGTGCATGTGGGCGCGGACGATCACAACGGTGCCGGCGTCGATCTCAACGGGTCCGCCCGAGCGGGTGAAGGGTTGCTCGTTCGCGTGGTCGTGGAGCATCACCCGACGGTAGAGGAGCTCGCCCTTCTCGCTGATGACCTCCCACCAATCCGCGTATTGGGCACAGCTCCTGTCGGGGCTCTCCACCTTGACGGCAAAGTCGTAGGCACCGGCGCTGCCGGAGACGTCGACGGAGATCACGTCGGCGACCAGATCCTCGGGGGATGTCGGGTTGGCCGCCGTCGCCTCGGGCGGCGAGGGCGTGTCTGCGTTGGTGGGAGCCGGGTCTGGACTCGCTGTGCATCCCATGACCACAGCCAGCGCTGCCGTTAGCATGAGCAGCAGTTGGAGCGCAGTGCGGCGGAATGAACGCCGGTATTCGTGGTCTATCCTTGATCTCACAGTATGGCCTCCCATCTTCTTCTCTTTTCCGGACTCGACATGGCCCCTATTGTAACACGACCTCTGACCATGTTGAGATGGCGACCGTCCGACAGAGGGCCGCCCGCTGAGCGAGCGGCGGATCAGTAGTCGAAGACGTGGTCGCCCACGCACACGGTGCCCGACGGCTCCTCGCCCGAGCGGGGCCGTCGAATCTCGACGAGGTTGAGCACGGTGTAGCCGCGCCCTTTGAGGAAGGCGATGATGGCGTCGTTGTTCGGGTGGACCCAGTTATAGAGCGTCTCACCACTCAGCTCCTCGGCGAGGGCCTCGGCCCTGGCGTAAAGCGCCGAGGCGATGCCGCGGCGCCGGTAGGCGGGTGCGACGTAGAGCGACTCCGCCCACACCACATCGTCCGCCACGCGGCAGACGATGTAGCCGACGAGCCTTCCGTCGTGCTCCGCGACGAAGATGGGGTGCCCCGCTTGCTCGTAAGACGCCAGCTCCTCGCGGGCGGCCTCAAGATCCGGCTCTCTCTCGCGATCCTTTAGCGCGGCGAGGGCCACGCGAAACCCCGCGATAAGGGGCAGAAGCGCCTCTGTATCCGCGGGTCGGCTAGGTCGTACGTGCATGGGATGCCTCCTGTGGTGCGGGTTCGTCGGGCGCCCTCGCCGGGAGCCACACCGTGAAGGTGGTGCCCGCCGGGCTGCTGCTCAGTGCGATGCGCCCGCCGTGTGCTTCCACAATCGCCTGGGCGATGTTCAGGCCGACCCCGGTGCCGGGGATATGACCGGATTCGGCGATGCTACCGCGGAAAAATCGGTCAAAGACCCGGCTCTGCTCCTCCGGGGGGATGCCCGGCCCCTCGTCCGCCACGGCGATGGTCACCCACGGGTGGTTTGGCCCCTCTGTATGGCTGACGCGGAGGGTCACCGTACCGCCGGGCGGCGTGAACTGGACGGCGTTGTCCACAATCTCGCTCAATGCCCGAATCAGCCGGGCCTGGTCGCCGATCACTACCGGAGGGGCCACGGGGAGCTCCTCCAGCGCGAGCGTCAGGCCGCGGGTCTCGGCGACGCTCTCATACCGGGCCATTAGATGATCCATCACCGTGGGTAATGCGATGGGCGTCTGCGAGTCGAGCATCTGGCCGCTGTCCAGCGACGTCATCGCCAGGATGTCCTGGATGAGGTGGTCGAGCCAGGCGACCTGATCATTGATCACTCCCAGGGCCTCTTGGGCGCGTGGGTCCAGCTTTGTCTGGGCGAGAAGGTGCGCATAGAGCCGCAGTGTCGTGACCGGTGTGCGCAGCTGGTGGGAGATGTTGTCGATTGAAAGCGGTGATGGCGTCCTCTCCGACAAGATCCGCGCGGCCGACGAACTGCCGCGCGGCCGGGTTTGCGTCGACAATCCGCCCTCGGACGTCGATGACAATGACGCCATCGTCGATGCTCTCGACGACGCGTATCGGGCGCGTGAACCAGCGGTCGCGGTCGGTAAACCTGACGGCGAAGCAGAGGAGGAGTGGCGCGATGGCGTGCGTGCCAAGGTAGGCGATCTTGGACCAGAAGACCTTCACCGGAATCGTGGCGCCGTTGGCCTCCATGATATAGGCGAGGGACCACTCCGCGGTGGCCAGCATAGCGAGCCCCAGATAGGTGGCGCCGGCGCGCTGCCGGTGGCGAAATACCAGGCCTGCGACGATGGTGGAGAGCGCCGCCGACGTGGCCAAGACCGCGATGTAGGGCCTCAGTTGCCAGTCCATGATCCTCCAAGCGCTCGTGCGCCGCACGTGCATCCTGCACCGTGGTGCGGTGTGCGCCGTAGCGCATCCTGCGCCGTAGCGCGTCCTGCGCCGTAGCGCGTCCTGCGCCGTATGCTACACGGGAGTGGCGAAAGTTCAAGCCGGCGCAGGAGGCAAGCGCCTTTCACCTTTCGCCTCTGCGCATCTGTCATCGGGTGGGGGCTTGACAAGCGCTCCACAGACCTGTACAATTGTGGCGAGCGCTTAAATAATTTCTAACGATAGACAGGAGTTGTGCGATGCGAGAAAACCTACCAGACGACGAAGCACAGGAGCGGAACGGTGGCGGGCTTGCGGACGTCTTCATGATCGACGATCTCGAGACCCTCAAGACGATTGCGGATCCACTACGGCTCCAGATCGTCGAGCAGCTGATTGACGAGCCGCTGACCGTCAAGCAGGTCGCCGCAAACCTCGGGCTCACGCCCGCCCGGCTCTACTACCACGTCAACCTGCTGGAGGAGCATGGGCTGATTCAGGTGGTGGAGCAGCGCCTGGTCAGCAACCTCGTGGAGAAGGTCTACCGCGCGACGGCATGGGAGATCGACGTCGCGCCGTCGCTTCTCCACTTCGACACCCAGGAGGGCAAGGAATCGCTCACCTCGATGGCCGTGACGACGCTGGATGTCACGCGGGAGGATCTGCTGCGCAGCCTGGACGCGCGCGCGTACGCTCTCGCTCAAGGCGCCCCTGAGCACCCACGGCGCGTCTTGGTTACGCGCCAGGTGTACCGGATCCCAGAATCGGAGGTCGAGGCGCTGTACCGGCAGGCTCAGGCATTGCTGGAGGCCTTCGAGGCGGCGTCGGTCACCCACGGCGGCGCGGCGGGAGAGGACGAGGCCGCGGATGATGCGTCGCATCCCTACGCCGTCACCGTCGCCGTCTATCCGCGCTTCGATTACCCCGCGCCCTCGGACGAGGAGGCGGCCCGATGAGCGCGCCGTCGACGTCCCGGGACGCTGCAGCGCCACGGGGGATGCGGACCTTTCTGATCGTCTGGCTCGGCCAACTCATCTCGCTCATCGGATCGGGGCTTACGAGCTTCGCCCTGGGCGTCTGGATGTTCGAGGAGACGGGACTGGCGACGCCGTTCGCCCTGACCGTGCTCTTCGGCAGCCTGCCGCGCATCCTGCTGGCGCCGCTGGCGGGCTCACTCGCCGATCGCTGGAACCGGCGCTGGCAGATGGTGTTAGGCGACAGCGGCGACGCGCTTGTCACCCTGGGCGCCGTCGTGCTGGTGGCGCTGGGCAGGCTTGAGGTCTGGCACGTCTACGTGATCGCGGCCCTGAGCGCGTCCTTTGCGGCGTTTCAGGATCCCGCGTACACCGCCTCGGTCGCCATGCTCGTCCCAAAGAAAGACCTCGCGCGGGCCAACGGCCTCGTCCAGATGGCCCGGTCTATGGAGATGCTGATCGCGCCACTGTTGGCCGGGAGCCTCCTGGGTCTCGTGGGCCTCCGCGGCGTCATCGCGATCGACTTCGCGTCCTATTTCTTCGCCATTGGGACCCTGCTGTGGGTCAAGATCCCGCAGCCCGAGCTGGCCGATGAGGACAAGGGGAGGCGAGGTGGGGTCGTGTGGCGCGATATCGCCCTGGGGTGGCGCTATGTGGCCGCGCGACCCGGCCTGCTCGGCCTGCTCTTCTACTTCGCGCTCGTCAACTTCCTGATCAACTTCTCCAACGTGTTGATGGGGCCGTTGGTGCTCTCCTTCGGCACGCCGGCCGCGTTGGGCATCGTGCAGACCGCCGCGGGTGTCGGTATGCTCGTGGGCAGCGTCGCGATCAGCGCCTGGGGCGGGCTGGAGCGCCGGGTGATGGGAGTCGTCGGCTTCATCGCGCTGTCCGCCGTGGGGATCGTGCTGATGGGCGTGCAGCCGGCGACGGCGGGCGTCGCCGCAGGCAGCGCGCTCTTTCTCTTCTGCATCCCCCTAGCCTCGGGTCACAGCCAGGCGATATGGCAGACCAAGGTCGCGCCGGACGTTCAGGGTCGCGTTTTCGCGGCGCGCTCCATTATATCGAGCTCGATGATGCCGCTGGCGTTTCTGCTTGCCGGGCCGCTGGCAGACCACGTCTTCGAGCCGTGGATGGCGGCTGGTGGAGCGCTGGCGCAGAGCGTGGCCGGCCGGCTATTGGGCACCGGGGAGGGGCGAGGCATCGGCCTGATCTACGTGATCTCGGGCCTGCTGCTGGTGTTTGTCAGCGCCCTGGTGTGGATCTGGCCGCAGATCCGCCGGGTCGAGGACGTGCTCCCCGATGCGGTGATCGACCCTGCACCCTAGTCGAGGCGGACGACGGGGATGCCGTAGGTCTCGGCGGCGGCGGTGAGCGGCAGCGAATCGAGGTTGTGGGTGAACCGCGCGGCGGTCACCGGTTCGCCCGTCGGTACCGTCGTCCAGAGGGTGGGGTTGGGCTTTCGGCCATGGAAGCCCGTCAGCCGATAGGGTCGCGGAGACCCTCCGGCAAGCGTCCGGCTCAGCACGCAGTGGCTCAGGGACAACGTGTCCGCCTTCGCCGTAGCACCGCCCATAAAGGCCGGGGAAGCGCCCACTCGCTTGAGCGCTACCATCGTCGCCAGCGCGTCAACGTCGCCCTGGCATGCCGCCGGAATACCGCGCTCGCGAAAGAAGGTCGGGCTGAGGCAGGGGACCGGTGCGAGATGGGTCCGCACCCAGGGGCCGCAGGTCATGGCCAGCGCGTCGCCCGCTACGATGACTCCGCTCGCGCGCGTCTGCTCAACGACTCGGGGATCGTGCGGAACCGTCTGAAGATCGACGCCGCCATCTCAAACGCCCAGGCGTTTTTGGCGATCGCAGAGGAGGTCGGGAGCTCCGACCGCTACATCTGGCAGTTTGTGGACGGGACGCCGATTCAGAACCACTGACAAGTATTCAGCGAGATTCCGGCGCAGAGCCCGGAATCGGTGGCGATGGCCAGGGCGCTGAAGGCGCGCGGCTTCCGCTTTGTGGGGCCGACGATCTGCTATGCCTTCATGCAGGCGGTGGGGATGGTCAACGACCATCTGGTCGGCTGCTTCCGATATGCAGAGCTTCAATCGCCGCCTGACACGCCAAACTAACGTCTTCGAAGGGAGGGCGCGCTATCGATGCGAGCCGTCGTTTTGGACACCAACATCTTCGTCGCCGCCGGGTTCAACGCGCGGAGCCACTCCGCTCGCGTGATCGAGCGGGTCCGGGGGGCCGTCTGCGCATGGTCTGGACGGAGAGCACCCGCGCCGAGACGCGGCACGTGCTGGAGCAGATCCCGCCGCTGGAGCGGGACGCGTTTGCCGACCTCTTTCGCGATGAGGATCGTTACGCGGGGGCGCTCGACGTTGACCGGTACAGCGCCATTTCCGACGAAGCCGAGCGCGTTCCTCGACTGAACCGACTCTGTTGTTTTTCTCCATAGGATGTGGCGTCACACCCGGCGTGATCCTTCTTTTTGCCCCTTGTGCCCGTTGCCAGTAGAATATGGCCTGACGGTCCCGCACCCGTGTTGAAAGGGTTACGCCTATGACTCGACCACAGTTAACGTTTTTCTGCGAGCTTGATGCGCTGTCCCTGCAAGAGCTCTTCTCCCGCACCGGCGTGATCGACGCGCTTGTAGATCTCAGCGCGAGCGTCAGCTTGGGGCTGCTGGACCTGAGCGCCGAACGGGCGGCTATCGTCCGGCGGCTGAACGAGGCGGGCGTGCCGGTGGTGGCGTGGCTGCTCCTGCCCAAGGAGGAGGGCTATTGGTTCAACGCCGACAACGGCCCGCAGGCCGTCCGCCGCTATGCGGCCTTTCGCGCTTGGACCGCTGAGCACGGCCTCCGCTGGGCCGGCATCGGCATCGACATCGAGCCGGACATCGGCGAGGCGCAGTCGTTGGTCGAGGGGCGCGTCGGCGCCGTGCTGCCCAACCTGATGCGCCGCCTGGTGGACGGGGCGCGGGTGTGGCGCGCCCGCGCGATCTACACGACGTTGGTGACCCAGATGGCCCTCGATGGCTACCGGACCGAGAGTTACCAGATCCCGTTTATCGTTGACGAGCGCCGGGCTGGCTCGACGCTGCTGCAGCGGCTTTTCGGCCTGGTGGATATCGCGACACGTCGCGAGGTGCTGATGCTCTACACGAGCTTTCTGCGGCCGGCAGGCCCGGGCCTGCTCTGGAGCTACGGTCGCGATGCCGAAGGCATCGGGATTGGGGTGACGGGCGGGGGCGTGGAGATCGGGTCGACCGAGATGCCGGCGCCGCTGAGCTGGCCGGAGTTTGCCCGAGACCTGCGGCTCGCGCGCCGCCTGTCGCGCCATCTGTACATCTTCAGTTTGGAGGGCTGCGTGCGGCGTGGGTATCTCGAGCGCCTTGCCGGCTTTGACTGGTCCAGCCCCGTTGAGGCCCCGACGCGGCAGGCCAGGCGGGTGGATCTGGCACGGCGGGTGGGGTGGGGCCTGTTGTGGGCCGCTGCGCATCCGGGCGTGACGCTGGGCGGGCTGCTCGCGTTGACGGCGCTGTGGCGTCTGATGAGGCGCCGTCGGAGGTCGTAGCGGCGGGCCGGAGAGGATTTCGAGAGAAGGGTGCGATGGGATCATTCAAGGATTGGGCAGATCTGGGCCCTGCCACACGAGGTTGGCTGCGGGATGCGGTGGCTGCGGCCGCCATTCTCGTGGCGCTCGTCTGGGTGAGCCAGGTGAACTACCTCCTCTTCCACGGCCTGGCGGAGGGCTTCAGCATCGCGGTGGCGGTGGCGGCTTTCTCGGTGATGTGGAACGCCCGGCGCTACCTCACCAACAACTACCTGCTCCTGGTGGGCATCGCGTACGCGTTCGTGGCGGGGCTGGATCTCCTCCACACGTTGGCCTATGCCGGGATGGGCATTTTTCCCCATCCCGGGTCGAACCTGGCGACGCAGCTCTGGATCTCGGCCCGCTACATGCAGGCGATCACGTTGTTGGTCGCCATTGTCTCTCTCAATCGCTCCCTGCGGGAGTGGGTGACGGTGGCTGTCTATGGGCTGGTCACGGCGTTGCTGCTGGCGGCCATCTTCTGGTGGGAGGTCTTCCCGGATTGCTACATCGGGGGCAGCGGGCTCACCCCCTTCAAGCTCGTCAGCGAGTACGTCATCGCAGCGATGTTGCTCGCAGCCACCGGCCTCTTGTGGCGCCATCGCCACGCGTTCACGCGGCAGGTCCTCGGATGGATGACGATTTCGCTGCTGGCGACGGTGGCTTCCGAGATCGCATTCACTTTCTACCACAACGTCTACGGCATTCCAAACCTCGTGGGGCATCTGCTGAAGCTCATCGCCTTCTACGCGGCCTATAAGGCGCTGGTCGAGGCGTGCCTGCGGCGACCCTTTGCGCTGCTGTTGCAGTCAAGGACCCAGCTCTCCGAGCGCGTGGCGGAGCGGACGGCACAGCTGGAGGCTACCAATGCCCGGTTACAGGAACGAGAAACCCTCTTCCGCGAGCTGGCGGAGAACGTGCGGGAGGTCTTTTGGGTCAGCGATCCGGTCAAGCGGGTGTTTGTCTATGTGAGCCCAATGTACGAACAGGTCTGGGGACGCTCCCGGGAGGCGCTTTACACGGATTCGATGGCGTACGTCAACGGCGTGCACCCGTCCGATCGGGAGAGGGTGATTGCTGCGTATCGCGGCGCGTCAGGCGCCGTCGATGAGACCTTTCGCGTGATTCATCCCGAACGCGGTATTCGCTGGGTCAGGGCACGGTCGTATCCGGTGCGCGACGCGCAGGGCCGCGTCGTTCGGATCGTTGGCACGACCGAGGATATCACCCGAAGCCGTGAGATCCAGGAGGCATTGCGCGAGAGCGAGCGGCACTATCGGGTGCTCTTTGAGGAGATGATCAACGGATTTGCCGTCACGCAATTGCTCTATGATAGGGACCGAAAGCCCTACGACATACGATTTTTGTCGGTCAACCCGGCCTTCGAGCGAATGACGGAACTGCCCGCCGAGGCGGTCGTGGGCAGGACCGCGCACGAGGCGCTCGGTGGGCTCGAACCCGACTGGCTGCGGCGGTTCGCTGAGGTCGTCGAGACCGGAAAACCAACGCACTTTGAGTCTTACTCGCCGCTGTTCGAGCGGCATCTCATGATCCAGGCTTTCCGTCCTGAGGAGGGCCAGGTCGCCGTGCAGTTCTACGACGTCACCGAGCGCGCGGAGATGGAAGCTCAGATCCGGGACGCGCTGCACGAGCGGGAGACGCTCCTCCGGGAGCTTTACCATCGCACGAAGAACAATATGAGCGTCATCAGTGCGTTGCTGGAGATGCAGGCGACGGCGCAGGATGATGAGGTGCTGCAGGAGATCCTCGGCGAGATGCAGGGGCGAATCCGGGCGATGGCCTTGGTTCATGAGATGCTCTACCAATCCCAGGATCTCTCGCGCATCGATCTCAAGGACTACATTGAGGAACTCGTCCGCCTTTTGGTTCAGAGCCAGACATCTGCCAATGGACACGTGCAGGTTACCGTGGAGGCCGACAGCGTTCCCGTCGTGATTGATGTCGCGGTGCCCTGCGGACTGATCCTGAGCGAGCTGGTCTCCAACGCGTACAAGCACGCGTTCGCCGATGGCAGTCCCCACGAACTCCGTATCGCTCTGAAAAGGCTGGTCGAGTCGGGGGTGTTGCTGCTGCGCGTCTCAGACGATGGGGAGGGGCTCCCCTCGGGCTTCGATGCCCGGGCCGCGACCACGCTGGGCCTGCAGACGGTCTACGCCCTGGGCGAGCATCAGTTGCAGGGCGAGGTCAGCTTCTCATCCGATGACGGGCTTACGGCGGAGGTCCGGTTCCGCGCCGATCTTTACCGCCAGCGGGTCTAGGGCGACCTGCGATGATCGGCTGGTGATCGTCTCGCGTCCGGCTATGCTGGGCCCCTCAGAGTCGGGATGGAGTGCGCGGTCGCCCTCTCAGCGCTCCTGCGCTTTACTCTAACGCAACACAAACTCGATTTCAACTAAAGTCGTCGGCGAAATCTCTGATATTGTGCTATGATGACAATGAGGAGATGTGTCTCCTCGTGCTGTGGTCTTGTGCAGAGGATCTCGAGTCAGCGGAAGGGCGGCGTACGTGCGCGGAGGGAGCCAGGGCGAGGGTGTTCGCGTCATTGCTGTGCTGTTGCTCCTGCTGATGCTTGGTATGATGGGGATCCTGGCCGATAATCGGGAGATGCGGCCGAGTATCACCGTTCACGACCAGGCAGTTGACGACGGTGTGGTGCAGGTGGCGCAGGTCTTTAGCACCGGGCCGGGCTGGGTCACCATCTCGAGAGCCGGCGAGGACGGTCCGAGCGAGATCATCGGCCGTGCCGCCGTCGGAGAGGGGGTGGGCACCAACATCGACGTCCCCGTCGATCCGTCGTTGGTCACCGAGCAGCTCTACGCCACGCTCCACGAGGATGTGGGGGCCGTGACCGCTTTTGAGTATCCGCAAGCCGATCCGCCGGTGCTGGTGAACGGACTCGTCGTCAGGGACTCGTTCCGCGTTCTCGAGGAGGAGCTGACGGCGCAGGAGGCCCCACAGTCTCCGGTTGTGCCGCTCACCCCAACCCTCGCTGTAGAGGACCAACCGCTTGTCGACGGCACCGTGGCGATTGACGAAGCCGTCAGCTTGAGCCCCGCCTGGGTCGTGATTCACGCCGACGCCGAAGGTGAGCCCGGCCCCTTGATCGGGCGCGCGCCTGTCGTGCCCGGTGTGAATACGGACGTCGTGGTGGGCGTCGATGCCCAACAGGTCACGCCATCGCTCCATGCGATGCTCGTTAACGATGAGGGCGTGCCGGGTGAGTTCGAGTTCCCGGGCGCTGACGCGCCGATCGCGGTGGGCGGCGAGGTCGTCGCGGCGCGCTTTGACATCATCACCGGTGGGTTTGACTTCGTGCTGCCCGCCAGCGGTGGGCTGCGGCCCACGCTCCCGTTCGGTGTTCTCGCATTGGGCGCAGGTCTGGCGATCCTTCTGATTGTTAGCAGGCGCCGCGCGTCGCGCGGTGATCGGCTACGCGGCGGTCGCGGACGGCGAGAACGCCGACGTCGTCGTCGAGATAGACACCGAGATGGCGACGGAGACGCTCCACGCGATGCTTCACGTGGATGCAGGAACCGAGGGCACCTACGAGTTTCCCGGTGATGATGGCCCTGTGACCGTCGATGGCGACGTGCTCACGATGCCGTTTATGGTCACCGGGTTGATGGAGGCTGAAGAGGCCGAGGTCGAGGCCGAAGCTGAGGAGGCCGAAGAGGCCGCGGCGGAAGATGAAGAGCCGATCCTCCCGGCGTCGGGCAGCAGGGCCTGGCTGTGGCCCCTGATGGTGGTGCTGGCGGGCGCTGCCATGATGGTCCTCGGCGTGCGCTTCGGCTTGCGCTTCGCATGGCAGAGGGCCAATGACTGACCGCGCGCGTATCTTATAGGGTAATCTGCGCGGTCAGCGCCAAGACGTGGCACCGGGGCGGGCACCTGGGCGATGCCCAGGAGTCCCGCCCCGGTGCCACGTCTTGGCGCTGACGGATGCCGGTATGCTTGACATCAGACGCGACATCCCTATGATGGCGGGTGGGCGCCACGATCGTTCCCAGATGGCGCCGCTGAGACCGTGTTGAGGAGCTGACATGGACACTTATCTCACCGCTTATATCGCCCTTGTGTTCCTCTATCGCGTCGCCGAGCTGGCCGTGATGACGCGGACCGGCACGATCGCCAAGAAGCCACGCCGCGACTGGACGGCCTGGCTGATCATAGTCCCCTATTGGCTGGTGCTGGTCGCGCCACCGCTGGAGTATATGGCGCGCGACTATCGCCGGCCGTCGGTTCCCTCGCTGGCGCTGGGTGTGCTGCTCTTTGCGGCGGCGACCTACGTGCGCGTCCGCGCCCATCTCGACCTGGGCAAGCAGTTTTCGATGTTCCTGGAGGAGGGCAAGGAGGAGGGCCTTGTCACCACCGGCCTCTACGGGAAGATCCGCCATCCGCTCTACCTCGGAAACCTGCTGCTCTTTCTCGCCTGCCCGACGTTTCTCGGCGTCGCGTGGTCGTGGATCCTGACGCTCGTGGGCATCGTGGGGGTCGTGGTGCGTATCGAGATGGAGGAACGGTTCCTACGGCGGACCTTCGAGGGGTACGACGCCTATACGGAGGAGACCTCGAGGCTGATCCCGGGGATCTACTAGATGGACGTTCGCCGGATTGAGGAGGCGGCCCTCAACGCTTGGCCCGCCAAGCAGCAGCGCCTCTATGATGGCTGGCTTCTGCGCTTCTCCGAGGGGTACAGCAAGCGCGCGAACTCGGTGAATCCGCTCTATGCCTCGACGCTTGACGTCGAGACGAAGATCGACGTATGTGAGGCGCAGTATGCGGCGAAGGCGCTTCCGACCCTCTTCCGGATCACGCCCTTGGCGTCGCCGGCGGACCTCGACCAGCGGCTTGCCGCGCGCGGGTATCGCGTGCTCGATCCGACGCGGGTGGAGGTGCTGGATCTGGCGACCTGGTCGGCGGCGGGCACCAGCCCAAGCGCGCTTGAGGACCTGTCGCTCGATGCCTGGCGCGAGCGTTATGCGACCTTTGCGGGGCGGCGTCTGCCGGCAGCGCACCACGCGATGCTCGAGGCCATCGCTGGCGGGTTGCGCCTGGTGTGCCTGCGTCATGCGGGTCGCCCCGTGGCCTGCGGGATGGCGGTGGTGGAGGGGGCGTACGTGGGGCTCTTCAGTCTGATCACCGATCCCGTCCTGCGGCGCCGGGGCTACGGGCAGGCGCTCGTCGAGAGCTTACTCGACCGCGCGAAGGGCGCCGGTGCGCGGCACGCCTATCTGCAGGTTCAGGAGAGCAACGGCCCGGCGCGCCAGCTCTACGCCAAGCTGGGGTTTAGGGAGCTCTACCGCTATTGGTACCGGCGAGCGCCGGAGGACACCCCCTCCTGACCCTCCCCTTCGAGGGGGAGGAACTTGTTGAGCCCGCGGCTCGT
>JBNGCP010000095.1:5943-12405 GCA_049974845.1 Anaerolineae bacterium | reverse complement strand
CGAACGCCGGTTTCACGGCGCCGGGTGTGACGCCATGGCTGCCGGTCTCGGAGGACTACGAGCGGGTGAACGTGGCGGCGCAGCGGCGCGACCCGACCTCGACGTTGAGCCTCTACCGGCGCCTGCTCGCGCTGCGCCGGGAGAGGCCGCCGCTGCACCGCGGCGACTTCGCCTTCGTCCCGGGGATGCCGGACGACGTCCTCGCGTATACGCGTCAGGCGGGGGACGACCGCGCGCTGGTCGTCATCAACTTCGCCGATGAGGCGCGCACCGTGGACCTGTCAGCTGTGGGCGCGGCGGCTCGCCTGCTGCTCTCGACGCAATTCTCGGAGCACTCCGAGGTCGATCTGAGCCGTGTGGCCCTCGAACCTCACGAGGGGCTGCTCCTGGCGCTCATGTGACGGTTCAAGGAACTGAGGTGGCTATGAGTTACGACGAACAGATACGCGCCGCTGAATCGGATCCGCAGCAGCTAGAGCAGCTCTATCGGGCCGCGCGGGAGCGCGAGCAGGTGGAGGCCTTCCGAACGGCGCTGGTCGCGCGCCACGCGGCGGCGCCTGATAACGTGCTGCTGGACGCGTGGTATTACCGGCTGCAGGCGCTGCCCGAGGAACGTGGCAAGCCGGGCCGGGCCGTCAAGTGGTGGGTGGCGGTGCCGTTGAGCATCCTCACCGGGCTGATTTTCTGGGCCATCAGCGATGTGGATAACTTCTTGCTGCTCGGTGGCCTTCCGCAGATCTTCCTGTGGTGGGCGCCCATCGCGACCACGAGCGCCCTGTTGTTCATGGCGATCGCCGCCAAGAAGCGCTACGCCACGGCGGCGGCCCTCGGGCTAGGTGTGCTCGCGGCCGCGGGGTATGCCCTCTTGCTGGCCCCCGCCTTCCGCCAGGACTGGGCCTCCGAGCAGTACGTCCTCCTGTCCATCATCCACATCCCGCTCCTGTGCTGGGTGGCCTTGGGGATCTGGGCGATGGGGCTCAACGCCGGCGTGGCGGATCGCTTCGCCTTCCTGATCAAGTCGATCGAGGTGGCGATCGTGGCAGGGCTGTACCTCGCGGCCGGCGTGGCCTTCGGCGGTATCACCGTGGGGATGTTCGCCGCCTTAGGGATCGAGCTGCCGGAGATCCTGGCGCGGCTAATTGCGGCGGGTGGATTCGGTCTGGTGCCCGTGTTAGCCGTCGCTACCCTCTACGATCCAGAGGCCGCGCCCGCCGACCAGGACTTCGAGCAGGGCCTGAGCAAGTTCATCGCCACCATGATGCGCCTGCTGCTTCCTCTGACTTTGGCGGTGGGGGTGATCTACGTGCTGGTGATCCCCTTCAACTTCTTCGCGCCCTTTGAGCGGCGGGACGTGCTCGTCGTCTACAACGTGATGCTCTTCGCCGTTGTCGGCTTGCTGCTGGGCGCCACGCCCGTCAAGGGTGACGAGCTCTCGCCCGCTTTGCAGAAGCATCTGCGGCTCGGGATCATCGCCGTGGCGGGCCTGGCGGTGCTCGTCAGCGTCTATGCGCTCTCGGCGGTCGTCTATCGCACCGTCCAAGGCGCGTTGACCCCCAACCGCCTGACCGTCATTAGCTGGAACAGCATCAACATCGGCATCCTGCTCGTGCTGGTCGTCACCCAGCTCCGTACGGGTCGGGAGGGTTGGATCGAGGCGCTGCACACGGTCTTCAGCCGGGCGACCAACGCCTACCTGGCCTGGGGCCTCTTCCTCGTGATCGCCCTCCCGATTCTGTTCTAAATCTCCCTTGACACGGCACCGGCCTATGGTATTATGTATACGGCTAACAATTAACTAGCTAAGTAATGGTTGGATGGTGGATGTTAGATGTTGGATGCTGGATGGTTGAAGCCAGAAGCCGGAAGCCAGACTGCCTACTTCGTACTTCCTACTTCCGTTCTTCCGGCAAAGCTGACGGCTGACGGCTGACGGCTAACAGCTGACAGCTGCTCTCTCGCCCTCAGGGAGGTCTGATGGGGACCATGTCCGAGCCTGACTCGCTCGATCACCTGTTGGTGCAGGTCTGTCGGCTGCACCACGCCCGCGCGCATGCCTTGCTGGACGAGTTGGGCTTATATCGGGGGCAGCCACCGCTGCTCCACGCGCTGATGGACCAGCCGGGGCTCACGCACACGGAGGCCGCCCAGCGGCTGCACGTCTCCGCGCCGACGGTCAGCAAGATGGTGCGGCGGATGGAGAAAGCCGGGTTGGTCGAGACGCGCGACGATCCGGAGGATGCCCGGGTCTCCCGCATCTACGTGACCGACGAGGGGCGGGCGCTCCACGAGGCGTCCATGGCTCAGCTGCGCCGTCTGGAGGGGGAAGCCTTCGATGGCTTTGCCCCCGATGAGTTGGAGACGATTGAGGCGTTGCTCTGGCGGGTGCGGGACAATTTGCTCAGGGTCTCCGACGCAGCGGCGTTGATCCGCCGTCATCCCAAGTAGAAAGATAGGCGGCTTTTTCCGGTCGCCGGCCCCACGCCATCGCTACGCCCCGGGTCAGATTGTGGGACATAGCTGCCGGATGGGGTGCTTGAGAAAGGACTGAATACTGGATGAAAGCTAGTCAGAAGTTATTGCGGTTTCTAAAACCCTATTGGCATTGGGCGCTTCTCGCGCCGCTGCTGATGGTCCTCGAGGTGATGATGGACCTGCAGCAGCCGCGATTGCTCGAGCGCATCATCGACGTCGGCCTTGCCAACCGCGACATGAACGTGGTGCTCGGTACCGGCGCCAGGATGATCGGGGTCGCGCTGCTCGGCGCGATCGGCGGGATTGGCTGCACCGTCTTCGCGATTTTGGCCTCGGAGGCCTTCGGCGCGGACCTGCGGGCGGCGCTTTTCCGCAAGGTACACAGCCTAAGCTTCAGCAACATCGATCGGCTGGAGACCGGAAGCGTGGTGACCCGGCTGACGACCGACGTCACCCGGGTCCAGAACGCCGTGGCTACCATGCTGCGACAGGTGGTGCGCGGGCCGCTGATGTTGGTGGGGAGCCTGGTGATGGCGATTACCACCCAGCCGCGCCTCGCGCCTCTCTTTATCGTCTTGGTACCGATGGTGCTGGCGATTATGATCCTGATCATTCGAATAGCCTTTCCCCTTTTCAAGCAGGTGCAGGAGCGGATGGACCGGCTCAACACGGTCATGCAGGAAAATCTGATGGGCGTCCGCGTCGTCAAGGCCTTCGTGCGCGGCGAGAGCGAAAAGAATCGCTTTGGCGACGCCAACGAAGCGCTGAAGTCCCTAGCGGTCACAGCGATTCGAACGATCGCCGCCGGGTTCCCCGCGATGATGCTCGTGATCAACCTGGGCATCGCTGGCGTCCTCTGGTTTGGGGGCGTGCGGGTCACCGAGGGCACCATGCAGATTGGCGAGATCGTCGCCTTTATGAACTACCTTGTACGGACGCTCTTCTCGCTGTTGATGGTGAGCTTTATCGTCATGCACATTTCTCAGGCCGAGGCCTCGGCCCAGCGGCTCGATGAGGTGTTGGAGAGCGAGGCCGCGGTGCAGAACCGTCCCGGCGCCCTGCGTGAGTTCCGGCAGGCGCTGGCCCGGATGGACGGCGGTGACGGCGCGGGCCCCAATGGTGGCGACTCGGATGGAGAGGGACGGGCTCTCACCCGCCCGCGGGGCAAGGTCGCCTTTGAGAACGTCACCTTCGCCTACGACGGCGAGGAGCACGATCCGGTCCTGAAGGGGCTGAGCTTCACGGCGGAGCCGGGTCAGACAGTGGCGATCCTCGGCGCGACAGGCTCCGGTAAGTCGAGCTTGGTACACCTAATCCCGCGCTTCTACGACGTCACTGGGGGTCGCGTGACGATTGATGGCGTCGACGTACGTGACTTCGACAAGCACGCACTGCGTCGCGTCGTGGGGGTGGCCTTGCAGGAGCCGGTGCTCTTCAGCGGCACAATCCGCGACAACATCCGCTACGGGCGACCTGAGGCCACCGATGAGGAGGTGGAGGCCGCGGCCCGGATGGCGCAGGCCCACGACTTCATCATAAGCTTTCCTGACGGCTACGACACGGAGTTGGGCCAGCGCGGCGTCAACGTCTCCGGCGGGCAGAAGCAGCGCATCGCCATCGCGCGCGCGTTGCTGGTGGATCCGGCAGTCTTGATCCTCGACGACAGCACGAGCTCCGTCGATGTGGAGACCGAGGCGCAGATTCAGGAAGCGCTCGAGGAATTCGCCGCCGATCGCACGACCTTTGTCATCGCGCAGCGCATCAGCACTGTGCTCAATGCGGACAAGATCCTGGTATTGGACGATGGCCAGATTGTGGCGGAGGGGACGCACGAGGAATTGTTGGCATCCAGCGACATCTACCGTGAGATCTACGACTCGCAACTGGGTGAGGGGGTAGTGGACTATGCCTGAAAGCAAGTCTGAAGAGGAACGACGCAGAGAAGCGCCTCCAAGCGGCGGCGCAAACGGCGGGGACAAGCGGGACAAGCGGCGTAAGGACGACGGCGGGTCGCGCCGTGGCGGGCCGCCGGGTCGGCACGGTCGTTGGGGGCCGGTGGAGAAGCCTGAGGATGCCCGGCAGACGCTCAAGCGGTTGATGGCCTATGTGTGGGATCAGCGCGCCGCGCTGGTCTGGGTGATCCTGCTGGTGGCGCTGAGCTCCGCGCTTGGTGTGTTGGGTCCCTACATGATGGGGCTGGCTATCGATGAGTACATCGTGGAGGCAGATCTGCCCGGGTTGGCCCGCCTGTTGATCGTGATGTTGGTGGTCTATCTGTTCGCGTCGGGCGCGGAGTGGCTGCAGCGCTACATCATGGCCGAGGCCTCGCAGACGTCGGTGCTCAACCTGCGCAACGATCTCTTTGCCAAGCTGCAGACGCTCTCGCTCCGCTTCTTCGACCAGTATACCCACGGCGAGCTGATGAGCCGCCTGACCAACGACGTCGACAACGTGAGCCAGGTGCTCGGGGATACGGTGATCAACCTGATCTCCAGCTTCCTCAGCGTCGTCGGCGTCACCGTGATGATGTTCATCATCAACTGGCGCCTGGCGCTGGTCACGTTGACCGTGATCCCGTTGATGGGCGTGATGACGCGCTTCATCTCCAAGCGCACCCGCGCCGGCTTCCGCGAGCGGCAGGAGCACTTGGGCGACCTCAACGGCATCATCGAGGAGACCGTGACGGGCCACAAAGTGGTCAAGGCCTACGTCCGCGAGGAGGCCGTGATCGAGGAGTTTGAGGTCTCGAACCGCGATCTTCAGAAGGCCTCGGTCAAGGCGCAGACCTTCGCGGGCTTCGTGGGGCCGCTGATGAACTTCGTCAACAACACCGGCTATGCTGCTGTGGCGGCAGCCGGTGGCTGGCTGGTCCTCCGCGGCCTGGCGACCGTGGGATCCATCGCCAGCTTCGTCAACTACGCGCGGCAGTTTGCGCGCCCGCTGAACCAGATCGCGCAGCTCTACAACCAGATTCAGTCGGCGCTGGCCGGCGCCGAGCGGGTCTTTGCGATCCTCGACGAGGTACCCGACGTGCAGGATAAGCCCGATGCGTTGCCGCTCACCGACGTCGAAGGCGATGTGGTCTTCGAGCACGTCAGCTTCTACTACGACGAGGACGTGCCGGTCCTGAAGGACATCAGCTTCCACGCCGAGCCGGGCCAGACCATCGCGTTGGTCGGGCCGACGGGCGCGGGCAAGACGACGATCGTGAACCTGCTCACCCGCTTCTACGACATTCAGGCTGGGACCATCAAGGTGGACGGGCACGACATCCGCGATGTGAAGCTCCACGATCTGCGGCGCCAGCTCGGGATCGTGTTGCAGGACACGTTCCTCTTCGGGGCAACGGTGATGGAGAACATCCGCTATGGGCGACTGGACGCCAGCGACGAGGAGGTGATCGCTGCCGCCAAGCTGGCGAACGCGCACAGCTTTATCCACCGGCTGCCGGGCGGCTATCAGAGCGTGCTGACGGAGAACGGCAGCAACCTGAGCCAGGGCCAGCGGCAGCTGTTGGCCATCGCCCGTGCGATCCTCGCTGATCCCGGCATCCTGGTGCTGGATGAGGCCACGAGCAGCGTCGATACGCGGACCGAGCGCCAGATCCAGCAGGCGATGCTGCGGCTGATGGAGGGGCGCACGAGCTTCGTCATCGCCCACCGGCTGAGCACGATTCGCCGGGCCGACCAGATCCTGGTCATCAACGAGGGTGAGCTGGTGGAGCGGGGCACGCACGAGGCGCTGTTGAAGAAGCAGGGGTTCTACCACCATCTTTACGTCAGCCAGTTCAAGGGCCGCGAGGTGCCGGAGCTAGTCGAGGCCGCAGGGTCGTAGGGCGAAGAAGGTCGAACACGGTCGAACAAGACAGTTCGACCTACGGCTCCCAGTGGGAGGGTTGCGTGTCCGTAGGGCGAACCGTCGTGTTCGCCCTCACGCACGGTCGAACAAGACAGTTCGACCTACGGCTCCCAGTGGGAGGGTTGCGTGTCC
>JBNGCP010000095.1:0-5843 GCA_049974845.1 Anaerolineae bacterium | reverse complement strand
CCTCGCCGCGGTCGAACACGGTCGAACAAGACAGTTCGACCTACGGCTCCCAGTGGGAGGGTTGCGTGTCCGTAGGGCGAACCGTCGTGTTCGCCCTCACGCACGGTCGAACAAGACAGTTCGACCTACGGCTCCCAGTGAGAGGGTTGCACGTCCGTAGGGCGAACCGTCGTGTTCGCCCATCCGCGCTACAGCTGCAGAAACTCGTCAACGGGGACGACGAAGACCGTCGCGCCGCCGACGCGCACTTCGATGATCTGGCCCTCGGCGTAGCCGGGGAGGTCGACGCCGATCGGCATCAACCGCGTGCGGACGGCGCAGTGCTGGCGCACCAGAGCGAAGAACTGGGGCAGTTGCTGACGCGGCATCCCCGCGACCAGCGTCACCATCGCCTCCTCTAGGAAGCCGCCCCGGGCGTCGATCAACGTCACCGGGATCTGCGCCGCGTTCAGCGCGTCGATCAGCGCCCCCGACTGTGTACCGTAGGCGATGGCGATCGCCATCCGGTCGATGATCGCATCCTCGTGCACGGCGTCCCCCTCGGCTGGTTCATCACCGTATTTGTCATGCTGATATAACTTATTATACGGCCTGTGCACCAAGACGCAAGCTCCGTCACACACTCTGTGTACAAGATTGTTGGAGTATGGTATAATTCCCTGTGATGGGCTCGCCTGAGCTCGCACTCGCCACCGACCGCAGAAAGGACAGAACCGTGGTTCAGGCACACGAGATCTTGACGCTTCTGGCCGGACTGGTCATCCTCGCTATCGTCTGGTCCGAGCGCCGGTATCTCCGGCGTCTCCCCTCGGCGACTCTGCTCGCCCTCGGCTACGCCGTGCTCGTGGTCGGGTGGGGGGCGGCGATCCTCGATGCGGTCCTGTGGCCCACGCTGATGGAGACGGTACAGCACGCGTCCTGGACCGCAGCGGCGTTGGCCGCCGTTGTGTGGATCGTCAAGGTCTCTGAGGCAGGCAACGCCGAAAGGAGCGTCGATGCCGGTCGTGATCTTTGATGGCCTGACGCTCCTGCTCGCGCTGGTGGGCGCGACGCGGCTCGCGAGGGACTGGCGACGCGAGGATCCTTTCCGCGACGTGCGGCGCGTCTTCGTTGGCTTTCTCGTGCTGCTGGCGGTCATCAGTGGGGCGAGCCTGGTCGAGCGACTGGGCCCCGCCTCTGGCGCCGCCGCTGGCGCCGCCCAGTACCGGGGCTATCTCCAGTTGCTCGTGCCGCTGGCTGCTGGGTTGATGGCCTACGTGTGGATCCAGCGGCTGCTGCTGGGCGAGCTGGCCAGCGCCAACGCGGCCTTGCAGCGCTCACAACAGCTCGCCGCGGCGGTGACGGAGCGCAGCCCGCTTGGCCTTCTTGTGGTGGACCGTGACGGCTGGATTCTCCTGGCCAACCAGGCCGCGGCGGATCTCTTGGGCGTGCGGCGGGGCGACCTCGTCGACCGCAGCTATCTCGATCCGACGTGGGTGCGGGCGACGCCCGCCGGGCGTGTGGTGCCGCGGGAGACGCTCGTCTTCACGCGCGTGCTGATGGCAAAGCAGCCGGTCCTGGACGTGCCCATGATGATCACCTCGCGCGACGGCGTCACACGGACCGTCTCGGTCAGCGGCGCGCCCCTCTTCGACGTGGCGGGCCACGTCGAGGCCGTTACCCTCACGCTGATGGACATCACCGCGCGTTTCAGGGCCGGGCAGCAGATCGCGCGGCTCAACGCGGTGCTGGCCTCCACGCGGCAGATCGGGCGGCTCATTATGCACGAGCGCAACCCCAACCGGCTCCTTCAGCGTGCCTGCGACCATCTGGTGACCACGCGCGGCTACCGCTATGCGTGGGCCATGTGGAAAGATGGGGCCGCCCGGTTCTTTGGCTCCGCCGAGGAGGGCCTGGAGGTGCCGCTGCCGCCCCAGCGCTCGTGGGTCAAGGACGCTGAGCTGCCCCCCTGCGTCCGCGCCGCCCTGACCGACGATGGGGTCCATCTGACGGGCCCGCAAGCGTGCGCGGCGTGCAGCGCGATCACGTGCGATGGCGGCCGGGAGGAGGACGACGATTGGCAGGTCGCCAGCGTGGCGCTGCGCTACGAGGGCATTGCCTACGGCGCTCTCGTCGTGGGCGTCGCGCCGGAAATCACCGTCGACGCCACCGAGCGCGAGCTGCTGCGCGGCGTCGCCGGTGATCTGGCCTTCGCCCTCCACACCATCGAGCAGGAGCGGGCGTGCCTGCAGGCCGAGACCCGGTTGGCCCAGCAGGTCGAGGCGGAGCGACAATTCGGCGACCGCCTCCTGGCCCTGGTCGAGGTCGGGACCGCGCTGGCGATGACTGACTCGCTCGATGCGCTCTATCGCAGCGCCGTCGAGCTGGCCGTGGCCAAGCTCGGCTTCGAACGGATGGGTATTTGGCTCCGCGTCGAGGGTGAGCCCGCCCTGGCACGGGGCACCTACGGCACCGATGAGTTCGGCAGGCTGCGCGACGAGCGGGGGCGGACCGCGAAGTTGGATGCAGATTTGCAGGGCTGGACCAGGGAGAACCGACCCGCCGTGCTCTACCGCGAGGAGGGCGATCTCTACAACGACCGACACGCCGTGGTCGGCACGGGGAGCCGGGTGCGGGCGCTGATTTGGCAGAACGGTCGAGCGCTCGGCCTCATCTCTATCGACAATCTCTTGACGGGCAGCCCGATCACGCAACGCGACCGCGACCTGCTGCGTCTCTATGCGACGATGCTGGGCAGCTTGATCGCCCGCCGACAGGCACAGGCTGAGCAGGCGGAGCAGGAGCGCTTCTACCGGACTGTCTTCGAGACCACCGGCACGGCGACGGTCGTCATCGAGGACGATATGACGATCGCCTTGGCGAATACCGAGACGGCGCGGCTCTTTGGCCTGCGTAAGGAGGAGATCGAGGGGAAGGCCCAGATCTCCGACGTCGTATACCCCGACGACGTGGCCTTGGTCGAGCGGATCCATCGCCTGCGCCGCAGCGACCCGCAGGCAGCGCCGGATAGCTACGAGCTACGGCTGCTGGCGGGTGACGGCAGCGTCCGGAACGTGATCGTCTTCGCCAAGCTGATCCCGGGGACCGGGCGAACGGTCGCGTCGGTCGTCGACGTGACGGAGAGCCGCCGCGTCGCCGAGCGCGACCGGCGACACGCGGCGCAGCAGAGTGCCCTCAACGCCATTGTGGGGCACGCCACGCAGGCGACCAGCCTCGAGGAGCTGCTCGATAGGTCGCTCGTCACCCTGATGTCAGCGCTGGAGGCCGAGGCCGGCGGTTGCTGGCTTCTGGGCGCCCAGGCGGTCACCGGGCTGCCCCCAGACTTCATCGAGCGTCTGCGTGGCGCCCGCGGGACCGACGTCGCGGAGCGCGCGAGGGTGCTCGACCCGGCGCGACCTGAGCTCGACGACGAGCTGCGCGCGATGCTCGAGGAGACGGGGATGGCGACCGCCGTCGTCCTCGGTCTCGTCTCTGGCAATGGTGAGGGAGGGACCTTGCGTGCGAGAAGCCCGAACGGCGATAAGGGTGATGCCGAGGCCATCAGCGGGACGCTGGTGCTTGGCCATCGCGCGCCCCACACCTGGACGGCGTCGGAGATTGCGCTGGTGGAGGCGGTGGGCCAGCAGTTGGGCGGTGCCGCCGAGCGTCTGCAGCTGCTGTCGCAGGTGCGCTCACAGGCCAACCGGCTCCAACAGGTGATGGACACCGTGCCCGAGGGCGTGGTGCTCCTCGACGGCGAGGGGACCGTCCTGCTTGCCAACTCCCAGGGGCGGGCGCATCTCGACGCGCTCTGTGGCGTGGGCGTCGGCGATCGCCTGACGACCCTGGGCGATCTGCCGCTGGCGACGTTGCTGGAACCGCCGCCGCTGGGCCCCTGGCATGAGGTATCGGCGGAGGGCCGCACCTACGAGTGCGTGGCGAAGCCGTTGACGCAGGGGGCGCTTCCCGATGGCTGGGTCGTGGTGCTGCACGATGTCACCGAGGAGCGCGTGACCGAGGCGCAGCTCCAACAGCAGGAGCGACTGGCGGCCGTCGGGCGGCTTGCGGCGGGCATCGCCCACGACTTCAACAACATCATTGCCGTGATTGTGCTCTACGCGCAGATGGTGTTGCGGCATAGCGGGCTCTCCGACCGGCTGCGCGACCAGCTCGGCGTCATCAGCGAGCAGGCCTACCAGGCGACGGATCTTGTCGAGCAGATCCTCGACTTCAGCCGGCGCTCCACCCTGACGCGGCGCCCGCTCAGGCTGGTCTCCTATTTCAAGGAGATGGGGCGCCTGTGGACGCGCGTGCTTCCGGAGACGATCGAGGTCGCACTAAAGTACGAGGCGGACGACCTGATGGTCGAGGTCGACCCGACGCGGCTTCAGCAGGTCTTCATGAACCTGGCGACGAACGCGCGCGACGCGATGCCCGGTGGCGGCAGGATCGAGATCGCCCTCAGCCAGTTCACGCTCTACGAGGGGGATACGCCGCCGGTGGCCACGATGGCGCCGGGCGATTGGGTCCGCATCCGGTTCAGCGACACCGGCGTGGGGATTCAGCCCGAGGCCTTACCTCACATCTTCGAGCCCTTCTACACCACCAAGCCGTCCGGACGGGGCGCCGGGCTCGGCCTGGCGCAGGTGCACGGTATCGTCAAGCAGCACGGCGGTGAGGTCACCGTCCACAGCCGGCCCGGGGAGGGCGCGACCTTCACGCTCTACTTCCCGGCGGTGGACGCCTCGACTGTCGCCCCGGTGGCGGCTTCGCTTCGCGGGGCGCCCGCGGTCGAGACGGTGAGCGATATCGGTGACGGCGAAGCGTTGCTTGTGGTGGAGGACAACCCGCAGACGCGCGAGGCGCTGGTGGCGGCGCTCGACGGCCTCGGCTACCGCGCCATCGAGGCGACGAACGGTCGGGAGGCCTTGGAGGTGCTGCAGCGCACGCCGGAGGCCGTCCGGGCCATCATCAGCGACGCCGTGATGCCCGAGATGGGAGCTCTCGACCTCCTTGCCGCTCTCGGCGAGCAGGGACACCCGCACCCCGTCATCGTGCTGAGCGGCTACTTGCCGCCGGAGAAGCAGTGCCAGTTGCGCGATAGCCACAACTTCGTGACGTGGCTCACGAAGCCCGTCGCGCTCCAGGATCTCGCCGATGCCATCGCCTCCGCGCTCGACACTTCATCCTTTCCCGATCTCTGAACAGCCGCCCTTTGACCTTCTCCACTTATGCGACTACACTGGGCGTAATCCGCAGGATCCTGACGTGCGTGCGCGCGGCGGGCTACAGACCTAGAACGGCGTCGAACCCGAACCAAACGGTTGTCCCACTGTGTGAAAGGACGCCCATGCTAACGGTAAGAGGTCGGTTTGAAGACGGTAAGATCGTGGTCCTCGAGGAGATCCCCATTGAGAACGCGTGCAGCGTGCTGATCACGTTTCTCGATGAAAGCGTCACCGCCGTCCCGGCGTCTGTCTACGCGCGGGCGGCTCGCGAGCTGGCGCTGGAGGAGACGTCGCTGACGGAGCGGGAGTGCCAGGTGCTGCGGCTGCTCCAGCGGGGAATGACCAACCGCGAGATCGCCATCGAGCTCAACCTGAGCGCCGGCACCATTCGAAATTACACCTCGTCTATCTACCGCAAGCTCGGGGTACGCAACCGCCTCGAGGCCGTTACCCGTGCGATGGAGCTGGGCCTGCTGAGTGTGGACGATAGCGGAGCGATCGAGGCAAGCTAGACGCGGCAGTGTCGACACGGGTCGGCGACCCGTCTCCTGGACGGGGGACCGCCGCCGCAGCCGGTGGCTCCACTTCGAGGCAGGCTCTGCGCGCCAGACGCGGCACCGCCGCGTCTCTACAACG
>JBNGCP010000094.1:0-12679 GCA_049974845.1 Anaerolineae bacterium | reverse complement strand
GTTTCGCGTTGGGCACAGGCTTGGCTTTGCCCAACGCGAAACACGCCCCGATGTCCGGCGACGTTGACGTCCGGCAGCAGGATGCTATTCTAGATTGAAGCGATGGCCGCCGTTAGCGAGACTCAAGACCTGAGCCGCGCCTTCGAGCCCACGCAAGCCGTGCGGTGCCTCAACTTCCGCATCGATCGCGGGGAGATATTCGGGCTCGCCGGGTCGGACGGCGCAGGCAAGACAACGACCATTCGCGTGCTACTCGGCGTGCTCAAGCCCACGGAAGGTGCAGCTTGGGCGCTGGGACACGACGTCATCCGCGAGCCACAGAGGTTACGGCAGCACATCGGGTATATGTCACAGAAGTTCAGCCTCTTTCGCGACCTGACCGTCGAGGAGAACCTGGACTTCTGCGGTCGCATTTACCGGCTGCGCGGTCGACGCCTGATCGAGCGGAAGGCATACGCTTTGGAGACGGGGGGAGTGGGCGGGCGGAAGACGTTTTCATCTCTCAGGTGCGGGCGAGGATCGGACCAGAGGGTGAGCTGACGCCGCGAGACATCGACGGAGGGATGAACCATGATTGAGGACTGGGGGACTTATCCACAGGCCTTATCGGCCCGGAGTGTGATCGGTAGCCCATTGCCAGATGTTCCCACATAGGAGGCAATATCGAGGGTCGATCCCCACCTCAATCGCTCTAACCAACCCTAACTCAGGCGCCTCCCCCACACTAGCGCGCATCACACGCTCTAACCTGTGGATAAGTCACCACAAGCTGTGGATAACTTTGACGATTTCTGATGTATCAGCCGGAACATTTCATCTCGAATGAGCGTCTATATTTATAGAGGAGGTAGCCCGCGGATGCTGACCTGCGAGTGATTCGGAGCCTTGACAGCGGGTCAGCCGCGGAGTCATGATTCCCTACGGCTCTGAGATCGAGCCGAGCACATCAGAACGGCATTCAGGAGGATCAAGCATGAAAAGGGCAGGAGGACAGATGAAAAACCACCTAAGGTTCGGTTTAGGCATCGTCATTGTGCTCTTAGTGGGAGGACTCCTAGGAACCTCGTCCCCCGCCTTGGCAGCAGGCGAGTGGTATGCAGAGTACTTCCCGAACACGGCGCTTTCCGGTGGTCCCGTACTCACACGCTACGAGACGGACCTGACGCACGAATGGAGTACCGGAAGCCCAGGGGCCGGCATCCCCGCTGACGGCTTCTCGGCCCGCTTCACACGCGACGTGTGGTTCGAAGCCGGTACGTATCGCTTCACCTATCGCGCTGACGACGGGATTCGGGTTTGGGTCAACAACACACTCGTCATCGACGACTGGCAAGACAGCGCCGCGGTCTGGCACTCTGTCGACCACGTCATCCCGGGTGGTCTGAACCGCGTGCGCATCGAGTACTACGAGCAGGGCGGCGTGGCGGCCATGCAACTTGGCTGGGAGAAACTACAATCGGGTCAGGTGTGGCAGGCAAACTTCTGGGATAACCGGCACCTGTCCGGCAACGCGGTGCACAGCCGCGGGGATGTCGCGATTGACTTCGACTGGGGCACAGGGAGTCCGCACGAGAAGGTGCCGGCGGACAACTTCTCTGCGCGCTGGGCGCGGACGTTGGGCTTCGAAGCCGGCACCTACCGCTTCTACGCCAGCAGTGACGACGGCGTCCGGATCTACGTCGATGGACACCGGGTGGTCGACGCCTGGCAGAAGCAGAAGCTCCCTAACACCCATGCGGGCGACATCACCTTAGGCGCGGGCAACCACACTGTCGTGGTGGATTACTTCGAGGAGGGTGGTGAGGCCGCCATCCACGTCTGGTGGAATCGGCTGGACAGGCTTCAGGGATGGGAGGGCCGCTACTATGACAATCGCGAGTTCCGCGGGGCGCCATCGCTGATCCGCGCCGACAGCGAGATCAACTTTGACTGGGGCGAGGGCGCGCCGGTCAGCTGGATGGCATCGGACAACTTCTCGGTGCGGTGGGTGCGCACGATCGACTTGGCACCAGGGCTGTACCGCTTCAATGCCCGTTCGGACGACGGTATCCGGCTCTGGATCGACGACGTAGATCTGCGATTGAACCACTGGGAGCCACAGGATTACGTATGGCACTATCAGGACTGGCATTGGCTTGAGGGGCGCCACACCTTGCGCGTCGAGTACTTTGAGGGTACCGGATCGGCCCGAGTGCAGTTCTGGTGGGACTATGCGCCGACAGCAGCCGCGGCCCAAGCTATGCCCCCCTCGCCGACCTACGGGTTCCCGACGGCTGCAGCACCGCAGCCGACCCCGCAACCGACGCCTAGCGGGCCCGGAGCTGTGCAGCTGCCGGGTCCATGGACCGGGGAATACTTCGCTAGTCGCGATCTGACCCAGACACCCACGGTGGTGCGCCAGGATCAAGCCATAGACTTTGACTGGAGGTGGGCCTCGCCGGCGGAGGGCATTCCGACGAACCACTTCGCGGTCCGCTGGACGGGCGCGTTCACCCTCGAAGAAGGACGGTACCGCTTCACGACGACGACCGATGACGGCGTTCGGCTCTACATCGACGACCGTCTGGTGCTCAACAGCTGGTGGCCTATGCGCGGCACACGATATGCCACCGTCGATCTGAGCGGCGGCCAGCATATCATCCGCATGGAGTATTTCGAAGCGACGCAGGCAGCCAAGGCCCGCCTGACATGGCAGCGTCTACGCTAAACGCGTGCGCTGAGGTCTAGAAGCACGGAAGCAGCTCACTGGCGCCCGCGGAGAGGCTTTTCCGCGGGCGCCGATCTATGACAGATGGCTCCACGGAAAGATGCTTCCATGGGAAGTTGGCCTATAATGTTGTGTAGGGGAGCTTCCGGCGACGATCAAGGTACAGGGCGCAGAATGCCCGTCTCACCTTCAGGTAGTATGTGAGAGAGAGTCAACGCGCCGGGGGAACTTCTCAGCCTATCAGAACGTCCTTAGATAAGAAGATGTTTGGCGACACTATTTCTGAGGCCTGATTTTCGAAAGTTAGGTGGGGGACACATGGTTGCAGGTACTGCTCAGGCATCAGCCCGCCAGTCTGAAAGGTCTTTCGCGGCCGCGATGCTCTTGGGGCTGCTGGTTCTGCTGGTTGGGATCGCGGCTTTCTGCGGCTGGGTCTTTGTTCAGCGGATGACCCGGCTTTATCGAGACCACATTTACCCCAACGTCTATGCACTGGGCGTAGATCTGGGCGGTCAGACCGTCGACGAAGCCGCCGCCGAGCTTGAGGGTGTAGCCGACGAGGTGGACACCGGCGTGCTCGTGCTGACCGACGGCGACCGCCGGTGGTCCTATCCCTGGTCCCTGGCGGGGCTGCGCGTGGACACACAGGGAACCGCACGAGCCGCGTACAGGATCGGTCGCGACGGCTCCTGGCAGGACCAGCTAAGCGTGTGGCTCTACTATCACGACGTTCCGCCCCGCTTCCTCTTCGACACAACCGCGGCGCAAGAACTGCTGAATGAACTCGATGGGGAGGTCTCCACATTGCCGGTGGAGCCCAGCATCGACCTCGTAGAAGGGGAGGTCGTGATACGTCCCGGAGAGCCCGGGCGTGTCCTCGATATCCCGACCATCCTATCACGTCTCCGTGAGGTCGGCGGGACCCCATACAGCGTGGAGGTGCCCCTGGCCTTCGAGATCATCCCTGCGACAGAGCTGGAAGCCGGGGACGTCGTGACCCAGGCTGAGGAGCTCCTGTCGCGCGAGATCACGGTTCTGACCTACGACGTGCTGACAGATGAGACGTTGAGCTGGCGCCTGGATCGGGACGAGATCGCGACTTGGCTCTATTTGGTGCCCGGCGAGGGCGGCACACCCACCGTGGACGTCAACCAGTACGCGATTCAGGACACCTTGATCGACCTCGCCCAGGGATTGGGGGATGGGCGAGGGTTCCGATATGACGAAGCAGCGGCCAAGGTCTTGAGCGCCTTCGATGCGGGAGAGACAGAGGTCTGGCTCTATCTGACCCATCCTGAGCGGACCTACGTCGTTCAGAGCGGGGACACCCTCATCCGTCTGTCAGAGAAATTCGGCATGCCCCCAGGGCTCGTCGCTGAGGCAAACCCGGATATCGACATGGATCGGCTCTTCGTAGGTCAGGAGATCCGCATCCCATCACAGGACATCCTGACGCCAAACATGCCCGTCTTGGGCAAGAAGATCGTAGTGAAGCTGGACGAGCAACGGGTCTACGTCTACGAAAACGGTCAGCTGATCCATGAGTGGCCCGTGTCCACGGGGATCGAGACGTCACCCACACATCGGGGGACATTCCAAGTGCTGGGGAAACACGAGAAGGCCTTTGCCTCGCAGTGGGATATCTGGATGCCCTATTTCGTCTCGGTGTACCTGGCCGGCGGCGGCGTGGTGAATGGCTTCCATGAGTTACCCATTCTGGCAAGCGGGAACCGACTCTGGGAGGGATCGCTGGGGCGACCGGCTTCATACGGGTGCATTATCCTGGGGATCCCGGCAGCGGAGACGCTTTACAACTGGGCAGAGGTAGGGGTCACGGTCGTGATTGAGTAGACGCGAGGACTCAGGCTCGCGGCAACGTGAAATAGAACCTACTGCCTTCACCAGGCCCGCTCTCAACGCCCACCTCACCGCCAAGTTTCTCCAGGATACGACGGACGATGGAGAGGCCCAGTCCATGCCCCTCGGCACGCACGTTGTGGAGCCGCTCGAACGGCGTGAAGAGCTGCGCCCGCTCCTCGGGTCGCAAGCCTTGCCCGTTGTCCCGCACCCAGAAGCGGATGGTTTCCTCGCCGTCGACGCGATCCCAACCCAGCGCAATCTCCGGCGCAACGCCCTCCTCCGGCCGTCCACCATACTTGAGTGCGTTGCTAAGATAGTTGACCCAAACCTCCTCGATCCACGGTCCGTAGCCGACAACCACAGGCCACGCATCGGCAACCGAGATCTGCGCCTCATATTCCTCGATCAGATAGTCCAATCGACCCTGCACTTCTCGCACGATTCTGGCCATATCAACAGGCCGAAGCGGGACCTGGCCCATCTCCCGGACACTGGCCAACAATAGGAGCTCTTCAATGATGTTGTTCATCCGGATGCTATTGCGATCGAGATAGTGAGCGTACTCCAGGATATTCTCGGCTCCCAGTTCCTTGGCAGCCCGACGAATCAGATCTACAAACCCGATCATCCCTGTGAGGGGGCTTCTGAGATCGTGCGCCACCGTGTGGGCGAAGGCATCGAGCTCGGCGTTCTGTGCCTCCAGGTCGGCAGCGTACCGCCGCAACTGCTCCTCAGCTTGCTTGATCTCGGTGATGTCAGTGAAAGCTATGAGATGGCCGGTCAACGCGCCCTCCTGGTAGAGTGGGCGGATACTGGCGAGCACGGGCACGGGCTGATCATCACAACTCCGTAGCGTCGTCTCAAAGCGCCTAGCAACACCCGACTGGTACGCGAGCATCGCGTCGGCGAAGGTGGACGCTTCCCCCTCCGAAAAAAGCGCCGCACAAGGTCGCCCGAGGAGTGTCTCAGATTCATATCCCAACATCGAGACCGCGGCAGGGTTCGCAAAGGTAATCCTCTGCTCGTTATCGGTCAGGAGAATGGCCTCAGCCACACCTTGGACAATGCCCTCATTGAACTCCTTGAGATACGCTGTTTCGGCAGAAAGGCGCGCGTTGGCCAGGGCAATGGAGAGCTGCCCGGCAATAGCGCTGAGTTGCGCCAGATCTTGATGATCGAAGTCACGCTCATCGGGGCGGTTGATGGCGGTCATCGTGCCCATCATGACGCCTTGATAATACAAAGGCACTACGAGGATCGCGCCGCACCCTGCCTCCTCACGGCGACGGCGAGCATTCACGCTCTCACGGGGGTCGGGATGTCCACTCGGGGAGATCACCGGCTGCACCCCTTTGACCACCCAACCGGTGAGGCCATCCATTAGCTCGGCGAAGGAGGGATCCGCTGCGGATGTCACACCGGGGCCTGCTTTGGCCAGGAATGAGATCTCTTCGGCCTCCAGATCCAGCGTGACGGTGATGACACGATCAGCGGGCAACGCTTTGGCCACGCTGGCCGTCACCGCCTCGAGCATATCCTCGATGCCTTCGCTCGTGATCAGCGACCGCGTGATCCGGTAGAGGCCCTCCGTCCTATCAAGGGCCTGCCGCATCATCTTCAGGGATGCTTCGCGGGCTTCCTGAGCAGCTTCACGCTCGACGATCTCGTCCTTCAGTTGCTCGTTGAGCGCGTCCAACTCGGCGATGAGCTCTTCTCGCTCGGCAAGCTGGCGTTCCAGACGCTGTTGGACATCGCGCAGCCGGATATGGGTATTGACGCGCGCGATGACCTCATCGACGTAGAGGGGTTTCGAGACGTAGTCAACGCCGCCCGAACGTAACGCGCGCACCTTGCTCTTCTGATCGCTCAGCGCACTGATGAAGATGATGGGTATGTCGCGAGCTCTCTCATCAGCTCTGAGGCGCTCAGCGACCTCGAATCCATCGATGCCGGGCATCATAATGTCGAGCAGGATCAGGTCAGGCGGTGATGATCTGACCAGGTCAAGCGCCTGTTCTCCGCTGGTCGCCGATTCGGCTTCGTAGCCGTGCATCGTGACCATGTGCACCATCAGCTCGACACTCATCGGGGAATCGTCCACGATGAGAACCGTTCGTTTAGACCCGTCTACGCCGGTCGTCACCATGTCAGTCGCGTCTTCCTCACCCCACGACGGGGAAAGCCTCCGCACAGTCACCCTTTGAACAGGGGAACCCCTGCCCACGACGCCCGCCATCTGGCCTGCCGGGAGTACACTTGAGTGTATACTCATCCGGCACTAGGTCAAGCACATATGAGGAGCGATCATGGCAAGTGAACTGCCCATTGTTGGGATCACGCTTGGTGACGTCGCGGGCATCGGCCCGGAGGTCGTGGTGAAAGCGTTACACCACTCAGAGCTACACAAGCGGTGCCGGCCTTTGGTGATCGGCGACAGCCGGGTGTTCAGCGACCCAAAGTTCGCAGCTTCGGCGGAACAGGTCCACTCGATTACCAGCTTGAAGGCCGCGGCTTTTGAGCCGGGGGAGATCACCGTTCTCGACCTCCATAACCTCGACCCAACGATCGTCACCGTTGGGGAGGTGTCCGCCGTAGCAGGACGTGCGGCGGTTGAGTACGTGCTCAAGGCTGCGGACTTGGCTCGATCGGGCCAGATCGACGCCATCGCCACAGCCCCCCTCAACAAGGAGGCGATGCGACTGGCAGGCTATGACTACATCGGACACACGGAGATCCTGATGGACGTCACCCATACGGAGCATTGCACGACTATGCTCGCGACGGAAGGGCTGCGCGTGACCCACGTCACGCGCCACATCCCATTTCGCGAGATCGCCGACAGGATCACCATGGCCAACGTGCTGGAGACCATCATGGTGACGGAAGAGGGGATGCGACGCCTGGGTTACGCCAAGCCGCGGGTGGCGGTCGCCGGTCTCAATCCACACAATGGCGAGAACGGCTTGCTGGGACGAGAAGAGCTCGATGAGATCGCACCAGCCGTTGAGGCGGCGCGCAGCCACGGCATCGACGCCCACGGCCCTCTACCGGCGGACTCGGTCTTCTTCCAGGCCATAGGTGGCGCCTACGACGTCGTCGTCTGCATGTACCACGATCAGGGACACATCGCCGTGAAGACTCAGGGGTTTGAGCGCTCAATCACGATCACATTGGGTCTGCCGATCCTGCGTACTTCGGCAGATCACGGCACGGCCTTCGACATCGCCGGTCGTGGCATCGCTCATGAATCGAGCATGCTCACGGCCATCCTTGAAGCCGCGACCCTCGCGACGAACCGAGGCGGACTGCGCACATGAGGGACGACGGACCTAGTGCTCTGTTAACCTCATTGTTGGCGTTGGTCATAGCGGCTTCAACCGCCCAACCGCTGAAGCGGTTACTATAAACCGACCTACCTGAGCACTAGAAGAACCCAACCTACCGAAAGGAATCGAGTGGGCACCAGTGGTTGGGCATCTAGAGGACCATCGCGGCCATATAGACGTCGGCAAAGTTGGCGTGAGCTGTGAGCTCGATATAGCGAACCCTGTCGACGATGGATTCCGCCATACGCCGCTGGGACCCGGAGAGCAGCATCCGGCGAGCGCCGGCCCCGGCAGCGTTGCCCACCTGCCTGAAGCGGTTGAGCGGCAAGGGGGGGAACATCCCGATACGGGTGGCGCTCTTGAGATCCAGATAGGTTCCAAATGCCCCTGCGACGATAAACGTATCGAGATCCTCATAAGTCAGTCCCGCCTCACCGAGCAAGACATCCACACCCGCACGAATGGCCGCCTTGGCCAGTTGAATCTCGTTGACATCCCGGCGCGTCACCAGAAGATCCTGACCGTTACCGGTCCGGCTCTTCTCCACCAACACGAAGGCGCCGCCCCCATTCCAGTCCACAACGCGCGGATGATCCCGTTTCATCCGTCCCGTGCGTCCCACGATATTCGAAGCGCGAAGCTCCGCGACGACATCGAGGATGCCGGACCCACAAATGCCCACGGCGGGCCGATTGCCGATGGTCTGCACCCGCAGATCATCCTCCGTGATCTGGACGTATTCGACGGCGCCGGCGGCTGCCCTCATGCCGGCATGAATGTGTGCACCCTCGAAGGCCGGACCCGATGCGCACGAGCAACTTAAGAGACGGTTCCCCACAGCCAAGCTGATCTCGGTATTGGTGCCGATATCCAGGGCCACGGTCGGTGCACTCGCCTGCCAAGCCTCGGTCGCCAACAGCATCGACACGTGATCGGCCCCCACGTAACCGGCGATATTTGGGGGCAGGTAGACCTTGGCCCCCGGAGCAAGCTCGAGCCCGAGATGCTCTGCCTCAATGTCCAGAGGCTCACTCACCGCAGCGATGTAGGGCGAGGCCCCGAGCTGCGTCACCGGCAACCCGACAAATAGATGATGGATCACCGTGTTGCCGACCACGACAGCGTCGACGATCTGCTGCTTTTCGACATCCGCTTGGTCACAGAGCGTGCCGACGAGATCATTCAGGCCCTTCACCAACCGCTTCTGCAAAACCGCGCGACCGCCAGGCGTCTCGTTGGCATAAGCAATGCGGCTGACCACGTCCTCTCCATAGGCGATCTGAGGGTTCATCGAACCGTCCTTAGCCAGGGTGCGGCCCGAGTGAAGGTCGACGAGGTAGGCAGCCATTTTGGTGGTCCCAACATCCACCGCGAGCCCCACCATAGGACGATCGCGATGAAGCACGCCTACGACCTCGCGCCACGGCTGCACCTTGGGCTGCCCAACGCCGGCCCCCTGCTGGCGCAGGGCCAGAGAGACGGACCAGTCCCGGGCGCGGAGCTCCTCAGACAGGGATCGCAGCACCGACTGACCGAAAAACGGACGGGGCACGCCCTGGGCCGCTAGCGCATCCGTCAGACGCACGGTATCGGCGCGGAGGTCCTCCAAAGTCGGAGGATCGAGGGAGACGTCAACACGCTCGACGACCGGGTCTGGCGTGATCTCGGTCTCCAATCCCTCCACCTGCAGGCGTTGGGGCGCACTGAGCGAATCGGGCGGAATGTGAACTTTCACGTCGCTGAGCGGCCGGGCCTGACACGCCAGTCGATAGCCCGCGGCGAGCTCGGTATCGCTAAAGAGCTGCTTTTCATCCGTCGAGGGCGGCGTTAGCTGGCCCTCAATACACTGAACTCGGCACTTCCCGCAAGACCCCACACCCCCACAGACGGCGGCGATTTCGACACCGGCCAACTGCGCAGCCTCAAGCAAGGTCATCTCGGCAGATATCACCGCCCGACGCCCGATGGGCTCCAGGTCTACTGAAAATTGTGCTTCGCTATCGACTGATTTCACCACACTAAGGCCTCAATTGTCCTCATCTTGTATCGCCAGATCTCCGGTCAGTGCTGATGCCCTTCGATGTGACGAAATCCAGAACGGCGCGTAGATGACATCGTGGGATGTCAAGCAGTTCCCGATTGTAGCACGAGGAGGCGGGCGCTCAAGTGCGCGAGCCATCCGACCCTATCTCTCAACTTGTGCTATGATGAAGCACAGATCCCAGTGATAACACAAGGAGGCTGCGGACAATGCGAAGACGAGCCATAGAGATGGGTAGCCTGGCGATCTTGGGGATGATCTTATTCAGCGCCTGCGCCCCCAGAATCCCGGCGGTGCCGCCGGTGACCCTGGACGTGGAATCCACAGCCGTTGAGGAGTCCCTGTCGCCCTTGGCCAGTGCGACGGTGGCGGCGCCAGCGTCTTCAACAGCGGCACCGTCGACGACACCGACAACGGACGCCGCATCGCCAACGCCAGAGCTCACAACCGCCGCGGAGCCCGCACCCACAGCCACCGCCGAGCGCTTGGTCGAGTGGCCGAGATACGCAAACGCGGACTACAGCTTCAGCTTTCGGTACCCTGCCGGTTGGACCATCGAGCTGCTCACAAATCGGCCCCCGGCGGAGGGAGGCAAGCCTGCGCCCAACGCGGTGCTGCTAGAGAAGGGCACGCTGCGCATCCTCGTCGAATTCAAGCGGCCCGAAGAAGCCGCGTCGATGGGCCCGGGCAGTCTTCCTGATGGCGAACTGGCGGAGCTGGGACCGGCCCATTTGTTGGGGCGCGAACTGCCCAAGTACGCGGTAGTCGAGGGAGACGCAGTCAAACTTGTCTTTGTGGGGGAGCGATTCCCGGATGTCGAGTTCTTCATAACGATGACCGAGGACCCCGAGGCGAGCGACGCGCTCGGCGCGTTGCCCGACGCCGCCCAGGTTGACTTCGACGATATCCTCGCCACCTTCGCTCGCGACGAAGCGACGACGGCGGCGGATCCATTCCCCGGATGGCAGCGGCACAGCAATTCCGAGACGGGATTCGCCTTTCGCTATCCATCGGAGTGGACGCTGACGGAGATCCCCTCGGGAGCCGCGACAGAGGGCGGCCCGGCAGCCGCCGCGCTGGAGCTGCGGAACGCAACCTACATTCTGCGCATCGAGCATAAGCGCGCCGGGGAAACGACGGTCATCGGCTCCACTGAGGCGCCCGACGGCACGATGAGTGAGGCAGGCACCCTTAGCTTGCTGGACGAGCAGGTCACGCGATATGCTGTGGTTGACGAGGGGAAACTCAAAGAGGTGGTGGTTGCCTACACCGGCGATGACCTGGAGTTCTACATCTCGCTCACCGAGGATGAGGAACAGGTCGCCTTCAGCGACACCGACATCCCGGAGTCCATACGCCATATGATGGACCCGATCCTGCTATCGTTTGAGAGAGTGACGGTCCAACCTTAGCTGCAGAGAACCGAAAGGAGGTGTCTATGTCGGGCCTAGAGGAGTACAAGAGGAAACGTGACTTTGGCAAGACGGCGGAACCGTCCGGCGGCGAGCGGAAGCCCGGAGATCAGCCAATCTTTGTGATTCAAAAGCACGCCGCCAGCAGCCTCCACTATGACTTCCGTCTGGAGGTCGACGGCGTCCTGAAATCGTGGGCCGTCCCAAAAGGCCCATCGACCGATCCCAGCGTCAGGCGCCTGGCTATCCCCACCGAGGATCATCCGCTGGATTACGCGGATTTCGAGGGGATTATCCCTGAGGGCGAGTATGGCGGCGGGAGCGTGCTCGTGTGGGACACCGGACCCTATCGCAACCTTCGAGGGGAGAAAGAGGAAGGTACTCGATCCATGGCCGAGTCTATCGACGATGGCCAGATCGAGGTCTGGCTGGAGGGCGAGAAACTGCAGGGTGGCTATGTGCTGATCCGCACCGGCAGCGGGGATGAAGATGCGCGCTGGCTGCTGATCAAGATGAAGGATGAGAAAGCCGATGCCCGCCGCAATCCCACCGGTACCGAGCCAAAGTCGGTCCTCAGCGGACGCACCCTGGAGGAGATCGAAGAACAGGGCAAAGAAAACCCAGAGGAGAATGAAGGCGGTCGCTGATCTCAACTGCAAAGGGCGCCTCTTCTTGGACTACCTGAGCTACGCCTACGGGCGGAACAGCGTCGCGCCTTACGCCGTGCGCTTTGCCCGGCGCTCCAACTGCCGCCCCACTGGACTGGGACGAACTCGAGAATCCTGACCTACACTCATGAAGCTACACGGAGGCAATCGATGGCAGACATTCAGAGTCAAATTGCGGAGAAGTTCGTGTGCGCCAAATGCCGCCATCACGGCGCTCATGTGGAGGAGCTGTCGATGTCAGGCACGGGCATCTCGCGGCTGTTTGAGGTGCAGCCCTACCGGTATGCGTTCGTCTCATGTACGAACTGCGGCTATACTGAAGTATACAACTTGGACATACTCAAAGGCAGCGACGACTTAGGTACGATTCTGGACATCCTCTTCGCCGACTGAACAGGGGCGTAACCAGCAAGCGGCGAGAACGGTGCAGCAGCCCGTCCTCGTCGCTTGCTTAGAACTTCGTTGCCAAACCGCTGACCAACGGCTCCGACATCGCCACCACATCCTACCGGGTATGCGTACCTGCTGCCAAGTGGACGGCGATCCACCAGACCTCCCATCGACCACGCCCATTTCGGTTACCATGTAGCATCCTACCTCCCGACCGGTTCTTCCTCGAGGCAGTCTTGGAACCTTCGAGTTCATCTTTGACGTCACCCACCTAG
>JBNGCP010000093.1:0-13069 GCA_049974845.1 Anaerolineae bacterium | reverse complement strand
ACTCGGGACTCCCTTACCTCGAGGAAGTCCGCCGAAGCTTTCCTCCTAAAGGCAACCTAATAATAGCATGCCATAGTGGATCTGTCAAGGGCCTCCGCCCGATTTTCAGCCCATGGCCCGCAAACTGGTCATGTGACCAGGCGGGACCTGGTCACATGACCAGGGATGGCCAACAACGTCCCGGCGGATCCGGTTTCGCAGATCCCCTGGTCGGGCATCTACCGAGGCCAAGCGTTCGACGCAATCCGGACATCATCCGTCTTCCACGATCGCGCATGGCGGCAGCAGCTCGAAGTCCTCATAAGTGAAGCCGGGACCCACGGTGCAGCCCACCAGCGTGTAGGCGCCTAAGGGGCGCGCCGCCTGCCAGCACCCAGCGGGCACCACAGCCACCGGCAGGCTCTCTTCCCCGGCCGGGCCGAGCCGATGCTGGTTCACCGTGTGCGACTCAGGGTCCACCACCGTCAGCGCCAACGGATCGCCCTCATAGTAATGCCAGACCTCATCGGACCGCACGCGATGCCACCGGCTCACATCGCCTCTGCCCAGCAGGAAAAAGATGGTCGTCGGCGCCGCACGCGGACCCCGCTCGTCATCGGGCTGAACGCTCCGCGCCGACCGGTAGACCTCCCGGAAGTAGCCGCCCTCCGGATGTGGTCCGAGCTCAAGTGTCTCGATCAGGATCCTAGCGCGCTCGTGCATCGTCACCTCCAACCCCACCTCATCCGCATCGGCCCTACCCTATTGGTAGATCACGAACACCGGATGAGGCACCAACTCCAGCACCTGCTGAGGCGTCATCAGCGGCACGTCGTAGTCGTAGAAAAGCTTGAAGCCCCCGAACTCGAAGCCGGGCTCGGCAGCATACTGGCGGTAGTCCCAAATCTTCGCCCCGGGACCGCCAAACCCATCCGCGTCCCACACCAGGTCGACCAGCGGATAGTCGGTGATCTGCTCCTTGCTGCTGAACATCCGGTCGTCGAACTGATGAATCACCAGCACCTTCCGCTCGCCCGCGATCTCTGCCTGGGTGCTGAGCCAGGCCTGGACGACGTTGACCAGCTCCCCGGTCATCGATCCGATCTTCTGGCCGGGCACCGACACGCCGTCGAGCATCATGAACTCGGGATCCACCGCGAGGTGAACGCCCGGTTGCCGCACGAAGGGCTCCACATAGGCCAGCTCGCTGGCGATGGGGCTATGACCCGGTTGAATGTCCAGCACACTGAAGAGCCCGTGCGCCCGAGCCACATCAATCCACCCTTGGATCGTCTCCGTTGACACCCGATGCACGTAATCCCCATCAGGGCCAGGGTGCGCGTCAGCGATCGTGGTGACCATATGGAAGAAGGGGGCCACCTGGGTTCCCGGTAGAAGTGTCTGGTAAGCGTACGCCTGCTGGATCGTCATCGTCACGGTGTCCGTGGCCGATGCGGTGCCCAAGATGCCCAGGCCGCGGCTGCCGGGCGTGCCGTAGAGCCCCACCCAGACGCGATTGTCGAACGCGGAGCCCATCTCAGCGACAGGCGTCGCCGGCACGATTTGGTGCCCCGTGACGACCGGTACGGTCGAAACGGCGGTCGCGACCACCGTCGGTGTGGTGACCGCTGTGACTGTGACCGTCACCGCGCCTGCCGAGGCAGCGACCGTGGGCGTGACCGTAGCAATCGGCAGCACCGTCATCGTCGGACTGGACGTCGGGGTCGCCGTCGGCGCCAGCGTCGACGTGTCGGTCGGTGCCGGTGTGGCCGTCGCCGTTGGCGTCGAGGTCGGGGATGCCGTCGCCGTAGGCGTCGCAGTGGAGGTGCTCGTTGGCGAAAGGGCGGTCGCTGCGGCCGTGGGAGCAGCCGTGTACGGTGGGGCGTCCGTTGCCTGCGAAGGGGGCCGGAAGAGGACGGACAACATGTCGCCCCGCAGCAGCAGAAGCACGCCGAAGACGACCAACGCAATGAAGAGGGCCAACCACCAGACCCGCGGGACTCGCGAGGGCTTATTCACGTCTCGCGCCCCATCGTCGTGATTCACGACTAGGCCGCGATGACATTGGCGTCATCCACGTAGATGTCCAGCAGATCCCGGAGCATCGTCGCAGCCGACGGGACGGGGCTGGGCTCGTCGATGATCAACGTGATCGCGCCATAGATGTCCGTCGTGTAGACGACGCCCATCTGCTTGCGGCCCAGACGGCCCAGGGGATGCGAGCTGGGGAGCGGAACCGGCGCCACAGAGAGCCCGTAACTCCCATCGTGCAGCAGCTCGGCCCGCGCCACCAATCGCGTCCGTTCGCCCCGCGCAACCGCGGCCTGCAGGTCCGCCGCCCGAACGTTGGTGATGCCGTGACGATCCACGTGTTCGAGCTTGGCGTCGGTCCCCAGCATCGCGTTCACCAGGATCACCAGCTTCGCCGCCGCGTCCCAGCCCTCCAGGTCCCACGCAGCATCGGCTTCCAGCACGCCCTCCTGCCGCGCGCGGTAGGTCGCCTCCTCCCACGACAAGCCCTCGGCCAACAGATCCATCACGTAGCCGGTCACCAGGTTGGGCACCGCCTCCAGCATCCGGAGGCGCGCGCCTCGCAAGTCGCGACAGCCCACGTTGAGGGCCGGCAGCCCTCCCGCCACGGTCCCATCGTACCGGAACGCGACGTCCTGGGAGATCGCCAGATCATGGAGCTCGCGGAAGGCCACGACCAACGGCCCCTTGTTCGGCGTGACCACGTGCATACCCTGCTCCATCGCCGTGCGAATACAGGTGAGACCCGGCTCCGCGCCCTGCTCCAGATTCACCGGCGAGGCCTCCAGCAGCACATCGGCATCCGCAGCGGCGACCAGATCGGGCGCCGCCCAGCCGTGCTTGCCCACGTCCGGATAGTCGGCGATGGTGCCCCCTTCTTTCTTGATAGCGACCAGCCGCGCGAGGTCCAACCCGGAGGCAGCGTAGGCCGCACCTTGGCTGTCAGCAGCACCCACCACCACAAACGCGAGGCCGTAGCGTGCCGCTAAGAGCGCCTCTCTCTCCTCCACGATCTCACAGAAGCGCCGACCCAGGTTTCCCAGACCGACCAGCACAATCTTGATCTCTCGCATCTCATCTCCGTTCCCGTCAAGCCCCACCCATTTAGCTGGGACGCCGCCATCCTCGCATTCGCGACAGCCACATCTGACCCCTAGCTCACCCTAGCCACCGGCACGCCGTCTCACACGTCCTCGAGTCGCACCGCCAGCAACGGCACCAGCATCTCCTCCGGCGCCAGGCCGCCATGGCGACCCACCAAGCGCTTGGCGTCTTCCTCAGTTCGCGCAAAGCTGCTGTCGCCCTTCGCGATCCCAACGAGGTCGCCGAGGCGGAAGGGCACCTCCGCATAGGGTTCGCCCGGGCCCAACAACCCACTCCCCAGCACCTCCTCGCGGGAGAGAAAGGTGAAGTGTTCGCCGCAGCTCGCCTCGAGGTAGGCGCGCGCATCGACTTCCATGCCGTTCCGCACGTAGAAGAAAGGCACGCGCCCCTCCCCCACCGGCGGCATCCAGAGCATGTCCCAGAGTTCTGGATGGTCGCCCAGCACCACCGTCGACGTTGGGGGCGTCGTGATCAGCCCGTGGTCCGCCGTCAGAAGCAGGAGCGTCCCGTCGCGGTCGCGCGCTTCCAACCGGTCGAGAAAGAGCGCTTCCATCAGCTGGGCCATCGTCCAGACCTCGGCCTCCCCGGTTTCGTCCTGCGGCCCGTGCTTGTGGGCCAACGAGTCCACGGCTGCCCAGTAGCCCGCCAGCAGCAGCCGCTCGTCGCGCTCACCGCCGTGGTAGGCCAGCGCCTGGCGCAGCGCCACCCACAGATCGGAGGTGTAGCTATGGGCGCGTATCTCGTTGGCGCCCCGGTAGTGCATCCGCGAGAGCGGCGTCGTCGTGAACTGCTTGGCGATCACGGCGACCGACGTGACGCCTTGCTCGCCGAGGATCTGCGCCACGGATGGCACAGGCAGGAACTGCTCCGGCTCGTAGCCCCAACGCAGCAGGGTGTTGGAGAAGGGCTCGAAGGGCGAGGAGAAACCAATCGCCTCGACAGCCATCATCCACTCTCGCAGGTAAAGCTCGTATGCGAGCAGTCCGTGCTCCACCGGCGGGTGCCCCGTCCAGATCGTGCTGAGCACGCTGTTCGTCGTGGAGAGAAAGGTCGTGGTCAGCGGGACCAAACGCCCGCGCTCCGCCAACCTGTGGAAGACCAAATCCTCGTGCTGTGCCATCGCCCGCCGTAGCTGGATCCATCCCAGCCCATCCATCACCAGTAGCACAACCCGCTTCGCGCCCTCCACGAGGTCGCCCAGCACATCCTCTGCCAAGGGCGGCAGCGCACCCGGAAGCTCTGCTCCCAGAAGCCTCGCCGCCGTCGCGCCCAGGTTGCCTACGCACCGTCCTTCGTAGCGCGGCCAGACGAACTCGGCCGGCAGGGACGGAATGCTCGCCCCTCGCGGTCGGTAGATGCGCAGCTCACGCTCGGTCTGCTCGATATCCGTGCTCAAGATGACTCCTCTCAGTCAGCTAGATGATCAAAGTGACGGCGCGAGGCTTACCCCTGCTGCGATCCGTTTTTCACGGCCTTTGCACACGGCGTCGGGACGTCCCTCAGACGCCCAGTACCTCTTGAAGCAGGGGGCGCATGCTCTGCGCCGCCCGCGCGCGGTGGCTAATCCGGTTCTTGACGTCCGGCGAGAGCTCCGCCATCGTCCTGCCGATTTTCGGCAACAGGAAGACCGGGTCATAGCCAAAGCCGTGCTCGCCGGATGGTTCAAGGGCAATCACGCCCTCACAGACGCCCTCCGTGACGTGGCTCACACCGTCCGGCAGGACCAGCGCCGCGACACATCGAAAGCGGGCCGTCCGCTCTGGCTCCGGTATCCCCTCAAGGGCCCTCAGCAGCGCTGCATAGCGCACCTCGTCGGGGCCCGGGCGAAAACGCGCCGAATGTACGCCCGGCGCACCGTCAAGCGCGTCGACCTCCAGGCCGGAGTCGTCCGCTAGGGCGGGCATGTCTGACGCCTCGGCAAGGGTACGCGCCTTGATCAACGCGTTTGCCGCGTAGGTTGTGCCCGTCTCCTTGACCTGCGCCTCGATACCCACCTCCTCGGGCAGCACCAGCTCCAGCGCCAGACCGTCCAACAGCGCAGCCCACTCCCGCCGCTTGCCGGCATTGTGCGTCGCCAGCACAATGCGCACGACCTCTCCCTCTGCCATCCTCTTTAGTTCCCTTCTTCCGTTGACGGCGATCCCGTCGCTCCGCGGCCCCCAACGTCCCGCTCCGCATCGGCCTCGGCCTCCGCCTCGCCTGCCAGGCGCCGCTCCAAGCGTCCCTGCCGGTGCCGCAGCTCGGCCAGCGCCCGATAGCGGGCCATGCCGGCGGGCAACGCCGCGGCCCGCTTCAGCGCCCGCTCGGTGCAGACCAGGGCCGCCTCGAGATCCTTGACCGTCCACTCAAAGTATTTAGCCTTCTCCACCAGCGGGGCGACCGCCAGCGGCATCGCCGCAATCCACGCGTCCCATACCGCCAGGGCCTCCTTCCACGCCTCCCGCCGCTTATACCGCGTCCCCAGCTCGCTCCAGAGCCGCGAGGCACAATCGTCGTCCAGCTCGCCAAGCTCCCCGGAAACCGCTAGTCGCCACGCACGAAGCGCACCATCCTCGCGCCCGGCACGGTCGTAGACCCGTCCCACCCCTGCCCACTCAGCCGGCGCCAGCGGCAAAGCCTCCGGCGCCTCAACCATCCGCGACACGTGGATCAGGAGCGAGGCGAGGCTCAGCACGTCGATCTCATTGTGATAGAAGACCCGCTCGATGTCCCCGGTCTCGCCGGTCTCCAGATATTGCCGGTAGAGCCACGGAATCAGCGCGGAGTCGATATCCTGCTCGGTCCGCACGACGTCGAGAATGTGCCGCTCCAGTTCCCCGAGCCTCCGCGATGCAAGATGATCTCGCCACAGCGTTCGCGCCACGCCCAGCAGATCGAGGTGCGGCAGCGCCAGCGGCGCCGGTGGCATGCGGTTCAGGATATACCGGGACTCCAGAATCGGGACGTCGAACCCCCGACCGTTGAAGGTGACGAGGCCCGTGGCCTGCGAGAGGACGTCGGTGAGATAGCTCAGGGCCGCCGCCTCCTCCGCCGGGTCGCGCATAAAGATGAGGTGCAGCGCGAGCCGGTCCTCCTGCCAGATGCCCACGCCGATGAGAAAGGCGAGGGTGCCGGTGCCGCCGGCGAGGCCCGTCGTCTCGGTGTCGAGAAAAGCCGGGCGCGGGCCCAAATCGGGCACGTCGAGCAGCTCCAGCGCCGTCGGTGTGACATCGGCAAGGGCCGCCAGGCGGTGGCGCCCATGGGCCACGTCGGCCGGATAAGCCCGCTCGGCAAGCCAGAATGTGCCGCCGCCGGCCTCGACCTGTCGCCCCGGGAGCACCGTCGAGGCGCGTGCCTCCCTCTCCTGAGCCGCTTGGTCGCGTGCGTCGGCCTCCGCCGCACGGAGTCCCCGCAGCCCCTGCACGATGCCCAGCTTTCTCAGCCTGCGCCGCAGCGCATCATCCATCACAGCCATCCCATCAGACCGGCTACCGACGCCGTCCTCTGGGTCGCGACGGCAATAGCGCGCTCAATAGCAGACCTCGTCACTGCACCGCTCCATGCGCGCGCCCAGCGCACACAGCTTGTCCTCGATCCGCTCGTACCCACGGTCGATCTGCCGGATATTGTGAATCTCACTGGTGCCCTCCGCCGCCAGCGCAGCGATCAGCATCGCCATCCCGGCGCGGATGTCAGGGCTCTCCATCACATCCCCGGAGAGCGGAGAGGGGCCGTAGACCAGCGCCCGATGCGGGTCGCAGAGCACAATGCGCGCGCCCATCGGGATGAGCTTGTCCACGAAGAAGAGCCGGCTCTCAAACATCTTCTCGTGGAAGAGGATGACGCCCTCGCACTGCGTCGCTGCGACGAGCGCGATGCTCATCAGGTCCGCAGGGAACCCCGGCCACGGCGCATCGTAGATGGAGGGGATGGCGCCGCCCATGTCGGGCACGACAGAGAGAGCTTGGCCGCTCGGCACAAAGAGCGCGTTGCCGCGAACTTCCGTGCGGATGCCCAACCGTTCGAACGTCATCAGAATCATGCGCAGGTTCTGAGGCATGGCCCCCTGGATCAGGATCTCGCCGTGGGTCGCCGCAGCCAAGGCGATGTAGCTGCCCACCTCGATGTGGTCGCTGCCTATGGTGAAATCGACCCCCTGCAACCGCTCGACCCCCTCGATCGTCAGCGTGTTGGTGCCGATCCCGATGATCCGGGCGCCCATCGCGTTCAACATCCTGCAAAGATCCTGGACGTGTGGCTCCGAGGCCGCGTTGCGGATCACCGTCGTGCCCTTTCCAAGCACGGCTGCCATCAGCGCGTTCTCGGTCCCCGTCACGCTGGCCTCATCCAGCAGCACGTCGGCCCCCATCAGGCTGGGCGCAGCGACCTGGAAGAGGCCATCGATGACATCCACTTCGGCGCCCATCGCCTGGAAGGCCTGGAAGTGCGTATCCACACGGCGCCGCCCAATGACGTCGCCACCCGGAGAAGGAATCGCCAGCTTGCCCAGACGTGCCAACAGCGGTCCCACCATCAGAATCGAGCCGCGAATCGCCCTGAACTGATCCGGGCTCAAACGATCCGAAACGCGGTTCTCCAGATCCGTCGCGTGAAGGCGCCAGGTGTTTGGATCGGGCCGCGACACGTCGACACCGAGAGAGCCCAGCAGCTCGGCCATCACCTCCACGTCGCGGATCGCTGGCATGTTCCGCAATGTCACCGGCTCATCCGTCAGCAGCGCCGCAGCCAGCGCCGGGAGCGCCGCGTTTTTGTTGCCTGCCGGGCGGATCTCTCCGCAGAGGGGAACGCCCCCCTCGATCACGAAATAGTCGTGCATATCCAGCATCGCTACCTCCTCGCACACGAGGGCGAAGTGATGCTTCGCCCCCTATCCCTAGACCACCGCTATCTCGACCGGATCGCCCACGTCCAGGCTCAGCGCATCGGCGCCACGCCCCTGATTCGCGGCTAGCTCCAACATCCCCTCGCTGCCCACCAACGCCAGCGCCTCGCCCACCGGGACCTGGCCGTACGTGCGTCGGACAGGGCCCAGATCGCGGCCCGCAGCCCGCACCCGCACACGGTCCGCGTTGATGATCCGTGCCTCCGCCTCACCAAAGACCGGATCCAGGTGCAGCAACGAGCCCTCCCAAACGAGGCGGCCAATGCTGGTGATGGCATTACCGAAATGATCGATATAGAGCACCTCACCGTAGATGCCGGCAGTCGTCACCTGCATCGCAGGGATCGGCAAGCGCACCGGATCGGTCACCACCGAGCCGAACTTTTCCAGCGGAACCCCCGCCGCGATATGGGCCGCCGCCGGTGCGAAGATGTCCCGCCCGTGGAACGTCTGGCTGACCGCGACACGCTGATAGTTCGTGTTCTCCAAGGCGACCGTCAACTCCGGCTTTGCCGTCGCCCACAGATAGGAGAAGACACCGTTGTCCGGGCCCACCAGGACGCCCCAGGCGGTCCGCGACGCAATCGCCCGCCTCTCGGTCCCCACGCCGGGATCCACGACGACCAGATGTACACTCTGCTCTGGGAAATACGGCAGCGCTGTCCAGAGCACATAGGCCGCCGCGCACACGTTCTGCGGTTCGATCGTGTGCGTGATGTCGACGAAGGTGACGCCGGGCGCGATGCCCGCCATGACCCCCTTCATCGTCCCCACATAGCCGTCGTCAATGCCAAAGTCCGTCGTCAGTGAGATCAACACAACCTGTCCCCCTTCGGCCTCAACCCACACCCAACGCCGAGCACCCCGCATTGCAGGGCGCCCGCTAAGGAACCGCCGACTCCACCCGGCGGCTCAGCATCCGCACGGCGGACCGCAACTGATCGACCCGCAGCAGCCAGGCGAGCGCACCATAGACCACGACCCCGAGGGGTACGCCGATACCGGCCTGGAGCAGCACCGCCTCCGGACCCCACCTCCGCAGCATCCAGAGCACCAGCGCCATGCCCGCCGACGCCGCCCCCACGCGCATCGTCGTCGAGATCAGAGGCCTAGCATCGAACGCACCGACGCGCCGCCGGATCAGGCCAAACAAAATGGTGCTTTCCACCAGCGTCGCCGTCGCCGTCGCCAGCGCCAGGCCGCCAAGCGGTTGCGCACCCGCACGCTCAAAGATCGACGGCAGGACAAGGCCCAGCGCGCCGTTGAGGGCCACCGAGACCGTAGCGGTCATGGCCGGAATCCAGGTGTTGTGCATCGCGTAGAAGGCACGACCCAAGACCTCCAGCGCCGAGTGACCTACCAACCCGATGGCGAAGAAACTGAGTGCGAAGGCAACGGCCTGGGTGGATCCAGCATCGAACTCGCCCCGTTCGAAGAGCACGGCAATGAGCGGCTCACCCAACACGATCATGCCCACAGAGGCCGGTATCGTGAGGGCGATGAGCGTGCGGAGCGAGTTGATCAGCGTCGTCTGCAGCGCTCGCGTCTGTCCGAGCGCAACCTGCTGCGAGAAGGTCGGGAAGATCGCGGTACCGACGGCCTGCGCGAACACGCCCTGCGGCAACAGCATCACCCGCCACGCATAGTCCAGCGAGGCGATGGCCCCCGGGCCAAGCTGAGACGCCAGGTTACTGATCACGATCAGGTTGACCTGCGCCGCGGCCATGCCCAGCACGCGGGGCGCCACCAGTAGCCCTACCTGCCGCACCCCTGGATCGTCCAATCCCAGCGTGGGCCGGAAGGTCGCGCCGTAGCGAATCAGCCCCGGGACCTGGACCAACAGATGTCCCGCCGCGCCCACGACCATGCCGATCGCGGGTCCCATCGTGCCCAGCGGCGTGAGCCCGCCCCAGATCCCGCCAACGATAAGGCCCAGGTTGTAGACAATGGGGGCCAGGGCGGGCAGCAGAAAGTGCTGGTGCGCGTTCAGCACGCCCATCACAATACCACTCACACCGAAGATCGTCGGCGAGAGCAGCATCACCCGCATCAATACCACCGTCCGGGCCTGCACCTCCGGTGCCAACGCAGGCGCGACGAACGCCCGGACGAGCCAGGGCGCCAGCACGATGCATGCCAGGCTGATGGGGATGAGCAGGACCAGAAGCAGGGTGACAATCGCCGAGGCCAGTCGCCACGCCGGCTCCGTCTCGCTTCGGGCCAGGCGGCTGGTGAACAACGGGATGAACGCCGAGCCCAGGGCGCCGCCCGCCACGACCAGGAAGATGGTGTCGGGAATCCGCAACGCGGCGACATACGCATCCATCTCGGGCCCGGTGCCGAAATACGCCCCAAAGACAACCTGCCGCACCAGACCGAGCAGGCGGCTTGTTGCGAAGGCCACCATGACCAGGGCCGCGGCCCGTGCTACATGTCGTTGGCTCGTATCCATAGCGGGGATTATAGCACAAGCCGGCGAGCAGCCTTGCGTTCTACCAATAGTAGCGGGCGTAGGGCTCGACGAGCGTCACGGGCTGCCCGAAGGCTTTGCTCGCCCTGGCGCGAATCCCATCCCGCCTGTCGGGATCGGTTTGATAGTGAATCAGCCCCAGGTGTTTCACCCGCGCCTCCGCCGCCAACCGCCCGGCATCCTCGGCGGCGGTGTGCCCGTGATCCTCGTCGGTGGCCTCGTGAATCAAGAGGTCCGCACCGGCGCTCAACCGCAGCACGGCGTCGCACGGCGCGGTGTCACCGGAGTAAACAAAGGTCGAAGATCTATCGCGCGTCGCGAAGCGTACCGCCATCGACGGCACGCTGTGCGCGGAGGGTGAGGCCGTGATGACGAAGTCGTCCGTCGTCGCCACCGGCACCTCGTGCGTCGCCGCGACCTCCCGATAGGTGAAGGGCAGGCTCGCAAGCCAGCCCTGCTCGGCAAAGAGACCCAGCAGCGCTTCGACCCCGGTCAAGACCTCCGGTCGGGCGCAGATCGGCACGGGCTGCGCCCAGGTGTGACCGCGCTCGACCGCGATCAGAAAGAGGCCGAGCGCCAGGGCAGGCAGCCCATAGATGTGATCGGGATGGAAATGGGTCACAAAGACCCCCTGCAACGCCAGGGGGTCGAGTCCCGCCGTCATCAACCGTTGGATCGGGCTGCCGGCACAATCGATAAGCCAGAACCGCCCGTCGCGCACCACGGCTACGTATGAATTTGCGTCACCCGGTCCGGGCAGCGCCGCCGAGACCCCCAGCGGCACGACATACGGACCTCTGTCCTCACCCATCAGCACCTCCTCGAGACGCACGATCTCTATGCAAGAGATCCTGTAGAGGCCAGAGGCCCTTCGGCGGCCTCACCCGTCAGCCTCGTCAATGTACTTGAAGTGACGTACCCAGCAGCGCCGCCGCTGCTTTGAGTATCAGCGTCGCATATTGACCCGGTCCCAACGCGAAGCAGACCGTCGTCATCCACTGTCCCGGGTTCTCCCCGTCCGGCATCGGTGCCCCGACGCTGACCTCGACGGGTCGCACAGCCACAGCCCGCTCACCCTTTGTGAGATAAGCGCGCCGCAGGATGCGCGCCTTGAAGTCCCGCAGCCCCAAACCTTCATCCTCAAAAACGGCGGCTGCAGCCGCCTCAAACGCACCCTCATAGCGCACCGTCAGGCGTGGCAACTCCACCGCGACCGTCGTGAGGGCCTGCACCTCGATATCGGGAGCTGGAAGCGGAAACGCCACCCGCATGATGCGCACATTGTGGGAGGGCTCAAGGGTCCGCGCCAGATAGGCGCCGACGATCCGGTTCCAGATCCAGGACTGATACGCCGACAGATAGCTCGAAAGCAGCCGATCCTGAATCAGGTTCGCGGCTTTCCGGTACTCATGTGGATGATCCTTCAGATAGGTAATCACCGAGCGGTAGTTTGAGGGCTGTGGCGCCTGGTGGAGCAGATAGCCCCACTGACCCCAGTGACTCGCGACCAGGCGCTTGAACCGCCGGATCTCGCTTCGATCTCCCACCATCGGCTCCGCCAGGTACATATGGACCACCCGCTCGGCATCGCGTTTGAGGATCTCCTTGCCGACGAAGCCGTCGCGCGTGCGCGAGCCGAACCGCTGATCGTCGAAGTAGTTGGGGAGGCCGTAGGTCGCGAACCTCTCCATGGTCGCCGACAGACCCTGAGCCTCTTGCTCGGCCATCGCGCGCACCACCACAACAGAGCGCCTGCCCTCGAGATCCCCCGGGCGGAGCGCGCGCGGGCCCCAGCCGACGCGGCGCGCCACATAGCCCTCGCCCCTTATCTCCTCGGGGCCTCGCTTGCGCACGCTGACATATTGCACGGTCACCGCTGCCGTATCTTTTAAGCCCGGGAAGGCCAACGCGCTCGGGGTCACTTTGAGCTGCGCTGCCATTGCATCGCGCACCCCCACAGTGGACGCCTCGGTCTTCTCCACGCGATAGTAGGCGTAGGCGCCGCTGTCACCGGGAAGCTCGATCCGCTCTTCAACCTTGAAGTCTCCCGGCAGCTGCTTGATGCGCATCAGGTCTCCCTACATAGCAGGAGTTGCCGTCGCGATGGGGGTCAGGGTTGGCTCCGGTGTCGGCGTCGGCGGCGTATCGGTGAAGACCACCTCATCGAAGCCCAGGGCCAGCAAAAAAGAGAGTAGGAATGACTCCGCTTGCTTGGCTGCGTCCTCCTCGATGCCATCCTCGAGGGCCGCCTCAAGAATCAGCCGCTCGGCCTCGCGCCGGGCCGCCGTCTCGAGCTCGGGATTCATCCCGATCACGCCCGTCCGGCGGTCGTAGACGTACGTGCTCTCGTTGTTGAGCGTCGCCACAAAGATCTCAGGCGCCGGGAGCCGCATGTAGAGGGTGCCGCCCGCGACGGCGACGTCGTCGGGCCCGATCTCACTGAGATCAATCCCGGCGATCACCTCGCCTGCGGCCACCAAGAGCAGCCGGTCGCCGAAGAGAAACCCCAACGGCCCCTGACCCGACTCGGCCGTGATCACCTTCTCGATGTAGTAGGAAGCCGTCTCCAGACGGCTCAACCGCTCGACGCTGCGAATCACCGT
>JBNGCP010000092.1:0-13281 GCA_049974845.1 Anaerolineae bacterium | reverse complement strand
TTCTACAGTCCGCTGCTCCTCCATAACTCCTTTACCCTAACGCTGAACAGTTACGTCTGGGGAGTCACTTGCGCGGTGACTGTTTTCTGGTATGATGATTATTATATGATGATTATGATACGTCGCTGTGTCAAACAGTAAAGGTTTTGATGAGGCGTAGTTGGCTGGATGGCCGCAGCATCCGGCAAGATACTCTGTATTGCGGATCTTTGGGTACTGAGTATCATCTGGAGCTACTGAGCCTGGGGGCAGTCCGGAAAGAGCCCGCGAGAAGTCTGTCTCTCGTGACGGTCTCTTGAGGCGACGCATTCTCCGCAGGTGACGTTCAAACCCCGTCAACGAAGGAGGTGGGCTGGCGTTCCGGTGTGTGGTTCGGCCCAGGTCGAGCGTAGTGAACTGAGAGGAGGTGACGAGGCAGACATTGGCGCACAGCAGTTTGCGAATACAGATGAGCAAGATTAGGTTTCGAGTTTAGCTTACTCAAGGAGAGATCCAATGTTGAAGCGTTATCTGTGGGTTGTGTTTATGATCCTAGCTCTCGTTGTAACGTCCTGTGGCCCCGCAACGTCCGCGCCGTCCACTGCAGAGCCTCAGCCCCCTGAGGCCGAAGAGGAGGTCGAGCAGGCCCCGGAGACAACGGAGGCACAGTATAGCGAAGCCCCGATGCTGGCGGAGATGGTGGAGGCCGGCGAACTGCCGCCCCTCGAAGAGCGCCTGCCCAGCGTTCCCTTTGTCGTGGGGCCGGGCACGCTCATCAGCGAGGAAGATCTGCCTGACTGGCAGCCCGGTCAGTATGGTGGCACGCTCAATGTAGGCCACAGTGTGGCCAACTGGAATCCTGACGTCTTCGTTATGCTGGACGAGGCGTTGCTCCAGGGCGTGGGCATCGGCATGGAGGGCATCCAGGGCAACGTGGTCGAGAGCTTTGAGGTGGAGAACGACAATCGAGACTTCACCTTCAAGATTCGCCCAGGCCTGAAATGGTCCGACGGGGTGCCCGTCACCACCGAGGACGTGCGCTTCACCTGGGAGGACATGTACGGGAACGAGAAGCTCTACCCGAACGGTCTCCCGAACGAGTTCCGTGTGGGCTTCAGCGTTGACGGTGAGCCCGGGGAACTGGCGATCATCGACGACTACACCTTCAAGATCAGCTTCCCCAAACCCTATGGTGGTTTCATTCGCAACATGTGGATTGAGGGCTGGAAGGGGTACACGCTGATCATCAACCCGGCGCATCACCTCAAGCAGTTCCACGCCGACTACACGCCGGTCGAGGAGATGCAGGCCGAGATGACGGAGATGAATCTGACGGACGAGTGGTGGCAGTACTTCTCCAACAAGCGCTGTCAGAACTGGGATATGAGCAATCCGCGCTGCGCGAACTACCCGGGGCTCTATCCATGGATTATCCAGGAATCCGACAACCCCAGCTTGCTGGTCTGGGAGCGCAACCCCTACTACTTCAAGGTTGACACTAACGGTCAGCAGCTTCCGTATATCGACAAGATCGTCTCGCAGCAGACTGAGGACGTCGAGATGCTGAACCTCAAGGCGCTCACCGGTGAGATCGAATTCATGCGTGAGTCCACGGCCCTGGTGAAGATCCCGCTCTACAAGGAGAGCGAGGAGCAGGCCGGCTTCCGCGTCATCCTAACCGATATGCATGTCGACTCCTCCGGTATTCGGCTGAACCAGACCTTCGACGACCCCGATTGGCGAGAGGTCGTGCGAGATATCCGCTTCCGCCAGGCTGTCAGCCTCGCGATGGATCGGCAGGAGATCATCGATACCGTCTACTATGGGTACGCGTCGCTACCTCTAGAGCTGGTCGGCGAGGAGTACTCGCAGTACGATCCGGACCGGGCTAATCAGCTGCTGGATGATATGGGTCTTGAGAAGAATGCTGACGGCATCCGTACCTATCCGACGAGCGGTGAGCCCATCAACATCCTGCTGGAGCACGGTGCTCAGGCACCTGACCTCATCCCAGTTGCTGAGCTGGTTGGTCAATACCTGCAGGATGTGGGTATCAACGTGACCGTCAAACAGATCGATCCCAGCCTCCATGGTGAGCGTTGGGCCGCGAACCAGATCCAGGCCACCGTCATGTGGAGCCACGACCGTGGCTGGGACAACGACGCCGTCACGGGTAGTGTGAATCGCGCCGGTCGTCTGTGGCGTGACTGGGTGCAGACAGGCGGTGAAGAGGGCGAGGAGCCCCCGGACTGGGTTATGAAAGCCTATGATATCGACTCCCGTCGTTGGCAGGCGGTCTCTGGCTCCGATGAGTACAAGGCGATCGTTGAGGAAGGCACGGCTTGGTGTCGTGAGAATCTGCCGTACATCAACCTCGTCGAGAACGTGAAGTACCCTATGATCGCTTCGGTGGACCTGGGCAACATCCCGCAGTCCGGCTTCGCGATCGCTGCGAACTTCAGTGGCGAGCAGTTTTTCTTCAAGGAGTAAACTAGTGCGGGCGGCGCGAGACCCGCGCAGTCCCTCGAGCACCATCAAACGGCGCGGTGTCGTCTGGCCTCAGGCCAGACGACACCGCGATGGCAGAGCCCGATACCACGTCCGGACTCCTCACTCACAAGCAAGAAGCATCTGTTGTCCGGTCTGTGGGTGCTCGCCAAGGTCTGGGGCCCAGGGCTCGGCGTTCTCCGGTCACGAATGACGACCCCGCCTGTACCATCAGGCTCGGGTGTTGTTTCAGTGCTGTGGATAGTGCACAAGGGAAGAAGAGGACTAGAAACGTGTTACTCTATATTATCCGTCGAATACTGATGCTGGTGCCAATCCTGATACTGATGTCGATGGTGGCGTTCTTCCTCATTCAGTTACCACCGGGGGACTTCGTCACACAGCGCATCACACAACTGGAGCAGACGGGCGTCCAGGTGTCCGAGCAGGAGGCACAGCGGCTGCGGATGCAGTATGGCCTCGATAAGCCGCCTATCGCCCGCTACTTCTGGTGGGTCAAGGGCATTGTCCTGGACGGCAACTGGGGCTGGTCGATCCAGTGGAATAAATCTGTCAACGAGATCCTCAATGAGCGAATCCCCACGACGGTGGCGATGTCCTTAGGGGCGCTGATATTCTCGTGGGGCATAGCAGTCCCCATTGGGATCTACTCGGCGACCCACCAATACTCCATTGCAGACTACATCGCAACCTTTCTGGGGTTCATCGGTGTGGCGACGCCGGGTTTCCTGTTAGCGCTCGTCATGGCCTGGTTGCTCTTTACCAAGTTCAACTTCTCGGCGCTGGGTCTGTTCTCTCAGGAATACGTCGATGCCCCATGGAGCTGGGCCAAGCTCCTGGACCTCCTGAAGCACCTCGTGCTTCCGCTGTTCTTGGTAGGCATGGCCAACACGGCTTCAACGATTCGCGTGGTGCGCAACAATCTGCTTGATGAGCTCAACAAGCAATACGTCATTACGGCGCGCGCTAAGGGACTCGCCGAGGGGAAGCTGTTGCTGAAATACCCCGTGCGTATGGCCATCAATCCCCTGCTCAGCACTGTAAGTTGGGTGCTTCCTGGGCTGATTTCCGGCACCGTCCTGATCGATATCGTTTTGAGTCTTCAAACAGTCGGGCCGATCTTGTTGCGAGCCACGATGGCGCAGGATATGTATTTGGCTGGCGCCATCGTGTTGATCCTCAGTGCGATGACGGTGATCGGGGCGCTGATTGGCGACATCCTGCTTGTGCTGGTGGATCCCCGTATCCGCTTTGGGAGGGTGGGAAAATGACCACCGACTACACGACTATAGAGACCACGGGCGCCGCTCAGGGGGTGCCCGAGGCCCACGAGTACGAGATCACCGAAGAGGAAGAGCGCTATTACTATGCGAGTCAGCGGGAGCTGATCTGGTGGCGCTTTACCCGCCACAAGGCTGCTGTCGTTTCCGCTGTCTTGCTGATTCTGCTCTATCTGGGTGCCCTCTTTGCGGGCTTCATCTCCCCTTATGCTAAGGATACGCGCTTCAGAGATCTCCAGATAGCACCTCCGACGAAGATTCACTTCATCAGGCCGGATGGCGGCTTCCAGCCCTACGTCTATGCCTATGAGCGCGAAATGGATCCCGAGACATTCAGGTGGATCTTCACGGAGGACACCACCCAGATCTACCCGATCAAGTTCTTCACCAAAGGCGATCCTTACAAACTGATGGGTCTTTTCAAGACCGACATCCATCTGTTCGGCGTCGACGGCGCTCCGATCTTTCTCTTTGGCACCGATCAGCTATCGCGTGATCTCTTCACGCGCGTCTGGGCAGGCGCTCAGATCTCGCTCTCCATCGGGTTGGTAGGTGTGTTTCTGAGCTTCACCCTCGGCGTGGTGCTGGGCGGCGTCTCCGGCTACTTCGGCGGTGTAGTCGACGATGCGATTCAGCGGGTGATCGACTTTCTGCTAGCGATTCCGGGGTTACCATTGTGGATGACGCTTGCGGCGGCCCTGCCGCAGGACTGGCCGGTGCTCAAGATGTATTTCGCGATCACCGTCATCCTCTCGGTGTTGGGTTGGTGCGGCCTTGCTCGCGTGGTGCGGGGCAAGATCCTGCAGTTGCGCGAGGAGGACTACACCCTGGCTGCCCAGGGGGCCGGTGCAAGTGATTGGCGCATCATCACCCGACACTTGCTGCCGGGCTTTACGAGCCACTTGATTGTCTCGATAACCTTTTCTATCCCTAGCATGATCTTGAGTGAGACGGCGCTGAGCTTCATAGGCCTGGGTATGCAGCCTCCTGCGGTCAGCTGGGGTGTGCTGCTCCAGGACGCGCAGAGTCTTTCGGCGGTGGCGCATCAGCCCTGGCTGCTCATCCCGGCGGTCTTTGTGATTGTGACGGTGATTCTGTTCAACTTCGTCGGCGACGGCCTGCGCGATGCCGCTGATCCATATGCGAGATAAGGGAGATAGTGAGATGATGGCGGCATCAGATAACCGTATCCTGGTCGAAGTCCAGGATCTCAAGACGTATTTCTTCCTCCACGAGGGCACTGTCAAAGCTGTGGATGGCGTCAGCTTCAACATCTACAAGGGCCGGTCGCTCGGCGTGATCGGCGAGAGCGGCTGTGGCAAGTCGGTCACCGCGCAGTCCATGTTGCGCATCGTGCCTTCGCCTCCTGGGAAACTGGTCGATGGCAAGATCGACATTTACCTGTGGGAGAATGGTGCTGACAGCGCAGAAGTTGTAGATGTCGTGCAGCTAGAGGCAAACTCCGAGAAAATGCGCTCGATCCGTGGCAGACAGATCGGCATGATCTTCCAGGAGCCGATGACGTCCCTTAGCCCGCTGCACACCGTCGGCAACCAGATCGGCGAGAGCCTGTTGATCCACGAGGACGTGACCAAGAGGGAAGCGCGTGAGCGTACCATTGACATGCTCGGGCGTGTGGGAATTCCGCAACCTCATCGCCTGGTGGATGCGTATCCGCATCAGCTCAGCGGAGGCATGCGCCAACGCGCGATGATCGCGATGGCTCTGATCTGCGGACCGAGCCTGCTCATCGCCGACGAGCCGACGACGGCGCTCGACGTCACGATTGAGGCGCAGATCCTGGAACTGATCAAGGAGCTGCAGGACGAGACGGGTATGGCCCTTCAATACATCAGTCACGACTTGGCGGTCGTGGGCGAGGTCTCTGACGAGATCATAGTGATGTATCTGGGTCAGGTAGTGGAGCACTCGAGTACAGACGAGATCTTCGATAATCCGCTCCACCCATACACCTTGGCTCTTTGGAGGTCCGTCCCCACCGTTGACGGGAGACTGGAACGGCTCGTGCCCATCCGCGGCACAGTGCCCAGTCCCTTCACAGTGCTGCCGGGGTGCCGATTTTACCCCCGTTGTCAGCGAAGGATGCCCGGCGTCTGTGATGTGGCGCCGCCGCCCCTAACAGCCGTCGCGCCAGGGCATTTGGTGCGGTGTTATCTATATGAATGAGAGATGGCAACGGGGCTCGCGCTTGTTGGGGATGGGTGACGAGAGAGCTGACAGTTTGGCCCGCATTGCCCTTTGGTTTGGGTGCTGATGTATGGGCTGTCTCGGCGAGTTGGGTACCTCAATATCGAGAGGCGATAAGGCATGACTAATCAGGAACGACTTCCTCTGCTGGAAGTCCGAGATTTGAAGAAATGGTTTCCGATGTCCAGGGGTCTATTCCAGCGGAACACAGTTTTCGTCAAGGCTGTAGACGGCGTAGATATCGACGTGCAGCCCGGCGAGACGCTGGGTATTGTGGGGGAGAGCGGTTCTGGCAAGACGACGCTGGGTCGGTGCATCAGCCGTCTGTACGAGCCGACGGATGGACAGATCACAATGCGGGTAAACGGTGAAGTGCTCGACGTCTCGGCGTTGAAGGGGCGAGCGCTGTCAGCCTTCCGGAAGCGCGCGCAGATGATCTTCCAGGACCCCTATTCCTCGTTGAATCCGCGCATGACCGTCTTGGAGACGGTGGGAGAGCCCCTGTTGGTGAACGATCTCGCCAAAGGCAAGGAGCTGGAGGACCGTGTGACGGAGATCGTGCTAAAGGTGGGGCTGCGCGTAGAGCATCTGCGACGCTATCCACACAGCTTCAGCGGTGGTCAGCGGCAGCGAATCGGCATCGCCCGGGCGATGGTGGTGAACCCCGACCTCGTGGTGGCCGACGAGCCTGTATCCGCCTTGGACGTCTCGATCCAGGCACAGATCTTGAATCTGCTTCGAGATCTGCAGGAACAGTACGCGCTCACCTATCTGTTCATCTCTCACGCGATGAATGTGGTTCGGTATATGAGCGATCGAATCGCGGTGATGTACGCCGGCAAATTGGTCGAGTTGGGGCCGAAACAAGAGGTGTTGAGCCATCCGAAGCATCCCTATACCGAAGCCCTGCTGGCAGCTGTCCCCAAGCTTTCACAGCGCAAGCGCGGCATGCGCCTGGTGTCTCCGGGAGAGCCCCCCGATCTCACCAACCTGCCGAAGGGGTGCGTCTTTGAACCGCGGTGCAAGTACTCGGCTGAATGTTCGGGCGAAGCGCCAAAGCTGAGGAAGGTTGGCGAGAACACGTATGTGAGTTGTCACCGCGCTGAATCGTTGACGCTGAAGGGGATCTAGGGAGACCGAGGCGGTCAGTCCACGTATGATCCAAATGCGAAGAGTCTCGGACTACGTTCTCGCGTGGGGCTTGTGGGCGCTTTCGAGTGCCTTGGGTGTGTTCATCGGCTTTTGGGCGGTGCTCGACACCATGAAGACCATTGCTGAGACTGCAACGATGGACGCGTTGCTGCGCGGCACGTCTGCAGAGCAGTTCCAGGTGCCCTTTATCCGCAATGTTGTGGATCGGTTTGGTACCCTGGCGATCGGTGTGCTGTCGGTGCTGTTGGTGGTTTTCGTCGAGCATTACTATCGCACTGGCGTCGATGAAGGTGCGCTTTGGAGACGGTTCGTGCTGGTCACAGCGATCGAGTTCGGCGTTCTCTTTGTAGCCCTGACGATTCAGTCGATCCTGTTTGGCGCGCTCGGTTTGTTCACCATCTGGAGCGTGGTGGTCCCCGTTGTGGTGTTGGCAGTGACCGCGGCGTTGAGCTGGGTGCTGACGCGGATGCCCAAGAACTCCTCCTCAGCTTGAGTTCAGTCTTCCCGTCTGGAGGCTTCGCGTCTTTACGCTTTTCCCCTCTGCTGGTTTGCCGGAGAGGGGGAAGCTTTTGTCTGGGGGTGTGATGGATCGTCGTCGGGAGGGCCGCCTGTGGTCGTTGCTTCGTGGCGTGCCGTTTGTGCTTGGCTTCGTGCTGCTGCTCACTCAGGTCAAGTCACTGGCGAATCTGTACGATGAAGGACTCGTGCTCGCGAACGCCGAACGCATACGCGCCGGTGCGGTGCCCTATCGTGACTTCTGGACGATCTACGGGCCGGGGTACTTCTATGCGTTGGCGGGGCTCTTCTCGTTGGTGGAGCCGAGCGTGCTGGTCGCGCGTGTCTTTGACACGATGCTCCGGTTCCTGCTGACTGTGGAGGTCTACGCGCTGGCGCGGGTTCTGACGTCGCGACGCATCGCGTGGATTCCCTATGCCCTCGTGACCTTCTGGTTAGCTGCCATCCGCTTCTACTCTTATCCTGCTTTCCCTGCGACCGGCGCGCTCCTGTTAGCCGCCCTGCTTCTCGCGCGGTATCTGCAGCGTGGAGGAATCCGATGGCTCTTCCTCTCGGGCGTTGCACTGGGCCTGACCGCCCTGTTGCGCCTGGACTTCGGGGGCTATGGGGCTCTGGGTTTTGGCGTGGCTGTGGCCCTGGTCGCACTTCGCAGACGCGGCGCAGCTGACAGCGGGAGGGCGGCGCGATTTGCAGCCATATTGAGGGCCGAGGGGGTGTTGGCTGCGGGCGCCCTGCTAGTTGCGCTACCGCCCTATGCGTACCTTGCCCTCGTCTCAGGACTTGCTACCGTCTATGATGCCCTCATCGTGTTCCCACTCACCGTTTTCCCCACTGTTCGGCATCTCCCCGTGCCGCCGCTTTTCCCGGAGTTCGGGCGGCTCAGCGCTGCGCAATGGTACGATTGGCTGCGTTTGTACCTTCCGCTGGCTATCTATGTAACGACCATCGTGGTGTCATCGCGCTGGCTGTTCTTGCGTCCGCCATCTTCATCCCGTCACCGTCCTGCCACGGCGGGGCTCTTTCTCGCCTTGACCGGGACGGGGTTGGGGCTGGTTGTCAAAGCGACTTCTCGTTACCACGATCTACACGTGTTACCCACGACGATCTGCGCTGTAATCTTGGCCACCGCCTTGCTTTACCGAATCCCGCGGAGACTCTGGCGAGAACTGTCATTTCGGATCAGCTTTGCCGGTCTGGCGCTTCTCTTCCTGACAGGTCCTTATGTGATGCATTTCTGGATGCTCGCGGCGCGTGATTACGTGCCCCCGACAGGCTGCTATAGTCAATTGGAGCGGGCTGCCTGCGTGTTGATCGTTGAGGATCAGGAGCAGGTGGCCGAGTATTTGCTGGCTGTGACGCGACCGGACGAGTTCGTCTTCGTCGGTAATTCGCGCCACGATTTGATCTTTGTCAATGATCTGCTGCTCTATTTCCTGATGGATCGGCCCATCCCTACGAGATACGCTGAGTTGCATCCAGGCCTTGCCACGACCCTGCCGGTTCAGCAGTCCATCGTGAACGACCTGGAGGAGAGAGACGTGCGATGGATCGTGACGATGCAGACGTGGCCATCGGGTGAGCCGAATGCCAGCTCGATCAGCAGTGGTGTTACGTTCCTCGATGACTACATCCGGCAGGCGTATCAGCCAGATGCAACCTTTGGCGCCTATCAGGTATGGCGCAGATGATCTGAGCGTGTTCAGTCTATCCCACAATAAGGAGGACGTATGTCAGCAAAAGTCACTGTATCTGACTTCCCTGGAGTTCGCTGGAACGGTCATTGGATCTGGGTTGCCGAGGATGAGGTCGAGATGGGTATGGGCTTGGGTATAGGCCGTCGCCAGGGCTTACCCAAGCCGTCGCACGGACTCTTCCGCAAGACGTTCAGGCTCGATACGGTTCCCGCCCGCGTCCCGGCGCGCATCACCGCCGATTCGCGCTATGCGCTCTACGTCAACGGCGAGAAGATCTGCCGCGGTCCGATTCGGAGTCAGCCACGGCGGATGATGTACGATCTCGTCGACCTGGCGCCTGCGCTGCGGGTGGGCGAGAACGTGATCGCCATCTACGTGCGGTTCTACGGTCGGCCCAACTCCTTCTACATGCCCCCGGTGCGCAACTCTGGGCTGGGCAAGACCGGCGCGCTGGTCTTCGAGGCCGATCTGGACGAGGCCGGTTGGCTGGTCAGCGACGACACGTGGAAGGCGATCAAGAGCCACGCCTGGGACATGGAGGAGTACGACGATTCTGATCCCGTCGGTGGTGGCGTCCCGGTGGAGGTGCTGGACGCGCGCAAGCTGCCGCCGGGTTGGAAGGAGGTGGGCTTTGATGACAGCGCCTGGGGAACCGCGCAGCTACTGCGGGCCATTCACATCGGCGGGTTCGCCCGCTCGCAGCCACCGACCGATCCCTATGGCCCGCTCCTCCCCCGCCCGATCCCGCACCTGGGCGGCGAGCTTGTCCAACCGCTGCGCGTCGACGCGCACGTGCTCTCCGGCGAGGTGGATGCCACGGTCGTGATGCCGGCGCCTCGGGTGATCTCCAGCCTTGGCCTTCCGGCGGATCCGCTGGACGTCGAGGGACTCCCGATCGAGATTCCGGCGGATGCGGGCCCCGTCCGCTTGTGCTTCGACTTTGGCCGTATCGTGGCGGGGCTGGTGCAACTCGACGTCGACGCACCGGCGGGCGCCACCTTCGATCTGTGCTACGTCGAGGCGCCCCTGACCGGCGAGGAAGGCGGTTTTCACGTACCGCGCAACGGCAGCCGCTACATCGCGCGCGGCGCCGACGATGTCTTCGAGGTCTTTGATCCGAATGGTCTGCGCTACACCTATGTGGTGATCCACAATGCCGACGGCCCGGTGAGGGTGAAGGGGCTGGCGGTGCAGGAGCTGCTCTACCCCTGGACACCCGGCGCCGCGTTCGAGTGCTCCGATCCCGAGCTGAACGCGCTGTACGAAGCGGGTATCCGCACCGTGCAGCTTAACTCACATGACGCTTTCCTCGATTGCCCGACCCGCGAGCAGCGGGCCTGGGTGGGCGATGGCGTGGTGCACCAGATGGTCCACCTGGTCACCAACCTCGACTGGCGTTTGGCCTGGCGGTATGTGGACCTGGGCAACTCGCCGCGCTACGATCGCATCCTGCCGATGAGCGTCGCGGGCGACATCGAGTGGAGCGGCGGTGTCACCATCCCCGACTGGAGCCTCCACTGGGTGCACGGCGTCTACAATCTCTATCGCTTCGCCGGGGATAGGGCGAAGGTCAAGGAATACCTACCGACGGTCGAGGGCATCCTGCGCTGGTATGCGCCCTACCAGACAGAGGAAGGCGTGCTCAAGGACGTTGTGGAGTGGAACCTGGTGGACTGGGCGGCCCTCTTTGTCGAGGATACCAGCTCGATTCTGACGGCGGTGTGGGCGCGCGGGCTGAAGGAGTTCGCCGAGATGGCCGACTGGCTGGGCGAGGACGAGAGCCGTTCCTGGGCCGAGGCGCTCTATGAGAAGGCGAAAGAGGGCTTCGAGATGTTCTGGGACGAGGCGCGCGGGACCTACGTCGATCACATCAAGGACGGCGAGCAGCAGCCGGCGATCAGCCAGGTCGCGGGCGCGATGGCCGTGGTCTCGGAGCTGGCGCCGCGCGACCGCTGGGCCCGCATTATGGAGACGGTCACCGATGAGGATCGGTTGGTGGTGCGCTCCTGGACCGGCGGCGAGAGCGGCGACTACTCCCCGGAGAAGATGCAGAAGCAGTTTATGGGCATCTACGAGGCTGATTGGGATGTCGCGAACGAGATCGTCATCGGCGAGCCCTTTATCAGCTACCTGGTGCACGATGCGGTGGCGATGGCCGGGCTCGCGGACAAGCTGCCGCAGCTCTACCGGCGCTGGAGCCAGTTCCTCGTGGACGGCTACGATACCATCGGAGAGTGCTGGGGCTGGGGCACTCACGTCCACGGATGGAGCTGCACGCCGACCAAGGATATGATCTTCTACACCCTGGGCGTGACCCCTGCGGAGCCAGGCTATACCAAAGCACGCATTGCGCCGCGCCTGGGCTCGCTGGCATGGGCCAAGGGCAAGGTGCCTACGCCGTTTGGGCTGATCAGTGTGGAGGTGACCGGCGAGAAGGTCGTGGTCGATTCCCCTGTGCCGTTCATCCTCGATCTTGAGACCGAGCCGGAGCAGACCTTCGAGCCTGGCGAGCACACTATCTCCTACTGAGTCGCGATCTCAGCAGCGGCTGGGACAGAAGAGATGTGGAGCCGTGACGCAGGTGGGAGCTTCCCTGCACCCGGCCCCTCAAGATCAGCGCTTGCTAAGACATAAGGAAGGGAAGGTTGATGATGAACCCACGTGAACGCGTGCTTGCGGCACTTAGGCGAGAACCGGTAGACCGTATCCCTTATTGCGAGCACCTGGTGGACACTGACGTGGCCCTGCGAACGCTGGGGCCAGAGAAGGCTCGGGAGATCGCAGCCAAGGTGGCGGACGAGCTCGGTATTGAGGATCCCGATACCGTGCTGCAGGCATCGCGTAACCCCAACGCCTACCTGAACGATCCGGAGCGCCTGTCATTGGCGTTCCGCGCGATGGCGGTGATGGAACCCTACATCTCACGAGAGCTACATCGCGACAACATCACGTACTGGGGCGCGTCTGCCCCTTTCGAGGATGGTCAGCTCTATCTGCTCGACCCCGAGCAAGCGCATCTCGGCCCCTCTGCCGACGGCATCTTGAAGAGCTTCAACGACCTGGACAAGATGGTCTTCCGGACCGACATCGATGAGATCCTGTCTGGTGCGGAGGACTTTCTTGCGCGCAAGGGCGACCTGGCGGCTTGCGCGCTCATCTTCCTGGGCCTCGACCCCACCTGGCACAGTATGGGCTTTGAGACCTTCTGTATGGCGTGTCTGGAGCAGCCAGACCTCGTCGAGGAGATCTTGAGCCGGGTCACCGACTGGTACGCGATGATCACCGAGGAGATCTGCAAGCTCGACTTCGACTTTATCTGGGCCGCCGACGACATCGCCTACAACACGGCGCCGTTCTTCTCTCCTAAGGTCTATCGCTCAATCCTGCTGCCGCACACCCGCAAGGTTGCCGAGAAGATCACCAAACCGTGGATCTACCACAGCGACGGCAATCTTCTGCCGATCTGGGACGATCTGACCAGTCAGGGTATGGACGCCATCCATCCCTTGGAGGCCGGCTCGATGGACTTGGAGTTGCTCAAGGCCAACTATGGCGACGCGATCACGTTCGTCGGTGGGCTGGACCTACGCATCCTTGAGGCAGGCACGCCGGAGGAAACCCGTGAATTCGGGAAGTACTTGATCGACACGTTGGGGCCGACCGGCTACATCTACTGTTCGTCGAACAGCATCACGCCGAACGTAAAGCCGGAGAACTACCGCGCGATGATCGACACGCTCTTGGAGTACGGCTGAGGGCCATAGACCTATCGGCGGTTCCGAGCATCGTGTTAGACATACGGTACTGAGCGGTGCTTGCTTGGTGTACGCAATCGGCTGTTCTGTGTGACGATTCTTTGCTTCTCCATCGCCGAACTGACCGCTAGCTATGGCTCTCGATGAACGTATACGTGCGCTCGGCGACCTCCTCCCACTGACGGTCAA
>JBNGCP010000091.1:12100-13439 GCA_049974845.1 Anaerolineae bacterium | reverse complement strand
GTGGTAGGCCCCCAGGCCGGGCGCAGCATGCTGCGCCCCTACGACGGCCAACAATGACGACGGCGCGTCCGCGCGTTGTGGGATTGCGCGTTCCGCGCGTCTGCCTACAATATGGGCATGCGACCACGTCAGGCGGCGCGGGCTTTCTTGCGCTGCCGGTTAGCCAGAGGAGGCCTGTGTGCACATCAAGAAGATCCCCTTCGGTACCCTGAGCGACGGGACGGACGTCCCGCTCTATACCCTCGTCAACGACAACGGCGCGAGCGTCGACATCACGCCCTACGGCGGCATCGTCGTGCGGCTGCGGGTCCCCGACCGTGAGGGCAACCTCGGCGACGTCGTGCTCGGCTTCGACACGCTCGACGAATACCTCGACCACAGCCCGTTCTTTGGCTGCCTGGTGGGCCGTTACGCCAACCGCATCGCCAACGGGCGCTTTACGCTCGACGGTACCACTTACGAGCTGCCGCAGAACGACGGCCCCAACACGCTCCACGGCGGGGTGCGGGGATTCGACAAGAAGCTGTGGCAGGCCGCGGCGCGGGAGTCGGCTGCGGGGCCCGCGCTGGCGCTGGGCCTGCTCAGCCCCGACGGCGAGGAGGGCTTCCCCGGCAACCTCTCCCTCAGCGTTACTTACACGCTGACCGACGACAACGCGCTGCGTATCGATTACACCGCCGTGACCGCCGCCCCGACGGTGGTCAATCTCACCAACCATTCGTACTTCAACCTGTCGGCCGGGGAGGCACCCACGGTCCTCGACCACGTCCTGATGTTGAACGCCGACGCCTTCACACCGGCGGACGAGACGCTGATCCCCACCGGCGAGGTGCGCCCGGTGGAGGGGACGCCGATGGATTTCCGCGAGCCCACGCCTATTGGCGCGCGGATCGACGCCGACGACGAGCAACTGGCGTGCGGCGGCGGCTACGATCACAACTGGGTTATCAACGGCGAGCCGGGCAAGCTGCGCCTGGCGGCGCGGGTGACGGAACCGACGTCGGGTCGCGTGATGGAGGTGCACACCACTGAGCCCGGCGTGCAGGTCTACACCGGCAATGGGCTGCCCGAGGCGTTGCCCGGCAAGGGCGGGCGGACGTATCGGCGGCGGGCGGGGCTCTGCCTGGAGACCCAGCATTTCCCGGACTCGCCGAACCAGCCGGAGTTTCCGTCAACGCGGCTTGATCCCGGCGAGACCTTTCATTCGACGACGGTTTTTGCCTTTTCGGCGTCCAAGTAGCGACGCGGCGGAGACGGGTCGCCGACCCGTCTCTACACGGGTGATCGTTGTAGAGACGCGGCGGTGCCGCGTCTCCGTGCGCGGGGGCTGCTTCGCAGT
>JBNGCP010000091.1:0-12000 GCA_049974845.1 Anaerolineae bacterium | reverse complement strand
ACGGGTGGTCGTTGTAGAGACGCGGCGGTGCCGCGTCTCCGTGCGCGGGGGCTGCTTCGCAGTGGCGGCACTGGCTGCGGGGGTGAGTGGGCGTCCGGGAGACGGGTCACCGACCCGTCTCTACATGGGTGGTCGTTGTAGAGAGGCGGCGGTGCCGCGTCTCCGGGCGCGGGGGCTGCTTCGCAGTGGAGGCACTGGCTGCGGGGTGAGTGGGCGTCGCGATTGGCGCAGGCCTCGGCGTGGCGTTTGGCGTGCTGCTGGACAACCTGGCCCTCGGGATCGGCGTCGGGACGGCGCTGGGCGTCACCATCGGCGCGATCCTCGATGAGCGGCGGGCGGTAGAAGTGGACGCTGAAGCGGCATCGCCCGAGGATCCCACATAGGCGCTGGCCCCGGGGCCGTTAGAGGCTGAACGTCAGAGATTGAGAGGTGCGCATGGCGCTTCGGAAGAGGGCCTCAGAGAGGCGGGAGGTCGACACCGGTGAGGACGCGGTGTCCCACGGCGATGAAGCGACCGTGGTGGCGCCGCGCATCGCGATGGCGCACCTCCGTGTCGTCGGCGTCCAGGGCGTCGTCCGTCTCGATCATGATTTCAACGTGGATCTGAGCGCGCTCTATAACCGTCTCTTCGACGCGCTCACGCGGATCCCCGACATCCGCCGGCCCTATCGCACGGTGGGCTACTGGCAGTACGTCGCCGAGCGGACTCGGGTCTACTTCGCCGGCATCGAGGTCGACAGCTTCGAGCGCTTCAGTTGGGACTACGAGCGAGGCGTCGTGGCGTGGGATCTGGGCGAGACGACGTGGGCGATCTGGCGCGAGCGAAACAGCCAGGAGGGCATGATCGCGCGCGAGGGCATCCCCTCGGCGTGGCTCGCCGAGTCCGAGTACCGCTACGACAGCCGCTTCATCGGCGACTTCGAGGTCTACTACTGGAAGACCCCCGGGCGCGTCCCGCAATCGTCCTACCACGAGGTCTGGGTCCCCATAGTCAAGAAGGGCGTTCCCTGAGACGCGCCCCCTCCCATCCAAATGCAACGCCCTTAGGCTTTGGGACGGGCGGCGCTCTTGGCGTCGGGCGGGGCTGGGCCGAGTGAAGTGCGTTGCACCCTCACCAAGGTGGTATAATGGCCCCAGTCTATCTATTGGAGGAGCTCACGCTTGGCCGAACACAGTCTGATTCGCACGCTCAAGAACCTTCGCGGCAACGCCCGCGGCGCCGTCCTGACGGAGCCGCTGTGGGGCATCCCGTTCAACCTCTACGCACCCTACGTCTCGGTCTACATGCTGGCGCTGGGGCTCAACGACGAGAAAATTGGCCTCCTCACTAGCATTGGGATGGTCTTTCAGGTCTTCTGGACGATCATGAGCGGCGCGATCTCCGACAAACTAGGGCGCAAGCGCACCACGTTCATCTTCGACTGCCTCTCGTGGTCGGTTCCCACGCTGATCTGGGCCGTCGCGCAGGACTTCCGCTACTTCCTGGTCGCCACGATCATCAACGCCGTCTGGCGCGTCACGCACAACTCGTGGACCCTGATCCTCGTCGAGGACACCGACCCCGACCAGCTGGTCGACGTCTACTCGTGGATCTACATCGCGGGCCTCCTGGCGGCCTTCGTCTCCCCGCTCACGGGCCTGGTGATCGGACGCTTCGGGCTGGTGCCGACGATGCGCGGGCTCTATCTCCTCGCCTTCGTGATGATGACGGCGAAGTTCCTGGCGATGAACGCCATGGTGACGGAGACGCGGCAGGGGGAGATCCGGATGCGGGAGACGGCCGACCAGGGCCTCTTCTCGCTGCTGCGGGGCTATCCGGCGGTGCTGCGGCAGATTCTGCGCTCGCCCACGACGCTTTACGTCGCCCTGCTGATGATCATCCTGAACGTCACCACGACGATCCGCGGGACCTTCTGGTCGATCCTGGCTGCCGAGGAGGTCCAGGTTGCCGAGCAACAACTGGCCCTCTTCCCGTTCGCCCGGTCGATCACGATGATGGCCTTTTTCTTTTTCTTTATGCCTCGGTTACGGCGCGCGGCGTACCTGAGCGAGATGGGCGAGCGCGGCCTGATGATCGTGGGCTTCGTGCTCTTCGTCGTCAGCCAGGTGCTCCTCATCAGCGCTCCCGTCGGGGCCACCTGGCTGCTTTACGTTGCCGCCGTGCTGGAGGGCTGCGCCGTCCCCCTGACCAGCACGTTGATGGACAAGCTGCTCGTGGTCTCGGTGGAGGCGGAGGAGCGGGCGCGGATCACGGCGCTGCTCAACGTCACGATGCTGCTCGGTGCATCGCCCTTCGGCTGGATCGCGGGGCAGCTCTCGGCGGTGAACCGGCGCCTGCCCTTCGTGCTGGTCACCGTCCTCTTCGCCCTGGCGGCGGCGGTGGTCTACCTCGCCGACCGGCGCGCCGCCGAGGCGGCGGGGTAGGGGGGCATTGTGAAGCCGGTGCGTGCGGAGGCGAGGACGAGGAAAGGCGGCCGCGAGTTGAGCTGCGCGTGACGCACCAGCCGTCGCGTCAGACGGTCGTGCTCCTCATCGGGCATCGCGCGCGCCGTGGCCTCCACGGTGAACGCCCCCTCCTCGATCCCGATGTGCTCGCGCCACAGCCGCGTCACCCCGTCGAGGTGCATGTGCACCGCCGCCCAGTCCCGCGCCTTTCGCGCCCCTTCTGCCGCGTTCAGCCCCTCGGAGAGCGTCGCGTGCTGATCCACCAGCGTCGCATAAGGCGCTGACGGCATCCACCGGCGCAGGGTCGGCCAGCAGAGCGTATCCTCGCCGTGGTGGTGAACGTGGAGCACATTGATCAGCGCGCGGATGTAACGGTCGAAGCCCGTCATCAGGTCGGCGCTGTGCGTGGTCGAGACCTCCAGCCCGCGCGTCATCATCTTGTGGACTCGGACCAGGTCCTCCCCGAAGTTCATCGGTCACCTACTTTCCAGAGAGTAAGGCAACACCAGCGTCTGCTTGATCGACCGGACGCGGATCAGGCCTGGCGCTCCGGGCGCTCGGCCCTAAGGCCCCGGCTGTGCCATGACCTTGGCGACGGACCGCAGCTCCAGCCACCGCTGCGTCTTAGGGCGCTGGAACTCCGCATCGATCAAGCGGGGCAGGTCTTCAAGGCTGTGGAATTGCACCCGGCCCCCTTGCAGCCCCATAAAGGCCCCGGCGGGCTCCGGCTTGCCGGCTTCCTCGCTCAGCCATTCGACGCAGCGAGCGGCCAACCGCGTGGCCTGAATGCGATCGAAGGGCGTGGGATCGCCGCCCAGTTGCAGGTGCCCCAGCACGTTCTGGCGCACGTCAAAGAGGTCCCGTCCCTCCTCGCCGAAAAGCGAGCAGATGAAGTTGGTGGTGTAGGCTTCGTTGGCGTTCTCGTTGCGGATGACGAGGCCGAGCCGCTTGCCCTTCCGGAATCCTTCCATGAGCTTGGCCAGATCCGCCTGCAGATCCGCCAGCGTGATGCCCTCTTCGTGCAAATAGACGCGCTCGGCGCCGGTGGCCATGCCGCTCATCAGCGCCAAGTAGCCGCACCAGCGCCCCATCACCTCGACCACGTAGCAGCGCCGCGAGGCCACGGCGTACTGCTTGATCTTGTCCAGCGCCTCCACGATGTTGTTCAGGGCTGTATCGGAGCCGATGCTCAACTCGGAGCCGGGGAGGTTGTTGTCGATAGCCGCGGGCAGGCAGATGATGGGGATGTTGAACGCGGGGTAGTTCGCACGCTCGGTGTACAACAGGTGCGCGGTCTCATACCCGGCCCAACCGCCGATCATCAGCAGACCCTGTACGCGGTGCTCCTCGAGGGTGCGCGCAATTGAGTACAGATGCGCACGGGTGGGGACGTCGCGGTTGGTGCCCAGCTCCGAGCCGCCTCGCGTGGCCCAACCGGCCACGCTCATCCAGTCCATCTCCTGAATGTCGCCGTTGATCAGGCCGTCGAGGCCGTTTCTGACCCCCAAGATAATGTGGCCCCTGTCAGTGCCCAGTCTGACGGCGGCGCGCACCGCCGTGTTCATCCCGGCGGCCGGCGCGCCGCAGTTGAACACGGCCAACCGCAGCCGCTCCTGTCCGGGCTCCGGCGCGTGGGGCATAGCGCGCATCAGCGTGCGCGCGGTGCGATAGGACTCGCGAAAGCTGCCGCCCCGCATCTCCATCGCCTTGTCATAGTCGTGGGCGGCGATGGCGTCGGCCACCGCGTGCGTCTGTTCGACGCATTCCATCAGGGGCGCGCAGGCGATGCGGTTTTCCCGCAGGCCGATGAGTTGTGGCTCCTTGTCGGGCGACCCGGAGAGGATCTCTTCGACGGCCGCATGGCCCAGCAACGTGGTGTGCCAGCGGTCGAACGCGCTCGGCGATCCGCCCCGCTGAACGTGCCCCAAGATGGTCACGCGCGTCTCCTCGCCCAGTCCCTCTTCCACCACCGTCCTGACGCGGTCGGTGGTGATGCGGTTGCCGTAGCGGTCCTGCGCGCCCTCGGCCACGATCACGACGCTGTCGCGATTGCCTGCCTCCCGCCCGGCCTTCAGGACCTCCACCATATTCGCTTCCCAGTCGTCGACATCGGGTGGGCTCTCGGGAATCAGCATCCAATCGGCCCCGGTCGCGATGGACCCCATCAACGCCAGATAGCCGCAGTTGCGTCCCATGACCTCGACGACGAACGCCCGCTGGTGGCTGGCGGCGGTGCTGCTGATCGCATCGATGGCCTCGGTGATGCGGTGCAGCGCCGTGTCCGCCCCAATGGTCATATCGGTGCCCACCATGTCGTTGTCGATGGAGCCCACCAGGCCGACGATGGCCAGCCGGGCATGCGCCTCGGCCGTCTCTGAGCTGATCTTGCCCGCCTCCGCCAGCTCGGCCATCAACTCGGGCCATTCCTGCCAGAAGACATTTGCCCCGGTCAGGCTGCCATCGCCGCCGATGACGACCAAAGCGCTGATGCCGTGGGTCACCAGGTTGTAAGCCGCCTTGAGCCGTCCCTCCCGTGTGCGGAACTCGGCGCAGCGGGCTGAGCCGATGACGGTCCCGCCGCGGTGCTGTATCCCACCGACCGAGTCCCACGTCATGCTTCGGATATTATCGCCACCGCTCACCATGCCTTGGTAGCCTTCATAGATCGCGTACACATCCAGGCCATGGTGCAAGCCTGTGCGGACGACGGCCCGGACCGCCGCGTTCATGCCCGGTGCGTCCCCTCCACTGGTCAGGACTGCTAGGCTCTTGATCTGGTTTTCCGCCATGGTGTACCTGCTCCTTGTCGACTGATGGGCGCGCTTTGACGATGCCGAGGGCCGTATCTGGCAGGCCGGCCTCGACTTCATTATATGCACCGCTGCGCCCTTGCACAACCTGCGAGCGTGTTTCGCGTTGGGGGCGACTTGTCGATCAAGCCCGGTACAAGCCAGAGCAGGCTCGACTTAGCCCAACGCGAAACACGCCCCCTCGACCGCTGGAGCTTTGACAGCGCTCGGCGCCGGGACTATCCTGACAGGGAAGGGTCACACGGTTCGTCGCACCTTCCGTTCTGTGAAGAGGGGGACGAGATCCGTCGTGTGTGGCACGAAGGTGGCAATGCAGGCGACCGGCAGTGACGGGAGGCGATATGGAAGAAACGGGCACAAGTGCGATGACGACGTTGGTCGGCCTGGCGGAGGAAGCGTTGGCTAAGGTCCCGGAGATCCTGTCCGGTATCATCATCTTCCTGATTTTCGTGGCGCTTAGCTGGGTCGTGCGCCGCATCGTGCGGCGGATCTTCGAAAGGCGTGCCCTGACCCCGGACGTCGAGGAGCTCATCGAGCAGAGCGCCGCGATCTCCCTGATTGTCGTTGGCCTGGTGACCGGGCTGGGCACGATGGGGGTCAACATCGGTGGGCTTGTGGCGAGCCTGGGCCTTGTCGGCTTCGCCGTTGGCTTCGCCCTTAGGGACGCCATCTCCAACACCCTTGCCGGGATTCTGCTGCTCGTCTATCATCCCTTCGAGCGCGGTGATCATATCCAAGTCTCCGGCACCGAGGGCACTGTTCTGGAAATCGACCTGCGCTATACGATCCTGGACGCGGAGACGGAGCGAGTCCTCGTGCCCAACGCGCAGCTATTCACCAACGTGGTGCGCGTGAAAAAGCGGGGGCAGCGCAGCTGAACGCTCCGCTGTGAGCCGTTCTCGTTGTGGTAGAGACGCAGCGGTGCTGCGTCTCCCGCCTTGCCAACCACCATGGTGACACGCCAGCCGTGTTTGTCGTGGTAGAGACGCAGCGGTGCTGCGTCTCCTGCGCGGCGCCCTCCTCGCCACCAATCCGCTCGCTGCGGCGTCAGCACCTCGTCGAACCTTGCTTTTTGGTCTGACCATGATACACTTTTGTTGCAGTGCGACGTAAGACGTGGTTGGAACGGGGGGCCGCCCAGGCTTGCGGAGACTGGTCGGCTCTCTTGTCTTTGTACGCATTATGGAGTTTCGCCCACAGCTTGTCGTGGGCAGGACACAGGTAATTCCTAGATCTCCTAAGGAGGGAGGCACGTGACTCAAATGCAGAACAACACCCGTGAGCGCTATACCGGCACCGTCAAATGGTTCGACCCCACCAAGGGGTATGGCTTTATCGATCGCGACAACATGGACGAGGACATCTTCGTCCACGCGTCCGATATCCTGGGCGCCGGCATCGGCGGTTTCGAGTCGTTGAAGGAAGGCCAGCGCGTCGAGTTCGAGATCGAACAGAGCCCCAGAGGGCCCAAGGCCGTCCTGGTGACGGTCGAGGGGTAGGCGGCCTCGCGTCGACAGCGTTGGCGCTGATCCAGCGTTCGCGCTGATCCAGCGTTGGCGCTGATCCAGCGTTCGCGCTCGCCCAACGCGCCCACGACCTACCGAACGTCGTCGGATTCGACACCCTCAACGAGCCCTCGGCAGGCCTCATCGGCATGGACGACCTGCGCGCGCGGGCCGGCTTGCTCGCCAAGGACCCCTTGCCGACGGCGCTCCAGGCGATGGCGCTCGGCGCCAGGGTCATGCAGGACGTGGAGGTCTGAAGCACCGGGCTGCGCGCCGACCTGCACCTGATCGGGCTGTGGGAACTGCGCGCGAAGCGTATAGTCAATGTGTACGGCCTTGCCGTCGGAGATCTTCATCCTTTCGCCTGCTTAAATCGTCTCTACCGTATCCTAACAGCATTGTGGCGAAACGCGCCCTCTTGCCCCAGAGATGAAATGCACTCCCCTACGACCTTGCCGTTGCGAGCATTCCCCGCTTGAGCACCGCGCGACAGGGATTGTACCCCAGGTAGTACGCGAGCTCGGCGGGCGTGCCGACGTCCCAGAGCGCCAGGTCCGCCTGCTTCCCGACCTCAAGGCTCCCGACCCGCGCCGCCCGTCCCAGCGCCCGCGCGGCGTGGATCGTGACCCCGGCTAACGCCTCCTCCGGCGTGAGGCGCAGGAGCACGCAGCTCAGGTTCATCGCCGCCAGGACCGAGAAGCACGGGGAGGTGCCGGGGTTCGCGTCAGTCGCGACAGCGATGGGGATCCCGTGCCGCCGCAGCAGGTCGACGGGCGGACGCCGCTGCTCTTGCAGGAAGTAGAACGCGCCGGGCAGCAGCACCGCCGTCGTCCCGTGCTCGGCCATCGCCCGCGCCCCGGCTTCGTCGAGGTGCTCCAGATGATCCGCGGAGAGCGCGCCCATCCCGGCCGCCAGGGCGGCTGCTCCCAGGTTGCTGAGCTGCTCCGCGTGGATCTTGACCGGCAAGCCTTGCGCCTGCGCGCATTGGAAGATCCGCATCGTCTGTGCCGGTGTGAAAGCGATCGACTCGCAGAAGACGTCCACTGCGTCGACCCGGCCCGCGACCCGGGGCACCATCTCCTCGCAGATCAGGTCGACGTAAGCGTCGGGCCGTTCGCGGTAGGCCGGCGGGACGGTGTGCGCGCCGAGGAAGGTGCGCGCGATCTCCACCTCTGGGAAGTCCTGCTGCAGCCGGTCCATCACGTCCAGCATCTTCAGCTCGGTCTTGAGGTCGAGCCCGTAGCCCGTCTTGATCTCCAGCGTCGTCACGCCCTCGCGAAGCAGGCTCCGCACGCGCGGGCGAGCCGCCGCGACCAGCTCTGCGGTCGATGTGTTTCGCGTAGCGCGAACCGTCGACATGATCCCGCCGCCTTGACGCGCGATCGCCTCGTAGCTCACGCCCTTCAAGCGCATCTCGAACTCGTCGGCGCGGTTGCCCCCGTAGACCAGGTGCGTGTGGCAGTCGATCAGCCCCGGCGTCAGCAGGCCCCCGTCCCCGTCGAGTACCTCGGCCCCGGGGTGGGGCGGCAGCGCGTCGCGCGGGCCCACCCAGGCGATCGCGCCCTCGTGCACCACCAGCGCCGCGTCCTGGATCAGCCCATACGCCCCGCCCGCCATCGTCGCCGCCGTCACGTTCTCGATGATCAAATCCGCCTTCATACGCTCTCCGTTCGTAGTAGCCAATTCATTGGTTACTTTCACACGCAGCCGATAAATCGGTTACGACAAACACCCACTCGAAGCCGTTCGTAGTGACCAATTTATTGGTTACTCCCTCATGCGGCCAGTTGCGCCGCTCCCATTCGGGTATATCCTAAGTATAAGGGCGTTTTCACAGAGCGGACAGCTGCTTCGCTGTCGAGAGGAGGACGTGATGTCCACACGCTTTGACCCCGAGCGCAGGATCAAGGCCCCGACCGGGACCGAGCTCACCTGCAAGTCCTGGCTCACCGAGGCCCCGCTGCGCATGTTGATGAACAACCTCGACCCCGAGGTCGCCGAAAAGCCCGCCGAGCTCGTCGTCTACGGCGGCATGGGCAAGGCGGCACGCAACTGGGAGTGCTACGACACGATCGTCGAGACCCTCCGCCGCCTCGAGGCCGATGAGACCCTGTTGGTCCAATCCGGCAAGCCCGTCGGCGTCTTCAAGACCCACCCCGACGCGCCCCGCGTCCTGATCGCCAACTCGAACCTCGTGCCCCGCTGGGCCACCTGGGAGCACTTCAACGAGCTCGACCGGGCCGGGTTGATGATGTACGGCCAGATGACCGCGGGCTCGTGGATCTATATCGGCACCCAGGGCATCATCCAGGGCACCTATGAGACCTTCGTCGCCTGTGGCAAGAAGCACTTCGGCGGCGACCTGCGCGGGCGTTGGTTCCTCACCGGCGGGCTCGGTGGCATGGGCGGCGCACAGCCCCTGGCGTGCACAATGGCCGGCGCCTCCATGCTCGCCGTCGAGTGCGACCCCGCGCGGATCGAGCGGCGCCTGGAGATGGGCTTCGTCGACGAGATGGAGACCGATCTCGACCGGGCCCTGGACAAGATCTATGCCTCGTGCGAGGCCAAGGAGCCGCACTCCATCGGCCTGCTCGGCAACGCCGCGGAGGTGCTGCCCGAGCTGGTGCGGCGCGGCGTCAAACCCGACGCCGTGACCGATCAGACGTCGGCCCACGACCCGCTCAACGGCTATCTGCCCATCGGCTGGACGCTGGAGCAGGCGGAGGAGCTGCGCCGGACCCACCCCCAGCGCGTGATCAACGCCGCGACCTCGTCCATCGCCGTCCACGTCCGCGCGATGCTCGAGTTCCACTACCAAGGCATCCCCGTCTTCGACTACGGCAACAACATCCGTCAGGTCGCCTACGACGCCGGCGTCAAGGAGGCCTTCAAGTTCCCGGGCTTCGTCCCCGCTTACATCCGTCCGCTCTTCTGCCGTGGCATCGGCCCCTTCCGCTGGGCGGCGCTCTCGGGCGATCCCGAGGACATCTACCGCACTGACGCGAAGGTGAAGGAGCTCCTGCCCGACGACGAGCACCTGCACAACTGGCTCGACATGGCGCGCGAGCGCATCCACTGGCAGGGGCTGCCGTCCCGCATCTGCTGGGTCGGCCTGGGCGACCGGGCGCGGCTGGGCCTCGCCTTCAATGAGATGGTGGCGAAGGGCGAGCTCAAGGCCCCCGTCGTCATCGGGCGGGACCATCTGGACGCCGGCTCCGTCGCCAGCCCCAACCGCGAGACCGAGTCGATGCGCGACGGCTCCGACGCCGTCTCCGATTGGCCGATCCTCAACGCGCTGCTCAACGCTGTCAGCGGCGCCACCTGGGTCAGCTTCCACCACGGCGGCGGCGTGGGCATGGGCTTCTCGCAACACGCCGGGCTCGTCATCGTCGCCGACGGCACCGAAGCCGCCGCCCGCCGCCTCGAGCGCGTCCTGACCAACGACCCCGCCTCCGGTGTCATGCGCCACGCCGACGCCGGCTACGAGGACGCCATCGCCTTCGCGAAGGAGAAAGGGCTGGATCTGCCGATGGTGGGTGTTTGAGGTTGGATTTTGGATGCTGGATGTTGGATGTTGGATCGGAAGCGGGAAGCCGGATGCCGGAAGCCGGATGCCGGAAGCCAGAAGCTGGAAGCCAGAAGCCAGAATGCCAGAAGCCGTGGCCCATCTACTCCCTACTCACCCCTCTGGCCGAAAGCTGAGAGCTGAGAGCTGACACCTATGAATCAACTCACGCTTAAGCCCGGCACCCTCACCCTCGCCCAGTTGCGCCGCATCTGGGCGGAACCCGTCCGCCTGACCCTCGACCCGAGCTGCTATGCGGCGGTCGAGGCCGCGCGCCAGATCGTCGTCGACGTCCTGGCGGCGCGCAAGACGGTCTACGGCATCAACACCGGCTTCGGGATGCTGGCGAACACCCGTATCTCCGACGAGGATCTCGAGCAACTGCAGGAGAACCTCGTTCTCTCCCATGCGGCGGGCGTCGGGCCTCCCCTGGACCCCGCCGTCGTGCGGCTCATCATGGTCCTGAAACTCAACAGCCTGGCTCGCGGCTACTCCGGCGTGCGGGCCGAGGTGCTCGACATGCTGGCGGCGCTGATCAACCACGAGGTGACCCCGTGCATCCCGGCCAAGGGGTCGGTGGGAGCCTCCGGCGACCTGGCGCCGCTGGCGCATCTGAGCGCGGCGCTCTTGGGGATCGGGGACGTCTGCCTGGAGGGGCATGTGATCCGGGCGTCGGAGGCACTCCGTCGTCTCGGGCTGCCGCCGCTGAAGCTCGCGCCGAAGGAAGGGCTGGCGCTCCTCAACGGCACCCAGGTCTCCACGGCCCTGGCGCTGGTGGGCCTCTTCCGGGCTGAGGATCTCTTCGCTGCGGCGCTCGTCACCGGCGCGATGGCTGTCGACGCCGCGATGGGCGCCGACACCCCCTTCGACGCGCGCATCCACGCGGTTCGCGGTCACCCCGGTCAGATCGAGGTAGCAGCGATCATGCGCGAGCTGCTGGCGGACAGCGGGATTCGCGCGTCGCACCGCGATTGCGACCGCGTGCAGGATCCCTATTCGCTGCGCTGCCAGCCGCAGGTGATGGGCGCGTGCCTCGACCTGATCCGCAGCGCCGCCCAGACGCTGAATATCGAGGCCGACGCTGTCTCCGACAACCCGCTGGTCTTCGCCGCCGACGGCGAGATCCTCTCGGGCGGCAACTTCCACGCCGCGCCGGTGGCGCTGGCAGCCGATACGCTCGCCCTGGCCATCGCGCAGATTGGGGCGCTGTCCGAGCGCCGCATCGCCCTCCTCATCGACGCCCATCTGAGCGGCCTCCCGCCCTTCCTGGTGGAGCACAGCGGCCTCAACTCCGGCTTCATGCTCCCGCAGGTCACCGCCGCCGCGTTGGCGAGCGAGAACAAGTCCCTGGCGCATCCCGCCTCCGTGGACAGCCTACCGACGTCGGCCAACCAGGAGGACTTCGTCAGCATGGCCACCTTCGCGGCCCGCCGCCTCGGCGAGATGGCCGAGAACACCGCCGGCATCCTCGCCGTCGAATACCTCTGCGCCGCCCAGGGCATCGACCTCCGCGTCCCGCTGGAGACCTCGCCCAAGCTTCTGGAGGCGCTCACCCTGCTGCGCGACCAGGTCCCCTTCTACCTCAAGGACCGCCTCCAAGCGCCCGATATCGAAGCCGCCAAGCGCATCGTCCAATCCGGCGCCCTCCGCAAGCTCGTCGGCCGCGACCTGTTGG
>JBNGCP010000090.1:6129-13674 GCA_049974845.1 Anaerolineae bacterium | reverse complement strand
GGCAGCGTGCTGGCCGCGGATGAAGCGCCCTGGCACGTCATCGCCGGAGGCGGGGGCGTCAGCACCGTCGGGGGAACCACCCTGGGCGGCACGATCGGCCAGGCCATCGTAGGTCGGTCGCCACCGAATAGCTACGGGCTCTGTTCCGGTTTCTGGTGCGGCGCCTTCCAGCCGGTGAGCGCGAGCTTTACCGCCGTGCCGGGCTCCGGCGTGGCCCCGCTGGAGGTCACGTTCAACAACACGTCCACCGGTGACTACACCAGCAGTGCGTGGGACTTCGGCGATGGGGAAAGCAGCACACTGGAGAATCCCACCCATACCTACACCGAGGCCGGCACCTACACCGTCAGCCTGACCGTGGCGGGACCGGGCGGGAGCGACACGGACACAGTCCACATACTCGTAGAAGCCCCGGGTAACGATCTCTACTTGCCGCTGGTTCAGCGCGATTAGGTGGTCGAGGCGTCGCCTCCTGCAGAACATCGCAGGTAGCACGCTTACGTGGAAAGAGCCAAGAATCGCGCACCGCGTTCGAGTTCGGCAGCACCCCTTGGACCCGGGTCCAAGGGGTGCTGCCTTTTGCGCTCGCCTTTCGGTCACCCACTTGCGCCGCCGGGTTCACGGCGTATAGTAAGGCTATCTCTGGCCTCTCCAGAGATAAGGGAGGGTACCCGATGAAACGCGTGGCAGGATCGGTGCTGGCAGTGCTGGCGGCCGTCCAACTGAGCGTAAGCCCTGGCTGCCCTCGATAGGCAGCCAAGGACGTGGCGGGACCGCAGCGGGCGTCCCCAGCCCAGGATATCGAGATATCGATCAAGTCGTGGCGTCGGGCCTCACGCATCCCGTCCAGGTCACCCACGCGGGCGACAACTCGGGGCGGCTCTTCGTCGTTGAGCAGCCAGGCGCGGTCCGCATCATCGAGGACGGCGCCGTCCTGCCGACGCCCTTCCTCGACATCCCCGACCTCACCAACGACAACGGCGAGCAGGGGCTGCTGGGCCTCGCCTTCCACCCCAACTACCCCAACAAGGGCTACGTCTACGTCGACTACACCCGCGCGACCGACGGCGCGACGGTCGTCGCCCGCTACACCCGCTCAAACACCGAGCCCGATGCGTTGGACCCGGCCAGTGCGAAGACGATCCTGACGGTGGACCAGCCCTAGGGCAACCACAACGGTGGGCAGGTCCTCTTCGGACCCGACGGCTATCTCTACGTCGGGCTGGGCGACGGCGGCAGCGGCGGCGACCCCGAGGAGAACGGTCAGGACCCCACGACGCTGCTGGGGGCAATCCTGCGCCTCGACATCGATGGAGGCGACCCCTACGCCATCCCGCCCGATAACCCCTTCGTCGGCGAGACAGGCGCCGACGAGATTTGGGCCATCGGGCTGCGCAACCCGTGGCGCTTCTCCTTCGACCGCACAACCGGCGACGTCTACATCGGCGACGTCGGCCAGAACACCTGGGAGAAGATCGATTTTCACCCGGCAGGCCCGCCCCTGGGCCTCAACTACGGCTGGGACTGTCTGGAGGGCCGGAGTCATCCGGGCGACGGGCCGGCCCTCAGCGCCCAGGACATCACCAACGGCGTCGCCTGCGCGCTCTGTCACCGGATGGCCGATCCCCGCGCCGACGCCGGCATCGACGCGGCGGTCGCCAATGCGCTAACGGCGACGGTGCCGATGACCTACACCGGCAGCGCTACGCTGGTCGTCGACCCCGAGGACAACCGCCGCGGGCTCTTTGCCCTGCCCGACCTCCCCTAGCACACGGCTTTCCAGACGGACCAACTGGGTCAGGAGAGCGACGCGGTCACCCGTGCGCGCCTCTGCGGCACGTGCCACGACGTCGACAATCCCCTCTTGAGCTGGGACGCGGGGCGGGGCGAGTACTGGCCCAACGCGTCTGACACCGCGCCGGAGGTCGTCAAGGGCGATCTCTTCCCCATCGAGCGCACCTTCACCGAGTGGCTCAACAGCGCCTACCCGGCGGGCGTTGTGGCGCCGGAGTTCGCTGGCGCAAAGCCCGACGACACCGTCGCAGCGTGCCAGGATTGCCACATGACGCGGCAGACCGGCGCGGCAGCCGACCCGCAGTTCAATCCGGTGACGCGCGACTGCGCAGCCAGCGGCTGTCTGCCGGAGCATCAGATGGCCGGCGGCAACGTCTGGGTGCCGCTGCTCCTGCAAGATCCAACGTGGCGGCTGGACGCGGTCAACGACGGCGGCAACCTCGACGCCACGGCCGGCGCCGCCCGCTCTATGCTGACGCGCGCCGCCAGACTGTCGGTCGCCGTGACGACCCGTGGAACCCAGCGGGTGGTGGTGGTCCAGGTCACCAACGAGGCGGGCCACAAACTGCCCGCGGGCTATCCCGAGGGGCGTCAGATGTGGCTCCACGTCCGGGCCTACGACGCGCAGGGCAATATGGTCTACGAGTCGGGGCGGTACGACGACGCCACCGACCGCCTTGTGCGCGATCCCGACGTCAAGGTCTACGAGGCCAAACAAGGGCTGACGGCGGACTTCGCAGCGCTGCTCGGGAAGGCCTCGGGGCCGACCTTCCACTTCCTGCTCAACAACACGGTGATCAAGGACCACCGAATCCCGCCGCGCGGCTACGCGCAGGCGGGATGGGACGAGCCGGGGCTGGCGCCGGTGGGCGCCACCTATGAAGATGGTCAGCACTGGGACGAGACAACCTACGCCCTGCCGGAGGGCGCCACGCGCGTCAGGGCGGCGTTCTACTATCAGACCGCGTCGCAGGAGTATATCGAGTTCCTTCGAGCGACCGGCGGTGTCGACGGCGAGGCGCTTTTCCACCTCCGGGAGCGCAGCCCCAGCCCGCCGGCGCTGATGGCGGCCTATCCCGGCTATGAGCTGTGGCTGCCCGTCATCGCCCGAGGCTGGTCGCATTAGCGCGTGCCCGCCCGTCGTAGACGTGGACGGGCCAGACGGACATCTTTCAAGACGCGCCGGGACGCAGGCTGAAGCGGCGACGACGTGCGCCTGCGGCGCATGCGGGCGAGACGCCCGCGGACCACGATCTGCGCGCAGCCTACGCTGTGGCCCCAACTTGATGCATACAGGCAGGCGGCCCGCCGTCCATCGACAAGCGGCGCCACCGGAGGCACGCTAAGCCTGCTCCGTCACCCGTGGGCGCTGCCAGGGCCAGGCCCCTACGGTGACGTTGCGCCGCTCGAAGCTAAGCAGCGCGAGGACCAGGAAGACGGCGGCGATCCCGCCCAACACCGCGGCATCCTCCCAGATGAAGCCAGAGGTCATCAGCGCGTGGACATCGTAGTAGTGGCTCAGGGAGAGCCACCGGTAGGGGTCGAGTTTCTCGGTGATCTCGGCCAGGCTATCCAGCAGATAGCTGACCGCGATGACCACGGTTCCGACGAGCGTGGCCTGCTTTCGATGCGGAAGATAGGCGCCCAAGAAGAGCACGATCATCGCCAGCGCAAGCACCAGGAGCCAGCTCTGCAGCGCCACGAGCGCCAGGTCTTCCGCGCCCACGCTGACGTCGAGCCCATCCCGGATCGCCTCCTCCTCGATGGCGAGGATGCCAAGCCATGTTGATAGGCAGAGCCCCGCCACGACGATGGCCAGACTCACCGCGATGGATAGCGCCTTGGCGAGGACCAACTGCCAGCGAGGGGTGGGGAGCGCCATCCACAGCTCCAGAGTGCCGTCATCCTCCTCACCCGCAAGGACACCCACACCGAGAACCAGACCATAGATGGCCAGGCCGATGGGAATGGCGAAGTTGAAGACCTCCAGAGTCAGAAAGGCCGAGAGCTCCCCCAAAGCTCCCACAGGGCCGAAGGCTGCATAGAAGTCGGGGAGATCGATTCTCGCGAACTGTGTGCCAACGGATGGGTACAGGAGAGGGACCAGCCCGCCCCACAGGCCCAGCCCCACCGCCCAGCCGATGATGCCGCCGCGGTGCATCCGCAATTCCTTGAGCAACAGGCTAATCATTGCCCCCTCCTCTCTCCCCGTAATACGCCAGAAAGACCTCCTCCAGCGTGATGGGATGGGTCTCGAGGTCTACGATCCCATAGGTGAGCGCCTCCTCCAGGACGGCCTCCAGATTCTCGCGTACTTCAAGCTGCACCTCGTGGTCGATCCGCCCTCTCTCGATCACCCCCGGGTGGTCAAAGGCGCCCTCGGGGACGGGCTCCCGCAGCACCAAGCGCAGGCGATGAAAGGGCTGCGTGGTCAACGCCTCGACCTCGCCCACCTCGACCAGCCGCCCCTCCCGGATGATGCCCACACGGTCGCACACCGATTGCACCTCCGAGAGGATGTGGGAGGAGAAGAAGACGGTCCGTCCGTCGTCGCGGGCCTCCTGCACGATCTGGAGCACGGTCTGCGCCACGAGCGGGTCCAGGCCGAGGGTCGGCTCGTCCAGGATAAGCAAGGCGGGCCGGTGCATAAAGGCCATCACCAAGCCGAGTTTGCGCTTGTTGCCGCTGGAATACTCCTGTATCTTTCGGCTGGGATCGAACTGGAGGCGCTCGCAGAGCTCGCGCCGGTAGCGCGGATCCGTGCGGTTGCCCCGCAACCGGGTGAGCATATCCAGAAAACTGCGCCCCGTCATGCTACCGTAGAGCGACAGCTCTCCGGGGATGTAGCCCGTCTCGCGGCGAATCGCCACGCCGTCCCGTTGGCAATCTTTGCCGAAGATCGTGGCCTCGCCACGGGTGGGCCGGATGATGTCGAGCAAGACGCGCATCGTCGTCGTCTTCCCCGCGCCGTTTGGCCCGAGGAACCCAAAGATCTCGCCCTCATGGATGGCAAGGTCGACGTTGATGATACCGCGATGGCGCCCGTAGAAAACCGTCAGGCCGTGGGTCTGGATCACATTCGCTGGCATACGTCCTCCTCATGCCGGTCGAGCGGGGATCCAATACCCCGATGAGGCCATGATACGCGATTTTCGAGCAGGTGTTAAGCCAATCGGGAACATCCTGTAGAGACGCAGCGGTGCTGCGTCTCCGTGCGCGGGGCGCCCGCGAAGCCGAGCCACTGAGTGCGGCGTTGCATACCCGTTCGGGAGACGCGTCACCGACGCGTCTCTACACGGCTGCCATTGTAGAGACGCAGCGGTGCTGCGTCTCCGTGCGCGGGGACTCCCGCGAAGCTGAACCCTTGACTGCGGCGAAGCATGCCCCTTCGGGAGACGCGTCACCGACGCGTCTCTACACGGCCCGCAGACACATTGCTATCCGGCACCATCGGCTCAGGGGGCTCACGTTCCGGCTTGGACTGCTCTGGCCTGAGCATTCGCTCAAGGCCCCGAAAGAACCCCGGGACCCGTACGCGCCAGAAGCGCTCTCCGCCTCCCACGGTCGCGAGCAGGAGCCAGCCCACCAGCGCCCAGCCGAGGTTGGGGACATGACGAAACGCCTCGAGAATCGTCCACCCGTAGATCACGGCTCCAAAGAGGGCCGGCTGCGGGGTCACATAGCCTTGCTGGTGCCAGAAGATACCGAACCAGATCAGCAAGTAGGGAATCGCCACCAAGGGATGCACAAACCCTGCGGTGGTCAGCAGGATCCATACCGCGCTCGCTAGTCCGAGATCAACCAGCGCGTCGTGCCGGCCGATCCAGGTCTCGTCAGCTTGACCGCTGTGACGGGCGAGCGCGCCGTCAAGGCGGTCGGTGAACCAGGCGACGAGCAACAGCTTCAGCGCTGGCTCAAAGGCCTCCCGTCCATAGACGATCGCCAGGATAAGGATGACGAACGCCAACACGAGCCTCAGCCAAGTCATTCCGTTCGCCAAACGCTTCAACAGATGCATCGGCAATCCTCCAAAGCTCCGGTGGTAACACAGTCTTTTCCCTCATAGCCGCATGGGCCGGCCCACTTCCCAAGCGGTCACGATGAATCAGTCATCGCCGGTCGAGACGCCGTCCACCGGCTTCAGGAGGCCATTTTGATAGTGGGCCTTCCAGATGGGATCCATCTCATCCGCCAGGGCGCGATCGAACGCCACCATGCCCTCATAGTAACCGGGGTCCTTCAGGGCCGCCGCGGCGTTCTCATCCAGCGGCGTCGGTCCGTGGGCATCCAGGATGGCGCGGAAGTCAGCGTGGTGATCGCGGATCGGGCAAGGGCAGAGCCAGCTGCGGCAGCCGTCACGCATGCCCTCCTCCTCGAAGCCGTAGTCCTCCTGCCACCGGCGCAGATCGGCGAAGAAGGGATCCATCCAGGCGTCGTTGATGGTCTGGCCCCGGGCAAAGAGCTCCTTGACGTTCACCGGCGCGTAGGGCATGAAGACGCACGGGCTCATGTTGCCGTTCCAATCGACGTAGACATAGCCGCCTGGGCGTCCCGCCGCGAGACATCCGTGTACGATGGTGCCGCCGTTCCAGAAATCGGCGAGGAAGATACCCCGGCCCCGGATATGATGCCAAGCTTGCGCCCACAGCTTGTGGCGCTGTGCCGGCGTGGGCATCAGGTCCAGCGTGATATCCCGACCGATGGGCATGTAGTGGAAAACCCAGCCAAAGAGGGCGCCCTGCTCGACGAAGAGATGGTCGATGACCTCGTCGGAGAGCAGCATATCGGCGTTGTGGCGCGTCGCCGTCATGGAGACGCCGAAGACCACCTTGTGCTCACGCAGAGCGTCCATCGCCGCCAGGATTCTGTCGAAGACGCCCGCGCCCCGCCGGGCGTCCGTCTGCTCGCGGAGTCCTTCGACGCTGATCGCGGGCATAGCATTGCCCAGCTCGGCCATCCTCGCAGCGACCCCGTCGGTGATGAGCGTGCCGTTGGTGTAGAACATGAAGAACATCTCGGGATGGGCCGCCGCCATATCGAGAAGTCCCTTGCCTTCATTGCGGTAGACCAGCGGTTCCCCCCCGCTGACCACGACAAATCGGCTACCCCACAGGTCACGTATCTGTGTTACGAGACGCTCGAAGACGGACCAAGGCAGGCTGATCTGAGTTCGATCGGAGGCGGCGTAACAGCCAGCGCACCGCAGGTTGCATCCCTTGCCGGGGCTGATCACCATGAAAGAGGGCGGTGTGGACCCGTAGCGATCGCGAAACGCCGCACGAATCCGTTGGTCCCCCCGATGGATCAACATGTCCTTCACCAAGACGTTCATCAAGCGGTCGATCGTGGCGGAACTCAGCCGATCCTCCGCGAAGGCCCGTTCCACGGTGTCCACGATAGCCAGCCCCAAATCGCGGCGATCGCGGATCACCCCGGGCGTGCGCCGGCCCTCCAAGAGCTGATGTTCGGCGTCTTCCCTGAGCTTGTGGCGAAAGTGCTTCGCGGCTGCGCGGCGTATGGGTTCGAAGCGACCGAGGGCGGGAGCGGCGTCGATGACGAGATTCAGGAAGGACTTGTCGGTGGCAGATGGTGGGTCTGGCATCTCCCGGGTCGCACCCGACGCGGTAACAGCCGTCGCTGCAGCGCGGTCCTGCTCGCTCAACTCGTGCATCTCGGTTACGTTCACTTCGTTTTCCTCCTTACATACTTGCGTCAAGAGCAACAAGAGGCACCCCTATCCCTCAGTCCTCG
>JBNGCP010000090.1:0-6029 GCA_049974845.1 Anaerolineae bacterium | reverse complement strand
TCCTTACATACTTGCGTCAAGAGCAACAAGAGGCACCCCTATCCCTCAGTCCTCGCCGATCACGCATCAGCTGCAGACGCATCGTCGACAGACGCATCGTCGGTGCCGCGATCCGCGAACCAGGGCGCCAGGGTATCCTCGTGAATCGGCGGCGAGGAAAAGCTTCCAGGCTACCTCCAGAAACTCCGCATAGCGCTCGTCATGCTCTTTGACGACCCTGCTCATCTCACATCTCTTTACCGACCGACGGTTAGTCAGCAACTATAGTTTAGCAAACCCGCAGCATCCTGTCAATAGGTACGGACGTATTGGGTAGGACAATCGCAGTTGGCCAAAACAAGTGCAACGCACCTGAGCTTCGTCAACCACGACCCGATGCCAAAGGCATCGCTCACCGTCGAGCCTAGGTGCGTTGCACTTTGTCCCACGCCAGTTGCGATAGTGAAGTGACCCTTTGACACTGCCCCAAGCCGCTCTATACTGGCGCGCATAGTGAGCGTGTACTCACACAGCTCAGGAGGCGAGATGAGCGACACATCCCAACAGAGCGTTTCGCGCGGTGTCCGCCGGCGGCTGGCGCAGATTGCCCTCATGCTTCTCATCATGGGTCTCGCGGTGTTTCTGCCTGCCGGGACGCTCCGATGGACGTGGGGCAGGGTCTACATTGGGCTCTACATAGGGGGAATCCTGATCCTCGGTGTCTTCATGCTGCGTACCGGCTGGGAGATCATGGCGCGTCGCTCGGAGACGGCGGGCATGAAGGACTGGGACAAAATCGTGGGCGGCCTGTGGGGCATTGCTTACTTCGTGCTGACGCCCGTCGTCGCCGGTCTTGATTTCCGCTTCGGCTGGACTGGGCGCGTCTCCGTCGTCGTGCACCTCTCCGGTGTGGTGGCCTTCGCACTGGGCTTCGGGCTCTTCGGCTGGGCGATGCTGACCAACGCTCACTTCTCAACCGTCGTCAGGGTCGAGCAGGAGGCGGGCCAGGTACCCCACACCGAGGGCCCCTACCGCATCGTGCGGCACCCCGGCTACCTCGGCGCTGTCGCGCAGTCGCTCAGTGTGCCGTTGCTCCTCGGCTCGGCGGTCGCGCTCCTGCCTGCGGTCGCTGCAGCGGTCTTGATGATCGTCCGCACCCACCTTGAGGATGACACCCTGCGGGAGGAGCTGCCCGGCTACAACGACTATACGAAGGACGTCCCTTACCGGCTCGTCCCGGGGATCTGGTAGATGCCCTTAGCGCACGGGAGAGTCCGACAACACTCTGAGGGACAGCAATGACGCGGCGGAGTTCGGTCAACCGCAAGCCGTTCAGCGCGTCGCTCGCCATCCTCGGCAGCCTCACTGCGGCTGCCCTGGGCTTGCCCTACGTGACCTACGCCTTCGGGCCGACCGAGGCAGAGGTGGCCGATTGGGGTCAGATCACCTTCTATATCGGGCTGGGCCTAGCGATCCTCGCTGTCGTCGGACGACGCCTGGGCTATGGGTTCATGCGCGTCCTGCTGGCGATAGGCATGAGTGCGCTGGCACTGATGCAGCTTCCGCCGGCCCTGCTTTGGTTCGTATTCCACAATTCCGGCATCTCCGACGGCACGCCGCCCAGCGCCTTCGTAGCCCACTGGGCCTACGCGCTGCCCCACATCGCCGTCGCCGCGCTCTGCCTCGCCGCCGTCTACCAGCTGCTCAACGCCCCCTCACGGCGACCGGGCTCATCGTCGCACACCAAATAGATAGAAGGAAGGAAGCATCGATGAACACAACACCCAAGTTCTGCAGCAACTGTGGCCACCCCCTAAGAGCTGGCGCCCGCTTCTGCGGACAATGCGGGGCGCCAGTGGACACCGCGACCGAGCCCGAACCCCAGGACGTGCCATCGGCGTCCAACCCCGCACCGGCACGCCCGCCCTTTCTACCGCCGCAGCCTCCGGCCCAGCCTTCACCGCCGCAGCCCGCTCCGACGGAGCCGATCGTCAGCATCACTCCAAGCGTGCAGCGGCGCAAGGGCTTCCTGGGTATGGGCTACGAGACCTTCAGCCTCGTCCTGACCCCGACGCGGATGATCTTCGCCGCGCTCGACAAGCAACGCATGGCCGCGCTGGTGAACGAGGCGCGAACAGAGGCGAAAGCCGAGGGCAAGGGCTTCTTCGGGCAGTGGGGCGCGCAGCTTCGCTGGCTCGACCTGCTGGTCCGCCAGCTCCGGGCGATGACCCCGGAGCAGATTCTGGCCCAGAGGCCGGGCTCGTTCGCCATCCCCAACTCGAGCATCTCACGGGTGCGCGTCCGACGCCGCGAAGTGAATGCCGGTGACGGAGACAGTCGCACGCAGATCACGCTCATCATCGACACCGCCGGGGACAAACACAAGTTCGAGGTCCCTGCGACGATGAGCATCTCCGCCCGCGACCTTAAGCAGCGGTTACAGCAGACCCTCGGCAGCGTCGTGCGCTGAGGATGTCGCAGACCTTTGAGCAAGACCTTTGAGCTCTTTTGAGCAAGACCTTTGAGCTCTTTTTGAGAGCTCAAAGGTCTCTCTGTTTATCCCAGCTCGCTGGCCTCCAACGCGGTCGTATACGTCGCCTTCGCCCGTTCCTGGCTGACGGTCACTAGCACGCCCATACCGAGCAGCAGCGCCAATCCCATCGCGAGCACGGCGGCGCGGTGCCCGGTCTGTTCGGCCAGCAGCCCGGACATGCCATGCGCGTTCTGGTACCAGTGCGCCATCCGGTACGCCGTGGCACCGAAGATCGCCGGTCCTGCGACCGATGAGATGGTGCCCGCCACGGCGAAGAAGCCGTAGAACTCGGCGTTGCGCCCCGCGGGGCTCAGCACCCCCACCATCGTGCGGCTGATCGACTGGATGCCCGCCATGGCGAAGCCAGCAAGAGCCCCCACGAAGAAGAAGAAGGCCATTGTCTGCGCCAAGAACATCAGAGCCACCGCGATCACCATCATCAGGATCGAGAGCAGCATCGCGTTCTTGGTGCCGATCCGGTCGACGGCCTGTCCGAACAGGAAGGCGCCGGCTACGTTGGTGATCTGCACCAGGATGACGAAGAGAATGAGATCGGTCTGCCCCATCCCAAAGAGCACGGCGCCCAGGATTGCCGCGAAGTTCATCGCCATCATCACGCCGGAGTTGTAGATGACGAAGGAGGCGACGAACTTGAGGAACTCCCGATAGTCGCTCGCGGCCCTGATCGTGCTGGTGATGCGGCGCACCCCCACTTTGAGGTAGGTGTCGCCCGGCGCCAGCGCTCTTGGCGCGCTCTTGGTGTCGATGAGCAGGAAGGTGGGAATGGCGGAAGCGGCGTAGTAGAGCGCGGTGATGACGAAGGAGAGCCGCACCATAAAGGTTCCCTCAAAAGCCATGATGAGCGGGAGGATAATGAAGAGACAGAGCACGCCACCGCCGGAGCCCAGCGCCCAGCCTATGCCCGAGATGCGCCCGATATCCCGCTCATCGGCGATCTCCGGCAGAATCGCATCGTAGAAGACCTGCCCTCCCCGATAGCCGATCTCAGCCAGGACGAAGAAGAGAATCCCAAGGACGACGTCACCCTCCTGCACGAAGAACAGCGCTGCCGTGAAGATGCACGAGAGCGCCGTGAACCCCATCAGGAACTGCTTCTTGGCGCCGGAATAGTCGGCAATGGCGCCGAGCACCGGCGAGATCGCGGCCACGATGAACATCGCCGCGGCGACCGACCATCCCCACAGACGCGAGCCCTCGGCGCCGCCGACGACCTGGCCCTGGAAGTAGGTCGAGTAGACCGCCAGCAGCACCACGGCAGCGTAAGCCGAGTTGCCGAAATCGTAGAAGTACCACGCCCAGCGCTTGCGCCGCAACGCCCGCTGCTCCAACGTTAACTCCGTTCCTTTGCCCATAAGATCTCTCCTCAACTCGATGAATGTCCCCGGTGGGCGGTCGCCCGCACCCGCCCAATCATACACGAGTTCTGCGAGGGCGGAAGTGCGCGCTATCCTTAGGTGGTGTCCCAGTAATATGCCAAAGATCACCTTGCACTCGGCGCAGAACTATGCTATTGTGAGACTACCCTGCCGTGTGCGTGCGATCGTCATGGGGTTGAGCCAACAGTATAAACTGAAGGGAGCTGTCGTCCACGCCAGGGAACTCGCGTGGCAGGCACCCACTTTGACCTAGAGGGTCACGGCCATCGGTCCGCGGCACGGCGGGTCCGGACTTGTAGATCTCATTAGACAGCCCGCGCCGATTGAATCGGCGCGGGCTGCGCTGCACCTCGGTTTTAGACTGGGCGCAATCGGGGTCAGCGCTCCGCGACAGCTGGGAGGATCTGCGTCTGCACCAGGCGGTAGAGCTGATCCCCATCGCCGACGTTGGCCGTGAACACGACGACTATCTCCAACTCGGGGATCACGATGATGAACTGCCCCTCGCGCCCGACCGCCGCCCCCGCCGATTGCAGTCGCGACGCCGACGTCGGGACATCCCGAGGCAGGGTCCACAACGCCCAGGCCACCGGCCCATAGATCAGCATGCCTGCGGCAAGTGTGAGGCCAAAGGGGCGCGGCTGCACCAGCGAGCTCGTCAGGGGACCGCGACTCCATTGCACAAAGAGCCCGGGCAGGAACCCGCCCACCAAACTGCCGACGAAGCCACCGAGAGGACGGAGCGAGATGGAAAGCGCGAAGGCCAGCGGACGCTCTGGCGGTGAGGTCACCGCCGTCAGATAGGGCTGACTGCTCACGGCGTTCAGCGCCAGGCCGCCGGAGGCGACGAGCCGCGTCACCACGATCCACGGCTCCATCCAGGCTGCGGGCATCAGGTCAGCGAGGGAGAGCGCGATGAGGCCGCCGACCCACACCAGCGATCCAAAAATCATCCCACGCCGGGCACCGAGGCCAGCGCGTAGCCGAGATTGGCCACCGCCGCCGACGCGCCGACGAACTCGGGCCCAAAGCCGATCCTCACGAGGAAGAGGCTGATCACGGCATCCGAAAGCCCCTGCCAGGTGAAGCCCAGCGCGATCGACGCCAGCAGCACGATCCACGCCTCCCGCCGGATGCGCCGCGCGTCCTCGATGTAGGTTGTGAGCAAACGAGCTCCTCATAGGTAATGACTCGGGCCCGGCGACATCCCCGCTCCGGGCCGCCCCATGATAGCCCACCTCGTCCGCCCGCCAAGCCCCCCCTATAGCTCTCCCCTCCGTGAGTAGGTGAGACGGGGACAGGCCCCCGATGGGGGGAGAACCCGGCGCTCCGCCTCCCAGCGGGCCAGGGCCAGACGCAGGAGGCCATCGTGCCCCTGGCGACACACATCCCCACGGAGGGCGCGCCTCCCCCGCCCACCATCGTGTCCGTAGCGGTCGAGGGCGACCAGGTCGCGCTCTGCTGGGAGCCCGCGACCACAGCCGACGCTGGCGCCGACACTGGCGCTGGCGCCTATCAGGTCTATCGTGCGGCCCCGCCCACCTATGCCCACACCGCGGTCGACGGTCCCACGACGGCCCTCTGCTTCCGTGAGGTCTACACGCAGAGCCAGCGCAGCTACGTCGTCACGGCGATCGATGGCGCGGGTCGTGAGAGCGCCTTCAGCGCACCGGTATGGGTGCCCCGGCGACCGCCATCGGCGCGGGTGCTCGACAGCACCGGGACGATCGTGCTGGAGTTCGGCCAGCGGGGCACAGCGCCGGGGCAGTTCGAGACACCCGCCGGCGTCGCCGCCATCGGCTATCCCCCAGCCGTCGGCGGTCCCTACGCTGTGGACGCGCACACCGTTCTGCTCCTGGCTTTCGACGACACCTTCGAGCCAGCGGGCGGCACCGGAGCGCGCCTGACGCAAGCACAGGGCGTCGCGCTCGGCAACGGGCGCTACGAGCGCGGTGTGACCGTCAATGCCGGGGACAGCCTGCGCTACACCGTTGCCGAGCCCCTCGACCCGCAGCAGGGCGCCGTCGAGTTCTGGGTGCGACCAGCGTGGAACGGCGCCGATGGACGCGCACACACGCTCGTCGAGCTCGGCGGTCGCTGGTTCAACCGTCTGCGCATCC
>JBNGCP010000089.1:2930-13702 GCA_049974845.1 Anaerolineae bacterium | reverse complement strand
CCGACCTCAGGCGTGATCGATATCGGGCCCAGCGTTCGTATTGGCTACTACGCCCAGCAACACGAGACCCTCGATCCCAACCGCACGCTGATTGAGGAGATCTGGGAGACGAAATCGATGTCCGAGCACGCAGCGGTCAACTTCCTGCGCCGCTTCCTCTTTCCCTATCGCCGCACCCGCGATAAGGTCGTGACCTTATCGGGCGGCGAGCGCAGCCGCCTTCAGCTGGCGAAGTTGATGCTCTCCGGCGCCAACTTCCTGCTGCTCGACGAACCCACCAACAACCTCGACCTGCCATCTTGCGAGGTCCTGGAGCAGGCGCTGGATGAGTTCGAGGGGTCGATATTGGTCATCTCGCACGACCGCTACTTTCTGGATCGCACGGTGACCCGAATCGTCGAGCTAGATCGGGGAAGCCTCACCGACTATCCCGGTGACTTCACCTATTACGCGCAGCATCGTGGCATCGCGAGGAGCCCCACACATTAGGTGGGGCTCCCGATGACGCCGTGCGCGGGCGTGCCCTATTCGAGATCCAGCAGGCCCGGTTCCGTCATACGCGCCGGGTCCAGCAACGCCTCCAATTCGTCGGGTGGCAGCACCTCCTGCTCCAGGGCCACCTCACGGATCGTCCGCCCCGTCCGCTGCGCCTCCTTAGCGAGCGCTGCGGCTCGATCATAACCGATAACCGGCGCCAGGGCCGTCGCCAGCGCCAGGCTGCGATCCACGGACTCGCGACAGCGCTGGGTATCGACCTCAATGCCGGCGACGCAGCGCTCGGCAAAGATGCGCGTCCCGTTGGCCAACATCTCTGACGCGGAGAGCAGGTTGTGCGCCAAGAGAGGCATCATCAGGTTCAGCTCAAAGGCGCCCCCGAGCCCCCCCAACGTGTTCGCCATATCGAAGCCCACGACCTGAGCACAGACCATAATCAGGGCCTCCGCAATGACCGGATTCACCTTGCCGGGCATGATGGAGGAGCCCGGTTGCACCGCCGGAATCCGAAGCTCCCCAAGCCCGTTGCGAGGGCCAGATGCCATCCAGCGGATATCATTCGCCACTTTGTGCAAGCTCACCGCCACGGTCCGCAATACACCCGAGGTCGCGACGAGGGCGTCCCGTGCCGCATTCGCGGCGATGTGGTTCTGCGCCTCGACGAAGTCCGTTCCCAGGGTGCTGTTGAGATGTGCCAGTGCGCGCGCGGGGAAATCAACCGGGCGGTTGAGTCCGGTGCCGACAGCGGTGCCCCCCAATGCCACAGGACACAAAGCCTCTGATGTCTCCTCGACACGGGCCACGGCGTCAGCGATCTGAGCGGCGAAGCCGCCGAAGACTTGTCCCATGCGAATTGGTGTCGCATCCTGCAGGTGCGTTCGTCCGGTCTTGACGACCGCATCAAACGCCTGCGCCTTCTCCTCCAGACGCGCCTGCAGCAAGGCCAGAGAGGGGACGAGCTCGTCACGAAGGGACAGCGTCACGGCAACGTGAATCGCCGTCGGAATCACGTCGTTGCTGGACTGGCTCATATTCACGTGGTCGTTAGGATGAACGCCAACTTCGCCGCCGAGAAGGGCGGTGGCGCGGTTTGCGATCACCTCGTTCGCGTTCATGTTCGTCGACGTGCCGGATCCCGTCTGGAAGACGTCGATGGGAAAATGCGCATCCAGCTTCCCGGAGATCACCTCATCTGAGGCGGCGATGATCGCCTTGCCGATCTCAGGCGCGAGGTGGCCTGACGCTACGTTTGCCGCGGCGCAGGCACGTTTGATGTGCCCCAGCGCCATGATAAACTGCCGGCTGAACCGCAGACCGGAGATCTTGAAGTTATCGATCGCCCGCTGCGTCTGCGCACCCCACCACGCATCGGCGGGCACCCTCACCTCCCCCAGGGAATCACGTTCCACCCTGTAGTCATCAGCGCAGCCGCCGACGCGACTCGGCGAAGTGTCGACCATACCCCGTCACTCCTTTGCTGAATCGTCCTCGGGTTCGCATTTGTAGTGCCAAGAGCAGTGCTGCCTGGCGATGAGACGCTCCGCCGCCTCAGGACCCCACGACCCGACCTCGTACCTCAGCGGCTGGCCTGCGTCCGTCAGCGGATCGATGAGCTGCCAAGCGAGCTCGATCTCGTCAGCGCGCGTAAAGAGCGAAGCGTCGCCGTTGAGCGCATCGAGCAGCAAGCGCTCGTAGGCTTCTGGGAGCGCGCCGTTACCAAAATTCCGTGCATAGCTGAACTCCATGTCCACCGGCGCCGTCCGCATGCCGGCCCCCGGCTGCTTCGCCTCGAAGTTGAGATGGATAGCCTCGTCGGGCTGGATACAGAGCGTGAGATGGTTCGGGGCCAGGACGTCGTTCTCGGGGAAGAGAAGGTGGGGCACCCGCTTGAACTGCAGCGTGATCTCGGTGAATTTCGACCCCAACCCCTTGCCCGAACGCAGGTAGAAGGGCACCCCCTGCCACCGCCAGTTGTCGACGTAGAGACGCAGCGCCGCGTACGTCGGCGTGCGCGAGTCCGCTGCGATGCCTTCCTCCTCGCGGTAGCCCCGATATTGCCCCAGCACCGTGTCGTCGGGCCTGGGCGTCCGAATGGCGCGCAGGACCTTCACCTTCTCGTCTCGCAAGGCGTCCGCCTCCATCACGACGGGAGGCTCCATCGCGATCAGGGTGAGAAGCTGGAAGAGGTGGTTCTGGAACATATCACGAAGCACCCCGGCGTCGTCATAGTACCCTCCTCGCCGCCCAACGAGCTCAGACTCCGTGACGCTGATCTGCACATGATCGACATACCCCCGGGTCCAGAGGGGCTCAAAGATGGCATTCGCAAAGCGGAAGGTGAGGATGTTCTGAACCGTCTCCTTGCCCAGGTAGTGATCGATTCGGAACACCTGATCCTCATCGAAGACGGCATGGATCCGATCGTTAAGCGTCCGAGCGCTTTCATAATTATGGCCAAAGGGCTTCTCAATCACGATGCGGACCCACCCAGCCGTGCTGTGGTGGAGGCCTTGGTCTCCCAAGTGCTCAACAATGGTGGCGTAGAGCAGAGGGGGAACTGCGAGATAGAAGAGCCGATTGCTGTCGGTCCCCTTCGCCTTGTCGAGCTCCGTGAGGTGCTGCTTCAGCCGTCGATACGTCTCTGGATCATCATAGTCCCCTTGAAGATAGCTATAGCTCGATGAGAAGTCGGGCCAGAGCTCGCACGCTTGGGGGGCGCGCCGAGCGTAAGCCTCGACGCCCTCGTAAAGATGATCGCGAAATGCCTCGTCTGTGAACTCCGAACGCGCAACACCCAAGATGTGTATACTCTCAGGCAGCAGGCCCTCACACGCCAGACTGTGCAGGGCCGGGACCAGTTTCCGTTGCGTTAAGTCACCGGACGCGCCGAATATGACGATAACCGCCGATGTTGACTTTCCCCCCATGATATGACTCCCTTCTATCTACGCGATCATAAGGCTAAGTTAATTATATAGACGTATATTAAAACGCAAACGCAGAAACGCCCTTCGGCAGCGGTACCGTTTCGCTGGACAGGCGCGGGCCTTGTGATCGCAGTAGAGGTGGGTATAGTTGGGGCTATGAATGCAGAGAACAGGGCATCGGCAGAAAGGTAGGATCAGGTGCCAAACGCGGCAACCCATACCGAAAACGCATCGACCGACACAGACGGTGTGTCGCTGGATCCAGAACGCCAGGCCACGGCGCGCGAATATGCGCGGATCCGACGACGCTGGATGCTGGTCGAGGTCATCCTGACGCTGGCAGCCATGCTGCTCTTCTGGCTCACCGGCCTCTCGCGAGCCCTGAGAGATTTCTGGATCGCCGCGGGCTTCACGAATCCCTGGGCGTTAACCGCCATCTACGTTCTGAGCCTTGAGGTTGGCGCTACGATCCTCGCTCTTCCCCTGAGCTGGTGGACCGGCTATGTGCTCCCCCATCGCTACAAGTTGAGCACCCAGACCGTCCGAGGTTGGCTCACCGACCAGGCTAAGTCCCTCGGCCTTGAGATCGCAGTCGGGGTTCCCGCGGTCTCCATCATCTACTGGCTTCTACGCACGCAGCCGGAAACGTGGTGGATCTGGGGTGGTGGATTCATGGTAGCGCTCAGCACGCTATTGGGCACTTTGGCACCCATCCTGCTCGTTCCGATCTTCTACAAGCTGGAACCGCTGGAGGACGAAGCCCTCGTACGCCGCATCAAGGAGCTCGCCGAGAAAACCGGGACCCGGATTGCCGAGGTCAGCACCATCGATCTCAGCTCGCGGACTACCACGGCCAACGCGATGGTGATGGGACTGGGTGCTACCAAGCGCATCGCCTTGGGGGACACCCTCTATGAGGACTACTCAACCGATGAGATCGAAGCGATTCTCGCGCACGAGCTCGGCCACCAGGTGCACCGCGACCTGGAGCTGGGCATCTTGGTGCAGACCGTGGGGACCTTCGCGGGATTCTACCTCGCCCACGTGGTCCTGAAGTGGGGCGTTGACCACTTCGAGTTTGGTGGCATCGCAGACCTCGCCGCGATCCCGCTGGTGGCCCTAGTGGGATTCCTTGCCTCGCTCGTGACGATGCCACTACTCAACGCCTACTCCCGATGGCGGGAGCGGTTAGCCGATCGGTATGCCCTGAGCCTCATCGAAAAGCCCACTGCATTCGCGCACGCTATGACACGGCTGAGCAATCAGAACCTCGCTGAGGCGGAGCCGCCCGGATGGGTGGTTTGGCTGCTCTATAGCCACCCGCCCATCCAGGAACGGGTGCGGCGCGCGATGCAAGCCGCAGGAGAGGCGCAGGATTAGGGCCTGCGTTTCCCCCATCTGTAGGCGTCAACGCTTGCGAGGAATGACAATCCACAGGATCAGATAGGGCACCAACGCCGGCAACCCGCCCGGCAGCAACAGAATCAGGAACAAGAGCCGGAACCAGAACGGAGAGAGGCCGTAGAACTCAGCGAGGTCACCGCAAACACCGGCAATGATGCCGTTCTGTCGCCGCAGTTTCTCATGATCGGACATGCTTCTCACCTCCAGTCGCTGGGTTTCATCCAGTATTACGCAGGCCGCCATCCGAGGTTGCAGATAGCCCTCCGAGCGCCGCGCCGGCAAGCTCAGAGGTGCACCTGGACGCGCACTGACTTGCCAAGCCCCCCTTCCATGCTAGACTTCCTAGTCGCAAATCTCTCGTGAGGAGCTTACATGCAGCCATCAGAGCCTGTGCATTCCCGAAGCGGAGAATACTGTCCCCGCGCCGGTAGAGGCCGAGGCGCGCTTGTGCGCCTAGGCAAGGCCGTCGTGGGTGTGCTCGTGTCGCTGTGTCTGCTTGCGGTCCCTTTGCATCACGTCGAGACCGCTCCCCTGCGACAAGATCCAGTCGTCGAGATCACGTATCCGACCGGAAGCAGCACGATCAGCGGTGAGGTGACGATTCAAGGCACGGCGACCTACCCGAACTTCACTTCGTATGACGTGTTCTACGCGCCTGGGACCTCGGTCACCGGCGATACCGACTGGCGATACGACGATCCCATTGCCCGGACCGTGCAGAGCATGGTGGTCAACAGCACCTTAGGGACTTGGGATACGACGACAGTGCCAAACGGGCAGTATGTCCTGGCCCTGGTCGTGTGGGAAGCCGGCAATGACACGCCTCACCTCTACTTTGTCAACAATCTCACCGTCCAGAACGAAGAGGCCACGCCCACACCAGAGCCCACCCAGACACCAGAGGCTGAGGAGCTTGAGGTCGAGCCGACACTGGATGCCGGCGAGCCACCGCCCGCCCCGACGATTCAGCAACCTCCCACAGCTACGCCTCGACCAACGGCAACGGTGAGTCCTGTTGGTGTCGGTGAGGAAGACGGGAACGCAGACGATGAAGGCGGTCTGCTGAGTGGCGACATTTTCTCGATGGATGCGATCAAGGAGGCCTTTGTCCTCGGCGCACAGCTTGCATTTCTGCTCTATGCTGTAGGCATTCTCTACGTCCTTGCCAAGGCCGTGATCCGCTATTACCTGCGCCAGACACGGAGCAGACAGAGCTCGTGACCGATTTCATCCTCGTGGCGGGCCTGGGCAATCCCGGTCCGCGCTATAGTCACAACCGGCATAACATAGGGTTTCAAGCGGTGGAAGCCGTGGCGGAGGCTAACCACCTTGATTTCCGCCGGACAGAACATCACGCGGAGACAGCCCACACCTCCATCGCGGGTCAGCGCCTGATCCTGGCCAAGCCTCAGACCTGGATGAACGACAGCGGAAAGGCCGTGGGCGCCTTAAGTCGCTTCTACAAAATCCCGCCGGAGGACATTCTGGTCGTCTATGACGACCTTGACATCCCTCTTGGCACGTTGCGCTTTCGCAGCGACGGCAGCAGCGGCGGCCATCGCGGCGTTGAGTCGATCATCCGACATCTCGGCACCGACGCCTTTCCGCGGCTCAGGATCGGCATTGGGCGCCCGCCCGGCCGTATGGATCCGGCGGCCTACGTGCTGCAGGACTTCTCCGAGGAGGAGGAGTCCCTAGTGTGGGAGGTCTTGCGGACGGCAAGAGAGCTGATCGAGAGCTGGATCGCCGGCGAGCCCGACCTTCAGCGTCAGGGTATGACCTGGCGTGTAGCCGCTGAAGAATGACGGAGACCTATGCCCACCTCGCTGCACGGGCTTCTAGACTGGATCCGAACACATCCAGCCTACGCAACCCTTCTCGATAGCCGAGAAACCGACCTCGAGTCCCCAGCTTACGACCTGCTGCCGCGGGCGCGACCGGCACTTCTTGCCGCGTTGGCCGGTGACATCGAGGTCCCCACCTTGGTCGTCGTGCCCACCGTCGAGGAAAGCCGCCGGCTCGCCGTCTCACTTCGCACCTGGATGGAGGATCCCGCAAGCCTGATGCAGTTCCCGGAGCCACCGGGCCTGCTCTACGAACGGGTCCCGTGGCCCCCCGAGGTGATCACCGACCGGCTTGACGTGATCTCGCATCTCTACATGCAGCAAGCCGCGAAGAAGCGGGCAACAGAGGCACCGGTAGTCATCGCTTCGGCGCGCTCGCTGATGCGACGCACGCTGCCGTATCGTCAATTCCGGAGAGCGATTCGCCAGATCGCAGTCGGCGCGCATATGTCTTTGCCCGAGCTGACGCGCCACGCCACAGGCCTCGGCTATGAACCGGTCAGCGTCGTCCACGCCCCAGGACAGCTCAGTCGTCGCGGTGGATTGCTAGACATCTATCCCCCGCAAGCCACGCAGCCCTTCCGCCTAGAGTTTTTCGGAGACGAGATTGACACCATTCGCACCTTCGACCCCGCGACACAGCGTTCAGAGCGCCGGGTCGAGGAGGTATGGCTGACGCCGGTACGCGAGGGGCTGCCTCGCGACTCGGAGCGTGCTCTCGCGGCGGTGGAGCGCCTGCTTGCGGCGGACCCACCACCGGAGCTCCATGCAACGCTCGAGGCCGACGCTGAAGCGTTGGCAGCGCAAGCACCCTTCCCCAACCTCGAATACTATCTTCCGTATCTCTATCAGGAGATCGGGACCCTGCTCCACTACCTGCCCAAGGACGCCCTGGTCGTGTTGATCGACAGCGACCAGCTGGCCAACCGCTGGGCAGAATTGGAACAAGAGGCAGAGGATCAGCGCGCGGTGGCGCGAGCGGAGAGCTATCTGTTGGAGAGCGCTCCCGTGCCGTACGTCAGTTGGGATGAGATGAGCCAGTTACTCAGGGACCGCCACACCCTCGCACTGACCAGTGGCGAGGAAGGCCCGCTGGCAGAAGCCTTTGGCCCTGAACCGCACTTCGCCGGTCGCCTGCCTGAAGCCCTTGGGCGGGTCCGTCAGTGGATCAATCTGGGGGACCAGGTGGTGATCGTCAGCCGACAGGCCGAACGCATGGCCGATCTCTGGCAGGAGTTCACCCCTCCACCGGTGCAGAAGGAGCTGACGGAGCCACCTACTGCCCTCCTGACCTTTGTTCAGGGTGTTGTGAACGGTGGATGGCAATGGCGGAGCACCGACGGTGTGCGCCACCTGCTAACCGATGAGGAGATCTTTGGCTGGCTTCCACCCGAGCCGCGCCGCCGCCCGCGCCGTAGCGCAACGGCACCGGAACAGAGCTTTGCCGATCTCGAGCCCGGCGACATCGTCGTCCACGAGGATTATGGCATTGGCGTCTTCCGCGGACTCGTCAACCGCAGCGTCGACGATATCGAGCGCGAGTATCTGCTGCTCGAGTACGCAGGTCCCGGCGGTGAGTTCACCACCGGGGCGGATGGGGAGAATGGGAACGGAACGCGCCGTGACAAGCTCTACGTCCCCATCCACCAGGCGGACCGCCTTACCCGTTACGTCGGCGCGGAGGGCATAGGTGTGCGCCTGAGCCGCCTCGGCGGCGGGACCTGGGAAGAGACAAAAGCCCGAGTCGCGCAGGCCGCGACCGAGTTGGCCGGCGAACTCCTCGAGCTCTACGCGCAGCGGCAGATCGTAGAAGGCCACGCCTTCGAGACCGACACCCAGTGGCAGAAGGAGCTTGAGGCTGCTTTCCCCTACGCCGAGACACAGGATCAGGTGGAGGCCATTGAAGCCGTCAAAGAGGATATGGAGAGGCCGCGCCCGATGGATCGGTTGATCTGCGGAGATGCGGGCTACGGGAAGACAGAGGTGGCACTCCGAGCGGCGTTCAAGGCCGTGATGGACAACAAGCAGGTCGCGATGCTGGTCCCCACGACGGTGCTGGCGCAACAGCACTACGAGACCTTCGTGGAGCGCCTTGCCTCCTACCCCGTCAACGTCGAGCTGCTCTCCCGATTCCGGACGGATGCCGAACAGCGTGAGGTACTGGAAGGCCTGGCAGAAGGGGGTGTCGACATCGTGATTGGAACGCACCGCCTTCTGCAGAAAGACGTGAGCTTCCGCGACCTAGGGCTGGTCATCATCGACGAGGAGCAACGGTTCGGGGTTGCACATAAGGAGCGGCTGAAGCAGATGCGGACGGAGGTCGACGTCCTGACGCTGACAGCCACCCCAATTCCCAGAACACTCTATATGGCGCTAACCGGCGTGCGGGATATCAGTATCATCGAGACCCCGCCACAGGAGCGCCTGCCCATCGCAACCTACGTCGGACCCTACGACGCAGACATAGCACGCCGGGCGATTCTGCGGGAGCTGAAGCGCGGCGGACAGGTCTTCTACGTTCACAACCGAGTCGACTCTATACCGACCGTGGCTGCCCGCTTGATGAACCTGGTACCAGAGGCCGAGTTACGGATAGCTCACGGCCAGATGCGCGAGCGGGAGCTAGCAAATGTCATGTCACGCTTCACGGCGGGCCACGTCGACGTACTCCTGGCGACGACGATTATCGAAAGCGGCCTCGACTTCCCCAACGCCAACACGCTCATCGTAGAACGCGCTGACCGCTTCGGCCTGGCGCAGTTGTATCAGTTGCGCGGTCGCATCGGTCGCGGGACGCGACGAGGTTATGCCTACTTCTTCCACCGGCGTCGGCTCAGCCCTGAGGCCCGCGAGCGGCTGATGACGTTGAGAGAAACCACGAGCGAGGGCGGCGGCTTCACGGTTGCCCTGCGGGATCTGGAGATTCGCGGTGCCGGCGATCTGCTGGGCAGGAAGCAGCACGGGCACATCGCCGCCGTCGGCTTCACGCTCTACACGCGCATCCTCAGTCGCGCCGTCAACCGCCTCAAGACACAACAAGTCGGGGACAGAGTCCCTCCGGAGCCGCTGGGATCGATCACCATCGAGCTTCCCCTGGCGGTGGGATTGCCCGCCGACTATATCCCCGACGATGCGCTGCGGCTACAGCTTTACCGACGACTGGCAGAGCTCAGGAGCGAGGATGAGCTCGCTGAACTACGGGAGGAGCTGGAGGATCGGTTCGGCCCGCTACCGCAGACAGCGGAGAACCTGATGTACCAACTGCGGCTCAAGCTGCTGGCGCGCGATGCGCGGATCCCGATCATTGCGGTCGAGAGCGGGCAGATTGCACTGCGCCCCTCTTGGTTGAAGGACATGGATCCCGAAACCATCAGCGCACTGCGAAGAGAGCTAAAAGATCGTGCCCGGGTCGGGCGCCGGGAGATCTGGCTTCCCCTTTCATGGGACGAGACGGACTGGAGACGAAACCTGGAGGAGATGCTGCAGATCCTTGCAGCCCAGTGGAACGCAGAATCTCCGAAAGCGCTCCGGAAGAAAGAACCTCAAGATGCCTCGACGACGTGACCGAGACATCAGACGTTGACACCATTACGGTCCCGAGAACGAGAGCCCCTTCATCAAGCCACACTCTGAGTCATCAGCGTCTGGCGCCCTATGGCGTACCCGGCCATGCATCAGAATGCGCGACCTGACTGTACAGCGTAGAGACTTGCTCGCCAAAGATCGCCACAATGGCAATCACCACAATTGCGATCAACATGATGATGACAGCATACTCGGTCAAGCCCTGTCCTTGCTCGGCAGGTTCATAGATCATGGTCTTCCCTTTCTAGTGACTTCTTCCCGTCACGTATACCATAATCCAACCCCACCCTTTTCGTCAATAGGAGATTAGTCCCCCTAACCATGTCAGTTAGAGATACAGAGATCTGACGAGCCCCGGGTTGTTCGCCGAGATGGTATCGACGCCCATCTGGATGGCCGCCGGGTAGTCCCAGTAGAGCCCACCGCAGCTGATCGGGCATCCCTGTCGATGAGCCGCCTCAACGAGCACCGGCGTCACCACATCGATGTTGGGCCCCACGATGTCACCACCCCACGC
>JBNGCP010000089.1:0-2830 GCA_049974845.1 Anaerolineae bacterium | reverse complement strand
AGGCCGATCCGGCCTCGTGCCCACGCCAGCACCTCCTCCAATGTCGGAATCCGCTCGCCGGTGAACCGCGCATCGAACCAGGATCCGGCGTCCAGTTGCTTGAGCTCGGAGAGCGTCATCCGGGAGACACGGCCCGTCCCGTCTGTCGTCCGATCCACCCACGCATCGTGGATGATCACGGGCTCCTGATCTGCCGACAGACGCACATCCAGCTCGATGATGTCGGCCCCGTCTTTCCAAGCCTGGATGAACGAGGCCATTGTATTCTCCGGTGCGATGTCGCAAGCCCCTCGATGCCCCACGAGCTTTGGCGGCGCGCCGGGCCGGCGACAGAGATCGAAGCCCATCAGCCGGCGCTCGTATCTAGTTCATCGGGTTTCACCGCTCGACCTCGGCCATCAACTTGGCGAGGTTCTCCTTCAGCGGCGGCGTGACGACACCCCGCTCGGTGATGATCGCCGTGATGTATTGAGCCGGCGTGATATCGAAGGCAAAATTGGCCACCGGCGTCGCTTCAGGCGTGATGCGGCTGCCCATGATGTGGGTCACCTCATCCGCGGGCCGCTCCTCGATGGCAATATCGTCACCGCAGGCGACGCTCATATCGATGGAACTGGTGGGCCCGGCGACATAGAACGGGACGCCGTGAGCATAGGCGGCCAAGGCCAGCTGATAGGTACCGATCTTGTTGGCCGTATCCCCATTCGCCGCGACGCGATCGCAGCCCACAACGCAGAGATCAACGCCGATCCGGCGCATCACGTGAGCGGCGGCGCCATCGACGATGACGGTATGAGGTACGCCGAGCTGCTTCAACTCCCAGGCGGTCAGGCGGGCGCCCTGCAGCCGCGGTCGGGTTTCATCCACATAAGCGTGGACGTTTTTACCAGCTTCGTGCGCAGCGATGATCACCCGCAACGCCGTCCCGTAGGCACCGGTTGCCAGCGGCCCGGTGTTGCAGTGATGAACGATCTTGGCATTCTCCGGAATCAACGGCAGCGCATTGACACCGATCTGGTAGTTCGAACGTCGTTCCAGCTCGAAGATAGCATCGGCCTCCGCCAAGACTGCCGCTTGGAGCTCGTCTCGTCGCACAGCTTTCTTGGCCGCCGTGCGCCTAAGGATGCGATCAACGGCCCAAGAGAGGTTCACCGCGGTGGGACGGGCACGACGGAGGCGCTCCGCGGCAGCCTCTAGATCGGCTCGCAACGCCTCCACATCCCCTGCTTCGCTCTGTTGCGCTGCCAGTGCCATACCATACGCCGCCGTGATGCCGATTGCCGGCGCACCGCGCACCACCATCTCACGAATGGCCTCAGCAACCTCAGCATGGTCCTTATAATCGACATACCGGACCTCTCCCGGAAGCCTGCGCTGATCGAGAAGCCGCAGCCGACCGTTTATCCACTGGATCGGTTGATAGGTATCCATGGCGCCCTCACCTTGTCTTGCTATAGCCTATACCGTCCACAAGTCTTAGCATAGGTTAAGACCGTGTCAACCTTGCTCGGAATGCCCAAAATGCTATAATGCGGGTGTTGCCCCCGTAGTTCAAGCGGATAGAACGCAGACCTCCTAAGTCTGTTATCCCAGTTCGAGTCTGGGCGGGGGTATTAAGGGGGGACGCTGCGACGCTCTGCGGAGCGTTTACCGCTGGTTTGCTTGGCCGGTCAACTGAGGAACCACGCCATGATCTCGAAACCCCAGATCAAGGTGGCCGCACAGCCCAAAATGATGAAAGGCCCATAGGGCATCGTCGTTCTGAGCCCGTCCCGTCGCACCAAGAGGATCGCGAACGCACCGAGCCCACCCAGAACGAAGGCGAGAAGCAGGGACTCAAAGACCAGCGGGAATCCCACCACGGCACCGACGTAGGTCGCCAGCGTGATGTCGCCCTCACCCAGAGCCCCCTCTCCGAATATTGCGACACCCAAGGACACCAAGAGACGGAAGGCGATGAATCCCACGCCGGCGCCCGCCAGCGTCGACCACCACCGTGCCGTCTGCATGAATGGGAGGGCCGGTCCAACAAGCGTCCCCACAACCAGCATTGCCGCCAGCGCGGGCAGCATAATGCGATTGGGGATCAACTTGGCCTCGACATCGGTCACGAGAACCATCGCCTGTGGGATCAGGGCAGCCATCGCCAGAAGGGATCTGGCGCTCAAGCCGTAGCGTCCCGCGAGCAATCCCCAGCTTACGGCGAGGAAGACCTCACCCAGCAGCCGAGGAAGCCGGATAGGCTTGCCGCATGCCGCACACCGCCAGTGCCCGGTCACCAGCGCCAAGGCCGCGCTCCACTGAATCGGCGCATAGGCCTGGGTGCAGTACGGGCAACGGGGGGTGGTGAGGGCGCGCTTTGCAAGAGCTGCTTCGGCCACGTGCACGATGGCGCTCCCCACTACAAAACCCAGGAGCGTGAAAATAAGAGCAGGCAGAATCGCGAACATCATTGAACTCAACCAGGCAGGCACTGTGTGACAAACATCTCCGGCGTGAGCAACCCTCCGTCGATGCGATTCAGACTCACGACGTCGCGATCGGGAAAGAGGCATTGGATCTCGCGCGCATAGAGCCCGGGATTCAGCTCTCCAACGACAATGCGCTGCACGCTCTCCGCTGCTCGCCGCAGGCTCCGTACCGGTACGGGCCACAGGCTCTGAACGACGGCACCGGAGACCCGCAACCCTTGCGACCGAGCCGTGGTCAACGCCACCCGCATAGCGCCCGCCGACGTGCCATAGGACACGAGCAGAGTCGGTGCCTCATGCATGGTGTCAAGCTGCACGCGCTCCAACTCCGATCGATGGTCCTCGATCTTGGCAATCAG
>JBNGCP010000088.1:0-13826 GCA_049974845.1 Anaerolineae bacterium | reverse complement strand
CTCATTCGGATGTGTCTATCTGTCAGTATAGCATCCCCCCACCGCTCGACAAAAGGTGCAACGCACTTAGGCTTTGGGGTGAGGGGCGCTTCTGGCGTCGCGCGGCGGTGGGACGAGCAAAGTGCGTTGCACCTGTTCTGCCCAACTGCAATAGCCCTGATTGGAGGGCTCTTCATCTGTTCAACGTCTAGGTCCATGGTATACTTAGGGTCAAGATGCCTTCTTCGGGGCAGGGTAAGGTAGGCGCGGGTGGTCTGCACCTCGCCTGCTGATTCCCGACCGGCGGTGAGTGTCGGCCTTTTCTAGCGACACAAGCCCGCGAACAGAAGAGCTTGCTGCAAGCCTCTCTGTGGATCCGGTGCGAGTCCGGAGCCGACGGTACAGTCCGGATGGGAGAAGGAGCGCGCATCCTCATGTGACGTGCGACGCCCCGAAGCCTAAGGCTTTGGGGCGTTTTCTGTTATGCAGAAGTGAGGGCTTTTCGATCCATATGAGCAGCGACGAGACACATCTTCACAAACCGGAGCCGGTCTACCGCGCTTCGAAGAGCGGGGTTCCGCAGGAGCTGCGAAGCGCGCCCTTCTACTTTCTCTCCGCGCTTCTGGTCTTCATCCTCTGGCAGCTTGCCGCCGTGCTGATGTCGGAGAGCGCGCGTCGCTTCCTGGTCCCGCCCCCCGCAGCCGTCGCCGGTCGCCTGCTGAGGCTGTTGCAGGATGGGTCGCTGTGGCATCACGCGCGCATCACGCTGACGGAGATGGGGCTGGGGCTGGTGGTGGGGACGGTCTTCGCGGCCCTCCTGGGCTATGCGGTGGCGCACAGCCGCCTCGTGGCCTATATCCTCGAGCCCATCATCGTCATCTCCCAGGCGGTGCCGATCGTGGCGCTGGCGCCACTTCTGACCGTGTGGTTTGGGCCCGGGATCGTCTCCAAGGTCGTGGTCTGCGCGCTCATCGTCTTCTTTCCTATCCTGGTCAACATCACCACCGGCCTCAAGTCCATCGACCCGCGACTGAGGGATCTATTTCGACTCCTGGAGGCCCATCGCGCGCAGGTGCTTCTGCACCTCGAGATCCCCGCGGCCCTCCCGGCGTTCCTGGCAGGGCTCAAGGTGGGTGGCACGCTCTCGGCGATGGGTGCAGTGGTGGGGGAGTTCGTGGCGTCGACAGAGGGACTGGGGTATCTGGTCAAGCAGGGTCAGAATCTCTACGACCTGCCGATGATGTTTGTCGCCATTCTGGTGCTTATGCTCATCGCCACGGCCGTCTACGCGCTGCTCACCCTGCTAGAACGCATACTCCTGCGGTGGCAGCGTGCCGGCGCGTGAGCGCCGCGCTTACCGGACCGCGGGCACGGAGGAGGCCAATGCAAACACGCTTCACTACAGACTGTGCTTTTGGAGTTTATCATCAGGAGGAGGCAATGCACTACCGACCGGGCTTTACTCATATCCTGAGACATATCCTGAGACATAGCCTGGGATTATCCGCATTCCGCCGCATCGTGCGGGGGCTACTTGGCATGCTTCTCGTGAGTACCTTGGCGTTGGCGGGCTGCGCCCCTGACTCGCGCGAGCTCACCCGCATCTCCCTGCCGATGGGCTACGTCGCCAACGTCCAGTTCGCGCCCTTCTACGTGGCTAAGGAGCGCAGCGCCTTCGAAGAGGCGGGCTACGACGTCACCTTCGACTACCGATGGGAGACCGACGGCGTCCAGTTGGTCGCCGCGGGCGAGCTACCGTTCAGCGTCGCCAGCGGGGATCAGGTGATCCAGGCTCGCAGTCAGGGACTGCCGGTCGTCGCGGTGGCGGGTTGGTATCAGCGGTTCCCTGTGGCGATCATCGCCCTCGCCGACACGCCTTTGGAGACGTCGGAGGACCTCCGCGGCCTGCGGGTCGGGATTCCGGAGACCTTCGGCGCCTCATATATCGGCCTGCGCGCCCTTCTGGCAGCGGCGGATATGGCCGAGAGCGACATCGATCTGCAGGTGATCGGCTATACGCAGCTCGCGGCGCTGACGAACAATACGGTCGACGCCGTGGTGGTCTACGCGAACAACGAGCCTGTCGTGCTCGCCCAGGACGGCACCGCCTTCAACGCCCTTTACGTCGCCGACTACGCCAACCTCGTTTCGGCGGTGATCGTGAGCAGCGATGCCTTCGTCGCCAAGCATCCTGAGGAAGTGCGGCGGTTCGTCGGCGCGTTTCTCGACGGCCTGCGCGACGTACTGAGCAATCCCGAGGAGGCTTTCGAGATCAGCACGGCTTACGTCGAGGGGCTCGAAGAGAACCGCGCGGTCCAATGGCCCGTCCTCCAGGCGTCGATCGAGCTGTGGGAGACGCCAACGCCTGGTTTGATGGACGCTGCGGCCTGGGAGCAGGCCCAGGAGGTCATGCTGCAGGCCGGTCTGATCGAGGCGCAGGTGCCCGCCGAAGCGCTCTACACGAACGCGTTTGTGCCCGATGCAGACTAGGTCTAAGTACCCGACGAAAGCAGCGCCCCCGCAGGCGGACGCGCCAGAGCGGGCCCCAGCCCCTTTCCTGGAGATCCGGGGGCTGTCGGCGCGCTTCACCAGCCAACTGGGTGAGCTCGACGCGCTGGAGGACGTGACGTTCAGCGTGGAGAGAGGCGAGTTCGTCTGTCTGGTGGGGCCCTCGGGGTGCGGCAAGTCGACGCTCCTGCGGATTGTGGCGGGGCTGATGCCGCCGAGTGAGGGCAGCGTCAGCCTGGAGGGGCAGCCCCGGACGGCGCCAAGCACGAAGGTGGGCCTCGTCTTCCAGCAACCCACCCTCCTCCCCTGGAGGACGGTCAGCGAAAACGTGGCCCTGCCGCTGCAGATGGAGGGCGAAGGCGCGGACAGAGTCGAGGCCCGTGTGTTGGAGCTGCTGCGGCTGGTGGGGCTGGAGGACTTCGGCGGCGAGCTGCCGGCCAATCTCTCCGGCGGTATGGCGCAGCGGGCCGCGATCGCACGGGCGCTGGCTCAGAATCCCGAGGTCCTGCTGCTGGACGAGCCCTTTGGGGCGCTGGACGCCCTGACGCGCGAGCATATGGCCGCGGAGCTGCTGCGGATCTGGGAGCGAATGCATCGAACGGTGCTGATGGTCACGCACAACGTGGAGGAGGCGGCGCTGCTGGCCGATCGGGTTGTCGTCCTGAGCGCCCGACCCGGCTGCGTGATGGACATCGTGCCAGTGAATCTGCCGAGGCCGCGCGATCCGCGGATGCTGGGCACGATGGCGCTGCAGCGCGTCGCGCAGACGCTGCGGGACACGCTCGATCGGGGCAACGGGGCGCGATAGCGTGGGGGTGCGCGGGGAGGGTAACCAATGAATTGGTTACTATTAACCCGAGCCTGTGGTGACGACTAGGATTTCTCGCCCCAGTGCACCTGCAGGACGCCGGTGTGCGGGACGCGACAGGCGATGGACCAGACGCCCGATGCGACAACGCGGACGGCGGAATCGGGCAGCTGCTCGCCGTTGAGAATCACGGTGTGGGGACGGGTCGGCAACGACAACCACACCTCACCCTGGGCGAAGCGAGCCAGCTCCAGCGTAAGGGTGAGCAGACCGTCCTCGAGATGCCATTCCGTGATCTCCCCACCCTGGGAGATGTGCAGGGTGGTGGCGATCAGGTGGGGCTCCGGCTTAACGGGCCTGAGCCCAAGAAGGACGACGCCGTGCGGCGGGATGTGCAGGACGGGGCGCAAGGCCCCCGGCCCCATGAGGAAATAGCGGTGCTCCCAGAAGTCGACCACGTGATAGGCCCTGCGCTCGCTCAGCGCCACATCCTCCGGCAACTCCCGCTCGATGGGCTCTTCGGTCCAGTTGAAGAGGGCGATCAGCCGCCACCGGGCCCATGGCCTGGCGACCGGCACGATGGCGACGCTGGGCATCGGCTCCTCGAAGAGATCGAGCACGTCCATCCCGTCGAGCAGCGGCGGGAAGAGGACCGCAGCGGCTGCCTTTTGCTCGGGCGGCAGTGCGTCGAGCACATCGGAGAGCATCACGGATCCTCCGGAAAGGCCCACCATCGTGATCTGCGCCAGGGCCTCGTCCTGCGTGAGCCCGCTGCCCCGCAGCAAGAGCACGTCCGGATCGCTGGTCCACCAACGACCGTGAATCCAGGCGCGCGTCGCCGCGTTGCGCAGGCTGTTGCGCAAGCTCGGCAATGAGGGGTTCGTCCGGAACAGCTTGCCAAGCCGCCAGACCTTAGGCTCCCAAGTGGGCGCCGTATCGGGCCCGATCCTGACCGCGTCGAGCAGGCCGACGGCCAGGCCGAGGGGCACGCCGGAACCCACGAGATAGGCCTCGGGGCCTGCGGCTTCACGCATGACCTCGAGCGCATGGCGCAGCGCCTGGGCGCGCGTCATCTCGGGATCGTGCCGGCGGCCCCGGAGCGCTCCGGCGTAGAGGTAGCCGAGCTTGAGATACCCATAGCCTCGGGCGTCGACGGCGCCGTCGATGACCTGCCGCACGTGCTCCTCGACGCCGGGATGGGTGGGGTCGAGGGCGCGCCCGACAAAGCTCGAGACCAGGCCGGCCCGGACGGGACGACCCGACCGGTTACGCAGGAGCCAGTCAGGGTGCTCACGAGCCAATCGAGAGGACCGCTCGGCGACCAGAGGGGCCAGCCACAGGCCGGGCTCGAATCCCGAGCCCCGAATCCGGTCGGCCAACCACTCCAGGGAGTGCGGAAAGCGGTCATTGCGGGTCGACCAATCCCCCCAAGCCGTCTGGTAGCCGTCATCGAGCTGGATGATGTCGAGGGGCAGCTCATCGGCCAGCAGCGCTGCCGACGCGAGGTTGTCCATCACATCCGCCTCGCTCACGCCCCTCCGATAGACGTGCCACGAGCACCAACCAGTGGGCGTCCGACGCCGCGTTGCCGCCGACATCTGGCGCGCCACGGCGTAGGCATACTGCGCGAAGGGGTCGATGTTGGGCCGCGGCACCCACTCAACGTAGAACCACTCGGAGTGGCGCGAACCACCGGGCGACAGGGGCACGCCATCGAGCTGCGTCTGCCACAGCACCCGGGCGTGACCGGGCCGCAGATCGGCGTACATCTGCCCGAACTGCTCGGCAGTCGAAGCGATGCCACCGACGAGGGCCTCCTGAGGGGTGATGAGCGCGCCGACGGTCTCGCTCCAGAACCGGTCGACGTGCCGCGCCCAGGGCGTGCCTGGGTTGTGGACCATCGTGCCCTGCAGCCACCGCAGGAGCCAGCCGGGGTGAAACCCCGGCGATCCGATGGGTCGGAACCCCGCGGGAGACCACGACTGCCATCCGTTGATGTAGCACCCCGATGGGGCCGCCGAGGTGGACAACCCACCTTCAGTGGTCTGCAGGAAGAAGCGCCGGAGCGCGACGACGTCTAGCCCCACATTGGTGACCTTGAGGCGCAACAGCGCGAAGGGTCGCCCCGGGTAGAGGCGGATGCGCACTGCGAGGACGAGCCCCGCGGCCTCCTGATAGTGGAGCTCCATCTGATGCGCTTCGCCGTGGACGTCCTCCAGCGAGGCCTCGGCGTCTCGCCCAGCGGTCAAGGTCGCGGAGGTGAGGGTGCGCGTCTTGCCGCGTTGGGCAAACTCGACGCCGGCCTCCAGCTCAAGGACCCGCCCGGGGCTCTCAAACCGAAAGGCGCCGACTCGGGGATCCCAGAGAAGCTCAAACGACGGGCTCTGTAACAGACGATTCAGCACGATTAGGCTATCCCCCTGCGATGGTCAACCTACGACAGAACTTCGACCGACGGATGATCCGGCCCACTTCCGGCGGCGCTTATGGCGAAGAGCGCCGTCGGTGGACGTCATCGGTTCCGCCGCCTTCTGAGGCACCGGAACGACTGAAGTGTTACGACGAACCCCCAAGACCCGCTTGACTGAGCTCTAGTCAACGACCCGGATGTGCAGCTCACGCAACTGCTGCTCTGAGACCTCGGAGGGGGCGTCGGCCATCAAGTCGACGGCCTGGGTCGTCTTCGGAAAGGCGATCACCTCGCGGATGCTCGCCTCATCGGCCAGGATCATCGCCAGCCGGTCGATGCCCGGGGCGATGCCGCCGTGGGGCGGCGCGCCGTAGGAGAAGGCCTCCATCATGTGCCCAAAGCGCGCCCGAGCCTCGGAGACCTCGTAGCCGAGCACGCGGAAGATGTCGGACTGGACATCGGGATCGTGCACGCGGATGCTGCCCGACGCGATCTCGTAGGCATTGCACACCAGGTCATACGCGTCGGAGAGCACCGCCGTGGGATCGGCGATCATCTCCTCGTAGGTGTGCGGGCGCGGCCAGGTGAAGGGATGGTGGGCCGCATCCCACCGCTCCTCGGTCTCATTCCACTCGAACATCGGGAAGTCGAGCACCCACCCGAAGGCGATCAGGTCGTCATCGGCCAGCGAGAGGCGGTCCCTGAAGGTCAGCCGCAGCGCAGAGAGCGAGGCCGCCACGACGGCCGGCTCGGCGGCGACGATGCAGACAAGGTCGCCGTCCTCGGCGTCGGTCAGCTCCGCGATGGCGTCGACCTCGGCCTCCGAGAGGAACTTGCGCGTCGGGCCCTTCGCGTCGCCGGACGCATAGGCGAGGGTGACGAGGCCTTTGGCGCCCTCTTGCTGCGCAATCTCCGTCAGCTCGTCGATCTCGCGGCGCGTGTAGCCGGCGCAGCCAGGCGCCGCGATGCCCTTGATCTGGCCGCCGGACGCTGCCGTGCCGCTAAAGACGCGAAACTCGCTGTCGCGCAGCGCGTCGGTCAGATCCACGAGCTCCAGCCCGAACCGCAGGTCAGGCTTGTCCGTCCCGTAGCGCGCCAGGGCCTCGGCGTGGGAGAGGCGCGGGAAGGGCGTGCGCACGCGTTTGTGGGGCGTGACCGCGGGCACCAGCTCCGTGAACATCTCCTCCATCAGGTCTAGGACGTCATCGCGGTGCACGAAGGACATCTCGAGGTCGAGTTGGGTGAACTCGGGCTGCCGATCGCCCCGCTGATCCTCATCGCGGAAGCAGCGCGCGATCTGGTAGTAGCGCTCGAACCCGGCGACCATGAGCAACTGCTTGAGCTGCTGTGGGGACTGCGGCAGGGCGTAGAAGCGCCCGGGGTGGATGCGGCTGGGGACCAGATAGTCCCGGGCGCCCTCGGGCGTCGACTTGAAGAGGTAGGGCGTCTCGATCTCCAGGAAGCCGCGCTCGTTGAGGAAGTCGCGCATAAAGCGGACGATCTCGTGGCGCAGGGCGATGTTGCGCTGCATCCGCGCCCGCCGAAGGTCGAGATAGCGGTAGCGGAGCCTCAGCGCCTCGTCGACGGGCGTCTCCTCATAAATATAGAAGGGCGGCGTCTTGGCCGTGTTGAGGATTTCGACGTCGTAGGCCTCGACCTCGATCTCGCCGGTGGGCCAATCGGGGTTCACCTGATCGTCGGGGCGGCGGCGGACCGTGCCCCGCACCTGGATCACGTACTCGCTGCGCGCCTCTGAGGCGCTGCTGTGGGCTTCGACGCTGGCGTCGGCGCTGACGACGACCTGCACCAGCCCCTCGCGGTCGCGCAACACAATAAAGATGACGCCGCCAAAATCACGGCGCAGATGCACCCACCCGGCCAACGTCACGTCTGCCCCCACGTGCTCAGCACGCAGGGCACCACAGCTATGGGTTTTGAACATAGACTCGAGATTGCCTCCTCTCCTTCGCTAGGGGAGAGTGTACCATGGGTGGTGGGGGTCGCAAGGGGAGCGGGGGGGGCGGACGACGGACGATGCACGACCGATGGCGGATGGCGGGAATTGGGCCGACGATCGCCTTCTGCGCTTGCGCACAGTGAGGTCGGTGCTTGACTAAGCTGTGGTCTGGCGTATTGTCATGTCATTGATGCTGCAGCCACTATTGGCTTTCGGCATAGCCTTCACCTGTGCTATCTAGCCTAAAGGAGACGATCGTGAACAAGGAATTTCAGGACAAGACGTTTCGTTTTACCGCGCCTGACGGCGTTGAGATCTTCGTCTATCAGTGGGGGCCGCCGGTCGGCGAGGCGCCGAAGGCAGTGGTGCAAGTGGCGCACGGGGCGGCCGAGCACGCGCTGCGTTACGAGCGGATGGCGCGCTTCCTCAACGCGCACGGCTACGTCGTCTACGCCGACGATCACCGCGGTCACGGAAGGACGGCCGGGACGTTGGACAAGGCCGGCCTCTGCAAGCCCGACGCCTGGGACCACATGGTCGAGGATCTGCACCAGCTCACCGAGATCATCCGGAAGGCGCATCCCGACCTGCCGATCTATTTGTTCGGGCACAGCATGGGCTCGATGATGGCCCAGCAGTACATCCAGACCTGGGGCGACGACCTGGATGGGGTCATACTCTGCGGCTCGACCGGGCTCTCGCTGGTGGACGAGAGCGTGCTCCCCGCCGCCAAGGCCGCCGCGGACGCCGCGCCCGACGCACCGTCGGAGATCTTCGCGGGGCTCTTCGCCTCGGTGAACGAACCCTTTGAGCCGGTCAAGACGCCCTTTGACTGGCTGAGCCGGGACGAGGCGGAGGTGCAGAAATACATCGACGACCCGTGGTGCGGCTTCCCCTTCTCCAACCGCCTGACCTACGAGTTCGTCAAGGGGATGGTGCATCTCTTTGACAACGAGGATGACATTCCGACCGACCTGCCGGTGTACATCATCTCCGGCGAGATGGACCCGATAGGGGCGAATGACGGCGTGATGACGCTGGTGAACCGCTACCGGGACGAGCTCGGCATCGAGGACCTCGAGTACGAGATCTATCCCGGCGCCCGCCACGAGATCCTCAACGAGACGAACCGGGACGAGGTGCAGGCGGATCTGCTGGCGTGGTTGGAGGGGGGGGTGTGAGCGGCTGCTAGCAGCTGTGGGCTGTCAGCTTTGAGCCGTCAGCTTTCAGCCGTCAGCCGTCAGGCGGCGGGGGAGTAGGAAGTAGGGAGTAGGCTCGCGCCGTTGGATGCGAAATATATTCATCTGTCGGGGCGCGCAACCTACTCCGCAGGCCACAGGCCCAATGCGTGGACCCGCCCCGCGCGCAGGGCGCCGCATTCCGGCAACCGCCCCACCCCGGCGAGGGTGGTACTGACGTATGCAGCGCGTCGCGTGGTCGGCAGCCTGACGCGGAATGCGCCGCCCCTACAGCGGGCATCGCGTGCGCATAGACCTTTGAGCTCTCGGAAGAGCTCAAAGGTCTGGTCGGTCAGCGAGGCGCCGTCAGCAGTCCGCGGTATTGCGCAGGCACGTCTGTGCGCGCGGGTTCTGTGCGCGCACCGACGCGATCGGGATGGGGACGATCGGTAGCGGGGTTGAACGGGCGCAGGCGCCCATCGGGCAACCGCCACAGGTAGTTCGAGATGACCGCGGCGTTCTTGGGGGCGTTCGCGACACAGTGGGCCGAGATATGCGTCGCCACGCCTGAGCGCTTGTCGCCAAAGCGCCGCTCGATCTCGTGACGGAGCTCCTCAGGGGTGAAAGCGCCAGCGTCCCGTGCTAACAGGTGTGCAGCGATGTAGACTTCGACGTGAATCTTGAGACCCATGTGCCTCCTCCTCAAGGCCAAGCCTACCCCTCTGAGAAGCCGAATTCGTCGAACTTCAGGGTGCGGCTGTTCTCGCTGATGGTGCGGATGGTCTGGGGCTCGAAGCCCTCGGGTTTGCGGGCTTTGATCTCCAGGGTGATTTCGACGTCGGTGCCGAGCTGGCTGGTGAGGCGCTGGACGACTTCCTCGACGATGAGGCCGACCTCGCGGTTGACGCGCTGGGGGTCGATGGTGACGCGCCCGTAGTAGCGGACGGTCTTCTTCGCGGGCGGCGGCGTCGGCTCGGGCTCGCCCTCCCCATCGCCGCCTTCGAGCTCCTCTCCGCCATTGCCGTTGCCGACGTGGGTGGGTTCCGGCGCGGGCTTGCGCCTTACGTGGTCAGGGTGAATGAGCAAGCTGCGCTCGTCGAAGTAGATGCTGCCGCCGGTGTCCTGAAAGAGGACGCCGGTGTGGTAGCCCTCGGCGTCCTTGCCGGTGGCGTAGGCGAAGGCCGGGTCAAGGCGCCCCACCCCGTCCTGCACGGCGTCGAGGAGCACGTCGTGGTCGCGCAGGCGCGGCAGGTAGACGTACTGCGCCAGGTACTCCCAGAGCTGCTTGAGCCCCACCTCCCAGCCCCGCTCCTCGCTCCAGATGTAGCGGTCGAGCTCCATCCGCAGGATGTCCGGGGACCAATGCTCGATAAGCAGGCCGTCGTTGTGCAGGCGGCGGGCGGCGCGCTGGTAGAAGTTGTCGTCACCGCTGATCCGGCTCGCCTGGAGCTCAATGGGGCCGAGCGGCTCGGGCTGCATCGGCACCAGGAGCCAACTGTAGGTCCCCCGCACCCGCAAGTCGACGGTGTCGTCGGCCTTATCCACGCTGGTGCCGACCTGCCGGCGCTGCTGGGCGTCGAGGTTGAGCTGCTCGGTCTCGTCCTCGATGGATTGCCACGCCAGGAACTCACGCACCGCGGCGCGCAAGGCCTCAGCATCGCCCTCGTCGGGCGCGATGAAGACGAGCATGTTCTTGTAGAGGCGCTGGGCCGAGCCGCGACGCTCCAGGATATGGTGGGCGCGCTCCAGCGCGGGCGTCGTGGCGGTGGTGCGGCGGTGCGTCGCGTCGGGCCCCAGCACGACCACACGCACCCGGTCCTCGTCGACGACATCGGCGGACTCGGGCGGGGCGACGTGAACCCCGGCGAAGTCGCGGGTCTTGGGCACGGCGCGGAGCCGTGCGACGATCTCGGCGTCGACCCGAGCCTTGCGGAAGCCCTGGGCGCGGTCGCGGGCCAGCTTGTTGACGGTGGGGCGGGTGTCGTACCAATAGCGGGTGCTGTCGGTGTAGAGGTAGGTGAGCTGGACGCTCAGGCGGCGCAGCGCGTCGCCGAAGACGGCGGCGGGCTCGCCGGGCTGGGCGCACCCCAGACGGATGCGGACCTCCTCCTGGCCCCGCACCTGCTGGGCGGCGACGGAGGGCGCGCTCCCGATGAAGACGGTGCGGGCCACGCGGCGCGCGGCGTGGAAGCGACCCAGCGCCGGCACGTCCTGATCCAAATGGAAGGGTCGCGAGTCAGGGCCGTCAATGTCGGTGTCGAGAACGGCGGCCCAGGTGTCGGGGAGGTAGCGCAGCAGCTCGTTGCGCACCGGCGTCGTGTCGAGGGGCAGCGTGCCCGGCATGATCATCAGCGACCCGTCGCCGCGGATCCAGAGCTGGTGAATGACGGCCGCCATCAACCGCAGCACGCCGCGGGTGCGCTGGAAGCGCTCCAGCGTCGACCAATCCTGGTAGAGACGGTCGAAGAGCTCGGGATGGATCGGGTAAGCGCCGCGCATCCGCTCCAGATAGTCGCGCTCGCCCACGCCGCCGGGGAACTCGCCGGTGGTGTTGCGGTACATGTCGGCGAAGGCCTCGACCACGGCGTCGCGGGCCGCGCGGTCGACGCTGGAGCTGAAGAGCCGCCGCCGCACGATTTCGAAGCTCTCATTGGGCGTGATGGGCTTCCAGACCGCCTCGATGCGGCCGACGATGTTGGAAAGGATCTCCAGCGTCCGCTTCCCGGCCTCGCCGCCGATCTCGATGTCGGACTCGGGCAGCGAGATAAGGAGCAGGGCCTCGGGCGAGCGCTTGACGGCCTCGGTGAGCGACTGCATAAAGCTCATGATCGTGTCGAAGGTGCCGCCGGGGAGCCGCTCGGCGCCATAGAGATTGCGGGCGTAGGCGACGAGCTCGTCGATCATGATCAGCGCGGGACCGAAACGGAAGAAGAGCTCGCTCAGGGTATCCGATCCGGGGCTGACGCTCGCCCGATCGGCCTCCTCGACCATCTGATAGCCGTCGACCCCGCCGAGCTGGTAGGCCAGCTCGCCCCAGAGCGTGCGGACCGTACACTCGGCATACTCACGGGGACGGGTCGGGTCGAGGGCCGTCCCGACGAGGACGGCACAGCGCGCCTCGGGCAGGTCGACGTCGCCGAGATCGGCGACCAACCGGTCGCTGTCGGGGATGTCGCTCAGGCGGATCTCGCCGCTGCAGAGGTGATAGAGCGCCAGCATGCTGTGGGTCTTGCCGCCGCCGAAGGAGGTCTGGAGCTGGACCACGGGCTCGCCGCCCTGCGCCGTGAGCCGCTTGACGCCGGTGACCAGGAGGCGCTGGAGCCCCTCGGTCAGGTAGGTGCGGCGGAAGAACTCCTTGGGGTCCTGGTACTCGGTGGCGGCGGTCCGGGCGTGGACCTGGGCGAGGTCGGCGGCGAACTCCGCCTGAATGTAGCGCCCGGTCGCCACGTCGGGATGGGGCTCGACGACGTCCCGCCAGCCCTTGAGGCCGGTCAGGGTCGTGGGCGACTCGGGCCGCTCGGCAGCAGCCTCGCGGCGCGCCTGCTCGCTCTCGCGCTCGAAGCGGATGCGCAACAGGTCCCCAGCGATCTCCTCGACCGCCTCGGCCTCCTCGGCGGCGCTCACGGCCTTGAGCAGGCGCGTGGCGGTATCGGCGACGCGGTAGGCCTGGTCGACGGTGAAGGCGCCATCGTGAGCCCAGTTGTTGCGGGCCTCGATCATCTCGCTGACGTAGGAGCGGGCGACGTGCCCCAGCTTGTCCTGGAAGACCTCGTTCCACCGCCGCCACATCAGGTGGAGGCAGGCGTGGGTGTCGAGCACCTCACTCAGGGCGGCGGGATCGGTCCACGCCTCTTCGGGCAGCCCGGGATGGCCCGGCGTGCCCAAGGCATCGTCCATCTCGATCAAGGCGCGATCGCCGAAGGTGCTCTTGTACTCACGCACGATGAAGGGCAGAAGGCCCTCCCGCAGCGACTCCAGGATGCGGCCGACGCGTTCTCGGTTGCTCAAAGCCATGCTAGGACCTCCGGTTAGGTTGTAGGGGGCAGGAGGGGACAGGGAACAGGGGATAGAGGACAGAGGACAGCACATAGCCTGTAACCTCTACCCTAATCCCTGTCCCCTATTCCGTCAGTCTCCTCTGCAGTACCGTCAACATCTTGCTGATCTCGGTGATAAGTGCTAGCGTACTTGCCGCCGCCTCGTCTGTCAGGTAGCCGAGGCGTATGAACAACATCACAAAGGTCTCCGTCTCCATCAATGAGCCCTTGGCGATGGCCAGGAAGTGCGCGTAATCCTTCGTGGTGCTCCGTGCGTGCCCCTCGGCGATGTTGGCCGGCACCGATGCGGCGGCTCGCCGCACCTGTCCCGTCAAGCCATACGTCTCCGACCGCGGAAAGTTCGCCGTTAGCCGGTACACCGCCACGGTAAGATCCATCGCCTTCTGCCAAACAACGAGGTCGCGGTGCGATTGGATTCGTGGATGACGTGTCATATCGCCTCAGCGCGAGGGGTTAGGGAACAGGGGGTGGGGGATAGAGCACGAGCCACGGGACCTGTCAGCCGCTCCCCGTTTATCGCAACCGGCTTGCTATTTTCCCTGTCACCTGTAACCAATCCCCTGTCCCCTCTCCCCTAGAACAACCGTCCCTGCTGGAGCTGCTCTCGCAGCTCGCGCGCTTGCTCCTGCCCGGCGCCCCAGGAGACGACGAGGGCGTTGTAGTCGCGGGCGGGCTCGGTCCAGCCCTTGCGCTCGCAGAGGTGGTAGAGGCGGTAAGCGAGCTGCCGCGCCTCAGCGGCGCGGTCGGGTGAGAGCTGCGCCAGGGCTTCGGCCAACCCCTCCTCGCCGGCGGTATTAAGGGCACGCACCAGGCGGTGGGTGGCCTCCCAGACGGTGGGGACGTCGGCGGGATCCCACTCCTCGCGCAGCTCATCGGCCCGGTAGAGGCGGACCTTGCCGCCGCCGGACTGGAGGAGGCCCTCGTGGGC
>JBNGCP010000087.1:0-13870 GCA_049974845.1 Anaerolineae bacterium | reverse complement strand
CTCGATGGGTTGTCCGGTCGTCTGCCGGGTGGCGAACTCGACGTCCTCCCTGAAAGCTGCGGAGCACGAATGGCATCCGTGCCGTCGAAGATTGCCTCAACGGTAGCCGCTTCGCCGCTTATCAGGGTTCTTGCAAAGCTGCTGGGGATGACCAGCACGAAGTCCACGTTTCCCCTGCGTACGTTCCTCTCCGCAGCCGGTGCCTTGCGTCAGCCCGCGGCGTTCACTATCTCCACGATCCCATCGTCAGCGATGGGGATCACGTGTCCCTGGGCGCAGTGAAAGGCGTTCCCATCTCGCGTCACGGCGGCGGCGCATATCGGACATCGTAGCACGCTCTCCAGTTTTCGCGGAGCGACCGGGGTGCATACCCCTGGCTTGAGGGCCCACACCAGATCGTAATCTTCTTGCCATGGCCGGATTTTGATCATCTCCAAGTCGTGGTCCCGAAGCTTCGCCTCCAACTCCTCTGATGAGTAGGTGCGCCCAGGCAGCAACCGCGCGTCCTTGCCAATGCGGTTGGTCGTCAACAGCAGCCCGCCGGGACGGAGAACCCTCACCATCTCAGAGAGCACCTGATCCGGCTCCGGCATGAACTCCAGTGCCTCCAGGCACGTCACCGCTTCGAATGTCTCTGACGGGAAGGGCAACTCTGACGCATCATCCCATAGAAGGGCGACCCGCCCCGACCATGGCTCGATCTTGTCCACCGCCTGCTCCAGCATCTTTCGCGACAGATCCAGTCCGATGATCCTGCCGCGGAACCCCACCTCAGGCAGCAGCGTCCGAGCCAACCGTGCCGTCCCCGTGGCGACGTCGAGCACCAACGGATTGGGGAAGGAAAAGAGCGCACTGGCAATCGGGCGTGCTAGGAAGTACTGCTCGTAGCCGGTATCGTAGTGCTTGATCTGATCGTACATATGTGCGGACCAATCGTACAACAGCGTGACGATCCGGCGTCCGAGGTAAGCGCCCTCAGCGATAATCAATTGCCAGTAGAGTATGCCGACTAGGCCGAGGAGGATGACAACGGCAAGGGCGACGAGGACCCAACTCATGCTTTTAGTACCTATGCAGGGATACGCACACTATAGGGCCAGTGCCGTCAAGGCCACCATTGCAAGCACCCACGGCCCCGTAAGCCGGCGATGTGCCTCCCGGCTGGGCCGGTAACTTAGGGCGATGAGCCCTGGCAAGGCAAAAAGCAGCAGCAGCCCGGCCGCAAACGCTTTGCCCTGCGCGACCAGAAAGGTCGCACCAAGCCCCGGCCCGAGCAGTGACCACCAGGACCTGAGACCATAGAGGCTGACCAGCAGAGAGATCGACAAGGCCGAAAGGGTCAGGGCCATCCTATTGCCTTCCATCAGTCCTCCGCCCAACAGCCATGGCAAACCTGCCACCGCGATACCCTGCCACAGCATCCCTACCTGACCCTCTCCCTCATGCCACAAGGCAGCCAACTCCGCCCACGTCAGGAGGAAGGCCGTGAGGAGAAGTGCCGATCGGCCGAGTGCGGCGCCCAGCAGCAGGCTTACCAGCAGCCCCAGGCTTGATTGTGTAAGAGGTTGTGCGAGGCTCATCCGACCCACCTGGCGCCACCAGGAACGGGCCTGCCGAAGTCGTTGGTGCAGCGCGGCCCCGGGCGTCCCTTCCTGGAGATAGGGCCACGCCGGTAGCGGGTCATTGTCCGTCCATCCGCGCCATTGCTGGAGGGGTGTGGCCCAGTCCGTCTGGGTGAGGGCGCACCAGAGCGGCTGCCAGCCGCCGATGACCAGCGCTAACGCTGCAGCCAGCGTCGTTGGCGTCTCATTGATGACGGGCCGGGCAAAGGCCCAGACGCCACCCAGGACAGCGAGGGCCGGCAGCGCGATCCAGCCCCCCTCGAGAAGGGGGCTGACCTTTGCCCTCACAGGATGTTCCGCTTGGTTAGGCATGATCGTAACGGCTATGTGTCATCGCAATGGCTGTGTATCACTGCCCGTCATTATACCTGATTCAGCCGGAGTCATGATCTGAAGGCTTCTCGCCAGTGTCCTGTCCGGGGATCACTTCGTGAGGCTCCACGTGCACGTAGGCGCGATCTATGCCCTCCAGTCTCTCGACCTGGGCTTGCACCGCGTCGGAGATGGTGTGGGCATCAAAGAGTGGCATGTTGCCGTCGACGTTGATGTGCAGATCGGTGACGAGCTCGGGGCCGACGTGCTCGGTGATGACCTGGTGCACGCGCTTGACCCCCTCCACCGACGCAGCAGCATCGAAGATCTCTTGTCGCAGCTCAGCCGAGGCCCCACCTCCCGTGAGATACTTCAGGTTCTCCGCCCAGACGTCAAAGGCGGATCTGAAGATCCAGATCGCGACCACCCCACCGGCGATAGGATCCGCCAAGGGATGGATGAACTGCGATCCCAACGTCCCGAGGAAGGCGGCCAGTGAGGTGAGCACGTCTGCCAAATTGTCTTTGGCTGCCGCATCCAGGGTCGTGATGGAGGTCTTCCTCGCGATACGATGGACCCACGCGTACATGCCGGCCTTGATCGCGGCACTGAGGAGCAGCGCCAGCGTCGGTAATCCGATCTCAACCCGCGTTCCCCCTTCGATGAAGCGCACAACGGCAGCGCGTCCTGCTTCATAGCCGGCCACGGTCATTGCCGCGGCGACGACCAGCCCTGCCAGTGGCTCGAAGCGGCTGTGGCCCTGGGGATGGGAGAGATCGGGCGGGCGCTGGGCGATCCAGAGGCCCAGCGTCATCAACAGGGAATAGAAGACGTCGGAGATTGAGTTTGCGGCGTCTGCATAGAGCGCCACACTGCCCGAGAGATACGCGACGACGCCCTTTCCGATCGCCAGTCCAAGGTTGCCCAGAACCGTGATGAGGAGCGCCCGCCGCAGAAGCCGCTGGCGCTCCGGGTCCGGACTTGCTTCGCGGATCAGTTGCATCTACATTCCTGGCACAGCGTCGACCGGCGCGGGCTCAATCTCGCGGCGGGATGTCGCTGAGCGGTCATTTGGTGCCCCCGCTCAATCCCTGGGATAACGGAAGTCATAGATCTGGTCCTTCTTCTCCCACACGGCGCCACACTCACACACGAAGCGGGCCTGAGGTGGCGAACCCAGTGGGCGTCTGCACGCCGGACAGCAGAAGAAGGCATCCGGCGCTGCCGCCGGCTTGTTCGCGTCGGCCCGTGCGCGCACGAAGACGCTGGGACTGAGCTGCCAGAGGCGCCCTGTGGGCTGCGCCAGCCTGTCCAGTGCGACGAGCACGCGGGTTGGCATCCAGCGCTTTAGAAGGGGGATGCGGAAATGTGAGACGGTTCGCACTCTCTCGCGGTGGAGACCGGCTTCGTTAAGTTGCTTCCAGATCCATCGAGGGTGGAAATCGAAGTTGAGGTCCACAAACTCGATCGGCTCGTGGCTGAAGGGCGACCATCTCTGGCGCCCGAGCAGGTACCGCGCGATCGCTTTCAGGTTGTGCTTGTTAGCGAACTCGAGGACGAAGGCTCCCGCCGGTTCCAGGCTCTCAGAGACGTTACGCAACACGGTCGGGGCGTCTGCGGCGTGGTGGAGGGTTCGGATCATGGTGATAGTGTCGAAGCGCCCGGGCACAAAGGGCAGGTGGTAGAAATTGGCCTGCACGAAGACGTAATGGGGTCTTCCCTCCGTTCCTCCCGACCCGAGCCGCTCGACGGCTTGTGCCAACTGGGTGTGGGCGTAGTCCATCAGCACGACGGTTTCATAGCCTTGATAGAGCTCCACAAGGCGCCCGAAACCGGCGCCGATTTCCATCAACGTCTGTCCGCAGGGAGGGAGCAGTGCTTGGAGCGCGATGCGCTCCGCGGCATCTTCGTAGGTGCGTGCCTGCGTCCAGAACTCTGTGCTGTAGCGCGAGCCTTCATAGTTGCAGATCGGGCGCCCGGTCTGCGGGCGCTCGGGTATAGCTCTGTCTTGGTCTTCGGTCATAGGCATAAGCCTGGCGGTCCATCCTGTGTGAGGCCGATGGGAGTTATTATCGTAACACGCTTCACGCCGTTTTCAATGATGCTGAATCCGCGATGTGTGATATTATAGGTCCGGGATGATGAGCCGACGGAGGTGGATCGGAAAGATGGAGAGTCTCAAGCGCAGGATCCGTCAGGAGGGGAGAAACCTGGGTCAGGGCATCCTGAAGATTGACAGCGTGATCAATCACCAGGTCGATGCGGAGTTGATGTTGGAGGCTGGCGCGGAGTTCGCCCGGCGCTTTGCCGACGCGCATCCGACACGGGTCCTCACGGCTGAGGTCTCGGGCATTGTCCCGGCGATGGCCACCGCCTACGCAATGGGCCTCCCTTTAGTCTATGCGCGGAAACACAAGCCGGTGACGATGACCGACCCCGTATTCGTCGAGTTTGCGCCCTCCCACACCAAAGGCGGGGAGGTCTCCCTGATGGTCTCGCCGGAGTTCCTGCATGCCGGGGACCGAGTGCTGATCATTGATGACTTCTTGGCCACCGGTAAGACCATTCTGGCGATGGCGCGCATCGTGGAGAGCGCCGAAGCCAACTTGGTGGGCATCGGAACCCTCGTCGAGAAGTCGTTTGAGGGTGGGCGCGAGGCGCTTGCCCATCTCAACGTGCCGATTGTCTCCCTCGTCATCATCGATGAGATGCGCAACGACGGCACGATCATCTTTCAGGGCTAACCCGTTTCATGCATGATGGAAGATGTGACCACTATGACTCAACGTGAGACCATCGTTATCCTCGACTACGGTTCTCAGTACACCCAACTGATTGCCCGGCGGGTTCGCGAGCAGCACGTCTATGCTGAGATCCTGCCATGGGACGCTGGAGCCGAGCGGGTTCAGGCTCTGGCGGCCAAAGGCTACATCCTCTCCGGCAGTCCTCACAGCGTCTATGACGCGGACGCTCCGGACCTGCCTGATTATCTCATGGAGGCGGAGGCCCCAATCCTGGGGATCTGTTATGGTATGCAGCTGCTGACCCGTCGGCTCGGGGGACGGGTTGTGCCCGGTGTCGAACGTGAATATGGGCCGGCCATCGTGCAGGTCGAGCAGGCGGGCGACGGGCTTCTGGCAGGACTCGGCGATCGGCTGTCAGTCTGGATGAGTCACGGCGATCGGGTGGTAGCGGTGCCGGAGGGCTTCAAGGTGTTGGCGCGGAGTGAGAATGACATCATCGCTGCGATGGGCCATCCGGATCGGCAGATATACGGCACGCAGTTCCATCCCGAAGTCCACCACACGCCTCGGGGCACGGAAATCCTGCATCGCTTCCTCTACGACGTCTGCGGATGTGAAGGATCGTGGACGACCGGGGCCTTTATCGAGCATGCTGTCGGCGAGATCCGGCAGCAGGTCGGCGACGGCTCAATCATCCTGGGGTTGAGCGGCGGTGTCGACAGCTCGGTGGTTGCGACTCTGGTCCATCGAGCGGTCGGCGAGCAACTCACCTGCATTTTCGTAGATACCGGCCTCTTGCGTCAGGACGAAGCGAAACAGGTGGCAGCGACCTTCCACGCGTCCCTGGGCATGCGTCTGGTGATGGTGGACGCTTCCGAACGGTTCCTGAGCGCGCTGGCAGGCGTCACGGACCCGGAGGCCAAGCGGCGGATTATCGGCGAGCAGTTCATCCGCGTCTTCGAGGCGGAGGCGCGGCGTCTCGACAACGCGGCGTTCTTGGCGCAGGGTACGATCTATCCCGATGTCATCGAGAGCGCCGGTTCTGCGGGCGCGCACCGCATCAAATCCCACCACAACGTCGGCGGGCTGCCCGAGGATATGGATCTGGAGTTGGTGGAGCCTCTTCGCGACCTCTTCAAGGACGAGGTCCGCCAGGTGGGACTCGAGTTGGGGCTGCCGGAGACGCTGGTCTGGCGCCATCCCTTCCCCGGCCCCGGCCTTGCTGTGCGGATTCTGGGCGCTGTCACGCCTGAACGCGTCGCCACGCTGCAGGCGGCGGACGCGATCTTTCTCGAGGAGCTGTGGGAGGCGGGCCTCTACCGAGAAGCCTCACAAGCGTTCGCGGTGTTGCTCCCGGTGCGGAGTGTTGGGGTGATGGGGGACGGACGCACCTACGCTAACGTCGTCGCGCTGCGCGCCGTCACCACCGAGGACTTTATGACGGCCGATTGGGCGCGTCTGCCTTACGAGCTGTTGGGGCGGGTCGCCAGCCGCATCGTGAATGAGGTTGCGGGCGTGAATCGCGTCGTCTACGATATCAGCAGCAAGCCGCCGGCTACCATCGAATGGGAATAGGGGCTCCCGTCGCGGTTACGCCACCTTGATGACGGAAGTTCACTCCGGGGAGATTGTGAGCGTCGCGCCAGACAGTGCTGCTCAGCGCTGTGGGCTTCGGAAAGGCGACAAGCTGCTGACGATCAACGATAGGCCGCTGCGAGATATCATCGACGTTCGCGTCTACGCCGGGGAGCCTGAGCTTGTGCTTCTTTTTGAGCGAGATGGGCAGCGCCAGCGCTGCCACGTTCGCCGCCGCTATGGAGAGCCCCTGGGACTGGATTTCGCTGAGGACATATTCGACGGGAGCCCCAGGCGCTGCTATAATCGGTGTGAGTTCTGTTTCGTGACCCAGATGCCGTCGGGCATGCGACGATCGCTCTACTTCAAGGATGACGACTATCGGCTCTCCTTCCTTCACGGCAACTACATCACCCTCACCAACCTCCAACCCGCGGACTGGGACCGCATCGAAGCGCAGTATCTGAGCCCGCTGTATGTCTCGGTTCACGCTACGGAACCGGCGGTGCGTGTCGATCTGCTGCGCAACCCCTCAGCGGGGGCGATTCTCTCGCAGTTGCAGCGGCTCGTCGACGCGGGTATCGAGCTGCACACGCAGGTAGTCCTGGTCCCTGGGCGCAACGACGGCGAGCACCTTGATCGCACGATCTCGGATTTGGCGGCGCTTTATCCTGGCGTGCAGGATCTTTCGATCGTCCCGGTGGGGCTGACGCGATGGCATGCGCCTGACCTGCGACCTTATACCGACGAGGAAGCCGCGGTGGTGCTCGATCAAGTCCTGGCGTGGCAATCGCGGCTTCGAGGTGAGTTGGGCGTCGGTTTTGTCTATCCCTCCGACGAATGGTTCTTGCGAAGCGATCGTCCGGTGCCCGAGCAGGAGGCCTACGATGGTCTTCTCCCGGCGATGATTGAGAACGGCGTGGGGATGGTCCGACACTTTCTGGATGGACGGAGGGCGTTGCGCAAAAGGTTACGTGCCCTCGGCGTCCGCCAGACGTGGGTGACGGGCATCCTCTTTGCGCCTGTCCTGGACGCAGAGGCGCGGGCTTTGGAACACGTCGCGGGCCGGACGATCGAGGTTGTGCCAGTGCCCAATCGTTTCTTTGGCGAGACGATCACCGTCGCGGGGCTTCTGACCGGGGCAGACATCGTGGCGGCGCTGCAGCGACGGCGTGATCTGGGGGATGCGATCGTGATCCCAGAAGAGGTCTTTCGGGGCCCCGAGGGGCGCTCGTTGGACGGGATGATGCCGGCGGACGTGTCGTGCGCGTTGGGTGCGCCGGTATACTTGGCTGTGGCGGGCAGCCGCGGTTGGGATGTGAAGAGAGCGGCATAGGACCGCGCGGTTGTCTCAGGCGTGATTCGAGGCATAATGGGGTTGCATCATGCGTTATCTGTTCCTATGGGCAGGAGAATCCTATGACAACAGCGGAGCAATCCGTTTCATCTACGACAACGCCTTGGTACTCGGGTCACACTGCCAGACGCGTTCGTGAGGCTGTTCAGGCCTACCTGTTTCTTCTACCGGGAACGGTGATCCTTCTGGCGTTCAGTCTCCTTCCCATCGGGTATGCCTTTTACATCAGCCTTCACCGGTGGCGCATTCGTAAGGGCGATTATATTGGTTTTGATAACTTCCTGAGGGCCCTGGGTGAGCCGCTCGACATCCTCTATGTCGTCGGCGGCATTGTCTTGTTGGGCCTTTCGTGGCTGATCTGGCAGCGGATTCAACCAGACACGTCCAACCGTGAGTTGATCCTACGCATCGTAGCTGGCTCTCTTCTGATCGTCGGTGGGCTTGGGCTTTTCCTGGGGTTCCCCAACATGCTGAAAAATGGTGACAAGAACCTGTTTAGCTCCCTGGCGATCACCTTTATGTATTCTGCAGGAACGGTTCCTTTCCAGATCGTGCTCTCCTTCCTTTTGGCCTTCATCTTGTTTCAGAACATCCGGGGAAAGACGACTTGGCGCATTATCTACTTCCTGCCCTATGTCACGGTGACGGTGGCGTCGGCTGCGGTCTGGCAATCCATTTTCGACCCCTCTAAAGGCTTGATCAACCAGACGCTGATGAGCTTCGGCATACCGGAATCGAGCTTGCCGCGTTGGCTCTTCGATGCCACCCGCGTGGGTGTGTACATAGGCGACCTGTTTGGTGTGGAAATTCCGCAGTGGGCCGGAGGGCCGAGCTTAGCTCTGGTGGCCGTGATTATCTACAATATCTGGACTTACGTCGGGTACAACACCGTCATCTATCTGGCCGGTCTGGGAAACATCCCTCATGCGCTCTATGAGGCGGCGGAGATCGATGGCGCGAGCCGCTGGCAGATGCTGCGCAAGATCACGATTCCTTTGGTCTCCCCGACGACCTACTTCCTGGTGATGATGGGCGTGTTGGGAACCTTCCGAGCCTTCAACCACATCTACGTGATGACCCGGGTGGTGGGGCCTGTCGGAGCGCCCAACGGCACGACGATGACCGCGAGCATGCTGATCTGGAAGAACTTCTGGGAGGGCAATCGCTTTGGCTATGCCTCTGCCCTTGCCTTCGTCCTGACGGGGGTGATGCTAAGCCTGACCTGGGTTCAGAACCGCATCTCTGAGGGGAGGGTCTTCTATGGCTGATACCTCGGCGGTAAAGGACCCCTCCGGTCGATACCAGCTACGGCAGGCGATTGGACAGATTGTTCTCTACGTGATTTTGACGCTAGGAGCAATCATCTGCATCGTGCCCTTCGCCTATATGCTCCAGACATCCTTCAAGACCTATGGCGAGCACGGCGCGCGGCGTTTCTGGCCCGCTGGTCTCACCCCAGAGCCTTACATGAACCGCCCTCCAGCGAAAGAGGTCGTCGTGGACATGGTGCCCACTGAGGGGTGGCAGAATGCGCCCCGTTCCCTGAGTCCGCCGATCGAGGGGCGCATCGTCGTGGAGGACGTCTCGGCCTACATCGAGAGGGAGTTTGCTGAGGAAGAGGATGAATCGCTTCCGCTTGAGGTGCTTCTTCTGGCGGTCGACACCACCGACGACGATGTGCAGAATTACAACCAGTTCTATCTCACGGTCGGCACCCGGGTGATCAAGCAGTTCACGACGCGGATCGACCTGGGTGAGGTGGGAGGGCCCAACTACTTCGCCGCCGATCGCGGTCGCTGGGGGCCTCATTTCAAGGTGCTCGATGCGGATCCGAATCACTTCGTCGTCAAACAGCACTGGAATCCCTGGCAGATGCTGATGCACAATTATCTCGAGGCGTGGAATAAGGCCAACTTCAGCCTCTATATGCGCAACAGCGTCTTTATCACCGTGTTGACGGTTGTCGGTGTGCTGATGACCGGTACACTTGCGGCCTATGCCTTTGCCAGGATGCAGTTCCCCCTCAAGAACGCCATCTTCACGCTCTATCTGGCCACCTATATGATCCCCGGCGCTGTCACGATTATCCCTAATTACTTGATCATCGTCGGGTTGGAGGAGTTTTTCGCGAACAACTTCGACATGGCTAACGCCTGGTATAATAACTGGACGGCGTTGACGATTCCCTTTATGATCAATGCGTTCAGCGTCTTTCTGCTGCGCCAATTCTTCGCGCAGATACCCGACGAGCTATACGAAGCCTCGGTGATGGATGGTGCGGGCCATCTGCGGTTCTTGACGCGGATTGTCGTTCCCTTGTCCAAGGCCCCCTTGATGTCTGTGGTTGTCTTCAACACAATTTGGGCCTGGAACCAGCTTCAGTGGCCGCTGATCGTCACAAGCACCGAGCGCTGGCGCCCCATTACCGTGGGGCTCACCAGTTTTATCAGCGAGGCTGCCGCCGAGACGCAGCTGACGATGGCCGGTTCGGTGATTACCACAATCCCGATCTTGATTCTCTATTTCTTTACGCAGCGGCAGTTCACGGAAGGTATCTCAACGACGGGGCTAAAGGGGTGATAAGGGTCGCTATGAGCGTTAGCGACCTTGGCGGGTGCTTTCATGCTAACGAACATCGTCTCAGATGCACCCTGTTCTTGGGCGCCGTGAAGTCGAGCGATGTCGTGTGACGTCGCGACACGGCGACAGATTCGAGATGAAAGGAGGTGATGCGCGGACGTAGCGTGCATGTCCGGGCACAGATGACGATGTACGCGCTTGCGAAGTTCTGCAGGCGACGATGATGTAACTCACGTAGATAAACTCGATTTCAGAATCCTAACGAAGGAGGATTACAGTAATGACCGGACGCAAATGGTTTGCGTTTGTTGTGGCCCTCACTCTGGTTTTCAGTTTCGTGGCCGGTTGCGCTGCTCCCACAGAGGAGGCGCCAGCAGCGACCGAGGCTCCTGAAGAGCCGGCGGCCCCTGAGGAGCCTGAGGCCACTGAGGAGCCTGCTGCTCCTGAGTACGACACCGAGATTTACGGCGATCTGGAGAACCTGGATCCGAGCGGGCAGAAAGTTACGTACTGGTACCAGCATACGGGCTCCCGTGAGGAGCTGATGCTGTCGCTGATCGATGAGTTCAACCGCACCAACGAATGGGGTATCACGGTGGTCGGCGAGAGCCAGGGTGGCTACAATGAGCTGTATCAGAAGATCATCGCGGGTATCCCGGCCAATCAGCTGCCGACGATGTCGGTGGCCTATCAGAACCAGGCGGCGACCTACGCGACGCAGGAGGTACTGGTAGAGCTGGATCCCTACGTCGAGAGCGAGAAGTGGGGCTACACGCAGGAAGAGTTGGATGACTTCTTCCCAATCGCCCTCGCAGCCGACTATCTGCCGCAGTTCGATGGTCGGTATGGTTGGCCTCCGTATAAGTCGATGGAGGTGATGTACTACAACCAGGACTGGCTGGAGGAGCTAGGTTACGACGGACCGCCCGAGACCTGGGCTGAGTTCGAGGAGATGGCGTGCGCCGCGTTGGAGCACCCCTTCTCCGGAGCAACGGGCGAGGGTGAGCCAGTGGGCTATGTCTACTCAGTGGACGCTTCCCGATTCGCAACCTTTGTCTTCAGCCGCGGTGGCAACATCATCGGTGAGGATGGGACGGAGTACGTCTTCAACGAGGAGCCTGGCGTCGAGACCCTGGAGTTCTGGCAGAACCTGGTGGATAAGGGCTGCGCGAAGCAGGCGACCGAGCGCTACGGCGATCAGACTGACTTTGGGAACGGCTTCTCCCTCTTCACGGTGAGCTCGATCTCGGGGTTGCCCTACTATGGGACGGCGGTGGCCGAGGGCGCAGGCTTCGAGTGGAGTGTGAATCCGCCCCCCCACACCACGCCCGAACCTCGGATGAACATCTACGGCGCGAGCCAGTCGATCTTCGTAAGCACGCCTGAGGAGCAGCTGGCAGCCTGGCTGTTCATCAAATGGATGAGTGAGCCTGAGCAACAGGCATCGTGGGCGACGAGCACCGGATACTTCCCGACGCGCGATTCCGCTGCGGAGCTGATGAGCGACTACTTTGAGGAGAACCCGACTTACGCGAAGGCCTTCACCTTCATGAGTATGGACTACGGCGTCGAATCGCCAGTCGCCGGATATGATGAGTGCCGCGCTGCGATTGAGGATATGCTGACGAACGTGTTGGGCGGCGGGGCTGAGCCTGAGTCCGCGTTGAATGACACGGTCCAGGAGTGCAACGCCTATCTGGAGGAAGCCGCGCCTTAGTCTGACTAACGGCTTTTCATCGGATTAGGATCGTCCCCGGGCCAGCGACCTCGTTGGCCCGGGGTTCTTTGTGGGCTTCGGGTCGCCCGCTTTCGGTCGAGTAGGTTGTCGCGGGCGAAGTAAGACCTTCCGGCTTCCCCCAGTGTACTTGCATTGTCTCTGACCCCATGCTATGATGGTTGCATAGCATCTGAGTCGGCACAAGCCAAGGAGGTGGCTATCGGAGAACACTGAACAACCCGGACGGGGAAGAAGCGCCTGATCCTGAGCGCACACGAAGGCTCAGGATGACGAGGAGACGGTTGATCGAACAAGGGATGCGAGATACATCCCAAATCGGCGGATGACCGTCAGGGGACACCTCAAGCCCTCCCCTTTACTTTCCCCCATAACAAGCCTCACCACAAAACCGTCGGGTAACCGGCGCGACAAAAGGTGCGGCAGGGCCCAGGTCAACGGTGGCCACCATCGACGTTTGATGGCACCATCGACGTTTGATGGCACCATCGATTCTTGATGGCCCGTGCCACCCGGCAGTGATGCCTCTATGCCAGACCGCCAAGCCTCAACTTTCGGGCGTGACACATCTGAATTCGAGGTATCCCTATCGCCATGCAGCATCCAAGCGCAACCGCCAGGCGCCGTTCCGAGCCCGGTGCGCGGTCTCATACGTCGTGATCATCGCGCAACGCGCACCTCGCAAAGCGCCCGCCTGCGCTCGCTCGCAGCTTCTCGATTCGAGCTTCACGATTTGAGATTTGCCGATTTGAGACTTCCAAAGGAGGCACACCATGTGTGGTATCGTGGGTTATATCGGACCGCGGCAAGCGGCGTCGGTCATCATGGGCGGACTGAAGCGGCTGGAGTATCGGGGCTACGATTCGGCCGGTGTGGCGATCCTCCACCAGAATGGCGGCATCGAGGTGGAGCGTGCCGTCGGCAAGCTACACCATCTGTCGAAGAAGCTGTCGTGCCATCGACTGACCGGTCACGTCGGGGTAGGGCACACGCGATGGGCGACCCACGGCGGTGTCACGGAGCTCAACGCCCATCCTCACGTCGGGATGCAACGTCGTGTGGCGGTGGTGCACAATGGCATCATCGAGAACTACACCGAGCTGCGTGAGGAGCTGTTGGTCGAGGGCGTGCACTTCGCGTCCGAGACGGACACCGAGGTCGTCGCGCACCTCGTGGAAGGGTACATGGCCGGGGGCGCGGCCCTGCTGACGGCGGTCATGCGCGCTCTGCCGGCGATCCAGGGCGCCAGCGCCTTCGTCTTTGTCAGCCGTGAGGATCCTGAGTGCCTGGTCGCGGCGCGGCTGGGCAATGCCGGCGGCATCGTGATTGGGCGGGGGGAGGATGAGACCTTCATCGCCTCCGACATCCCCGCCATCCTCGAGTACACCCGTGATGTCGTCTTCCTTGAGCACCGTCAGGTCGCGAAGGCCTCCCGAGAGGGTGTAGAGATCTTTGATCTCGATCAGCGCCCCGTGATGCCCAAGCTCTACAATATCCCTTGGGATCCGATAGCGGCGGAGAAGGGGACCTATCGCCACTTCATGCAGAAAGAGATTTCTGAGCAGCCTCGCGCGATCACCGACACGATCCGCGGTCGGGCCGACTTCAACCGCGGGCGTGTGCATCTGGAGACCTTGGCAATCACGAGCGCCGAGGCGCGGGCCCTGGAGAAGATCGTCATCGTGGCCTGCGGTACCTCCTATCACGCCGGGCTCGTGGGCAAGTTCATGCTGGAGAACCTCGCGCAGATCCCCGTCGAGGTCGATTACGCCTCGGAGTTTCGCTATCGCAACCCGCTGATCACCGACCGCACCGCCGTCCTGGCGATGACCCAGTCTGGTGAGACGGTGGATACGTTGGCGGCGATGAACGAGGGCCGGGAGCGCGACGCCAAGCTTTGGACCATTGTCAACGTGCTGGGCAGCCAGGCGCAGCGCATCTCCGA
>JBNGCP010000086.1:0-14064 GCA_049974845.1 Anaerolineae bacterium | reverse complement strand
CCTGTCCATACCTTGTAGCTTACCATATTACTCAAAGTGCATAACAAGCTCTAGATGGCGCCGGGAGATCATCGAGCTCTCAAGGATGATGTCGTTATCCTCACCGCGGCCGAGCGTCGTCGTCGGCTTGAGCAGCGGGTATTCACCCTGAGCGCCGTCGGCAAGGCGGACCTGAAAGACGGCATACGGTCGTCGTGCCGCAGGGGCCGCGCCAATATCGTGCGCCTGGGGACGCTGCGCTGCGGGAGGCTGGGGTGCCGGCGAAGCGACAGGCTTGAGGGTGATCCTGCATTGGCCCAGAATCAACGTGTCACCTGGCCCGAACGGCTGCCACGTCTGCAGCGGCAAACGCTTCCCGTTGAGGAAGGTACGTTCGTGGAGTTCAGGTCCCTGACGCGGTAGCCATCCCCGGTCGCGACCAACTCGGCGTGGTGCCCCGAGACCGAGGGATCCTGCAGCACCAAGTCGTTGTCCGGCGCGCGTCCAAGTGTGATCTCAGAACCGGTGGGGACGAACTCGCTGCTGCGTTGGGCGGTGCGTATCTGCAACACCAGCTGTTCGCTCATCGCGCCTCTCCTCTCCTGAGGACGACAGAATGTCACCAGTATAGGCAGGCCCCTACTTGCGTCAAGGCGCCGCGACCGCGCGCCATTTGACGGGTCGGACCGCCTGAGTATGCTTGGCATGCACCGGTCCGGAGGCGCATCAGCATCATCCGCACGACCGAACCGCCAACCCAAGCAGAAGGAGTATCCATGAAAGAGAGCTACCCACCGATCAACCCCAAGGCCCCGGTCTTGCTACACGGGGGTGACTACAACCCCGACCAGTGGACCGAGGATGTCTGGAAGGAAGACATGCGCCTCATGAAGTCGGCGCACTGCAACGCGATGTCCGTGGGCATCTTCGCCTGGGCCGCGCTGGAGCCCGCCGAGGGCGAGTTCGACTTCAGCTGGCTCGATCGCGTGATGGATATGCTGGCGGACAACGACGCGTATGCCGTCCTCGCCACACCCAGCGGCGCCCGGCCCGCCTGGCTGGCGCGCACCTACCCCGAGGTCCTTCGGGTGCGTCCCGACCGCGGTCGCAACCTCTTTGGTCGCCGTCACAACCACTGCCTGACGTCGCCGGTCTATCGGGAAAAAACCCGGCTTATCAACAGCAAGCTGGCAGAGCGCTACGCCGATCATCCAGCCCTGCTAGTCTGGCACGTCTCCAACGAGTACAGCGGCGCCTGCCACTGCAGCATGTGCCGCGCTGCCTTCCGGCAGTGGCTGATAGAGAAGTACAAGACGCTCGACGCGCTCAATCACGCCTGGTGGACGGCCTTCTGGAGCCACACCTACACCGATTGGGACCAGATCGACCCGCCCAGCGAGATCGGCGAGACCTCAGTCCACGGCCTCAACCTGGACTGGAAGCGCTTCGTCACCGATCAGACCATCGACTTCATGCTCAACGAAATCGCGCCGCTGCGGGAGCATACGCCCGATATCCCCGTCACCACGAACTTCATGGGCACCTTCCCCGGCCTCAACTACTGGAAGATGGCGCCGCATCTCGACGTGATCTCCTGGGACAGCTACCCGACCTGGCACCGGGGCGACGACGTCGCACTGGCCGCGGACGTGGCCTTCGTCCACGACATCAACCGCAGCCTCAAGGGTGGCAAGCCCTTTATGCTGATGGAAAGCGTGCCCAGCGCCACGAACTGGATGCCCGCAGCCAAGCTCAAGCGCCCGGGTATGCACGCGCTCTCGTCGCTGCAGGCCGTGGCCCACGGCTCCGACACCGTTCAGTACTTCCAGTGGCGCAAGAGCCGCGGCTCAGCCGAGAAGTTCCATGGCGCCGTCGTCGACCACGTCGGCCACGAGAAGACCCGCGTCTTCCAGGACGTCGCCGACCTCGGCAAGAAGCTGGAGACGCTGCAGGACATCGTCGGCGCCACCGTCAGGCCCGACGTCGCCATCGTCTACGACTGGGAGAATAACTGGGCCCTTAATGACGCCCAGGGCCCGCGCCGCGGCGACAAGGGTTACCTCGATGCCTGCAAGCGTCACTACCGCGCCTTTTGGGACCGGGGCATCCCCGTTGACGTCATCGATATGGACCAGGACTTCAGCCGTTACAGACTCCTGATCGCGCCGATGCTCTACATGCTCCGCCCCGGCGTCGACGCGCGTCTCGCTGAATTCGTTAAGAACGGCGGGACGCTGGTCACCACTTACTGGAGCGGCATCGTCGACGAGAACGATCTCTGTTTCCTTGGCGGCTGGCCCGGCGGCAAGCTGCGCGAGATCGTGGGGATATGGGCAGAGGAGATCGATGCGCTCTACGAGGGCGACGCCAACGCTGTCGTGCCCGCGGCGGGAAATCCCCTCGGCCTCACCGGCGAGTACGCGGCCCGCGATTACTGCGACCTGATCCACCCCGAGGGCGCCGAAGTGCTGGCCACCTACAAGGAGGACTTCTACGCGGGGCGGCCCGCGCTGACCGTCAATGACTACGGCGACGGCCAGGCCTACTATGTGACCTCCAACAACGACGACCGCTTCCTCAGCGACTTCTACGGCGCGCTGGCGGAAAAGCTCCAGCTCCTGCGCAGCCTCGACGTCGCGCTCCCCTCGGGCGTCAGCGCGCAACTGCGCAGCGACGGCGAGCGGACCTATGTCTTTGTGATGAACTTCAACGCCGAGCCCACCCAGCTCGATCTGGGCGAGCAGACCTACACGGATCTCCTCACGGGTGACGAGCTCACGGGTGTGGTGGAGTTGGCGACGTATGATGTGAAGGTGTTAGTGAGATAGCGCTCAGCTTGTCAGCTATCAGCTGACAGCTGATAGCTCCAAAAAAGGAGACCCCCAATGAACAAGACCGCCCTTATCACCGGCGCCGGACGCGGGATCGGGCTCGGCATCGCGATGGCGCTTGCCGCGGAGGGTTGCGACATCGCTGTGATGGACATCCACCCCGACGAGGTGGTCATGCCCGCCCTCAACGAGCTGCGAAATCAGGGCGTTGACGTGCTCTACTGCCGGGCCGACGTCACCGACCCCGAGGCGCGCGCCGAGACCCTGGATGCGATTGGCGCGCGGTTCGGTAGACTCAACGTCCTGGTCAACAACGCTGGTGTCGCGCCCAAGGTTCGAGCCGACATCCTCGAAGCGAGCGAGGAGAGCTACGACCGCGTGATGACCATCAACTTGAAGGGCCCCTACTTCCTGACCCAAGCTGTGGCCAACTGGATGATCGCGCAGCAGGAGGGCGACCCCGACTTCGAGGGCTGTATCGTCAACATCTCCTCGATCTCGGCGACCGTCGCTTCGCCAAGCCGCGGCGAGTACTGTATCTCCAAGGCCGGCGTCAGCATGGCGACCAAGCTTTGGGCCGTGCGCCTGGGCGAGTACAACATCCCCGTCTACGAGATCCGGCCCGGCGTTATCAAGACGGATATGACCGCCGCGGTGCAGGAGAAGTACGACCGCCTGATCGCCGAGGGGCTGACCCTCCAGGAGCGCTGGGGCTACCCCGAGGACATCGGTAAGGCCGTCGCCGCCCTGGTGCGAGGCGATTTCCCCTACTCCACCGGCCAGGTCATTATGGTCGATGGAGGCCAGACGATCCAGCGCCTGTAGCCGCAGCGACAGCCGCAGGTCAGGGGCCGACCAAAAGCGACAGTGCGCAAGAGGCAACTATGAGCGATGCGCTTCACATCCTGCCAACCTGGGCGCCGCGCGTCAAGCCGGAGAGAATCCGCCAGCTCTACGCCCTGGACGCCCAGGGTATCTACGATGACGAGCTCATCGCCGACGTCGGCTACGGGCTGCTGGCCCGCTGCCAAAGCTTCATCGAGGCCAACGAGGCCGTCGACGGGCGCGCGAGGTGCCCGAGCTATGGAGAGTGGAGCACGCCGGGCGCGCGCGCCAACAAGGCCGAATGGGACCGCCGCATCGAGCACGCCCGTAGCTGGCGCGAGACGTGATCCCTATTGGCCACCCCGTCAATCTGTGAGTCCTGTCCAATCAGCCATCCCGGGATATGATAGAGCGTCGACACCCTAACCAAGCAAGGAGCTTTCTCGATGCGAGCTGCTGTCTATGAAGCCTTTCAACAGCCTCTTTCGATTCAGAACGTCCCGGACCCAAGCCCGGCGCCGGACGGCGTCGTCGTCCGTGTGATCGCCACCGGCATCTGCCGCAGCGACTGGCACGGATGGATGGGCCACGACTCGGACGTCCACCTGCCCCACGTGCCGGGCCACGAGCTGGCCGGCGTGGTCGAGGCCGTCGGCCCCGAGGTGCGCCGCTACAAGGTGGGTGACCGGGTCACCGTCCCCTTCGCCGTGGGCTGTGGTCGCTGCCCGCAGTGCCTATCGGGCAATCAACACATCTGCGACGACTACTTCCAGCCGGGCTTCACCGCATGGGGCTCCTTCGCGGAGTACGTCGCCATCCCCCACGCCGACGTGAACCTCGTGGAGCTTCCGGAGAGCCTGGACTTCGTCACCGCCGCCAGCCTCGGTTGCCGCTTCATCACCTCATTCCGGGCCGTCGTGGTTCAGGGCCGCGCCGCGCCCGGTGAATGGGTCGTGGTGTACGGCTGCGGCGGCGTCGGCCTCTCGGCGGTGATGATCGCCGACGCCATTGGCGCGCAGGTCATCGGCGTCGACATCAAGGACGAGGCGCTCGATCTGGCCAGGTCACTGGGCGCCCGCCACGTCCTGAACAGCCGGGAGGAGCCCGACCTGATCGAGGCCGTTTGCGACCTCACGGGAGGCGGCGCGCACGTGGCCCTCGACGCGTTAGGCAGCGCCGAGACCTGTCGCAACGCCGTGCTGAGCCTGCGCAAGCGCGGGCGTCAGGTGCAGGTGGGCCTGATGGTCGCGGACTATAAGGATGCCCTCATTCCAATGAACCTGGTCATCGCCAAAGAGCTCGAGATCCTGGGCAGCCACGGCATGCAGGCGCACGCTTATCCCCCGTTGCTGGAGATGATCACCAGCGGCATGCTCCAGCCCCAGCGCCTTATCGGTGAGACTGTCTCGCTGGCGGAAGGAGCCAAGGCGCTGACGACGATGGGCAGCTTCGCGATCACCGGCGTCACCGTGATCGACGAGTTCTAGGACCGCGCGATGGAGTTCGCCGTCAACTACTCGTCCGCCGCCGCCGAGCTCATGGCCCGGGGCGCGATAACCACCGATCGCTTCAAGTGCCCGGCCTGGCCCGACCTTATCGACCGGCTGACCTCCGCGATGCCACAGATCCCGATCCACGTGCATTTCCCGCTCCTGGTGGGTACAGGCCTCGGGCATCCCATCGACACCGAGACCGGTAGCGTCCCGGATTGGGCCCGGATCGAGGACCTGATGGCACGGACCGGCACCCGTTGGGTCAGCGCCCATCTCGGACCCCGACCCGAGGACCACCCCGGCCTGGCCGAGCGTCCGTGGAAGGATCAAGTACGTACAGTCACCGACGCACTGATTCACGACCTCGAACCCCTCGTAGCCCGATTCGGCGCCGAGCGCGTAGTGGGCGAGAACATCTTCGAGTTCTTTGGGATGCACCTCCGCGCGGCGGTGATGCCGGAGGTGCTGACAACGGTGATCGAGACGGTGGGCTGTGGGCTTTTGCTCGATCTCTCCCACGCGCGGCTGGCAGCGCGGGATCTGGGCGTCGACGCCCGCGAATACATCGACGCACTCCCCGTCAACTACCTGCGCGAACTCCACGTCACCGGCATTCAACGCTTCGACGCAACGTGGGTCGAGCGGATGAAGGCCACGGGTGTCGGGGCTACAAAGATCGCCCGCCTGGCGGGGCAGTGGATCGACCATCTGCCGATGACGGAGGAGGACTGGTCCTTCTTTGCCTGGGCGATCGAACGGATTCGCGAGGGAGCGTGGCGCACGCCCGACATCGTCGCCTTCGAGTACGGCGGCATTGGCCCGGAGTTCGAGGCTTTGACACTCCCGAAGGAGCTGGCAACGCAAGTCCCACGACTCTACGCAATGGTCCACAACAGAGAAGCGTGAACCCCGCCCTCAGCACGGTCAGTCGGCGGGACGGCGCAGCACCCACCAGATATCGTCACCGGTGAAGCCGCAGCGGCGATAGAGCGCCTCGGGATTCGTGGCGCTGTCGACGCGACCGGAGACGGAGGTGAAGGCCACGCGACCCTCAATTCGCGCCAGCAATTCCCCTACCAGGGCGGTCCCGATACCACGGCGATGGTAGGCCGGCAGGACCTGGATCCACTCCAGTGATGCCTCCGGCACATCCTCGTCCAGCTCAGCGATGCCCAGCGCGACCCGCGTCCCCGTCGCCCCCTCGACGATCCAGACCCACAGGTCGGCAGCGTAGACAGGATGCCGCGTCCACGCAGCGACCGTCGCTGGCGAGAGTTCGAGGTCCGGATAACAGCGGCTAATGAGCGCGGCGACGGTTCCCGCCTCGCGAAGCGGATCGACCTCACGAAACGCGAAGCCCGCGGGGAGAGGGTGGCGATCAGGCGCGCTGCGGTGGACCAGCCTGAAATACCGCTCCGACGCTGGGGATCGCTCTGTTGACAACTGTGCCACGTAGCGGGCGTGCAGCAGCGCCAGTCGCATCTGCCCAATGGTAGCGGCGTCGATCTCAGGCGGCAATTGCCCGTCGCGCGTCCAGCAGACCCAAAGATGCTGGTCGTCCCGCGCCAGAAGACAATTCACCGCCCCCCGCCCCGGGTCAAGGTCATACGAGGTGACGACGCCGGGCGCTTCAAGCGCCTGCAGTGTCTTCCACAGAGCGTTGGGTAACACCGCGCAGGGGGACTCGCGATAGGCGCGGACGAGGGCGTCCTCAAAACCGGTAATCAAGCGCACTAGCTCGACGTGCCTATCGAGCGGTGTCCAGGAAAAGGTCGACGACCGTCCTGAAAGCCGTTGGATTCGACCACATGAAAGGATGCTCGATGTACGGGTGCCCCGAGGTACTGGCGAGGTGAAGGCTGCAGTTGGGGATCAGGGCGGAGAGCCGCGCGTACTCCGTCGCCATGCCTGGGCGCAGCGGGTCCTGCAAGCTGCCAGTGAGCAGCACCGGGCAGCGGATCGAGTTCAGCACGTATTCGTGCAGATGGTAGCCGCCGTGATCGGCGATCCGCCGCAGGAAAGCGGTGTCGGCATCGACGACCTCCCGCCAGTCATCCCCGTGCTCCTTGCGCAGCAGACGATGGGCGCGCACGTAGTAGTGCTCGCGCGTGTCCACCAATCGATGGAGCGTGCGCCCGTCAAGCGTGGCGAAAAAATCGTCAGCGATCACGCCGAGGGCTGTGAGCTCGTGCAGGCGAGCGTGTTGGCCGGCGAAGGGGAGCGCGGCGCGGGCTCCCCCCCACGCCCATCACATAGGCGCTCTTGACACCCAGCTCCATCAGGAGACGCGTGCCGAAGTCGGACCAATGGGTCCAAAGGTCGAACAGCCGCTCGTCCTCGTACTTCACGTCGCGCGTCGACCCACCGGTTCCGGGATAGTCAAAAGCGATGACGTGGAATCTCTCAGAGAAATACTCGATCTCATCTTCGTAGCCCCGCGATGCATGAAGATGATCAGGGTAAATCAGCAACGTCTCCCCTTCTCCCGCTTCGATGTAGTGGATCTCCTGCTCTGCAATGTCGATAACCGGCATATCTGTCCACCTCCTTGACGGGTCTATGAGGTCAACAGCTCATCCCAGAGACGCAGCGCAGCCTCAACCGCATCGCCCGGATGATCCTCCTGATTCAGCGCCAACACCGTGACCTCACCGGACCACACCTCTCCGAAGGGTGCGACCGTCAGCGCAGCCAGCTCCTCGTAGCGTTGAAGCTTTCGGTCGCGGTCGCCCTCCGCGATGAACGCGCGAAAGTGCGCGAGATACTCGGGGTCGTGCGCGCTCAGGTATCTTACCGCAGCCTTGGCGCCCTCCCACGGCAGATGGCGGATCTCAAAGTAGTTGAAGAGGAGATCGGAAGCGCCGAAGAGCGCCATCCGCAGCTCTGCCGCAGCCCGGTAGACCGGGTCGTCGGACTCGAGCAGGCGCCGTGTCTGCGCGAGATTGTAGTTGACGCCGCGCCACGCCTCCCGTCCCGGTCCGCTTTGTGGCTCGATCCACGCGTCGGCCCGCACCTTCGTCTGGACACGTTTCAGCCGGCCCGCCCGGTCATGGAGAATCCGGCCCTCCTGAAACCATCGGATGATTCGCCCCAACCAGGCCGCGCCGTCCACCGGGGCCTCAAGGTCCAGGATCTCACCCAGCCGCTCGGAGGCGACGAAAATGAGGTCGGTCAGCCGATGGTCGATGTAGGTGATGCCGCAGCAGTCGAGAGGCGCCGGGATCTCCTCCAGGACCACCACGAGATCGAGATCGCTGGCGGGCTTGAGTGCCTCCTGGCTCGCCGAGCCGATCAGCAAGACGCCCTCGACGACGGTGTGGCGGCCTAGCCGGGCCACGACCTCCGCTAACGTCATATCCGCGCTCTTTGCCGGCAGGGTAGCGGTTATCAGGACACCCCCTCGCGCATCTGAGGCTCTGAAGGGGTAGCGGCTCGCATCACATCTAGGCATCCGATCAACCCCAGGGCGACCAGCACCTCGGCGACCACGTACTTGTGGAGAGCCAGAGCCGCGGGAACTTCACCAGAGACCAGCAGCGGGAACGCCTGGTGATCTGGAAGGGCGGCCAACAAAAGACCCGCGCTGAGCAACATAACAGCAACCACCCCGCCGCGAGGCTGTGGCGTCACCAGCGCGCTCGTCACGAAGGGGAAGACCGCAGCCAGCCAGACGGTGTTCATCACCCACGTGAGCGGCGCGCTCAGCAGCACGATGACCATTGCGAGCTGCCAATAGAGAAAGACCTGTAGCGGCTCAGGCTCCCGGCTGAAGCCCCACCGCACCTGCATACCGACCATTGTGATGAAGCAGAGCGCAAAGACCATCAGCGAGCCACCGCTCTGGGTCAGCGGGAGACCGACCGCGTCGGCCAGTTCCCGAAGTCGCTCGCCGGTCGGTGTCCGCACCAGGCTGGCGTTGGAGACGAAGGCGAAAGACTCGAGCCGGTAGACGCGTCCATCCTTCATCGTCAGGTCCTCAGAGGGACGCAGACGGGCCAGAGCCGCCGGATCCACGAGCATCTCCTCCGTCCCACCCTCGCCGAACCTAGAGATCCGCGGCATCTCGACGGTCAGATACTCCAACACCGCGCCAGGATGGGGCAGCAGCAGCGAGAGAACCAGAATCAGCAGGCCGCCGATGGCAAATCCTGCGAGGGCGCGCCAGCGACGGCGCAACAGCAGGAAGGGCGCCAGCAGCACGGTGTGCAGCTTGAGGAGAGTCGCAGCGGCGAACAACAGACCGGCGGCGAACAACAGGCCAGCGGCGCCCTCCCCACGTTGCCGACGGAGCAGATAAGCCCCCACCGTCAGCAGCAGAAGCGTGAAGGCGTCGATCTGCCCGCGCTCCAGGAAAGTGAGCAGCGGATGGAAGAGAAAAAGCAGGAGGAGCGCCAGGAGGCCCGGCCCCGAGGTGAACGCAACGCCGGCCGCCCGCATCGCGAGATAGAGCGCTGCGAGAAGCGCCCCCAGGCTTGCCACCATCCACAGATGCTTGGCGGTGTAATAAGGCAAGCGCGCAACGGGCTGGAAGAGCACCGCCGCCAGCGGCGGATAGAGGAATCGGCTGTGCTGATAGCGGTCGACGCCGTCCCAGATCGGCGGCGTCCGCGCAACGTGGTTCTCGTAGGGGGAGAGCCCGGCGTTGAGGGCCTCGCCGGCCGTGTAGAAGGCCGAAAAGTCCATCTGTAAGCTCTCCGCCCCAAAGGTGACCGTAAAGCCGATCACCCGCAGAGACGCCAGGAGGACGAGGATCCCAAGCAACACGTGTCCAGGACGATGCCCTCGCTTTGTCATGCCCTGTTCAAGCCCATATCTGCGAAGGCCACCAGCTTAACACCCGATTGGTAAAATGTCTCCAGGTCAAATGCCATCCCAGCCACTCATTCGCGCCGCGCGGCTCAAGCGGGCTCGACCCTGATGAAGTCAAAGGCAGCTCTGTACCCCGCATCGGTGGGACAGCACGCATAGACGCCGCAGAGTACCGGTACAGCGTGAGGGTTGGGCAGGTGCGTCATCCTGATCTGCGTCCAGGCAAGTTCGCTCGCCCTGTCCGGCGGGAGGGCCGCAGGGGCGTAGGCAACGAGGTAGTCATCGCCCGCCCTCTCGATGCGCAGCGCGATCTCGTTGGCATCCAAGGGATAGTCCTGGGTGGACCAATCCGAATAGCCGTAAGCCGTCACGACAGCGCCGAGCTTGTCCGGCTCGTCAGGTTCGTACTCCACCGAGGTCTTGATCCAGGTCTGGGGATCGATCCGCACCATCAACCCGGCCTGATCGTACTGGTGCCGGGGATAGAATCGGACGGTCGCCGTCATCACAAAGTCGTCGGTGACCGGCGTGTAAAGGAACGGCCCGTTGTCTGCGGAGAAGCCGTAGTGAGTCCGCTGCCAGTAGTCCGTCTTGGCGTCGGGCCAAATCACGAGCTCACCCTCGCCGATCTCCCAGCGCACCGGCTCACAATACCAGTGGAATGCAGACCCCAAGCTATCAGACTCGAACCCCGCTTCGACCACCCGACTCGTCACGAACGCCTCCTCTCCTCAAGAAGACCACTGGGCTGCCAATCAGGACCAATTGTGGTGTGATGCACAATCGCTGTCAAGCCCGTGTTGATATCCTGGACATAGGCACAACCCGCACGGCTCCCCCCTCCCAAACCTCCCCCCACCGACAAAAACCGTCGGCGGGGGGAGGAGCACAGCGGGAGTCCAGCCGCCCACACGAACAGCACGCGGGGCATAGTCGAGGCCAGCACAAGGGCTGTTGTTCTTTCCCCCCAACGCTGTTCAATTGGGGGAAACACAAAGGGGGCGCTGGGGACGAGGACTAACTTGATCTCTATGGGCTCAGGTATTGCTGAAACCAGGCGCAGGCGTCGTCGATCATAGCCTGGGTGAGCTCGTGGCCCGCCCCATCGTGGATGTTCAGCCGCAGCCGCTCTGGATGATCCGCGTAGCGGGGCTTGAGCGCACGATACAGATCGACGGCATAGATCTTCGGCGCGTCGGTGTCCTTGTCGCCTTGGATCATCATCAGCGGCTTGGGGTGGAACGAGGACAGCTTCTCGAAGGGATCGATGCTCTCGATATAGGCGGTCCGCACCACCGTCTCCGTCTGCGCAGCCGTCATCGCCTCCGACCACTGCCCGTACGCCGACGCCTCCAGCACGACGTCGCACCACCGGTCAGCGAAGGCCGGGACACCGGCAATGGGCACGGCCGCCTTGATGTCGGGCACGTTTGCAGCCAGGTAGAAGGACGCAAACCCGCCCATCGAGAATCCGGTAACACCGATCCGCTTACCATCCACCTCCTCCCGCTCAGCGAAATGCGCGATCAGCGTCTCCACGTCCTGAGCCGTCCGCACGACGATCTTGTGGAGCAGGATGTAGACGTCGAGCCCACTCTCTCGCGGATAGACATACTCAGCCCCGCCGCTCAACGCCGCATCCACCGGACATCCGGGCGCTCGCCGTGCATATAGGCGTCCGGCGCGACCACGTAGAAGCCCCGCTCCGCCAACTCGTATCCAAAGCGGAGGCCCTGGCGCTTGTCCCCAGTGAAGCCGTGCACGAAGAAGATCAAGGGGCATTCCTCCGCCCCCTCCTCGGCCACGGTCAGGATCGGGATATCATCAATGACGAGTGTTTCGACAATGATTCTGCTCATCGGATGTCCCTTCGGTTGCGTGTCACGACCCTAGCACCTGTCGTGTTCAACGAGTCAGAGGAGCTCTGCGGGTCCGATCTGGGCACACTAGTAAAGCAGTCATAGCCAGCAAACGGGAACCGATCCTCTGCGACGAGGCTCTCATCGTAGCTGCTTGCCCACGTGTCGAACAGGTCAACGCGATCGCCGTCGTCGCTGGCCGGTCCTCACCCTGCCACGCCTCCTGCCTCTCTCCCCACGCTGTGCCCACACCCAGCGCCTACTATAGGCGCCTCGGTGCAGGAGCACAAGCGTCGGCAGGGCGCGCGACCAGCGGTCAGCGGTGGTGCCTTTATTGATGCGCTATGATAGGAAGCCAGAGCCGGGGCACGATGAAGGGCGCCTCGGCATCGACAATGGCGGACGCCTCCGGCGCGAAAGCGAAGCCCTCCTGATTTCCCACGTTGTCGACGGCCCGTGCCTCGAACTCATAGAAGCCATCCGTCGGCGGGAAGTCGTCGGTCGTGACGTCAAAGGTCGCGCTGGTCTCCGTGGTCCCAACAAGCCAGGTCGTCCAGCCCCCGTGGTTGACCCGGTAGAGGACGTCATAGCTAGCGATCCCAGAGCCCTCATCGTCGCCGGACCAGGAGACCGGGAAGGTAGGTGTGGCAATGATCCTCGGCAGAGGATTCACCCGGATTGACGGCAGCATCGTGTCGACTGTGGTCGACGCCTCAGCGTCCCCAAAGGCCTCGACGTTCCCGACGGTGTCGACCTCGCGGGCACGGAACTCATAGAACCGTCCATTTTCGCCGACGAACTCGGCCTCGGTCACGTCGACACCCGTCTTGAAGTCCGTCCAATCGCCACCGTCCACACGCACCTGGACATCGTAATACGCGATCTCAGCAGGGCCGGGATCGGTCCCATCCCAACGCACGGTGAAATCTCGATCGACGAACTCGGGCAGAGGATCCACGGTGACGACCGGCGGCCTATCGTCCATAAGCGTAGCATAGTCGATGACCAGCTGCGGATAGAAGGCACTCGGCGTCTCACGCGAGAAGAAGGCGCGCTCCCGCTGCTGCACCTCCTCATCGCCGATGATCAGCATCCCGTAATTGACATGGGTTCCATCGTACCACTCCTGCACCAAGTCGGTGATCTCCCACTCGTACCAGCCCTCTGTGGTGCCGATGAACTGCACGTCGTAGCCCTCGCCATCTCCCCGTATGCCCTCCGCGATCCAGCGGTTCCACGTTAGCATATGCTCGTCCCACGGGCTATCGACGCGCCACAGGCGCGTGCCCAGAGGCTCGTCGTCGGTGGGACTGGCGAAGTTGAGATAGAGGCGCAGGCGTGCATCGTTGATGACGACGTCATCCGGCACGCTCGACTCGACGTCAAAGCGCAGGAGGATGCGCTCCGCTCCGAAGTTGTCGCCAATGAAATTGTAGCCGAGAAAGAGGTCCGAACTGCCGAAGTTCTGTGTCGGGCGCTCCGAGGCGATTATAGGTATCGGCGATAGGCGCCAACGTGATTTGGGCCGCGAGTGCCTGCGCTCCCGCTGGCTCGATCAAGACCTCCCGCGCCGGTGCCTCGCGATCCGCCTCTCGCGGCGGCATATCCAGCTGCGCCGTGGTCCCCCTCGGAAAGGCAAGCAGTAGAAGGGTCAACATCGCCACGAAAAACGCTCTTAGGTAACGTGCGTGCATAGGCTCTCACTCCTTGCCGCCAACCGGGCGGCAACACTGTGGTGTCTGACAACGCTCAGGGACGGCTTGCCTCCCTCTGTTGTCATGATAGCAAGAGTCCTGCCCGGCAGGCCTACGGGTTGAGTTGCGTTTGACGCTGGCTTGCGTTGGATGCGTTGGGGTCGCTGCCTACTCCGCTACAGGGCCTCTCGAACGCGCGGGACGACGTCCTCGCCGAAGCGACGGAGCTGCGCCTCGGTCTGCTCGGCAGGCGCGAAGATGAAGGTGTCCATCCGGTGGTCGGTCGCCAAAGAGACGAGCTCGTCGACCCAGCCGTCGACCGGACCGTCGAGGTAGTCGCCACTCCGGCTGCCCGACGTGATTCGCCCGCTCACGTTGTAGAGACGTCGAATCCCCTGTGGATCCCGACCCGCGGCCTCTGCCGCCTCATCGATCAGGCGGTTCTTATCGTCGAGCTGGTCGGGCGGCGCGTAAGATGAGGTCGGAATCCAGCCGTCGCAGAGGGCCCCGGTCAGGCCCAGCATGCGCGGGCCGTAGGCACCCAGGAAGATCTGAACGTCGTGAGCAGGGACGG
>JBNGCP010000085.1:11915-14136 GCA_049974845.1 Anaerolineae bacterium | reverse complement strand
GCTGGGTTCGAACGCGCGGGCCTCGATCCCGTGGGTCACCAGCTTATGGGCGAAGGACTCGGCGTGGGCGTAGTTCGCGAACTTACCCGTGCACCAGATAGTTCCCGCTCCCTTGAGCACGTTCACAGTACTGTCCATGATAAAATTCGCGAGCTTGCGGTAGCCAGCCCGGCGTCAGCGTATCGTACTTTTCCCGTATGCGCTCTTTGAACATGATACGCCCTCCCACTGTACTTTGGCGTCCCAATGCGGCTGTCTGGGCACGATATCGGACCGAACTTGCAGCTGACGCCGGGCAGGGGAGCGCCCAGCACGTTGCCGGCACCCCCTCACTGACCGGCATATACCAGTGGTCTGAGAAATTAATTGTTTCAGCTCCATTCTACTACTCAAAAACACATATGTCAAGGATTAGGGAAGGAAGCCAACATAAAATGAGCAGCACGGCGAAACGACGCTTGAATTGGCGACCTCGACGTGTAGAATAGCCGCTGGGGGCTGAGACAGCATGATACGCAGGGGACGATGGCTAAGCGTGTGTCTGGCGCTGATAGGGGCGGCGACACTCATAGGGATGACGCTGAGCGGCTGTGACACCGTCGCGTCGTTGCGGACGCCCCAGGCGCCGGAGACGCCGGACGCGATCTCCCAGTGGGCGATCGATGCCACGGCCAGCTCGCACTATGCCTTACCCGACTGGAGCCCGCGTCGCGCCACCGGCTCCCCCGAGGTGGGGCGCTGCGCCGACGATGCCCGCGCCTGGTCCTCAGCGCGCGGAAACGGGGTCGAGTGGTTGGAGCTCACCTACGGTACTCCCGTCCACGCGGTGGAGGTGCGGATTCATCAGACCTATGGGCGGGGTGCCGTCTCGCGGGTCAGCTTGATCGACACGGAGGGCGAGACGTGGATGGTCTGGGAGGGCGAGGACAGAGCGGCGCCGTGTCCTGGCGTCCTCACCGTTCCCGTGCTGCAGACCCCCTACCAGGTTGTGGGCGTCCGGATCGATCTCGATGAGTCGCGGACGGGCACCTGGAACCAGATCGATGCCGTTGAGCTGTTGGGCGTGCCGTGACGGCTGCGCCAGCGTCCTCGTCGCGTTGCCTCGATGCGCGCGCGATGCTCTGTGCCGCGAGGCCGCGGTCCTATCCACGGATGCGCCTCGTCTGGAGATGTCAGCCCGCGTCGTCCTCGCCTAAGAGGCGGCGCCGTAGGGCCTCGGGCACCGCGCCCCCTCTGCTCAGCGTTTCGAGGATCTCGTCGGGTGAGGGCGGCGGGCCCAGGTCGACCTGCCCCAGCTTGGCGTCGTCCTCCGCACCGCCCTTGTGGTTGGCAGCACGCGTTGCCGCATCGGGTGTAGCCGCATCGGCGACGACGAGCTCACCGCCCGCTATCGTGAACAGGCGATCGATCCACGGGAGGACGTCGACCGGGGCCTCGGCCAGCTCGACGTTTGGGGGCAGTATTGTTCCGGTTGGTGGGGGTGACAAGGAGAGCGCCGGCTTGTCGCCCAGCTCCGGGACCTCTCCGGGGGCTTGAGCAACCGCACCGGCGAGAAGGACGCGCTCGGCGGCGGCGATCGCCACTGCCCGGAGCACCCTCTCCCAGGCGGACCGGGCGTCGGCGTGGGGCGGCAAGGGGCTCACCACGAGGAGCTGCTGGGATGCCAGCAGCGCGTGCTCGCGCTCGGAAGGCGTCCGCGCCCCAATCCCGCTGCGTGCGAAGAGCAGCGCCTCTCCCGACCCGTAGACCAACTCCTCGACGAGCAGGTCGGCCTGTTGGCTTCCCTCATAGGCAGCGAGCAGAAGATCCTCGCCCATCAACAGGCTGATGGCTTCGTGCAGCCGCCGGCTGGCGACATCGTCCAGCTCGCCGGGCGCGAGGTAGACCAGGGGGCGCAACAGGAGATCAGGCTCGCCGTCGTAAAAGAGCAGGGCCGGGCGAAGCTTCAGCGGCAGCCCCTCCAGGCCCGGCGGGTAGCGTACGTCGTCCCAGCGCAAGGCTGTGACCGCAGGCAGTGCGTCAGGCCGCTGCTGCAGGCACGCGCCCTCCGCGCGCGTCAGACCGAACGTGCTCGCGTCCTGGGGAAGGCGCGCGACGATGCTCTGAAGCGTGACCCCCTGCGTCGTCCACTCGGAGAGCAGCGCCTTGGCCCGCTGGGTGGGGATGCCGCTCTCACCGAAAAGCAGCCAAGCCCAGAGCGCCGTCTCGGGGTCTGGGCGCG
>JBNGCP010000085.1:7653-11815 GCA_049974845.1 Anaerolineae bacterium | reverse complement strand
GAGGAGTCCCGGTCCGATCGCGCCGACGACCTCGCCCTCGACCTCGACCGATGCATGGGTTACGCGCTGTACTACGGCTCGCATAGGTGTCTACCTCCGTTGTCTAGTGGTGTCCTGAGAATCCAAGCTCCTTCCCCTGCGGGGGAGGTTGGGAGGGGGCGTCGCTGAAGCGAGCCCGCCTCGGCACGCGCGTAGAAGACCCATCGTGTCCTTAGCTCGCCTCGCCCTTAGGCCCGAGAGCGACCACAAACGCGATGGCCATACCGCCGTCGTGGCTCAAGCTGACCGACCAGGTGGTGAGCCCCTGTTCTTGCGCGAGGGCGGCGGCACGGTTGTACAGGCGCAGATAGGGCTTGCCGCCGGGCTCGTTCAGCGTCTCGACGTCCAGCCAGCCGATGCCTTGCGGGGAGAGCACGCGGACGCCGACGCCCAGGGCCTTGGAGACCGCCTCCTTGGCGGCGAAACGCACCGCCAGCTCGCCGGCCCAGCCCCGACTGTAGCGGACTTCGTCTTGGGTGAAGATCCGCCGCAGAAAGCGCGCGCCGTACCGCGTCAGGAGGCGTTCGATGCGGCCGATCTCCACGACGTCGACGCCTGTCGTGAGCCTCACGCGGATGTCCCTTCCGCAGGCCCCGCGACCGCCAGCGCAAAGCGCTCAACATCGAGCCACCTCTCGGCGACTCGCTGCACCTGCTCCGGCGTGACCGACCGGATGATCGTGGGATAGCGCTGCAGGTAGTCGAGGCCGAGGTTGTGGCGCTCGGTATTCACCAGCGATCGGGCTACGCCCTCGTTGGTCTCGAGGTAGAGCGGGAGGCTGCCGATGAGGTATGAGAGGCTGTCGGCCAACTCGTCCTCCGGTACGAGCGTCTCACGGAGCCGCCGCAGCTCGTCGAGAATGAGGGCAATGCCCTCCTCGACGTTCGCGGGGTCGAATCCGCCTTCGACGCGCCACGGCCCAGGCCCAGTGCCCCCGGAGAGACGACTATAGACGTAGTAGGCAAGGCCGTTCTCCTCGCGGATGCGCGTGCCCAGGCGACCGTACATCCCGAAGACGCCGAGCACGGTGTTGGCTACGAAGCAGGGGATGAAGTCCTCATGAGCCCGTGACGGTCCCGGCCAGCCCAGGACCAAGGTGCTCTGCGTCTTGTCGTCGAGGGTCAGGCGGCGCTCGCCCCGCGCGTCGAGCTCCGGAACGGGCGGGAGCGGACTGCGCGCGTCGCGCGAGCCGGCCCAATCGCCGAATGCCGCGCTTACGGCATTGAGGGCAGCGTCGGGCTCGATGCCTCCCACCACCACGATGACCATGCCTTCGGGGGCGAACGTCGCCGCATGAAATGCCGTCAGGTCATCGTGGGTGATCGCCGCGATCGTCTCCGGGTAGCCGAGCTGGCTCCAGTGATAGGGATGGCTCTCCGGATAGGCGAGCTCGTAGAAGAGGCGCCGCGCCATTCGCCGCGTGTCGTGGGATCGCTCTTGGAGATCGGTGAGGATCTCGGCGCGGGCCTTCTCCACCTGTCGTGCGCACAGCGCCGGATGGCGGATGACGTCGGCGAGGATGTCGAGGAGGAGCGGCAGGGAGTCTGCCAATCCCTTGGCGCCGAAGGCCGTCGTATGCGAGCCGCTGTTTAGCCCAAAGCTGGCCCCGATGGCTTCCACCTCCTCGTAGAGCTGGCTGAACGGGCGGTTCTGCGTGCCGCGCTCCATCACATCGGTGAGGAAGCCGGCAAGCCCGCGCTTGTCCGCTGGCTCGTCCTGGGCTCCGCTGAGGAGGTAGCCGTTGATCACCACGGCGGGGCTGGCGAGGTTCTGCCGGACGAGGACGGTGATGCCATTGTCCAGGGTCTGTCGCAGCGTGTCTTCGGTGCCGGGGAAGGATGCGATTCGCTCAAGAAGGCGCTTGTGATCGATCACGTCCTCACCTCGCGCCCCGGTTGCCGATGAACCAGCCGACGGTCCGGTTGGTCGTGTCCAGATAGGTCGCGGCGACACGCCGGATATCCTCGGCGGTGACCGCGGCTATATCGTCCAGGTAGGTCTCGAACCAGCGGTAATCGGCGAAGATGCCGGAAAAGCCCAGCCAGAAGGCCTGATTGGAGATACTCTCACTCGAATACGCGAAGAGGGCGCGTGCCTGGCGTTGGGCTTTGGCCAATTCCTCCTCGCTAACGAGCTCCTCACCGAGCCGGGAGAGCTCCTGAGTGATTGCCTCCTCGACGGCGGCAGGGCTCTTGCCCGGCCAGACCGTCGCGGCGAGGCGATAGAGACCAGGATCGATCGTCGGCGAGAGGCTGCCCTGGACATCGACGCTGTGCTCCTCCTCCACCAAGGCGCGGTAGAGGCGGCTGGTGTGGTTGGTGATATAGCCTCGCCCCACCAGAAAGCTCGAGCCCCCGGAGAGGATCGCGTTGAGCACCGTCAGGGCGTGAAAGTCCGGGTGCGTAGCGGCAGGGATGTGATAGACGATCTCGACGTAATCGGTGTCGCCGGCGCCGTGGACCGTGACCCGACGCTCGCCACGCTGCGGCGGCTCGACGGCGCGGACCGCCGGTGGCTCTGGCCCGATGGGCACGTCACCGAAGGCGTCCGCGATGTCGGCGATGACGCGCGCCGGCTCGACGTCACCCGCGACGCCCACGATCGCATTCCGGGGCGTGTAATAGGTCTCGTAGTGGCGCCGGAGATCCTCGTGGGTGATGGCCTCAAGGTCACACAGGAAGCCGACGGTCTCGTGACCATAGGGATGGATTCGATAGGCCGCCGAGGTGACCTCCTCGCTAAGCAGAAAGTGTGGCGAGTTCTCGTTTCCCTGGCGCTCGCTAATGATCACGGTGCGCTCAGAGTCGACATCCGCGGCGGTGAAGTGCGCGTGCTGCATGCGATCGGCCTCGATGTCCAGGGCGAGATCCAGCCGATCGACCGGGAGCGTCTCGTAAAAGGTCGTGAAGTCCAACCACGTCATGCCGTTATAGACGCCGCCCACACGGGAGATCGCCTGGTCGGCCGCGCGGGCGGGCCAGCGGTCCGTGCCCCTGAAGAGCATGTGCTCGGTCCAGTGGGAGATGCCGGTGATGCCGGGGTGCTCGTTGCGGACGCCAACCCGATACCAGATCCAAAAACTGCCGACGGGTGCGGTATGCATCTCCTGTACCAGAATCCGCAGCCCGTTGTCTAGCGTTTCCTGAAGGGGTTCCAAAGCTATTCGTATCTCCAATCTACATTATGCAGGCTCAGTCCTTATCCGGAGCGTCGCACGTCATAGCGCGACGGTCTGATCGATGGTCTGATCGAGTGGGTGCCGGATGCCCCGCCCCTCGTAGCCGCGCCCGATGCCGCTGTACCTGAAGCCCAGCTCGCGGGCCTTGGCCGGATCCCAGATGTTGCGTCCGTCGACGAGCACGGGTTCTGCCATCGACCGCTTGACGCGTTCGAGATCGAGGTTCTTGAACTCGTTCCACTCCGTGATCAGGATCAGCGCGTCGGCGCCTTCGGCGACAGCATAGGCGCTGTCCATCATCTCGACACCGTTGAGAATCTCGGCGGCGCGTTCCATCGCGACGGGGTCGTAAGCGCGCACGCTGGCCCCGCGCCGCTGCAGATTGCGGATCACGTCAATGGAGGGCGCCTCCCGCATATCGTCGGTGTTGGGCTTGAAGGCCAGGCCCAGGACGCCGATGACCTTGCCGCGGAGATCGCGCCCCAGGAAGCCCTCAAGCTTGCGCAATGGCGCGTAGCGCTGGTCGCGGTTGATGTCCATCACGGCGTGAAGCAGGTGCGGATGCCGTCCCTCGACCTCGGCCATCGACGCCAGCGCCTGAACGTCCTTGGGGAAGCAAGAGCCGCCCCATCCGAGCCCGGCGTCGAGGAAGTAGTGCCCGATGCGCTTGTCGAGCCCCATGCCGTAGGCGACCTCCTTCACGTCGGCGCCGAGAGCCTCGCAGATATTCGCGATCTCGTTGATGAACGAGATCTTTGCCGCCAGGAAGGCGTTGGAGGCGTACTTCACCATCTCCGCCGTGCGCAAGTCCGTGATCATCAGGGTGGTACGCAGCGGCAGGTGTAGCTGGGCCACCATCTCTGCCGCATCGCGGTTGGTGGAGCCCAGGATCACGCGGTCGGGGCTCATGAAGTCCGGAATGGCCGAGCCCTCGCGCAGGAATTC
>JBNGCP010000085.1:0-7553 GCA_049974845.1 Anaerolineae bacterium | reverse complement strand
GTGGTGTAGTGAAGGCGTCCGGCTCTTACGTTTCGTCGGACGAGCTCCTCCAGGCCGGGCTCGAAGATGGGCATGATGCCCTGGTTCAGGTTGGCGATGCGCTCCTCGTTGATGTCGACGCAGACGACGTTGTTGCCGAGATCGGCGAAGCAGGCGCCACTGACCATGCCGACGTAACCAACACCAATCATCGCGATCTTCTTCATATCCAATCTCCTTCTTGGATTTCTGCGGGTCTGAGGTTCAGTGCAACGCATCATACCATAGATGGCAGCCATTCCAAGGCTACGGGCCCGCGGACGGGCCTACGGCTCCGCAGACGGAGCTACGGCTCCGCAGACGGAGCTACGGCTCCGCAGACGGGGCTAGGACCTCCGCATGGGCAGTTGCCGCGGCAACGCCCTGCAGTATCATAGGGCATATGAATGAGACTACGATGCCACGAGAGGATTCGCCGGAGAGCGCCGCGGCGTCAGGGCCCGCGAGGGTGGCGGCAGAGCTGGCGTGGGTCACGTTGCCGGCGGACGACGCGCGAACGGGGCGGTCCTGGGCCGATGCCCTTCGCGAGGCCGGTCATGGGGTCCACGCTCTGGGCCTCTTGGCTCCGGCGATCGCGGCCGAGCGGGCGATCGGGTTGGGGGCCGACGCGCTGTTGCTCGCTGTGGGTCGCCGGACCGTGCGGCGGGCCGTGCAGTCACTCATCGCTCATCTGCAGTACCGCAATGCCAAGCTTCCGGTGCTGCTCGCCGGGCCGGGCGTCGATGCCGACTTCGCGCAGTGGGTGGCGGTGCCGCAGGGCGGGGTGCCTTACTGGGGCGGCGTCTATTACTGCGCGGATGCCACGGAGGCTGCCGAGGTGCTGCGCCAGATCGTGCTCTTCGAGCCACCCCCGGCAGCGGAGGGCTATGACCACGATGTCGCTGCCGGCGCCGATGCCTGCGGAAGCTGCTCCGCGTGTCCGCTGTCGAGCGGGTGCGAGCTGGAGGACGAGCGTACCAGTGACATCTGACGGGCAGGGTGGCGCTCGAGAGTCCGCAGCCGGAGCGGCGGCATCCGCAGCCGGAGCGACAGCATCCGCAGTCGGAGCGACAGCATCCGCAGTCGGGGCGCAGGACGTGCTGTCGCCGCGAGTGCTCAGCCGAATTGGCGCGCTGACGGCGAAGATTTCCGCTGACGTGATCGCCCACCGACGGGACTTCCACAAGCACGCCGAGACGGGCTGGACGGAGTTCCGCACCGCGTCCTTGATCGCGCGCCAGTTGGACCGGCTGGGCCTTGAGGTGCACGCGGGCCGATCCGTCATCGTCGACGACGTGCGCATGGGCGTGCCGGCGCCGGAGGTGCTCGACGCTGCCTGGCAGCGCGCCAAAGCTCAGGGTGGCGATCCGGCTTACCTTGAGAAAACGCGCGGTGGATTCACGGGCGTGGTGGGGCTGCTGGGCGGCGGAGAGGGGCCGACGGTCGGCCTGCGCTTCGACATCGATGCGCTGGACCTGCAGGAGAGCCAGGCCGAGGACCACCGCCCGGCGCGGGAGGGGTTTGCGTCGATCAACGAGGGCGCCGCCCACGCCTGCGGGCACGACGGTCACGCCGCGCTGGGGTTGGGCGTCGCGGGCGTGCTAAGTGGGTTGGCGGACGCTTTGCGGGGTCGCGTCAAGCTGATCTTTCAGCCGGCTGAGGAAGGCGTGCGGGGCGCCAAGGCGATGGTCGCGGCGGGCGTCGTGGATGATGTAGACGTGATGGTCGGCTTGCACGTTCACACCGGCTGGCCGACGGGGGTGGTGACCACGGGGCGGGGTGGCTTCCTCGCCACGGACAAGCTCGATGCCATCTTCACCGGGGAGGCGGCGCACGCCGGGGGGAGTCCGCAGAGGGGCAAGAACGCATTGCTGGCTGCCGCCACGGCCGCGCTGAATCTTCATGCCCTTCCGCGCCATCGTGACGGCGTCACCCGCATCAACGTTGGACGGTTGGTAGCGGGGGAGGGTCGCAACGTGATCCCGCCGACGGCGTATATGGCCATTGAGACGCGCGGCGGGACCCTGGAATTGGCGGCGTATATGCGCGAGGCTGCCCGCAGGGTCCTCGAGTCCGCGGCGGCGATGTACGGCTGCTCCCTTGAGGTCGTGTCGATGGGCAGCGCGGGGACAGCGGAGAGCGATCCTGCGCTGGCGACGCGCGTCGCCGAGGTGGTCGAGCGCTTGCCCGAGCTAAGCGTCCGACCCGAGCAGCCCAGTGGGGGCAGCGAGGACTTCACCTATATGATGCAGCGCGTCCAACAGCGGGGCGGGCTGGCCACCAGCCTCAACTTCGGCGCGGATGGCGAGGGCGGAGGCGCGCATACGGCGACCTTCGACTTCGACGAGCGGGCGCTGCCGCTGGCTGTGAAGTTGCTGGCGGCGCTCGTGCTCGACGTGCAGGCGCGTCCCCTCTAGCGCGTCCAGCGACCCCGGGACAACCCGGCCCCAACCTTCTGGACGCAGGCCACCCTCAATCCCAACCCAGCCCACACGGCGCCGCTGCCGAGCGGCGAACCCTCAGGTGTAGCCCACGCGCGAGACGGCGGCGCGTACGAGGTCGGTTCCTAGCGGCGCATCCCACAGAGAGGTCTGCCGCTGATCACCGTCGCGGGCCGGTGAAGCCGCGGAATTGGCGTGCGATGCCGTCGCCGATGCGGGAGACCTGGTCAATGATGTCTTCGAAAACGTCGACCGGCCCTCGGTCAGGCAATCGCCACCGTGGCAGGCGCCCGCGGCCTGAGCAGGCGCTCGCGAGCAAGAGGACAACCAGACAGACCGAGATCCACCGTAGCGGCCGTGACCTGCTCATCGCTTTCTCCTTGCTAAACCGCATCTCCCTGCCATTGTTTCCCCCCTCTGGAGCCGTCTGCAGCACGGGAACACAAAGGGGCGCCTGCGCCAGCGAGCGGCGTGTTCCAGCGCTCCCCCCTCTAGCTCCCCCCGGTGGGGGGAGAACCAGCGCTTCAGCTGCAATCCTTTACTCCCCTTTGGGGCCGTCTGCGGCACGGGAAGACAAAGGGGGCGTCCCCATCACTTCGTCGCGAAGGTGTCGATCATCAGCTTCGGATCACCGAGCGGGTAGAGGATCGGGCAGGTGGCGCCGCGCTTTACGTACTCGAGGACCTTGGCTTTGGCCTCCTCGGGTGTGCCTGTGGCGGTGATCCGTAGCACGAGGTCGTCGGGCACGTAGACCATGGCCTTCTCGATTTGCTCCTTCGTCGCGGGCCAGCCGAGGATCGACTGAATCTGCTTCACCACATCCTTCTCGACGCCGCTGGCGCGGGCGATATGGGGCTGCTGAGCCAGGTACTGGGTCAGCAGCATCTTGGCGCCGCGGATGGCCTCGTCGCGGTCCTCGTGGACGGAGCAGACGACGAGCTGCGGCCTGTCGAGGTCGTCGAGGCGGCGCCCGGCCTTCTTCGCCCCTTTCTCGAGCTGTGCCATCGCTTTGTCGTTGTACTCTGGCGGAACACAGTAGTTGAGGACGACCCCGTCGGCGATCTCGCCGGTGAGCTCCAGCATCTGGGGGCCGGTGGCGCCGATCATGATGGGAACGTTGCGCGGGGCCTTGCGCCCGTGGACGACGTCGAGCTCGATGCCGTGCACCTGGTGGAACTCACCCTCGAAGGTCACGCGCTCCATGTTGAGCAGGCGGCGGAGCACTTCGACGGTCTCGCGCATCGCGGTCAGCGGCTTCCGCCGGTCGATGCCGACGTTCTTAGCGAGCGGGTCCCACCACGCGCCGATGCCGCAGATGATGCGGTCCGGCGCCAGATCGTCGAGGGTCAGGAAGGTCGCCGCGAGGAGGCCGATGTTGCGGGTCCAGTTGTTGATGACGCCGGAGCCGACCCTGATGCGGTCTGTGACGGCGGCGTAAGCGGCCATCGGCACGATGGCGTCGCGGACGAGGCGGCTCTCCGCCTGCCAGACGGCCTCGAAGCCGCGCTCCTCGGCGTATTGAGCATAGGCCATCCCATCGCGGATGGGGTGCGCGTCCTGCAGATAGAGGGCGACGCGGGGAATCTCAGTCTGCGGCATGGCTCTCTCCTTTCATGGGTGCGGTCGAAACCAATTCATCTGAATAGATCCTTCTCAACAGGCCGCTGTAGGTCGGTGGCACGGCCCTCGCCGCGGGGATAGTCGGCCCCGCGGATCAGGATGACCGGGAGGCCCTCGGCGGCCTGCCCGCTCAATAGTCCGGCTGCAGCGGCGAGCTCGTCGGCACGGGCGACGGTGGTCGTTCGCAGATGGTAGCCGAAGCGATCGGTCCGCCCTCGCAGGTCGGCGATGGGGAGCATGCCGGCGACGCCGATGGCCAGGTTCACCGCCGCGAGTCGCCACGGCCGGCCGTGGCTGTCGGTGATGAGCACCGCAAAATCGGGCGGCGCGCTGCCAGCTTGGCGTGCGGCGTGCGCCCGAAGGCCTTCGCGGATGCTTCGGGCCGAGGCGTCAGGATCCCGAGGCAGCACCAGGACCAAATCGGCGTCGGAGCCGGCTACGTTGGAGCGGTCGACGCCGGCGTTGGCGCAGATCCAGCCGTGATGTGTCTCCATAATGAGGGTCCCGCGCCGCTGCCGGATGACGCCGGTCCTCGCATGCCCTCCCTTCGACTGCTGGAGGATGACCTCAACGAGGCGGGGGTCTTTCTGGACCTCGTCGGCGAGCTGCTGTGCGGCCGGTGATACCACGACCTGGGACAGATCCACCAGACACCCCTCCGCCTTCGAGACCACCTTCTGGGTGACCACGACGACGTCACCGTCCTGAAGCGTCAGGCGCTCTCGCGCCAGTGCGTCGGCGATGAGGGGGACAAGGTCGTCGCCGGGATGGATCTCAGGAATACCGCGGAGGGCGTAGAGCGTGATCTCGGGCCGCGGGAGGCCCTCGCGCTCCCGGGGATCCGGCTGTCTGGCCATCTTATCCAGCCGCTCCGATGATCTCGTCGAGGCCGGTGATGCGCACGCCGGACCCGTGGACCTTGTAGCGGATGTTGATACCGATGAGGACCGAGGTCATCGCCTCGACCGCTTTGGCGTTGTTGAGCGGCCCGGCGTCGATGCCCCGCGTCCCGAGATCCTCGGCCAGGCGGATGGCAATGCGCTTCGCCGGACGGTCGTCGCCGCAGACGAGGACGTCGCAGTCGACGGTGCTTTCGAGGTCGTCGAGCTGATCGGCGGCGACGTTCTGGAAGGCGGCGACGACGGTGACCCCCTCGCCGAGGACGGCCTGGGCTTGCTCAGAAGCAGAGCCCTCGGGGGGGATGTAGACGCGCGCCACCTTGGGTGGCTTCAGCGCGACCGTGACGCAGATGAGTACCTTGCCCTGCAGGGCGTCACGCAGGCTTTCCAGCAACGCGTTCTGCGCGTCGTAGGGAACCGTCAGCACGGCAAGCTCGCACGCCGCCGCGGCTTGAGCGTTCTCCATGCCGCGGACCGGGGTCGTGCCGAGCTTGGCGTTGACCTCGCCAGCGACGCGCTTCGCTTTCTCCTGTTGGCGCGAGCCGATGATGACGTCGTGGCCCGCCAGCGCCCACCGCAGCGCCAGGCCCGGTCCCTGGTTGCCGGTGCCGCCAAGGATGGCGATGGTGTGATGTTCGGGGTTAGTCTCGTTCATGGACCCTCCTTTGGGTCCATGGTAATGCAAGATGGTGATTTCGGGAAGTGGCTGGGGCCGTGCTGCGAGTGGAAGCGCCACTTCGTGGCGGGGGCGAACAAGACATCCTTCGGCGCCTGTGGACTTCACAGGGTCGCTCAGGACATGGTTCGTCCAACGGTGGTGGGCGACGAGGTGAGGCTAGAGGCGAGCGACGACGGCTAACCATTCCTGCGCCGTCCGCGCCCACGTGAACTTGGCGGCGCGGGCGAGGCCTTCCCGATGGAGCCGCGCGCGGAGGGCTTCGTCGGTCAGTGCGGCGGTCAGCGCTTCGGCGAGGCCCTCGACGTCGAAGGGATCGACAAGCAGCGCGGCATCGCCGACGGCCTCGGGGAGGCTGGACGCCGAAGAGGCGACGACGGGCGTGCCACAGGCCATCGCCTCCAGGGGCGTCAGGCCGAAGCCCTCATAGAGGCTCGGATAGGCGACGGCGGCTGCCTGGCGGTAGAGCGCTGGAAGGTCCGCGTCGTCGACGAAGCCGAGCATGTGCACGTAAGGCCGTTTCTCGGCGGCGTCGAGGATGGCGTCGGCCAGCCATCCGCGCCCCCCAGCGATGGCGAGATCGACCTCGATGCTCTCGCGGACGAGATCGAGCGCCTCAATGAGGCGGTGATAGTTCTTGCGCGGCTGGACGGTGCCGACGGCCAGCACATAGGCGCCGGTGCCCAGGGCGTAGCGCTGGTCGAGGCGGCGGCGCTCGTCGAGCTGCGCCTTCGCACGGAATTGCTCGGAGACACCAAGATGGAGCGACACTACCCGCTCGGGCGGGATGGACAACAGCTCGATCACGTCCTGGCGCGTCCACTCCGAATCCGTGAGGACGCAATCGGCCCGCCGGGCGCTGCGCGGGACGGCACCCTCTAGATACTCTCGCAACGCGGCCGGGAAGGTGTTGGGGACGCGGAGAAACGAAAGATCGTGAATGGTCACCAACGTTCGGACGTCGCCGACGAGCGGCGGCAGCAGGAAATCGGGCGCGTAGAAGGCGTCGATCCGACCGGTGAGGAAGTTAGCGGGCAGCGGGATGCGCAGACGATGCCAGATGCGGGCCATCCAGTCGTCGGTCAGCGGCACGGTGCGCAGCGTGAGGTGACCTGGCTCCGCGAGGTGCTTGAGGCGCGCCATCTCCGCCCGCCAGCGGTCACCAAGGCCCGCCGCAGCGGCCAGCAGCACGAAGTCGTGCGGGGGCCTTGCGGCGAGGAGCGCCGTCATCAGCTCTCGCGTGTAACGGCCGATTCCGCCGCCCTGCCGGGCTGCCGCTGTGTAGTCGACGCCGATGCGCATAGGGGCTCCGATCGCTTTCGCGGTTAGCCGAGATCAGACGTCGTTGTAGGTCCAGAAACGGTTGACGAAGAAGTTCCAGAACATCACGATGCCGGTCGCGATGATCTTCGCGCCGTTGTAGCCAACTTTATGGGTGAGGCCCGCTGCGGCGGTGAGGCTCAGCCCGTCGAGGACCGTGCCGGCGAGGGCGGTGAGCGGGCCGGTCATGGCCAGCAAGATACCAGTGTTGATCGCCCAGCCGGCGATGTTGACGACGAAGAACTGGGTCAGTTGCGTGGCGACCGGCTTCGACCGCGAGTCGGGGTAGGTCCAGAGACGGTTCCAGGTGAAGTTGCTCAGGACGGCGCAGGTGAAGGAGATGGTGTTGGAGAGGGCGAGATGCCAGCCTACGACGACGTGCAGCAGGTAGAGGATGCCGAAATCGACGACGGCGCCAATCGTGCCGACGACGGCAAACTTGAGAAAGCGCGTCATCTCGGTGCGGTTGGACGCGATGCGAGTGCGCAGGGTATCGACCATACAGGTTCCTTGTTGGTTGAGCGTTGAGCCGGGGCGATTATAGCGGGTGGACTGGGTAAGTCAACTCTTGGGGGGGGA
>JBNGCP010000084.1:13030-14448 GCA_049974845.1 Anaerolineae bacterium | reverse complement strand
CGCGGATCTCCACGACGAGCCAGGCGGCGTCGGCGGGGGTGAGGGACCAGGTGTGGGCGCCGGTTCCGTCCGCGGTGCGGGCGTCCATCAGGCGCCCGTGGGCCATCAGGCGCACGGTAGCGCCGGGCGGGCAGTTGGCCCAGCGGGCGGTGAGGGAGGCGGGGCCGCGGACGGTGTCGCCGGGCAGGTGCGTGCCCCCCTGCGCATCGCGCGCTTCCAGCCGGAGCTCGGGGCCGGCGGTGAGGACGACGGCCCCGGCGGCGAGCCCCGCGAGGATCCCCGCCTGGGTGCGCTCGGCGACGCGGACGACGCTGAAGGCGGTGCCCGGGCCGTAGCCGTCGGGGCCGTGGGTGTCGGTGCCTGCCGTGGCGACGAGCCGGTGGCCCTGGTTGAGCCAGTCGTACCAGAGCGCCAGGCTATCCTCGTTGTTCGAGTCGCAGCCCCAGGGACCATTCCAGATCTCCACCATGCGGGCGTTGCCCGGCATCATCTCGCCGAAGCGCCACGCGCAGCCGGTGCAGCCGGGGTCGCCGTCGGCGAGAGGGTGCGCGATAACAAAGAGCTCACCGCGGGTGTAGGCCCGGGCGGCGATGGCGGGCATCACGCCGCTGCCAGGGTCGACGCGCCAGTCGATCCAGGTGCGGGCGCCGAGGCAGAGGGCATGGCCCCAGAAGGTGGTGAGCTCGAAGCCGTCGCAGGTGAGCAGGTCGGGTGTTGAGGTCAGCTCGTGCAGGCCGGCGTTGGTGTTGTGGTCTGTGAGGAAGACGAAGTCGAGGTCCTTGCGGCGCGCCTGCTCGACGAGGTCGGCGACGGTGAAGTCATCGGCGTCGGAATGGTGCGTGTGGGTGTGGAGGTCGCCCTTGAGCCAAGCGGGGCCTGTCGGCGCGGCCTCTGCGCTGGGGCTGGTTGCGGGCGCCGCACGCGGCGCCGGGCGCGGTGCCTCGGCCTCGGTGATAGCGACCTCGCTCACGGCGACCTCGAGCCGGTAGCGGAGCGGCGCGCCGGGCATGATCATGTGGGTGTGGACCTCGGCGATCCACTCGCCGGGCGGCAGCGGCCCGGGCAGGTAGCCGGGCGTGGCGGCCTCGTGCGAGATCACGACGTCGTGGGACGCGCCGCCCCGGTGCCCCGCGCCGCGGAAGCCGTCGGGGTCGAAGAGGGTGAGGGCCAGGTGGTTGTGGACGCCATGGACGACGGCGGGCGCGAAGCGCAGGCGCAGCTCAAGCCGACGTGCGCCCGGCGGCACGGTGAAGCGGTGGGCGATGTAGCGCTTGGCGTCGCGCGCGGTGAGCGTGTCCTCGAGTTGGATCATGGGGTCTCCTTTTGGGTGCGGCAGTTTCGGCCATTATGGCACAATCGGCGGCGAGGTCAGGTGAGACGAAGGCACGGGTGCGGGCGCGCGGTGTAGAGACGCGGCG
>JBNGCP010000084.1:7582-12930 GCA_049974845.1 Anaerolineae bacterium | reverse complement strand
GTAGAGACGCGACACCGTCGCGTCTCTATGAAGGGGCGATTGTGGTAACGATGTCGTCGACTTCGCGGAAGACGTGCTCGGGGTCGTAGTCGGCGAAGGAGGCGGGGTTGTTGTAGCCCCAGGAGACGGCGCCGAAGTGCATCCCAACGTCGTGCGCGGCCTCGATGTCGCGGATCTCGTCCCCAACGTAGATCGCGCGCTCGATCGGGATGCGGGTGTGTCGCAGCACCTTGCGCAACTTGACCGACTTGCCGAAGAGCGCGACCCCACACTCAAAGTCGTCGAAGAGGCCGACGAGCTCCGGCCCGAGGATCTGGCGGACGGTGCGCTCGTCGTTCGAGCTGACGACGGCTATCATCACGTCGGCGTCCCACAACTCCCTGAGGACCTGCGCGATCCCGTCGACCAGCGCGACCTCGTCGATCTCCTCCGCCAGGCGCCGCTTGACGTAGGCGGCGATGGCAGGCACGCGCCAAAAGGGGATGTCGAGGTGGCTCATAATCTCCGTGGGAGTGAAGCCGCGCAGCAGGTCGTACTCGTCGCGGTGCACGCGTTTGAACCCAAAGCGGTCGGCGACCTCGTTGATGATCCCCGCGAACCAGGGTACTGTGTCGGCCAGAGTGCCGTCAAAGTCGAAGATTGCCAGCTCGTATCGCGCCATCGTCGTCCCCCCCCTCAGCTTACGTCCCCTGCGCAGCCCGAGCGACATCAGAATGTCCTCATTCCGTCTGGAAGTACGCTTCCAGACGGAAGTGCGCTTCTCATAGTGTCATAGCAAACCACCATGAAGTCAAAACAGCCGGACGCTGTACGCAAGATGCGTGCTGGTTGGTAGCATACGGCAACGTGATTTGCCAGATTCTGAATTATAACGATAATTGAAGTAGACGCACCCTGCATCGAGGCATTACCTAGCACAAGGCGGGAAGGTCATACGGCCCCAGGCCTCCGTTAGCATCCCACAAGGGAGCCACCGGGACGGATGAAACGACCACCGTCACCATCGAGGGCGACACCGCCGTCACCGCCACCTTCACCTCCGTCACGGAGCCCGAGCCCGATCTGGCGATCACCAAGACCGTGACACCGGCGAGCGACGTCGACCTGGGCGACACCGTCACCTACACCCTCACCATGACTAACAGCGGTGAGGCGACAGCGACGGTCGAGGACGACCCGGCGCTCTACAACAGTACCATCACCAACGTCGCGGGGTTCACCTCGGACAACGCCGGAAGCGGCAGCGCCGAGGCGGCCTTCGCGGTCAAGACACGCTACAGGATCCTGCTGCCGATCATCGCGCAGCTTGCAGGCGTGATGCCGTAGCGAAGGCGCAGACACAAATCCGCAAGCTCAGCGGGGAGGGCACATGTCCTCCCCGCTTGAGTTCGAGCCCTTTTGGGGCGGCGCGTCAAGGACTTCCTGCCGCTGTCCGTGAGGGCGGCACGCGCGTATACTACGAGTGTAGGCACGCCGCGATACCATTAGGATCGGAGGACTTGGATGGACGCAAGGGTCAAAGGCGTCATAAGCTACCTGCTCATCAGCTTCGGGGTCGCGTGGACGATCTGGGAGGTCGCCATCCGGCTCGGGCTGTCGCCGCGGGCCCCGCTTTTCCAGTTGGCGGCGCTGCCCGGGGCCTTTGCGCCGGCGGTCGCGGCGTTCGTGGTGCGCAAGTGGATCACGCGCGAGGGGTTTACGGACGCCGGGATGCGTCCCAACCTAAGGAGGTGGCGGGCCTACCTGGTGGCGTGGCTGCATCCGGTTGCGGTGACGGGGATCATTGTCGCGCTGGCTGCGGGGCTGGGGCTCAGCCAGCCGGATTTCTCCTTAATGCGGGCCGGGCGCTGGCTGACTGACGGCGCCGAGATCCCGCCCCCGCCCGCCTATATATGGATCATCCTCCCACTGCAGCTGCTGATCACGCCGTGGCTCGCCACGCCGATCCTGTGGGGCGAGGAGTTCGGGTGGCGCGGCTACCTCCAGCGCCGTCTCTTTCCCAAGCGACCCACGCTGGCGGCGGTCAGTACAGGCGTGATCTGGGGGCTCTGGCACCTGCCGATCAACCTACGGGGTTACAACTTCCCCGAGCACCCGGCGCTCGGGATGGTACTCTTCACGGTGGGGACGGTCTGGCTCTCGATCATCTTCGGCTGGCTGCACCGGCGCACGGGCAGCATCTGGGCCCCCAGCCTCGCGCACGCGGCCACCAACGCCATCGGCGGCTCGCTGACGTTGCTGCTCTTTATGGGCGGGCCGAACTGGCTCTTCGTTGGCTACTTCGGGCTGCTGGGGTGGATCCCCCTCGGCACGCTCTCGGCGTGGATCGTGCTGACCGGACAGCTCGCGCGCACCCGCCCGTCGGTGTAGCCAGCACGATCATTTTGGCGTCGGCGGAGCGCGGGTCATTATCGCTGAATCGGCGCCTACGCGACGCGCCGAACGTCTACACCCACCTAGGGCGTCAGGTGCAGGCGGTGGCGCGCCTCGGCCTCGACCTCCTCCCGCGCGTAGAGCATCGGGTGGTAGGCGACGTCGAACCACGCGTCGATCTGGTCGTCGTAGTGCGGGCTGGCGACGCGGCCCGATTGGCCCGGGAGCAGGACACTCCTCGAGCTGCGCAAATCGCCGAGGTCGACGATCATCCGGTAGACAGGGCCGACGACCTGGGTGCCGTGCACATCGTGGCGCGAGCTGCCGGTGGCCCAGAGGGTAGTGTGATCGCCGCCCAGGGGATACGGGCCGCGATTGAAGACCCGATCGAGCGGGGCAGCGCGACCGACGATGTGCCCGAGCGTCAGGGTGTGCAGCCGGCCCCACGACCAGGTCTGCATGTCGGGCCCGAGCTCATCGCGAAGGACCTCGATCGTCCGCCGGAGGGCCTCACGCGCACAGTCGTCACGCGTCTCGCCGCCGCCGAGGTCGAACCAGTCACTCTCCGGCTCCTCCAGGATGCGCTCGAGCCACTCCCAGCTCCGCGCGCCGAACATGCTCCCGCCCTCGAGGTGTGGGGTCGGGCCCTTGCCCATCACACGGCTCGTGAGGTCACCCAGTCGCGGCTCCAGGAGCAGCCGGAGCATCTCGCGCACGAAGACCTCGTAGATCGCCGCGGCGGCGCTTTCGGCGTGCAGGGCCCCGTCCCAATCGGCCATCAGCGCAACGACACGCTTAAGCGCTGGATCGTCCTCGTCCACCGGCAGCGAGCCCAGGAAGCGCGCCATCTTGCGCGCGTAGGGCGAGACCTGGTCGCCGTGCATGCGCTCGACGTAGGCCAGGTCGATGCTGGGCTGGGCCTCGATCAGCTCTACGATCCGCTGGGCGCGGTCGCCGACACAGGTGTCGAAGCCGAGGTGATAGGGATAGACCTCGTCGACGATGCGATTGTTGGCCGAGGCGATATAATCCGCAGCAGGACTGGTCATGTGCGGCAGCTCGTCAAAGGGAATGTAGCCCTCCCACTCATACTCGCCGGTCCAGCCGGGCACGGGCACGCGACCGTCGCCCTTGGCGCGGATGGGGATCTTCCCCGGTAGGCTGTAGGCGATGGCGCCCTGGGTGTCGGCGTAGACGATGTTCTGGATCGGCGCCGACCAGCCGCGCAGCGCCTCTCGGAACCCGTCGCAGTCGGCGGCGCGGTTCATCGCGTAGAGCGCCGACATCAGGGAGTCGGGCTCCAGCGAGGTCCAGCGCAGCGCCAGCGGCGCCTCGCCGGCGAAGTCGCCCGCCAGGCTGTTGATGATCGGCCCGTGGCGGGTGATGATCACCTCCTCGGTGACCGTCTCGCCGCCCTTGACGCGGATCTCCTCGCGGACGACCTGCGCTTCCTCCCACGCGCCGCAGTACTCCGCCTCGAGGCGCCCGTCGGCGGTGCGGCGCAGGTGCTCGATGTAGAGATCCTGAACGTCGGCGAAGCCGTTGGTGAACCCCCACGCGAGGTGCCCGTTGTGCCCGCTGACGATGCCCGGCACGCCAGGGAAGGTAATCCCGGTGAGGTTGAGGTCGGCCGCGACGAGGTGGTTCTCGTACCAGACGGCGGGCAGCTCCACGCCCATATGCATGTCGTTGGCGAAGATGGGCGCGCCCGTCGCCGACCGCGTGGCGCCGATGGCCCAGCTATTGCTCCCCAGCCCGTCGAACGCCGAGGGGCCGGTGTGTGTGCGTGCGTCAGACGCACGTCCCAACGCAGCGCCGCCAGTGCCGCCGGGCGCCGTGATCGTCGGACAGCGCGTCAGGTAGCCGGGCTCGAGCTCCGCAGCACGCGCCGGGCCAAGCCGGTCGATCAGGGCCTGGCGGAGCAGCTCCGTCTCCCAGTTCACCGACAGGCTCCAGGACATCATCTTGCCCCACGCGATGGTATCGGCGGGCGTCCAGGGCTCGGGGCGGAAGTGAAGGAGCGTGAACTCAACGGGCAGCCTCTCGTGCGCGATGCAGGCGTTGACGCCATCGGCGTAGGCCTCCAGCAGGCTTCGCACCGTGCCCGAGAGCGCCTCGGCCTCCTGCTCGGCCACGTGTCGCATGCGCAAGGTGCGGATCCAGCGGTCGACCTGCAGCGCCTCCTCGCCCAGGACCTCGGCCAGGCGGCCCGCTACGAGCCGGCGGTTGAACTCCATCTGCCAGAGCCGGTCCTGCGCGTGGACGAAGCCCTGGGCAAAGGCGAGGTCGCGCTCGCTCGCGGCGTAGATGTGCGGGACGCCCCACCGGTCGCGGAGCACCTCAACGGGACGCTCAAGACCGGGGATCCGCAGCGTGCCGTCGACGCGGGGCAGCCGCCGCCGGCTCAGCCAGGTCAGGCATAAGCGCGCAATCACACCCGTCAGGGATCTCCACCACGTCATGGTTCACCTCCCGGTCACGAAGCTAAGATACGGGGCCTGACAGCGCCTCCACTATACGCAGACGAGCGCCGGAGGCAAACGCGCGCGGGGCAGGTCCACGCATCGGGCCCGTGGCCTGTGTGCCAAGTTGCCCGCGCGGGGCGAGGCATTCCCGGGAAGGCGCCTCGTGTTGGGGCGCCCTTCGGCGTTCGAGGGCGATTGTGAGTCCGCGAATGATTGCGGGAATGCCTCGCCCCTACCCAACGAGGGAGCGGTCCGTAGGGGCGGCGCATTCCGCGTCGAGCCGTCGGCGACCTGGCGCGTATCATACGCAGCCTCACCGTCGCCGTGACGGGACGTTGTCGGAATGCGGCGCCCAAACGCGCGCGGCGGTTCGACGTGCGACGCTGCCAACGCCTGCGGTGGCGGTGACTCGCGCACCACCCCCCTGCGTTCTCGTGCCGCAGACGGCCCCAGAAGGGGGAAAGGCTGGCGCAGGAGCGTTCTCCCCCCGCCGGGGGGAGTTAGAGGGGG
>JBNGCP010000084.1:0-7482 GCA_049974845.1 Anaerolineae bacterium | reverse complement strand
CAGACGGCCCCAGAAGGCGGGAAAGGCTTGTGGCGACGCGTCGACCTGTTTGCGTTGACGGATCCATAGCCGTATCATGGACGCAGATCCGCTCCCACAAACGGCTGGCCCGCCCTGGCGGCTGGCGCTTGTGGAGTTTTTATGCTAAACTTCATAATTATCTTATGATGAAGCTCAAGCCGCTGACTCTGCTGGCCCTCTTCGCGCTGCTGGCTGTGGCGTGCGGCGGCGCGGGGGCGCCCGCGGCCCCTACCCCGACGCCCTCGGCGGTCGCTGCCGCGCCCACGCCGGCGCCGGACCCGACCGCGCCACAGGTGACGTCAATGGCGGGGCAGGCCCTGACCTTCCGGCGCATGACGCTCGACGATGGGCTGTCACAGAGCTCGATCAACTGCATCGTCCAGGACGCAGAGGGCTTCATGTGGTTCGGCACCCAGGACGGGCTGAACCGCTACGACGGCTACGAGTTCCACGTCTACCGCCGCGATCCCAACGATGTCCACGGCCTCAGCCACAGCTACATCATCGGATGCGAGCGCGACCAACGCGGCGTGATGTGGGTGGTCACCCGCGACGGCACGCTCCACCGCTACGAGCCGGAGACCGACCGCTTCGTGCGCTACGACCTCGACCTGGAGGACCCCTTCCAGCAGATGGGATCGGCGTTCACGGCCCTCCACGGCGACGCGCAAGGGCGGCTGTGGATCGGGACCTTTGGCAATGGCGTGATCCGCTACGATCCCGAGGCCGACGGCTTCACCTATTACCGGCCCGACCCGGACGACGCGACGAGCTTGAGCCACCGGATCGTCAACGAGATCCACGAGACCCGCGATGGGACGATCTGGGTGGGCACCGAGGGTGGCCTGAACCGGTACGACCCCGAGAGCGACAGCTTCGTGCGCTATCCCTACCGCGACTTCCCGCCCGGTGGCTACCAATATGACCCGCCGGTGCACGCGGACGACCCGGCGTTCCAGCCGGACAACCCCGATGCGCTCGCCAGCCCGGCGATCACGGCGTTGCTGGAGGATCGCGAGGGCCGGCTGTGGGTCGGCACGCGTTATGGCGGGCTGAACGTGCTCGACCGCGAGACCGGGCGCTTCACAGCCTATGCCTTCGATCCGGCGTACGAGCCCGCGGATGCCAACACCTTCTCCGGTAACTCGGTGCAGGCCCTGCTGGAGGACCGCTTCGGCGACCTGTGGGTCAGCTCGGCGCATTCGAGGGCGTCTATCGCAACTGCACCGTGGACATCAACGGTGAGCGCGCGGGCGGGCATCGCTACGGCTACACGAACTTCTGCATCGACATCGCCCCCTATCTAGCCTTCGGGGGCGACAATGAGGTCGTCGTGACGGTGGACAACTCCGAGGCGCCGAACAGCCGCTGGTATTCCGGAAGCGGCATCTACCGCAACGTCAACCTGATCGTCGGGAACAGGACGCACATCGACATCGATGGGGTCGAGATCGTTACCCAATCCGTCGACCCGGCGCTCATTGAGATCTGGACACGCTACACCGACCCGGACGGGCGCCAGCCGGAGGTCAGAGTAGGGATCTTCTTCGAACGAGCGCTGGTCGCCACCGGAACTGGGGCCCAACAGAAGATCGGGATCGAGGACCCGCAGCTCTGGTCCGCCGAGTCGCCGAACTTGTACGATGTGAGGGTGGCCCTCGTTGACGGGAGCCGCGTCATCGACGAGGTCTGGGAGCGCTTCGGGCTCCGCGTGATCGAGGTCGACGCCGAGGACGGACTGCGGATCAACGGCGAGGCCATCCACCTGCGCGGCGCGTGCATCCACTCGGACAACGGCATCCTGGGGGCCTGCTCGTTTCCCGCCGCTGAAGAACGGCGGATACGGATTCTCAAGGAGGCCGGCTTCAACGCGATTCGCTCGGCCCACAATCCCCTCTCCAAGGCGGCCCTGGAGGCTTGCGACCGGGTCGGGATGTACGTGGTCGATGAAGCCTTCGACCAGTGGTACATCCCCAAGACCACGTACGATTACGCGCGGGATTTCGATGAGTGCCACGAACAGGATCTCGAGGCCATGGTCACCAAGGACCTCAACCATCCGTCGGTGATTATGTACTCGCTCGGCAATGAGGTCTCCGAAACGGCCCAGGAACGGGGCATCGAGCTGGCGAAGGAGATGACCGATATCGTGCACGACCTGGACGCCACGCGTCCCGTCACCTGCGGGATCAACCTGCTGTTGAACGGATTGGCCGCCCTCGGAAAGGGCATCTACAAAGAGGACGATGAAGCGAAAGGGGCCAAGGGCGGCAAGAAGAAAGAGCGGCTGTCGGGCAGCGCTTTCATCAACGTGGTCATGAACAGCATCAGACTGCTCATGAACTACATCGGCCGGCTGGGATTCGTCGACAAGGCGACCCGGGAGGTCTTCGCCGTGCTCGACGTCGCCGGGTACAACTACGGCAGGGGCAGGTATCCGTTAGAGGGAAAGGCCCATCCCGACCGCGTGGTCGTCGGCTCCGAGACCTTCGTGCCCGAGTTGCACAAGAACTGGGAGATGGTAGAGGCCTACCCCTATCTGATCGGCGACTTCATGTGGACCGGCTGGGACTATCTCGGCGAGGGCGGACTCGGCGCCGTCGGCTACGAGAGCCGTGGCGGCGCCAGGCCGGGCTATCCCTACCTGACGGCAGACACCGGCGCCTTCGACATCACCGGACACGCGAGGCCTGAGGTGGCCTACAGCCAACTGGTCTGGGGGCTGCGCCACACGCCCCATATCGGCGTCGAGCCCCTGACGCATGCCGGTGAGAAGCGGGTCTTCCCGATGTGGCGCAAGTCGGATGCCCGCGCGAGTTGGGCGTGGGCGGGCTGCGAGGGCAGGACGGCGGAGATCAGGGTCTATTCCGATGCCCACAGGGTGGAACTGCGCCTCAACGACAGGGCCCTGGGCAAGAAGCGGGTGAGGGGCTACGTCGCCAACTATAAGACGCCATACGAGAAGGGCGAACTCGTGGCGATTGCCTACGACCGAGACGGCAACGAGACCGGACGGTGCAGCCTCGTCTCTGCCGATGACGCGCTCCAGCTTGCGGTGACGCCGGAGAAGACCAAGCTCAAGGCCAACGGTGAGGACCTGGCGTACATCAACATCGCGCTGACCGACGAGCACGGGGTTGTGGAGTCCGCCGCGGACCGGAGGATTCACGTGACCGTCGAGGGCGCGGGCACCCTGCAGGGGCTGGGCAGCGCCAATCCCTACACCGAGGAGGTCTTCGACAAGGCCTATCACGACACCTTCTACGGCAGGGCCCAGGCGATTGTCCGGAGCGGGCACGAAGGGGGACCGGTCACCGTCACCGTCTCGGCCGACGGGCTGGAAAGCAAGGAAGTCATCCTGAACGTGGGATAGGTGGGGGCAACGCGCATTTGGGCAGGCACAAGACCTGCCCCTACGGGATGGCGTTGGGCGTGGTGGCCTGCCATCGCGGCTGCCCGCCTGGATCAATCTCGGCTGCCAGCGCCATCCGCTCGCGGTGGGCGGCACGCCAGCGCCTGCCGAGCAGCCGAGACAGCACCGCCGCCGGGACCAGGCCCCCAAGCCGACGCAGGGTCTGGTTCAGGAACCCTGGCACGTAGATCGCCCTACCGCGGAGCGCGTGATCGACGGTCCGCGTCGCGACCTGCCCGACGTTCAGCGTCGTGAGCCGGCCCATCGCGCCCTGCGCCTCGATGGCGTCGATGGTGCCCGCCGTGGTCGGCATCCCCGCCGGGCAGAGCACGGTAACCGTCGCCCCGCGCGAAGCCACCTCGTCGCGCAGCGCCAGGAAGAAGTCGAGCAAGAAGCGCTTCGACGCCGCGTAGGTGGCCTTCACGGGGATCGGAAAGAAGGCTGCCAGGCTGGAGACCGTCACGATCCAGAAGGGTTGCATCGGGTCCATGACCCGCAGCAGGCTGTGGGTCACCTCCAGCGTGCCCTCGACGTTCAGCCGGACGATGGTGCGGATCTGATCCCGCGTCCGGTCCTGAAACATCCCCTCGAAGTCCATCCCCGCGACGTTGATCAGGCCCCTGAAGCGAAAGGGGCTCGCCCACACCGACCGAAAGAGCCCGGCGCGGGCCTCGGCGTCAGTGAGGTCGCAGGCGCGATGGACCGCACGGATCCCATAGGTCCGTTCGAGCGCGGCGGCAAGCAGCGCCAGGCGCCCATCGTCGAGATCCGTCAGATAGAGATCCCACCCGCGGCGGGCACACTCGACGGCGAAGGCCTTCCCCAACCCTCCCGTCGCACCGGTGATAAAGACTAGACTGCGCATGTGACAACCTCCTCGGCTACGAGTCCTCACTCGCCACCACGGAGGGAGGCGGACCGTTGACGACTGACGATGGACGACGGACGACCGTGCCTCCGCATCCCCGTGGTGCGATGCCACCAGTCTACCCGAGATTGCGGATTTGGTCAAACGCATGTTTGAATCATACGTTTGAATCGCTTGACAAAATCCACGCGACGAGTATGATGGGGCGCAGACAAGGAGGCACGGCATGAGCGAACGCGAGATAGTGGGGACTTATGTGGTGACCGGGGCCACGTCCGGGATCGGGCTGGCGCTGGTGGAGGAGCTGCTGGCGCGGGGCGCCACAGTGAGCGGCGTGGCGCGCTCGCCGGAGCGGGCCGTGGCGCAGCAGGAACGGCTAGAGGCTGCCTACCCCGAGGGCCGCATCGCCTACGTGCTGGCGGATCTCGCCATCCAGGCGGAGGTCCGCGACGCGGCCCGGCAGATCGAGGCGACCCTGGCGGCGTGGGGCACCGACACGCTGGACGGGCTGGTCAACAACGCAGGCACCTTCACCTACTGGCAGACGCTGACGCCGGAGGGGTTCGAGACCCAGTGGGCGGTCAACCACCTGGCGCCCTTCCTGCTGACCCACGAGCTGCTGCCGCTCCTGAGCCGGGCGAAGGACGCCCGGGTGGTCACCGTCAGCTCCGGCTCCCACTACCACACCAAGCTGAAGTGGGCGGACATCCAACTGCTGACGCGCTACAACCCGCTGCGGGCCTACAAGCAGACCAAGCTGGCCAACGTCCTCTTCACGGCGGAGCTCAACCGACGGCTGGGGCCCGAGCACCCCGTGCGCGCCGTGGCGGCGGACCCGGGCCTGGTGAATACCGACATCGGCGCGAAGTCCAAGTCGCGCTTGGCGCGGTGGATCTGGTCGCTGCGGCGGCGCGGGGGCATCTCTCCGGCGGAGTCGGCAGCGGGGATCGCGAGCCTCCTCTTCAACCCCGCCGTCCGCGAGAGCCCGGCGATCTATTGGAAGCACGGCAAGCCCAAGGATCCCGACCCCTATGCCCTCGACGAGGACCACGCCTGGCGGCTCTGGGAGATCTCGGCGCAGATGACGGGCTGCACGCTACACGAGGGCGAGCCGCAGGAGGTGCCGGCGTGACGGAGAACGAGCGCTCGACCCGTGAGGCGCTGCTACTCGCCGCGATCGACTGCATCGAGGCGCACGGCCTGGACCGCGTGACCACGCGGATGATCGCCGAATGCGCCGGGGCCAACATCGCGTCGATCAACTACCACTTCCGCAGCAAACAGCGCCTCATCGAGGAAGCATTGACGGCGACGGTGACCCACATGCTGGAGGACGTGCGGCTCACTATCGACGACGCGTCGCTGCCCTTCCGCGAGACGCTGCGCGGCGTCCTCTACTACCTGATCGCCGGCGGGCTGACGTGGCCCGGGATCACCCGCGCGCACCTCTACCGCGTGGCGGTGGAGAACGACTACGCCTCGGTGAGCGCGGAGGCGATCCTCGAGGCCTTCGACCGGCTGCACGCCCGCGCGGTAGCAGCGCTCCCCGACGAGGACCCGGCCCGCCTGCGGCTGCTGCTCTCCGACCTCCTCGCAGCGGTGATGCTCAAGATGCTCGCGCCGGGCTTCTTCGCCCTCGACGAGCGCTATCGGCCCGAGGACAAAGCCCGCTGCCGCCGCCTGGCGGAGCACTACACGGACGTCTTCTACGCCGCGCTAGCCGCCCCCTCCTAACCTCTCCCGGCACGGGAACACCGCTCTTCCTTTCCCCCCTCCGTGGCCGTCTGCGGCACGGGAACACAAGGGGGGCACCGCGCGCAGTTGGCATCGGCGGGTAGGGGCAAGGCGCGTGCAACGACCGCCGCACACGAGGAGACACCGTGCGTGGCGAGTCAGCCAGCGCTGACCACGTCAGCACCAACCTGGAGCTTGCGCAGGTGAACGACGGTCAGCACGAGGTAGACCACCGAGAGGACGAGGAACATCCAGAAGGCTCCGGGATCCATCGTCCGCCCATAAATGAGGGGCTTGAGCGCCTCCGCCAGCGCGAGCGGCGCCAGCACGGCAAACCCCACGATGAAGAGCGCGGGCATCGCCAAGAGCCCCAGCCCGTCGCGTCGGAGCACCCGCACCGCGAGGATCACGAACGCCGGCATGATGAAGCAGAGGTCGAGGATGTAGATGGAGAAGGTGTACTCGATGCGGTCGCCCGCCTGCATCAGCGGCACTAGCTGGCCGATCCAGAGCGGGTAGAAGATGAGGGCCGTGATCAAGGCCCAGACGGCAGACGCCGTCCGCAGCGGCGCGGCGAGGGTCACCCGCCTCAGCACATCCTCGCGCAGGTCGGCCAGGTCGTGGACGAGGGTGTAGAACGCCAGGCCGAAGATCGCCATATAGACGAGGTAAAGGGCGTCGTAGACCTGCTCGATGGTGTAGATGCCGTAGACATAGAAGAAGGCCCCCATCGCCCCGAGGATCACGACCTGCTGGATGACGTCGGCGGCGCCCGCGTGCAGGCTCAAGGCGACGACGAGGATCGCCAGCGCGAGCGCGAGGAGGTCCTGGGACAGCACCCCGGGCATGATCGCCGCGCTGACGACACCCTCGTAGATGCTGGGATTGACCACCCCCACCCCCGCGGCGACCAGCGCCAGCGCCGCGGTCAGCAACCACAGCACCCGATGCCTGCCCAGATGACGCACCATCGCTATCCTCCTTCCTCGCGCAGAACCCTTGCGCCGATGCTACCACCGGCGTCGACGATGCGCAAGCGTGCGCTCCTGCACCTTCGCCCGCGTGGGTAAATGCGACGGCACTTCCGCGTCCGGGAGACGGGCTGCCAGCCCGTCTCTACAGCGTCCGTCGTCGTAGAGACGCGGCGGCGCCGCGTCTTCGCGCGCGGGCACCGCTTCGAAGGCGAACCCTCGGCTGCGATAGCAGTCCCCCGTCCGGGAGACGGGCTACCAGCCCGTCTCTACAGCGTCCGTCGTCGTAGAGACGCGGCGGTGCCGCGTCTTCGCGCGCGGGCACCGCTTCGAAGGCGAACCCTCGGCTGCGATAGCAGTCCCCCGTCCGGGAGACGGGCTACCAGCCCGTCTCTACAGCGTCCGTCGTCGTAGAGACGCGGCGGTGCCGCGTCTTCGCGCGCGGGCACCGCTTCGAAGGCGAACCCTCGGCTGCG
>JBNGCP010000083.1:0-14510 GCA_049974845.1 Anaerolineae bacterium | reverse complement strand
CTGCTGGACGAGATGAAAGAGGTGACCGGGATCATCGCAAGAGCCTGACGTGGCTAAGGATGTCGGTGACTGGCTTGGTGGGTAGCCGCCAACCACCGAGTGGTGCTAGCAGCCGCCCTATCCCGCCTTCCGACGTTCGCCCATCTAGGTGACGCCGCGCAGCTCTAGCTCGGCAGCATAATGACACGCAACACAGTGCCCCGGCTGCAGTTCCATTAGCTCGGGAGGGGGATCCCGTCTGCACTTATCATCAGCATAGCGACACCGCGGATGGAAAAGACAGCCGGGAGGTAGATTGACGGGATTCGGGACTTCGCCGGTTAGGTGGATCCGCTTCCGTTCCGAGTCAGGGTCAGAGATCGGTACAGAGGAGAGCAGAGCCTGCGTGTAGGGGTGAAGCGGCTGGGTGTAGAGCTCTTCTGTGGGTGCGACCTCAACCAACCGCCCGGCATACATCACGGCAACCCGATGGGACACATAGTTCACAACACTGAGATCATGGGCGATGAACAGGAAACTGAGCCCCAGTCTGTCTTGCAGCTCTCGGAGCAGGTTCAGAACCTGGGCCTGAATCGAGACATCCAGCGCTGAGACCGGTTCGTCAGCCACCACCAGCTTGGGACTGGTGGCTAAGGCCCTGGCTATACCGATGCGCTGGCGTTGCCCGCCGGAGAAGGCATGGGGATACCGATGCAGATAGCGAGTCTCCAGACCGACAACCTGCATGAGATGGATCACCCGGTCCTCTAGCTCCCGGCCAGAGGCGATTCTGTGCGCCGCAATCGGCTCGCTGATCGTGTCAAACACCGTCTGGCGGGGATCAAGTGATGAGTAGGGATCCTGAAAGATCATCTGAATGTCGCGCCGGTGAGGCCTTAGCTCCCGCTCCGACATCGACGCCAAGTCGATGACAGACGCGTTCCCCTCGTCGCTATCGTGGCGATACAGAATCTGTCCCGCGAGGGGCTTGTAGAGGCGGACAATGCAGCGCCCTACTGTTGTCTTCCCACATCCCGTCTCGCCCACCAGTCCCAGCGTCTCGCCCTGCCCAATCTCTAGGCTGACATCGTCGACAGCCTTGACACCCACTGCTTTCTGGCTGAAGGATCCTCCCTTCACGGCGAAGTACTTCTTCAGATTTCGGACCTGCAACAGAGGGACAGCGTTCGCGGTGTTCCCCACAGCCTCCTCTTTCGTGATAGTCATTGGCTAACCCGTCCTTTGCCTATGAATAGAGAAAGCAGCGCACCCAGTGACCGTTGTCCTGCTGAATCAGCTCAGGCACCGAGGCATCGCACCGCCCCTTGATCATTTGCGGACAACGATCCCAGAACCCGCAGGCTGGGGGCGGGTCAAGAGGAACCGGCACGTTGCCCTTGATCGGGGACAAGCGTTCTCGAGCGCCTCCGATCAATTTGGGCCTGGACTTCAGAAGGCCAAGGGTGTAGGGATGCAGCGGTCGGTGGAAGATGTCTCGCACGGATCCCAGCTCAACGATCTTGCCCAAATACATCACGGCGACATGGTGACACATCTCCGCGATCACGCCAAGATCATGGGTGATATACAGGACCGCCATGCCGAAGTCGTGCTGCAACTCTCTGATCAGATCGAGGATCTGAGCCTGAACCGTCACATCTAGCGCTGTGGTCGGCTCATCTGCGATGAGGAGACTGGGATGACAGGACAGCGCCATCGCGATCATCGCCCGCTGCCTCATGCCACCCGACAGCTGATGGGGATACTCTTTGTAGCGTCGTATGGGGTCGGCGATGCCAACTCGATTCAGCATGTCCAATGCAATATCACGTCCCTCCTTCTTGTCGTTTGTGCGATGCAGCAGAATGGCCTCACTGATCTGGTTACCAATGGTATGGACGGGAGATAGGCTGGTCATTGGCTCCTGGAACACCATTGAGATCTCCTTGCCACGTATCCGCCGGATGTCATCCCCGTTTGGATCGAGACGCGCGAGATCAACGACGCCTTGATCCGTCCTGAGCAGTATCTGGCCGTTGACAAGCTCACCTGGTGAGGCGACCAAGCGCAGTATGGACAGCGCGGTCACGCTCTTGCCGCATCCGCTCTCACCGATGAGTCCCAGCGTCTCATTTCGCGGGATCGATAGAGATACACCATCGACAGCCTTCAGAGTGCCCTCGTCGAGGTAGAAGAAGGTGCTGAGATTTGTCAGGTCTAACAAGGAGGTGTCTGGATCACTGGCTTGTCGGTTCGTCATCTGGGATATCCTCCGTGCCTACTGTTTGTAAGGGTCTGCTGCGTCGCGCAAGCCATCGCCCACGAAGTTAAAGGCCGTGACCGTGAGAACGACGAATATGGCAGGGATCACGGTCCACCAGTAGATCGCGACGCTGTGGATATTCTGCGCCTTCTTCAACAGGACGCCCCAGCTGACTGCAGGCGGTCGAAGCCCTAGCCCCAAGAAGCTAAGCGCTGTCTCGCCCAAGATCATCCCCGGAATCGCCAGGGTTAGGTCCACGATCAAATAGCTGGCGAAGTTCGGAACCATGTGGCGCCGTATGATCGTCCACTCCTTCACGCCGGCGACACGGGCAGCCAAAACGTAGTCGAGTTCACGCAGCTCGAGGAACTTACCCCGCACGACGCGTGCCAGCCCACCCCAGCCCACCAGCGAGAGGATAATGCCAATACCGAAGTAGACGCGCGTGATTGGCCAATCACGCGGCAAAGCCGCGCTCAACGCTAGCCAGAGGGGGATGGTGGGTATCGAGATAAGGAGCTCGATCATACGTTGTATCACCATATCAACGGCTCCTCCAAAAAAGCCAGACACCGCGCCCAGGGTGACCCCGATGATGAACGACAACGCCACGCTAACTAAGCCTATGGATAGCGAAAGCCGTGCTGCATGGATCGTGCGTGAGAACAAATCTCGGCCAACACTGTCAGTGCCAAAAAGGAAAAGCACGCCGGGTTCCTCGACACCGAAGAGGTGAACATCGGTCTCGATCAGACCGAGGAACTTGTACTGTGCGCCCTGAACGAACAGGCGAATCGGGTAAAGAACCGTCCGATCCTCCTCGTAGATGAGCTGCAGCGTAGTCATGTCGCGTGTCGATTCGATGCCATAGACAAACGGGCGTTGGAGCCTTCCGTCGTCATCGAGGACGTGGATGAGCGTGGGTGGGCAGTAGGGATAACCCTCGAAACGGACTTCCTTCGAATACGGTGTTACGGAGTCGGCGAAGATGGCAGCGGAATAGAGCACTGCCAGAATCAGGCTGCCCACGATAGCGAGCTTGTGACGACGAAATTTGCGCCACATCAGCTGCCACTGAGACGCGAGGTAGTAGCGCTCCTCGGCAGTCAGGGCTTCGGGCTGTGAGTCTAGCGTCGCGGCTTCAGTCACGGATCAGGCCTCCCTTTCTGTGAACCGTATTCGGGGGTCTACAACCACCAGCGCGATGTCCGAAATGAAGGTGCCGATCACGGTCAGTATGTTGAGGAAGAGCAGCAGGCTGGTAGCCAGATACATGTCTTCAGTGAGGAGAGCGCGGAACAGCATGGGGCCTGTCGTAGGTAGGTCGAGCACCATCTCAGTGATGACGCCACCCGAGACGATGGCGGGCAGCTCCCAACCGATAGTGCTGACAATGGGATTCAGGGCTACTCTGACCGGATACTTGAAAAGCAGCCGACTCTCACGCAATCCCTTCGCACGCGCTGTTGTGACATACTGCTTGCCAAGCTCATCCAGTACGCCGGCACGCATGACACGTATCAGACCCGCAGTGTCCGCCGTGCCGATGATGAGCATGGGCAGGGGAAGATGCTTCATAAGATCAATCGCTTTGGCGATGCTCCAGGGTTCCCTCAAGTACTCAGAAGAGAACAAGCCGCCGGCGCTGATCCCGGCATTCACGAACGTGTACATCAGGATCAGGGCCAACAGGAAGCTGGGTAGGGCCATACCCAGAAACCCAACAGCCATCACGATGTAGTCGCCGCCGGAGTACTGATGGGTTGCTGAGTAGACACCGATGGGGACCGCGAGAAGGTATGTGAGGAGCAGCGTCGAGGTTGAGATGGCTGCCGTAAGCCAGATACGATCACCGACCACCTTCACGACCGGCTGCGAGTACTGGAAAGACCACCCAAAGTCGCCCTGCAGGACATTCGCTGCCCAGCGAAAGTACTGCACGTAGACCGGTCGATCGAGGCCATACCGCGTTCTCAGGTTGTCCAGTTGCGCCTGGTCGAGAGCCTTGCCGGTCCTTGCATACGAAGACGCCAGATTGTCCACAAAGTCACCAGCCGGAAGCTGAACGATCAGAAACGTGGCAACGCTCAGAATCAGTACGGTTAGAAACATATAGGCAACGCGGCGAACGATATAGGATAGCATCCAGAAATCGCTCCTTTGTGTGCCAATTTGGGCCGCGATCTAGCCCCGCCAGAAGCCAGGGCTAGATCGCGGGTTAAGGCAATCGTCAGTCTTGAAGGAACCAGGTCTCGGGCAGGTACGGCGTCATTGCCCAGGCGTTGAACACACCATCGTCGATTGGGACATTCACCATCTTTGCATTGGCAGCGACAACCATGGGCGCGGCGCTCACGGTGCCAAAGTAGTAGAGGTTTTCAACATTGATCGTGATGACTTCATTGATCAAGCTCGCGTACTCGTCAGTGCCGTAGGGTTGCTGGAGCCACTGCATGGTCAGATCGTACATCCGCTTGACGTCATCAGGTGGCTCTGTACCTTCTGCCCCATCGGTATCGAGCCATTGGCGCCACGAGTAAGATGACATGGGACAACAGTCCGCGGAACCCCAGTGCCAGGGGGGGATGAGCCGAATGGGGTAGTTAGCGCGCCCCGACATCTCCGCGCCACCGTCAGAGTTCGAAATGCCTATATCGGTTTCGTTCGCGACGAAGAGTGTTTGAAGCGTCTCCTCAGGCACGAACTTCGGCTCGAATTTGACGCCGATCTCCTGCCAGTGAAGCGAGACAAGATCCAGCAGATCCTCGGAGTAGGCCAACCATTCGGTGCAGTACTGCCCGATGATGGTAAGCGGCGTGCCGTCAGATCTGAGTCGGTACTCACCTGCCGCATCCCACTCCAGGCCCATCTCGTCCAGTAGTGTGTTAGCCCTCTCCACGTCGTACTCCGCGTAGTAGGTTCCCATCCAGTCCTCGTAGCCTGTCCACGCAGCCGACACGGGCGCAGTCCAGGGCTCCGTCAAGCCGTAGAACAGGTTTTCACTGATCTCATCGCGGTTGATGGCCAACGAGAGCGCCTGCCTGAATCGGAGGTCGCTGAAGATTTCACGCAGCTCCGGATCGGGGTGCGTATAATTGAGGGCAAACCCCATCGCCGTGGACTCATCCGCCCTCGTCCACAGACCTACCCGGAAGCCACCCTCTGCCTCTCTCTGCTTGAGCATGGGATAGTCTTCCAGAGATAGACCGGTGTAATCGGTGAAGTCGATCTCGCCGGCGAGCGTTCTCATAGTTCCCGCCACCTGGGGGGTCTCTGTGATCAAGACCAGTAGGGTGTCCGCGTAAGGTAGTTGGTTGCCTGCTGTGTCGACGCGCCAGTAGTAGGGATTCCGTTCCCACAGCGCAGAACCAGCACTAAGGTCCTTGATCTTCCAGGGATTGAGTGTGGGGACATTGGGGTCTGCGTCATAGGAATCCAGAACGTGCTGCACGGCTTGCTGCCAGGTCTCAAAGCCCTCGGCCTCCGCCTTGGCCTCTGCGTCATCACTGTACTCGGGCATGTACTGCTTGACATAGTGCTCCGGGGCTGCCGGGAGCGCGCCTGCGAAGACTTCCACCGCCCGGAAGTATGGCGCGGCGAAGATGTACTGCACGGAGTAGTCGTCGATCTTGGTGAACCCCATCAGCTCGCCGCCGGGCTGCCAGTTCCGAGAGATGGAGACGGTGATATCCGGATCCTGCAGGATGTCCTCGTACCAGAAGGCAAAATCGTCTGCAGTGAAATCATCGCCATCCGACCACTTCATGCCCTCTCGAAGGTAGAGTGTCAGAGTTGTGCCGTCTTCAGACAGCTCCCAGTCCTTGGCGATATTCGGTCCGAACTGAGTGTAGTCCACATCGATCATCAGCAGGCCCTGGGTCATATCCTCCGTGAGCTGGGAGAAGACCCCGCTACCCTCGTAATAGCCTTGGAGACGGATCTGCTCGTTGTACTGACCGATGGCATCGCGCGGTTCTACCACCGCGACATCCTTCGGCAGCCGCTCCTCAATAGGGGGAAGATCCCCGGACGCGACCATAGCGGCGAGCATCGGGGACTCCTGGTAGGCGCTTTCGCCAGTTGGTTCCTCGGTCGGTTCTTCTGGGACCTCGGTGGGCGCCGTGGTCGCTGCAGCGGGGCTCTCCTCCGTCGGGGCTGTTGTGGGCTCCGCCGGGGTCTCAACGGTCTGTGTCGCACCGCAAGCGGCGAGAATTGCCATCAACAGAGCTAGACTGATCAACTTCCTCAAAGCGTTCATCAAAGCGTTCATCTCTCTCCTTCACGTGAGCTAATCTGTGTGTGCCTATACTGCTGCAGACTGCCGTTGTGCGCTTGCCCGCACGACATCTCACATAAGCACCTCCTTCTTGGCAACCCTCAGCCTGCGGTGTTATGGGATCGGATCGCGTCATCCGCAAGGTGTACGGAACCAAGGCAGCTGGATGGTAAGCGATCTTTGCTAGTCGTTCTCACTTCCTCATGGAGTGAAGAGCCGTCTGGTAGATCAGTCTGAGAACTCGCACCCGATCAGTGAGCATCGGCATCGTTAAGATACAGCGGCGGTATCAGAGAAAGTCGGAGGCTCGTTACTAGGTTAGTCTACGGGTGCACAGCAAGACTCTCGTTGGACAAGCTCGCATTGGAGCTGAATATGGATCTCGTCGGGCTCGTCACCGTTGATGAGTTCTAAGAGCAGCTCAGCCGCCGTACGACCCACCTCCTCGCTCGGCTGTCTGATCACCGTCAGCGGCGGGTTCGAGACTTCCGCCCACGGATGATCGTCAAACCCCAACATAGAGACACCCTCAGGACAGCGAGTACCCGCTTCCTTGACCGCCAATAGAGCGCCCAGCGAGAGGAAGTTGTTGCTGATAAACACAGCAGTGGGTGGGTTGGGCAAGCCCAGGAGCTGCAGCATAGCTTTTTTCCCCTCCAGAACCTCCAGAGGCCCCTCAACGATCCATTCGTCGCGTATATCGAGGCCCGCGTCCTCCATCGCTTGCTTATACCCGCGCAATCGCTCGCGCATCGTCGATAGCCGCTGGAACCCCGCCAAGATGCCGATCTTGCGATGCCCTTTATCGATCAAGTACTGGGTGCCTTCATAGGCGGCCCCCACATTGTCCACACCGACATAGGGCGCCGACAGGCCCTCGAACAGCCGGTCTACATACACCACCTTCGTCTGCGTCTGATCGAATTGGGTCAGCACATCCCATTTCCGACTGGTCGCCGCCGCGATGATCCCATCTACCCGCTGCTCCAGTAGGTAATTGAGATACAATGTCTCCCGTTCGAGAATCTCAGCGGTGTTGCACAGGGTTAAGCGATATCCCTGTGGCCTCATGACGTCCTCAATGCCCGACAGTAGTTCACCAAAAAAGTGATTCCGGACATCAGAGACCACCACGCCGATAGTTTTCGTTTCATTCGTGGCGAGGCTTCTGGCGATCCCACTCGGCCGATATCCCAGTTCCTGGATGGAGGCGAGCACCCGTGCTTTGGTGTCCTCTTCGACGTGCCGGGTCCCGTTCACAACATGGGAGACCGTTGCGATGGAGACACCCGCCAGATTAGCGACGTCGCGCATGGTGGGCCTGGATTGGGTCACAAACTCGTATCCTTTCAGGTAAGCGTTTACGTAAACGCTTAAATTATAGCATCCCAAATCTCGCTTGTCAAGAGCCAGCCGCCAAGTCGCATAGATACTCGGGCACGACCCAGAATGCCTGGGGGCTGACGTCGAGTGTGGCTGTCCCAGTCCACTGCCGAACTCGAAAGGGCCTCTGCTCATTCAGCAGGAGCTAACAAACTGAACACCGAACTGCACCTGGTGTGTCCCGTCCTTCGGGAGTGTGCACAACGCGTCACTTGCCACAACCTCACGGTCTTGGTAGCATTAGGCTAGATAGAGCAACACCATCGTTATCAAAGGGGGGATAACTCATGCAATACCGGAAATTCGGCGACACCGGCGTGGAGGTGTCGGCGCTGGGCTTCGGCGCGATGCGCCTGCCCACCACAGACCCCAAGGACCGCACCAAGATCGACGAAGCACTGGCAACGCGGATGATCCGCTACGCCATCGACCATGGCGTGAACTACGTCGACACGGCCTATCCGTACCACAGCGGTGAGAGCGAGCGCTTTGTCGGGCGCGTGCTCCAGGACGGCTATCGCGAGAAGGTCAACCTGGCGACCAAGCTGCCCATGTGGGCGCTGGAGGAGGAAGGGGATGCCGACCGTATCCTGAACGAGCAGCTCCAGAAGCTGCAGACCGACCATATCGACTTCTACCTCTTCCACGGCTTGAGCGAGACCCGGTGGAAGGTCGTCGAGAAGTTCGGCCTGCTCGACTGGGCCGAGTCGGCGTTGGCGGACGGGCGGATCCGCCACATCGGCTTCTCGTTCCACGACAACGTCGAGGTCTTCAAGAAGATCGTCGACGCCTATGACAACTGGGACTTCTGCCAGATCCAGTACAACTACATGGACATCGAGAACCAGGCCGGCACCGAGGGCCTGAAATACGCGGCGTCCAAGGGGCTGGGTGTCGTTATCATGGAACCCTTGCTCGGCGGACGCCTGGTCGATCCACCGGAGCCGGTGCAAGCCCTCTGGGACAGCGCGCCGGTGGTGCGCACCCCACCCGAGTGGGCGCTGCGCTGGCTTTGGAATCAGCCCGAGGTCTCCCTAGTGCTCAGCGGGATGTCCACGATGAAGCACGTCATCGAGAACGTCGCCATCGCCGACCGCTCCGGCGTCGGCGTGATGTCCGAGGAGGAGCTCGCGCTCATCGATCGCGTCAGGACGAAGTACCAGGAGCTCTGCCCGATCCCGTGCACCCAGTGCGAGTACTGCTTGCCCTGCACCGTCGAGCTCAATATCCCGCGCTTATTCGACATCCTGAACCGCGGCGTGATGTACAACAAGCTGGAGGAGGCACGCGAACGCTATATGCGGATGGACGAAGAGAAACGCGCCGCGGCCTGCATCCAGTGCCGCGAGTGCGAGGAGAAGTGCCCACAGTCGATCCCCATCAGCGAGTGGATGGTACACGTCGACGAGATTCTGGGGCAGGGCATGGACGTCGACGCGTGTCTCGCGGAGATGGCAGCGTAGCATCTGCGGTCTAGTGGTCAGTTAAGCTGATGTTTGAGGTTCGTAGTAACGACCTTCAGTCGTTCCGGTGCCTCAGAGGGCGCGCCTCAAAGGGCAGTGGCAGAACAGATGACATCCACCGTGTGGGAGCCGTTACTACGAACCAACTTAACTGACCACTAGGCATTGTAACCAGGACCGACCGCCTCGATGTGAGCGACTACGGTTCGGACTGCCGGATGTGGGCTTCTACATCCGCGTTATAGACCACGTCTTCGATTTCGAAGACCGCCCACGGCGTCCCTTGATCGGACCACGTGATCTGGCCAATCCGCGGAAGAAGCCACCCGTCGATTTCCGTCCAGTCCAGCGCCTCGCAGATCCACAGCGTCTTCGCCTCGTCATCGGCCTCCCGATAGCGCATCGCTTCCAGATAGCGCAGCAACCCCGTCTGAGGATCGAAGCGCATCACCATCTGCTGCGCCTCCTCACCGTAAGGGACGACCAGGATCGCAGTCTCGTCATCGACCGCCTTCCAGCGCACGCGGGGGTCGGTGATCCAAATGGCGGGTAGCCAGACCGACTCGGCCCACAACCCTAGATTTGCTGCCTGATCGATATTGGGCCCCTCGCTGACGCCGACCGGTCCCAGATCCAGGCGACCTCTCCCGTCCACGAAGCGTTCTCGCCCCTCGATCACCGTCAGCCCGAAGAGCGTGATATCCATCTCGTGGCGGTAGGCCTCGCCCGGTACGTGCAGGAACCGCCAGCGGGCCGGAAAGGGCGGGAAGGCCATCACCGGGCGCAACGACGCCCGTCCGCCGTAGACCGCCGACGTGATCACCGGCACGCTGTCGTCGTAGACCTCGCGGTAGAATCGCGCCACCGGCGCCGGCAAGCCCGCGGGCAGCGGCACGGTCTCGATCGTCCCGGACTTTGAGGCATAGGGCGGAAACGGCGCCGGTCGGATCCGCAACCTGACCCACGCAAGGGCGACGAGGCCCACAATGATGGCAATAAGCATAATCACGATCTTCACCAGTTCGCTCCCCTCAGAGTGTCTGTGCTCATGTTAACACTATGATTACACATCATCTCATAGGCGCGTGAGATAGCGCGTTCCACAGGATCTGATACACTCAAACTATCGCAAGCCCAACCCTCACCTAGAAGGAGAACGAGCACCATGGCACGCAAAGGAATGAAGGCCTTCAACTACGCGATCGGTATGTTTGGCACCTCCATCCCCATCAATCTCTTGAAGACGTTCGCAGCAGCGTACTACGTCAAGGACCTGGGGCTGCGCGCTGAGCAATGGGCCTCAGTGCTCTTCGTCTACACCTTCATCGACGCCATCGACAACCCGGTCTACGGATACCTCTCCGACCGCACCCGCACCCGGTGGGGACGCCGCAAGCCCTGGCTGGTGATCGGCACGCCGTTGCTCGTGCTGGGCCTTATCGCCTTCTACAGCACACCCGAGTTTCTCGCGGGTACGTCGCTCCTCGCCTACGCGATGCTCTTCTACATCTTCACCGGCACCCTGGACTCGGTCATCAACGCCAACTACGCCGCGCTCTTCCCAGAGCTCTTCCCCGATGACGCCAGCCGGGCGAAGACCAACGCGATGCGGCAGGCGTTCCAGTTGGTGGCGATGATCATCAGCATCGCCCTGACGCCTGTGGTGACCGAGGCCATCGGCTTCAGTATGACCGCCATTCTCTACGGCCTTCTGGGGGGCGCCGTCATCCTCTACATGGCGTTCACCGCCAAGGAGCGAGAGATTGAGCCAGAAGAGGAGCAGCCCAAGCTTTGGGACAGCGTAAAGGCCCTGGTGACCAACTGGAAGTTTTGGGTCGCCGGTCTGGCCAACGCCTTCTACAGCGCCACCATGTCCCTGGTGCTAGCCGCCCTGCCCTTCTATGCAGAGTACACTTTGGGCATCAGCGCTCTACAGCAGACCATTCTCTTCGCCACGGTTCTGCTCATCGCCATCGGCAGTGTGGTGGTGTGGGCCCGTCTCACGAGGAAGCACTCCCTCATGCCGACCTGGCGTGCAGCGCTGGCGACCCTGACGGTGGCCTTCATTCCGCTTTACTTCGCCCGCAACTTCGTCGCCGCGATCGTGTGCAGCGCCTTCATCGGCTTTGGGTTTGCCGGCGTGATCACGACCATGGACCTGGTGCATGCCAGGATCATGGACGAGGACCGACGGAAGCACAACGTCAGGCGCGAGGGCATTATCGCCAATGCCCTCGGCTTTATGAACCGGCTCAACGGGCTCTTCACCAGCGCGGCCTTTGTCCTGGTCGCCAGGATCTTCCTCTTTGAGAGCGGCGATAATCCCGGCCCCCATCCCGACAGGGCGTCCCTCTTCCTCCTAACCGTCTTTCCTTTTGTCCTATCAACCATCAGCCTCGTCTTTTCCCTCTTCCTGCACTTCAAGGATATGCCCGCACCTGAGGCAGCGCCGGAAGTGGCGCTGGCCGAGGCCACCTACGCAGCACTAGAAGAATAACAAGGAGCTAACTATGGCGCTCATCCGCCTTGACCACACCCCCGAAACCGTCAAAGTCTGCCTTCCCCTCTACGTCATCCTGCCTGAGCCGGGCAGGATCGAAGGGGTTCCCGTTCGTGACCGCAAGCTGCTCTACTTGCTGCACGGCCTCAGCGACGATGGCAGCGCCTGGCAGCGCTACACCTCCATTGAGACCGTCGCCAACGAGTACGGGCTGGTGGTCGCGATGCCTTCGGTGGGGCGCAGCTTCTACACCGATCAACCCAACGGGCAGCGCTACTTCACCTATCTCACCGAGGAGCTCCCGGCCTACCTGCAGGACGTCTTCGGGCTTGCCCCTGCGCCCGAGGACACGCTCATCGCCGGCCTCTCAATGGGGGGCTACGGTGTCCTCAAGGCCGCCCTCAACTACCCGGAGCGCTTCGCCGCTGCGGCCAGTTTCTCCGGCGCGGTCTCGCTGGAGATCCTGCACGCCATCCCCGACGATCCGCGCCAGGCCGAGTTCGCCTACATCTTCGGCGATCTCAGCAAACTCAAGGACAGCCAACATGATCCCATGGTCTGGCTGCAGGAGGCCGCCAAGGACCCGGATAAGCTGCCCTACCTCTACATCGCCTGCGGCCGACAGGACGACCTCTACCCGGTCAATCAGATGTTCCACACCGCCTGCCAGCAGCTCGGCGTCCCCCACGACTACGTCGAGGAAGACGGCAAGCACGACTGGCACTTCTGGGACCGGCACATCAAACGCTTCCTGAAACGCGTCCTGGGCGAACCTGCACAGAACTCAGGGGGCATCGCGTGAGCACAAACATCCATCTCGAGGTCTTCATCCCCCACGAGCGTGAGGGTGAATACTTCACGCTACCCTTTGAGATGCCGCCTCACACGGCCTCGATGACGCTCACCTACGACTATGAGCGCGGTCCCGCTCGCGCCATCCCGCTTGAGCACGGCACCTTCACGCCGCGCGTCGCGGCGAACATCATCGACCTGGGACTGATCGCGCCTGATGGCAGCCAGGTGGGCGCTTCTGGCTCGGACAAGCGCCGCTTCACCCTCAGCGCGACATCCGCCACCCCGGGGTATACGCCCCGCCCCCTCACGCCCGGGCAGTGGCAGATCCTCGTGGGCGCTTACAAGGTGGCAAAAGAAGGCGTCACCGTCACCTATGAACTGGCGTTCACCTCTGAAGAGCTGCGCCTGTACAAAGGCGACCTCCACACGCACACGCTCGCCTCCGATGGCGTGCTCACGGTCGAGGAGCTGGCGGTGCACGCGCGCCGTCACGGCCTCGATTTCCTCGCCATCACCGATCACAATCAGATGGCAAGCGCGGCGGCGCTGCCCCACGTCGCCGGCATGACCCTGATTCCCGGCGTGGAATGGACCCACTACCAGGGCCACGCCACGTTCCTGGGCGTCGATCGGCCTTACGATGAGCCCTTCTTCACCCACAGCGAGGAAGAGGCCCGCGCGCGCTTCGTCAGCGCACGGGAGCGCGGCGCCTTAATCGTGATTGCGCATCCCTTTGATGAGCATTGCGGCTTTGAGTTCGACATGGAGGGCCTGCCCTTCGACTGTCTCGAGGTCTGGAACGGCCCGATGCGCCAGAGCAATCTGCGGGCCGTCAACTACTGGCTCGAGTTGCTGGCGGCGGGCAAGCAGGTCCCAATGACCGGCGGCAGTGACTACCACCGCGATGCCCTCTTCCAGATCGTGGGCGGTCCCTGCATGGGGGTCTATGCCAACTCCGACAGCCCCCAAGCCCTGCTATCCGCGGTGCGGAAGGGGCACAGCTTCGTCACCTTTGAACCCCAAGGGCCCCGCCTGGAGATGACCTGCGACGGTGCCATCCTGGGCGACTCGGTCCCCTGGCGCTCAGGGCTGACGGTGAGCCTCCACGCCGATGGGCTCAAGGCCGGCGACGTCGTCAAAGTGGTCGGCACCGAGGGCAGCAAGGATATCTTCACCGCATCCGCAGATGGATCGCTGGACGTGGAGATACCGGTAGAGGCCCCCGGCTTTGCCGTGGTGCAGATCTGGCGTACCTTCCTGCCGGGCATCCCACCCCTGCTGGCCCTGCTCTCCAACCCGATCTACTTCGAGGGCTGACTGGACGGCATTCTCACCGAAAGGATGCACCGACCTTCGACCTGATCGTGATCGGAGCCTCGGAAGAACGGGCATGGCAATCTGGGCTGTTCGACTCTGTCGTCGACTGGATCGGCGGCGTCGTGCCTTGCTCCATCCTCTTCTGTCGTCGATACGAGCCGGTGATCACCGCCTGGTTGCGGCGGCGGATGAAGAGCGTCGATCGGGAGTACCATCGTAACGGCGCTGCCATCGCCAGTGCCGAAGCCGCTCATCATCCGGTCGACGCAATCACCTCGCCCGGCGACAGCGCCAACGATTCGGCGCCAGGAGGCGACGCCGCGACACGCCTTGCCACTGCAATATCAGAGAAGCCCGTGACCTCTGAGGGGCCTCCGCACTTCACTTGACGGATGCTGCCGTGGATGTACGATCGGGGCCACCAAACCCATACGGAGAACCCAATGCCCATCACAGCCCAAGACAAGCACACGCTACAAGACCTCGCCCACCAGGTCGCCGAGATCGCGGCCCTGCCCGTCCAGCAGGAGACCA
>JBNGCP010000082.1:195-14608 GCA_049974845.1 Anaerolineae bacterium | reverse complement strand
TCGCCCGATCCTTCGTCCTCATCCGCGCTCCACGACAGGGGCTGACCCAGGCGATGGGACAAGCCACGCGTGGCCTCGGCGTCTGGTCGACGCGATGGTTTCGCGCCCCGTCGTTGGTCACGGGCGGGGTTGGGATCGTGTCTCTCTTCGGTCATAGCTCCCGCACTCTCCTGGAGGATAGCGTGATTATAGGAGAAACCCTGACAAAAAGCAAACCTTCACCTCTCCTTGCCCCCTGGCCGAGCGCTTGTTGTTGTTCTGACCTTATGCTATCCTAGCCTAGGTGGCGCCTTATGCAACTTGCGCTTGCGGCTAGGCCTAGCTTAGGTGGCGCCAAAGCATCGACGCCAGATCAGTAATGAGGTTGAGCACATGCCCGTGATTCGCTCCGCACTTCCTATGGATATGCAGATGGCCTGCGGCAGATGCCAGCACCGGCAGGCCTACACGTTGCCTACACCCTCCTGCGACGCCTGCGGCCATGACTGGATGGATGTCATCTATGACTACGAGCGCATCCGCCAGCTGTGGCCGGAGATCCTTCAACGGCGCCCCTTCTCCATGTGGCGCTATCGGGAGCTTCTACCCCTGCGCAACGACGATTATCAGATCTCGATGGGCGAGGGCGGCACCGCACTCCTGAAGGCGCAGAACCTCGGCCTGATGCTGGGCGTCCCCGACTTGTGGATCAAGGACGAGCGACAGAATCCCACAAACTCCTTCAAGGACCGTCAAGCCAGCCTGGTCATCTCTATGATGAAGGAGACCGGCGTGACCGAGCTCGTCGTCGCCTCTACCGGCAACGTCGCGATCTCCTACTCGGCCTATTCGGCGCACGCCGGCATCAAGCTGTGGACCTTCCTGCCGGGCCTGGTCCCGCCCGAGAAGATGCGTGAGATCGCCATCTACGGCAGCGAGGTCGTGAAGGTTACCGATACCTACGACGCGACCAAGAAGGTGGCCGCGGAGTTCGCGACGCACAAAGGCATCCTGGTCGATCGTGGGATCCGCGACATCGGGACGCGCGAGAGCATGAAGACCATCGCCTTCGAGACCGCCGAGCAGCTGGGACGCGAGCTCGGACCGTCCCCGTCGGGGACGCCTTGGCGCGCGCCCGATTGGTACGTGCAGTCCGTCAGCGGGGGCATGGGGCCAGTCGGTTTCTGGAAAGGCTACCAGGAGCTCCACCAGATGGGGTTCGTCGATCGGCTACCCAAGTTGGCGCTCATCCAAGCTGCGGGATGCGCCCCAATGGTCACCTCCTATCGGAAAGGCCTCGCGACCGCCGAGCCTGTCACGCAGCCGAATACCCGCGTGATCACCATCGCCACGGGCTACCCGGGGCCGGCCTACGAATATCTCGCGGGCGTCGTCTCTGAGCACGGCGGTGCGTTCGAGTCCGTCACCGACGAGGAGACGTTCCATGCTCTCCACGTGCTCGCCAAGATGGAGGGGCTGTCCGTCGAGGCCGCGGCGGCTACCGCCTTCGCCGGCCTCTTCAAGCTGCTCGATCGCGGTGTCATCCGTCAGGACGAAACCGTCGTGGTCAACTGCTCGGGGCACACCTTCCCCGTCGAGAAGTTTCTCCTCGATGGCGATTGGATCAAGGTGGTGTCTACCGATGCCAAGGCGGCTTCGCAACCTGCGACGGAGGCCGTGCCCGCGCCGGGCTCCGGCGACCTCCTGACGGCGCTGGACCAGCTCGATCGCCGTGTGCGTCGTATCGCCATCATCGAGGACAACCCCGACGCGGCCCGGCTCCTCCGACGCATCCTGCAAACCCAGGGCGACTTCCAGATCTTCGAGGCGTACACCGGTCAGGAGGGCTTAGACCTCATCTCGTCACGCCGTCCAGATCTCGTGCTCCTCGATCTGATGATGCCCGACATCGACGGGTTCACCCTCCTAGACCGGCTGAAGGCCAGCGAGTCCCTTGAGGACATACCCGTCATCGTCGTCACCGCCAAGGAGCTCAGCCGAGAGGACCGGGAGCGCCTCGGCGGGCGGATCGAGATGTTGTTGCGGAAGGGCAGTTTCACCGATGAGGATCTGATCGGGGGCATTCATGCACTACTTGAGACGGAATAGCAGGAGGGGACGATGACGAGGATCCTCTACGTCGAGGACGACACCTCAAGCCAGCGCCTGGTCGAGCGTCTGCTCACCTCCGAGGGCTTCGAGGTCGAGCTCGCCGGCGACGGCATCGACGCGTTGGAGCATGCGCAGCGCAACCGGCCCGACCTGATCCTGATGGACATCAACATCGGGGGCCTCGACGGCTACGAGGTAACCACCCGGCTTCGCTCGCTGCCCGGCATGCAGGACGTGCCGATCGTCGCCGTCACCGCTGCCACACTCCGTGGGGATCGCGAGCGCGCCATCGTGGCCGGGTGTTCCGGCTACATCCCCAAGCCCATCGACGTCGACACCTTCCCCGACCAGGTGCGCGCCTACCTCGTCGGGATGGAGGAGGCCGTCGAGTCGCCTGAGGAGCGCGAGGAGTACCTCGTCGAGTACAACCGGCGCCTTGTACAGCGCCTCGAGGACAAAGTGCGCGAGCTAGAGCGCGCCAACGCCGAGTTGCAGAAAGTCGAGAAGATGAAGTCCGACTTCCTCGTGTTGGCCGGCCACGAGCTCCGCACCCCGCTCACCGTCATCTATGGCTATCTCCAGATCCTGCGGGCCAACCCCGACATCCCCGGTGACGCCAATGTCGAGGGGACGCCAATGTATCTGCTCACCAAGGTCTCCGAGGGCGTCGAGCGTCTCAGCGAGGTTATCCGCGACATCCTCAACGTCTCGCTCATCGCGGCCGAGCGGCTGGATCTGGCGCACGAACCCGTCTTCGTCCAGTCGGTGGTGCAGTCAGTTGTCCACAACCTGCGCAGTTTTGGCCCGCAACGCGACCTCAAGTTCGACCTGCGCAGCGGCTTGAGCCAGATCCCGGTGCTCGAGGGCGACCCTCGCCGCCTGCACCAGGCCATCAGCAACGTCGTCAGCAACGCCGTCAAATACACCCCCGACGGCGGCACCATCACCATCGACGCCGAGCGCGTCGACGACGTCGTCCATCTCTGGGTCAAGGACACCGGCGTGGGCATTCCCCGCGAGGAGCTCGCGCATGTCTTCGAGCGCTTCTACGTCCTGGAGGACACGTCGTTCCACCGCTCCAGCAAGACCGCCTTCAAAGGCGGCGGCCTCGGGCTGGGGCTAGCGGTCTCTAAGGGCATCGTCGAAGCGCACGGCGGCAAGATGTGGGCCGAGAGCCCGGGGCACGATGAGGAAACCCTCCCCGGCAGCACCTTTCACATCCTGCTGCCCATCGGCAACCCCCTCGGCCAGTCCTAGGCTCCCCACGCCCTTACGCGTGTAGTTTCCTGTAGAGGCGAGGCATTCCCGCAGGATGACCCGCACGCGCCACACCCTCGAACGCGGAAAGAATCACAGGACAGGTCACCTGCGCGGGCGACCACCCTGCGGAGGCCGTGACCCGTAGCGCGGGGGTGCCCCCCACCCCGCCAAGCAACATTCCAGCTACCACGACAAAGCCGCCACGCAGCTTGCCCTCTCCGACCCTTATGGTACAATATTGAACGTCGAGGTGGATGTGGCCTAACGGTTAAGGCACCTGTCTGTGGAACAGGAAACTGCCGGTTCGAATCCGGTCATCCACCCCAAACAACAAGATTCCCGTGGCCTTAGGCGAGGCCACGGGAATTGTGCTTCCAGAGCAGCCCTCTCCGCCCCCTCTTCCAAGATATCTTGTCTCACCCAACACGCACTCACTCCAGCCCCATCGGTGTCCTCATCCCCCTCAGCGCCATCAGTGATTCAGCATCTCCGCCAGCGCCTCCAGTCCCGCTTCCGGCTCTTCCGCGCGCACCACCACCACGCGATAGCCCAGCGCCTTCAGGCGCATCCGCTTTCGTGCATCCGCCGCCTGCACGTAGTCGCGGTGATGCGGCGACCCGTCCACAAAGACCGCGATCCGCGGCTCGTAATAGAAGTCGGCGACGACCAGTGGCTCGTCACCATCGTAGATCTTCCTTTGCGCTTCATCCGGCAGCCGCAGCCCCCCATCGCGCATGGCAGCGAGCACCCGACGCTCAAGCTCGGAGTCACACTGCTCGTCCAGAGCTTCAAACCGATCCTCGTCCACGATGGGGCTGACCGCGATATTGGCCAGCGACTGCAGCCAGGGCAGAACCAGGGTCCGATCGAGCAGCTCGTGCACCCGCTGATTGTAGAAGCTCAGCAGACACGCATAACAAGCTCGTTCGCAGCCGCCCTCCGGATCTCCCTCGTGCAACAGCTCCCGCGCCCGGCCGATCATCGTGCTCAAACGTCCCGGCTCGGCCAACGAAGCCAACACGCCGCTTCCTCCCACGGTGGTCTCGTAGAGCACAATGCGATACGGGATCAGTTGCTCCGCGTGGACGTCCTGCGGCACCGGTGCGAGGAATCCGTTGAGCTCCTGCTCGTCGAGGTTGAACGCCACGAGCAACGCACGGAGCACGGTCTGCGTCAGCGTGACATAGAAGCTCTCGGCCCGATCCGGTGCCACGTCCTCTGGTAGAGGAACGTCGAAGAGGGCGAGATCGCTGCGTATCGACATCGTCAACCAGAGGCCGCGCTCCAGATCCTCACGCCCTGCGTGGCGCGGGCAATCACCCTGCCTCTCGGCGGTGTAGACGTGCTTTTCCGCGGCGTTTTCACCGAGCAGCCACGCGTGGCACTTCCGGCACAATGTGAACCCCTCGGGATGCCCTTCGGCATCCGGTGGACCCTGATTGATGCGCAGTACCTCTCCGTTATGTTCCAGGATCATCCTGAAGGCCTCACCGTGCTCTGTCGCGACGGCATACGCGCGCTGCTCTCCGCCAGCGCGGTAATGAGAGGACGTGACGTATCCTCGCCGCCTCCGCTCCTCCTCATCCGCCGTGATGCGGGCACGGGCCTGCGCATACATATCGACCATGCCCATCGCGTTCTGGCCGTGCACGATGGTCAGATCCGCGCCGCAGTCACAGCGCGCGCGCCCGACCTCGCCCTTTCCAACGTAGGCGCGCTGGCACTCTGGGCAGACCTGCACGCGCTCGATGTCCAGCTCCATCTCGCCCTTGCCGCTGTCATCGTAGACGCGACGCCGGCGCGGTCGCGCATGCGTGACCTCGTATTGCTCGCCGCGATAATAGACGAAGTTCCCCGGCGCGTACTCGCTCAACGCGATCTCTGGATCGCGGGCGAGCTCGTCCTCCCGATCGTTAAACGAGAGGATGATCGCCTGTGGTGGGAAGGCATAGCCCGGAAGAAAACCCTCTCCGCCCAGGTACCGATAGAGATACCAGTCGCCGCGGCCCTCCCGCATCTGCTGAAGCTTCCGCTCGATCACGTCGCGCCTGCGGCTCAGGCTTGGATCGACGTGCTCAGAGCCCAACGTGACGTTGATGGATTCCCGTTCGCCGTCGAGCCGCTCGTATTCCGTGCGCCAGCGCTCCATCTTCCGATCGAGGGTGGGAACAAAGCCGCGGACGACCTCCTCGATGAAGGGACGATCCAGCCACGCGAATCTTGCCATCTCCGCCGCAAAGGCTGACTCAACAGCCTCGACAATCCTCGTGAAGTAGGTCTCGATGCCCTCTTCGTAGGCGGCCCGCCAGTCCGCAAACAGCGGATAGTGCGCGTCTGGGCGGCTGTGGTCGACGAGATCCTGAGGCCGCCCCGGCAGCCGCTGCGCGCCCAAGAGTCCCAGCGTCTCGAGCACCAGGGCGTGGATGTGACTGGTGAGCAGCGCCTCGTTGTCCAAACGGAACCGTGGCGCAGCGATGGCGCCGGCGATCATCTTTTCCGGAAACCGGTAGAAGTACTGATCGTGCGGCCCACGCGCGCTCCCTACGCCGGCGAACACCGAGATCAGGGCCGCTTGACCGCTCCGCCCTGCACGTCCGGCGCGCTGGGCGTAGTTGGAGGGGCTCGGGGGCACGTTCCTAAGCGTCACCGCGTTCAGATGGCCGATATCGATACCCAGCTCCATCGTCGGCGTACAGACCAGCACATTCAGGGGATCCTCAGGATCGCGAAACCGGATCTCGATCTCGCGCCGTTCTTCGCCGGTGACCTGGCCCGAGTGCTCCTCGGCGATAACCGGCATCGCCTGCCCCAGAGGGGTCGCGTAGACCTTGCGGAAGTAATTGTCCGTGAGGTCCCGCTCTTCCAGCGTCGTTCGGCACGTCGAGCCAGTGCACACTCGCAACGTGCGAAAGCGATGGACTGTGCCGCACTTCGGGCAGCGCCAGTGCTCGCTCGCCCGATCGGCCCACAATAAGACGTCAGGGCTCACCATCCAGAGGTCGAATCGCTGCCGGGTGTGATACGGCGAGGCGGAGCGCTGGACCAGAAACTCTGCCCTCGGGTCCCCCAGTTTCTCCACAATGCGCCCGAGTAGTTGCTGCGCGCTCTCATAGCCCAGAGGTTGGCTCAGGGTGTCAAACACCCGCCGTAGCCAGACGATCGGCTGCGTGTTGGCCGAGGTGGTCAGCCGGTAGACCGTCAGCGGAAACCGGTTGGGGGCCGAGTCACTGTAGCCGATTGGGCCTCTGAACACGTCATCATGGATGAACGCTTCCTCGTTGAGGTTCCCCAGGATATCGCGCTCGAACTTCAAAGGCTCGAGAATCGGGGCGTAAGGCAGGGCCAGGCGTTTGCGCATGATGTCCATCAGCCCCAGCAGCAGATCGTAGCGGACATCCTCGGACAACGCCGCCATCTCCGGCACATCAGACCAGTGCTCTTCGTCGGCAGCTACGTCAAGAAGGCCTGCGTACCCCACGGCCAACAGCCCTACATCCTCCAGGTTCTGATGGGTGCGGCGGTGAGTGGCGCCCAGCTCCCACAGCGCCACGAAAGAAAGATAGTCGCGGTAGCGTTGCTCGGCCTTGGCATCGCGCTTGTACTTGCTCGTGCTCTTGCGGAAGTTAGGCAAGACGTGGTGCCGCTGCTGGCCTTCAAAGAGCAGGTTGCCAATCTCTTGCAGTTGCAATCCTTCACCCTGCTGCCAGACGTGGCCCGCCTCGATGAGCGCCGTGTAGAGCGTCTGGCGGAAGGTGAAGCGGCGGTGTAAGCTGTTCATATGTGCGGCCTGCAGCGCGGTGTCCTGCCGGTTGTCCGAGAAGGCGATCACCTTGTTGGCCCCGGCGGGCAGCGACTGCACCTGAGCGCTCACGAGCACGTCGGTGGCGGTGGAGCGCCCCACGGACCCAAAGGTGAAGAGCTTGTTGTACTCCCGCGATCGTCGGTCGTGCACAATGCCGCAGCGCGGGCACAGAAGGAAAGGTGCCGGCAGCAGCGTGACGGCAAACGCACTTGGATGCACGCATGGCCGACCGCCATCCCGCCTTCCGCCCTCCCGGCGGCCTCGACCCGCGGTCGGGCCTCCGCGGGGCCAATCCGGCAGCAGCTGACCGCAGTCAGGGCACACATACATCTGCGACGGTACGACATCCTGATACCCGCTCTTTCCTCCCTTGACTCTCCCCGTCTTGGTGAGCCAGTGGTCCGGCAGATTGATCTCCTCGTGACCGCGCATCAGATAGCCGGCTTTCCCCGGCAGATCGACCGCATCCAATTCGGCCGGGTGTAGGTGGTTCTCCTCATCGACGGCGACCGACCAGTACTCCTGCCCACAAGCTCGACAGAAGACCAGCGGGAAGGTCGGAACCCCGGCCCGTCCGGCCTCCGCGCAGACTGGGCAGACGCGTTCTCCGCGGTCGTTGAGATGCGGATCATCCGGATCCAGGCATGCTGAGATCGCCCGCCCCTGCGAGAAGAACGCGTGGAGCTTGGGGGCCATGCGATGCTCGTCATCGCTGGCTTTGTCGCCCCGCTGCGCCAGGAGCGTGGCAGCAATCTCCTCGGGCGCCATCCCCACCTCATCGGCCAGCTCCGACAGCGCCAAGGGCCGCGCTGCCAGCGCATCGGCGAGTCGCCGGACGTCCGGATCGAGGTCCGCGGGCCACGCGGCGTATGACTCGGTAACCACATTGGCTGCGCTAAAGGGCTCGCCGAAGAGCCTGGTCGCAAAGTCGGCGACCGCTTCCCCGGCGCTCGTCTCCCCCGTGCTCTCAACCGTGGCGCTGGTCGCGATGCAACGGAGCGTCCCCGTCGTCCCCGTGTGTTGCTTCAGCCGCCGGATCAGTGCGGCAACGTCAGCGCCTCGCTTGCCCGTATACGTATGGACCTCGTCCAAGACGAGGAAGGACAGCACACCTGGCGTTGCGAAGAGCTTGCGATCCTCAAAGCGCGTCAAGAGCAGCTCCAACATCACATAGTTGGTCATCAAGATGTCCGGCGGCTCCGTCTGGATCCGCTCACGGGATAGGATCTCGCTGTCGTAGGGGGTCTCACGTCCGGTGGTGCGCTTGTGCTGCTCCAGAGCTTCACTTTCCGAGAACGGTGTGTCCCCCGTGTACCGGGCGATGGTCAAGCCACTGGTGTGAAGCCGCGCGGCGAAGTCATCATACTGTGAGTTGGCCAGGGCATTCATCGGGTAGACGATCACCGCCTTGATCCCCACGATGCCCCGCTCTCGATCGCGCAGCGCCTCGGAGACGATTGGGATGCCGAACGCGAAGGACTTGCCTGATCCTGTCCCCGTCGCAACTACGACGTTGGCCCCGGCGTCGCCCAGGATCGCGCGAACAGCCTCGGTCTGATGCCGGTACGGGGAGATCACCTCCGACTCAGGATCCTCCAGGTCGCGGCGGAAGACCTTGAGCACCCCCGGATGCAGCAGGCCTGCATCGACCAGAGCAGGGAGGGGTTCGCCCGCCGCAAAGGGGCGCGAGAGCTGAATGTAGGGCGGCTTCCAGAGCAACGTCCCATTCTCAATGCGCGCCATCACCCAATCGCGAATGGCGGGATCCTGGAAGCGCTGGAACGTCTCGACATACGTCCGGTAGTCGGCTCGCACGTGCTCCAGCACCTCGAAGGGGTTGACTGCCGTCGTCAATGGCTGCATCGTCGGAGGATAACTCACCGGCTGCGACGGACGCGCGGATCCCGCTGGATCTTGCGAGCTAGTGGGCCGTGCCGGCTTCGAGCCCGGCTCTGCCGCCGGGCTCAGGGCCGACACAATCGCCGGCATAAACGCCTGCTGCACCTCCGGCCGCATCGTGTCCACCAGGAGCGCATTTGACAACACTGCCGGGGATCGCGCTGCCACGATAGCCCTGCACATCGCTTCCGCAAACGCCGGCGTCACCCGCTCCACGTCGCTGAAATCGAGCTGCAGGTCTTCGTCGCTGACCCGTGTTGCCAACTCATGCGCCAGGATTGGATCCTCCAGAACAGCGTGCGTCAGGACCACGCAGTGATCGGACATAACACCTCCTCAATCAGGCCAGCTTCAGCCAGTGATCGTCTGTAAGTAGATCTATAAACGGCGACGGCAGAGAGCGGTCATACGTGACAAAGAGATGACGCATCGCCCGCGTGCACCCGACGTAGAAGAGGCGTCGCTGATCGTAGAGATGCTCCTTGATCTCTTCAGGGTCGGTGGCCTGTGAGTCGCGCGGCAGCCGATCGGCCTCGACGTGTGCGATGGCCACAATCGGGAACTCCAGTCCTTTGGCCGCGTGGAGCGTCATCACCTTCACACAGCGCTCCTCCAGTCGTACCTCTTGGCTCCTAACGTATCGCGCCGGCAAGCCCCTCCCCTTCAGAAGCCCCGCGAGGTTCTCCGCGAGATGGTTGGTCGGCACCAACACTGCTGCGCTGTTGATCGGTAGGCGCAGCTCCTGGGCAGCCAGCCACAGGCTCTCGGTCAGCCAACGCGCCTGATCCGCGGTGCCCTCTGCCGCGTAGATCACCGGGAGCGGACCAGCGTGCACGAAGTCCTGCTGCGCGGCTTCTGAATCGGCCTCCTCCATGCCCCTCAGCAGGTCACCGGCCGCGATCGCGATCTGACGCGTGCTGCGGTAGTTACGCCGTAGGATGCGAGTGCGTCCCTGCACCTGCAGTTGCTCGTGGACGTTCTTCCAGCGGAAGCCACGATTGTAGAGCGATTGGTTGGCATCCGCCGTGAGAAACAAACCCGCCGGGTCACGGCAGAGCTCCACGCAGAGTGCCAGAGCGACAGGTGTCAGATCCTGCGCCTCATCGACGATCACGTAGTCCCATCGCTGCTCAAAGCGCCCCTTTTGGACCAGGGCCAACGCCAGTTGCCGCAGCTGTCCCCAGGTGACTAGTCCCTGCCGCTCAAGGTGGTCGACATAGGCCTCATACAGATCCCAGACGCGTTCCCGCAGCGATCGGCCGAAGGGTACGCCACGCCCCGCCCGCTGTGCGTCGAGATAGTCCTCCAGCGTGCGGCAGTTCTGGCCCTCAATCACCCAGGTGAACTCCTCCAGCAGGTAACTATCGCGCAGGTTCTGCAGTGCGCCGACGCTGAGAAGCGCCTCGAGACCGTCAAGGGCCGGCTGTCGGCCGGCCGTGCGAGCGTAGTGCAGCGCCTCTCTTCGGGCGTCGCGGTCAGCCGGGCGCACCCAACCCTGTGCCCTGCGCACGATCGACATCGCCACCTTGTCGACCGTGGTCACCTGAACCGCCGGCGGCAGATGATAGCCCTCCAATCCCAGCCCATCACGCAGCAACTGGCACAACAGCGAGGCACTGAAGTTCGTGAGCGCATTGGTGAAGGTCGTAAAGAGCACGCTGGGCACCTCACCCGACGTGGACAGCGCGTGCTCCACCAGCGTCTTAGTCCGATAGAGCGCGACGGTGGACTTGCCCGAACCCGGCCCGCCCTTGACCAGAGTGGGACCGGAGAGCGCCCAATCCACATAGCGCCGCTGGGCCTCATCCAGGTGCAGCAGGAAACCGTGAAGCTTGCCCTCTGCATACCGTTGCAGATCCTCCGGCTGGAGCAGAAGCTGATCCTTCTGCCGGGCCAATTGCGCGATCTTTGGAGGCCACAGCGCATCCATCACCCGCTCGAGGACCCACCCTGGGACATCCGCCGCTACCAGCTCCTCCTCTGTCAGACAGCGCATCAGTGCGTCGTGGTACTCGTCCGGTACCCGCCAGCGATGCAGCCGGCCGGGCGTCAGCTTCTGGGGCAGCCGCTGCGCCACCGCCTCCTCACGCTCCCTCTGGGGCTGGTACCACTCAGGATGGGACAGCCATTCAGGCACCTTCCGCTCGGGCGTTAGGCCAGCAGCCAGCTCGGGCCCGAAGGCGATCTCGGACCGCTGCGCCGCGTCTGCAGGGTAATTGAAGCGCTCGTAGACGTCCTTCCGCGGCCCTATCGCCAGCAGTTGCACCAAATTGCTGGCAGGATCCGCTGCATAGATCAGCCGGTAATCGCCGATCCGGTACCGCCACAGATTCTCCCACCCCTGCAGCGGCTTGATCGTGTTGCCCCGCGGCGTCACCGGATCCTTCTCCAACTCCGCGTGCGCCTGCGTCGCCCGCTTCTGCAGCTCCTTCGACAACTCGACGAAATCCATATCGTACGCCGGCTTATGGGTGATGAACCAAGTCATAGATGCGCTCTCCTTACCCTCACGTCACCAGGCGCTCCAGCTCACCCTCATCAGTCAGGAAGAAAAAGCCGACATCGTCCACCAACTGCCCATACCGCGCTAACCACAACTCCGGCACCCGGCGGTCGTTGCCGAAAACCAGAAACGTCGTCGGTGCCCCGGTCTTCTCCAGCAGCCACACATGCTCCGCAATCACCGAGAACTTCGCTGGCGGCAATCGCTCTCCCCCAACCAGCGTGTAGTACTTGGCGTCCCCCACGATCCGACCGTCGGGCGAAACGAAGTCGAACCGCTTGGGCACGTCGTTCACCTGGTCTGGGCCAAGCCTCACGCCGAAATGCCGGCTCATCACCCTGCCCGCCAGATGTTCGAACGCCGCCGGGGTGATATCCGACGTGACTTCCTCGACGTCAGCCCTCGCTTCTCGCTCCGCTACAGTCTGCTGCTGAGGTCTCCCCAGCCGGCTGACCGGCACCGAGGCCGCCCGAAAGAACCAAACCCGCCCGCGCTGTTCGCCCTCGATGCGGTTCTCTCTCTTCAGCTCTTGCGTGAGCATATACACCTGCTGGTGGGGCTCAACACCCGTCGCCTCCCGGATATCTGCGTTGGTCACGTAGTCCGGGGCGATCGATTGCAGATAGTCGAGCACCCGTTGTTTGTTGGTCTTTGCCATCGAGCCACCACCTCCGGAACACTCGTCTTCTCGCTTTCGACATCCACCATGCTATGATGGCGTCAAACCACACGCGGTCACAACTCCCCCTTCCCCAACCCGGCGGCCCTCAGCCCACAACGCACGCTCCCCAAACACCCTCAGTGTCATCATCCCCTTAGTGCCATCAGTGATTCCATCGATCGCACCGTCTCACCCACGAACCCTCAACCCATCTCATCCGCGGTCAACCTCCGCGTGGTGCGGTCAATCGGCTCGACCGCTGGCATGGCACTGGCTTCCACCCCCAGCTCCTTGAATCTACGTGCGGAAGGCAGCAAGCGGAGTTCGAGCGAGCCAATCGTGTTATTGTATGCCGCGACCGCGCCATCCAGGCTGCGCCCCAGATCGTCAATATACTCGGCAAGCTTCGCGATACGCCGATACAGCATCTTGCCCTCATCGGCGATCTCCCGGGCATTCTCTGCAACGCGCACCTGCTGCCAGCCGTAAGCGACGGCCTTGAGCACGGCCAGCAAGGTCACGGGTGAGGCGATGAGGATTCGCGCCGCCATCGCGTCATCGAGCAGCGAGCCATCACACTCAAAAGCTGCACTGAGACACGATTCGTTCGGAACAAACATCACAACGAACTCCGGCGCCTGATCGAACTGTGCCCAATAGCGCTTCCGCGCGAGCTCCCTGACTCGCGACCTCACAGCTTTCGCGTGGACATCAAGCTTCGCCCTGAGGATGTCTGTGTCCTCCGCTGCTGCGGCCTCCAGATAGGCATCCATGGGCACCTTGGCGTCAACCGGCACGACCCCACCGTTGGGCAGATTGACGACCAGGTCAGGTCGGCCGTCGTCAGTCGTGACCTGCTCCTCGAAGTCCACGTGCTCAACCATCCCGGCCAGTTCCACGACTCGACGAAGCTGCAACTCACCCCACTGTCCCCGGGTACCGGAGGACCTCAGCGCCTCCCTGAGCGTCGTGGTCGTCTCCTGCAGCAACGCTTGGGCCTAGCCCAACTGCTGCAGGCGCTCTTTTAGCCCCTCATACGCACCCGCGCGCTTCTCCTCAAGCTCATGAATGCGCGTGTCCAGCTTGCTCAGATCCTCAGAGAGCGGCGTCACAAACTGCGAGAGCTCCGCCTTTGACCGATTCAGGAACTCATCCGCATTGGTCCGAAGAGACTGGCTGGCGAGCGCCTCAAATGCCTCACGCAATTGCGTCTCTGCCTTCTCAAGCCATACCAGCTTCTCCGCGTCCGCCTCATGCTGCACCCTCAACTTCTCCAGCTCGGCGTGCGCCTTTGCACGTTCGTCCTCCCTGGGCCGCACCATCAACAGCCAGGCGATCAATATGCCGGCAGCCAGACCTAAAAGGCCACCGATGACAAAACAGACTGCAAAGGTCGCGAAATTCATGTCGCTCTCCTTACCCAGACACGCTAGTTCGCCAATCTTCTAACCACCAGCCGCTGCCCCCCGAAGTTGATCAGCAGCCCCACCCTATACCCCGACGCCTTCAGATACGACAACGTCTGCACGAAGTCCACGTCCTCCAGCGCCGCCTTCGCCTTGATCTCCACCATCACGTCGCCGCTCCCGTCGCCGATCACGAAGTCCACGCGCTTCCGCCCGACTTTCTCCCCTTTGTAGATCACATCGATCCACGCCTCGCGCTCGAACTCCAGCTCGTGTAGGGGCAACTCCTTTGCCAACGCCCGCTGATAGATGACCTCCTCGAAACCGGGGCCCAGCGTGCGATGTACCTCCTGTGCAGCGCCAATGATTCGCCCCGTCAGCGCCGACAACGGATAGCGCTCATCCGCAAAGCCATCGCGCATTCCCCACCCCCATCGTCTGAATCACTGATTCCACTGAAACCACGGATGCCACTGATCCCCTTCGCCAAGACATCTCTCCTCACCCAACGCGCCGCTCACCCCAACTCCATCAGTGTCATCATCCCCTCAGTGCCATCAGTGATTCAGCCTCCCCGCCCTTCGAATCACTGATTCCACTGAAACCACGGATGCCACTGAATCCCCACCTCAACTCAGCACCCTTCCGCAGCCCACAGCACCCACTCACCCGAACACCATCAGTGTCATCATTCCCCTCAGTGCCATCAGTGATTCAGCCACCCCGCCCCCCGAACCACTGATTCCACTGAAACCACGGATGCCACTGAATCCCCACCTCAACTCAGCACC
>JBNGCP010000082.1:0-95 GCA_049974845.1 Anaerolineae bacterium | reverse complement strand
CTTCCGCAGCCCACAGCACCCGCTCATCCGAACACCATCAGTGTCATCATCCCCTCAGTGCCATCAGTGATTCAGCCTCCCCGCCCCTCGAATCA
>JBNGCP010000081.1:0-14707 GCA_049974845.1 Anaerolineae bacterium | reverse complement strand
GCCAAACTGCTTGCCCCAACCCGCGCGGAGTGTGGTATACTAGATGCTGTGTGCGCACAACGAGGCGCCGAGTCAGAGCTTGGCGCACCTTGGTCTCGTTATAACAAGCACAAGGGACATCGACCTGTAAAGCGAATATGGGATATGTAATGGCGAAACAATCTACGAACCTACCAGATTACGAGGGCGCCAAAGCTTACGCTCTCCGGCGTCTAGAGCGGGAGCTGCCCTCCACCCTCTTCTACCACTCTCTCTGGCACACGCGAGACGAGGTGGCGCCGCGAGCCGAATGGCTGGCAGAGCGGGAGGGCCTTCCCGATGTCTCGCGTCTGCTGGTCGGCACCGCCGCCTACTTCCACGACCTTGGGTTCGTAGAGCAATGCCATGACCACGAGCTCTGCAGCGCCCTCATTGCTGAGGAAGTCTTGCCCCATTTTGGATATTCGCCGGTTCACATAGACGTAGTGACCGGTATGATCGCCGCCACCCGTATCCCTCAGTCGCCGCGCACCCTTCTCGATCGGATCCTGGCCGATGCCGACCTTGACGTGCTCGGTCGTGATGACTTCTTCGCACGCAACCGCTCGCTCCGTGCCGAGTCCGCGGCTGGCGGCGTCATCGTGCCCGATAGCATCTGGTACGGGCAGCAGTTGCGCTTCCTCCAGCAGCATCGCTATTTCACAGCGACAGCCCGAGAAGAACGCAACGCCAAGAAGCGCGAGAATTTGCAGGCCCTGCGCACGCTCATCAGCGAGTGCTGTCCTCTGGCCGCAGAGATATCGGCCGGGCTGCTCAACCCCAGCTACATCGCGCTCTAGCCTCCGCCGCCCGTCCCCCCGCTTGGGCGCAGTCCATCTGTTGGGTCCAGGGGCAGCCATGCTATAATGAAGATGCAACTCAGAGCCACAGCGCCATAGGCAGCTGCATTCGCCCACCAGGAGGTGAAGCGATGGAGAAACCGCAGGAATCCCCAGAGGCCGCCGAAGCCCCGACGAAGACCGAGGAGGCACCCAATCGCCTGACCAAGACGCTCAAAGTGATCGGTTTCACACTACTCGGCGCCGCGGTCGCGATCCCCGCCATCTGTCTCTATCTCGGGAAGCGTCTCCTCAAAGGACAAGACCGGCACGCCGTGCAGGACCGCGAGCCGGAACCAGAACGAGCGAAGCCGGTGCATATTCCCATATCCACCGCACCCTCGCGCGCGACAGAGGAGGAAAGTGCTTCAGTGCCTGCGCCTCCGGAAGAAGAGAAACAAGAAGCGGAACGGCCCCAGCCGACGTTGGTAGCCAGCATCGAGAGGGACAAGTTCCATCGAGTGGGCTGCCGGTGGGCACAGAACATCCGAGAGGATCATCGCGTCACCTTTGAGGACCGCGAAGAGGCCATCGCGCAAGGGTATACGCCCTGCAGCACCTGTAACCCTTAGCGCCCGTCCGGGGAATTCTCTCAAGCGCGCCGGGAAGCGCGGGCACTGTGCCTGAGTGGACCGTCGGGGCAGACGCGGACCGCCTTGGGTACGTGCTGTGGCTCAGATGCGGGCCTCTGTGACCTCTTCCGCCGGCAGCGGCAGCTGAATGTAGAAGGTACTCCCGTGGTTTAGAGCGCTCTCGACCCAGACCCGTCCGCCGTGCTTCTCGACGATGGACTTCACCAGCGCCAGTCCGAGGCCCGTGCCCTGCACGTTCCCCGTCTCACGGCGCTTGATCCGGTAGAACTTCTCAAAGAGCCGCACCTGATCCCCAGGAGAGATGCCAATGCCGGTATCGGAGACGCGCACCGTCGCCGTGTCCTCGGTGATGTCGAGTCCCACCACGACCTCCCCGCCTGAGGGCGTGTACTTGACAGCGTTGTCCACCAGGTTGCTCACCGACTGCCGGAGCAGCGTCCGATCGCCCACGATGGTGGGTGAGCCCTCAGAGGGCTCCAGCCGCAGGTCGACGCCCTTAGCGCTGGCGCGGGCCCGCATGGCCTCCACCGCCTCGACGAGGATCAGGCCAAGCCGGCACGGTTCCTGGCGGATGCCAACCCCGGCTTCAACCCGGCGCAGATCCAAAAGATCACCGACCAGGCTGTTCATCTGCTCGATCCCCTCCAGGATACGCTGCATATAGTCGCGCTGGCGCTCGTTGAGCTCCCCGACCATGGAGAGCATGGTCGTATAGCCGCGCATAAAGGTCAGCGGCGCCCGCAGGTCGTGGGAAACGGTGGCAACGAACTCGGACTTGAGCTCGTTCAGCTCCTTGAAGTGGGTGACGTCCTGCATCACGACCACGACACCCACCGTGAGCCCCTCGCTGTTTTTGATGGGAGCCATGTTAGCATAGTACGTGCGCCCATCGTCCAGAGGGATCTCCACCGAAGGCAGCGTCTCATCACTCGAACCGGCGACCGTAGACCGCAGGCTCTTGGGCAGCGCCATCTCGTACCGCCGCATCCGACGGGCGGTCGTCGTATGCGCCGCCAACGCCTCCAGCAACGGCTCCGGCAGCCCAAACGCGGACATCGATTGCCCCACAGCCGCCCGACTGATCCCCAACAACCGCTGTGCAGCGGGATTGGTCAACAGAAGGCGGCCTTCGGCGTCGACGACGAGGATCGCGTCACGGGTGCTCGACAGAATGGCAGCCAGTCGCTGGCGTCCACCCTCAGCGGTCTGGAAGAGCCGGGCGTTCTCGATCAGGACCGTCGCCTGGCTCGCCAACGTCGAGAGGAAGTTCACCCGAGCTTCCTCGAAGAGCTCCACTTCATTGGCCCCCACCCACAGAATCGCGACCGTGCTGTCCTGAGATCGGACAGGGAACGCCGCCAAGCTCTTGAGCGATGTCCCCGCGCGTATGTGTTGTGGCGCCTGGGCCAGGTCGGAGATCACTAAGGGATCCTTGCGGCGAAGCAACGCCGCCGTCAAAGCCCGGTCCAAGCGGCTGAAATCGCCCTCTGCCTCTCCGGCCGAATAGACCTGAACCTGCCTTCCGTTTTCTCGCAGCGTGATGAACCGCGCGACCGACCCCGAGGACTCGACCAACGCGCCCTCAAGCACCGGCACGATGCCGCGCTCCAGATCGAGCGTCGCCGAGACCTCCTGCGCAATGTTGAGCAGCAATGAGAGGTCGTTCAGACGTTCCTGAAGGCGGAGACGCATCTGTTCGAAAGCATCCCCGAGCTGGGCTACCTCGTCGTCGCCCTCCAACTCCACCTTGCTCTGAAGGTCACCGTGGGCGATGCGGTTCGCCGCCTGGGCCAGGGAGTTCAGAGGGCGCGTGATGCGTGTCGAGAGGACGGGAATAGCAGCACTGAGCAGCAACCCAAAGGCCAACTGGACGAGGATCAACGATCCAGACGTCTTCTGAGCGGTCTCCAGGACGGTAATGTAGGGGAGCTCCATGACGATGCGCAGCGGGATGCCTGCCATCTCGTGCACGTAAACGAGAATATGCTCACCCTCAGGCGTCAGGGACTCAAAGACCGTGCCGTTGCCGATGACTTCACGGTTGACAGCCCCGCTCACAGCGTAGACGGTGTGCACTTTCTCCTCATCGGGATGGGCGACGATCCAGTCATACTCGTCCACCAAGAACCCGGTGTACTCATAGACAACCTCGGCCGTCTCCGACTCACGCTGTTTCTGCAACGCGAGAAGAGCCGCCTGAATATCCGAATGCACGTCGATCAGTGCACGACCAATCAAAAACCACTCAGGGTCCCCGCTGCCATTGTCCGACCCGGACGGGACCGTGCCCACAACGCTGTAGCCCGTATCCATCAACTGCGCATTGAAGGAGAGCTCGGTGATCTGGGTCTCCCGTGTCCCAACGCCCAACACGTCGAGCTCCTCAAGCGCCTGCAGCTCCTCAGCGGTCAACGTGACATCGCCAGGGGAGACGGGCGTGGCAGCCTCCACGAGAAACTCCCCGCTCTGTTGGCGGACGAGCAGCATCTGTTGGAAGAACGGCACCACGCGCAGCGCGATATTCAACGTCTCATCCTGCAGCCGCGAATCCGTGCTCAGCAGTTGCGGCTCCTGGGAGAACGCCTGAACGAGACTGCGACCGGTGACGTAGAACTGCTGAATGTGCTTGCCTGCCGTGATCGCGCTACGCTGCATCTCCAATATCGATTGCTCACGCGCCAGAGACAGGCTGCGATTGGTGACCGCAAAGACCGAGAAGAGCATGCTCAGCACGACCAGAGGAACGCTGAGCACCATGAACTGCGCTGCAAGGGAGCGGCTATAGATGGAAGGAATGTCCCCGTGCTGGGGCAGACGCCAGACAGGATTCCGAGCAATTGCCTGAAAGACGACACCGAGGCCAAATCCCACGATCATCCATAACGGCAACTCATTGCGCCAGAGCACCACCACAAAGTCGATGATCCGCAGCCCGTCGGACAAGCGGCTGGCTGCAAGACGGCTCCCGGAGAGCAAGAGAACGGTGATGAACGAGGCTAGGGTAAAGGCCGCCAACGGCTGCCGCAGGATCTTGAAAACGTCACCGCGATAGTGCTGGTGAAGAAAAGCCCCGGCCAGATAGCCCCACATCGACAGCGCCAGCACGTCGGTCACGATGAGTGGCGTGTAGCGGGCCCAGGTGAGCCCTCCCACCAGCGCGGCGATAAGGCCTGGAGCTGGCCCCAAAGCATACGCCATCGCTGCGATCAGGAGAATGCCGGGAAGGGAGATGGCTGAGCTGAAGGGCAGGACGTTCATCGGGCCCGGCGGGATGACCACTTCCTCGGCCCAGCTCACAGCCAGGAAGCGATGCACCAAGGGGATCAGAACCAATGTGATACCGAGAACGATCCAGCGCGTGATCCCCAGGCTGGCCAGACGGTTCCGGTGATGCCAGAGGATCCAGGCGATGAGGGACAGGTTTGCCACCAGCAGCACCAGACTCAATATGGAAAGCGGGAGCTCCAGCGAGAAGGAGCCGGGATCCCGCAATACCTCAAGGATCATAATGACTCTCTTGTACGATTAAGCTAGCGTCCGGGGTATGGAAGCCGGTGAAGTGACTCAACTCCCGGACCACCGATGGTGCGTCTGGCCGATAGGCATGGTCACTGCGACCTCTGCGACGGGGCAGGATCGAGAACCATCCTCATCTCAATGATACTCAAACCAGGGGGGTTGGCAAGTCCCGGCACATTACGAGTCCGTTTCAGCTTCACAACGGGCGCGTCCATCGTCGGCCTTTCGGGCTTCCGCTCCTCGACCGAGCGCGCATTTGCAGTAAAATGAGGTCCGGTCAGCGACAGCCAAGGTCATGATGCCCAGATCCGATAGGTCTTTGACAAAAGCATCGTGCTCACGTATAATTCCTAGATGGACATCATATTTATTAGATCTGTCATCAGCGATGGAGGGAAGCGAGAGGCGAGATGGAACTGACTTCACCGCAGGCATACAATGGGGGGACTTGCCCCAAGTGTGGCAAGTGCTGCGGCCAATGCACGTGTCTCCCTGAGGGCGAGCGCCTTTACGAGCATCCCAACCTCTGGCAGCGATTTCGCGAAGACGTGCAAACCGTCTTCAACAAGGATCCCGCCGCCAGAAGCGTCATCGAGGTGGTCACGAGTTATCCGGGGCTGCACGCGATCTGGATGCACCGCGTGGCCCACGCCCTTTGGACGCGCGGTTGGCGCTTCCCCGCACGGTTTCTGTCGCACATCTCCCGCTGGCTCACCGGCATCGAGATCCACCCGGGCGCGACGATCGGACGCCGATTCTTCATCGATCACGGGATGGGTGTGGTCATCGGCGAGACTGCCGAGGTCGGCGACGACGTGCTGATGTACAAGGGCGTCGTGCTGGGCGGCGTCTCCCTCGAACGAAAGAAGCGTCATCCGACCCTGGGCAACGGCATCGTCGTCGGCTCCAATGCTGTGATTCTCGGACCCATTGAGATTGGCGATAACAGCAAGATCGGATCCGGCGCCGTCGTCGTGAAGTCGGTTCCGCCCTACGCCACCGTCGTCGGCGTCCCCGGCAGGGTCGTCAAGGTGAATGGCGTGGCGTGCCGTCGGAAGCCCGACCTGCACCACGAGGAGCTGCCCGACGTCGTGACGGAGCGCCTTCAGGAGATGAGTGAGCGGATTGCGGATCTGGAAACGCAGCTAGAGGCATTGGCTTCCACGCTTAGAGAGGACACCGCGCGCGAGCCGACCGGGTCGGATGAGCCGGTGCCCGACCGCGTGGTAGAGGAAGGAGTGGAGACGTGGTCCTGAGACCAGAGGGGTTCATGGGGGCTGTGGCGGATAACGTGCTGGATCTCATCGGGCGGACGCCCGTCGTGCACTTGTCGCGGGTCGTCTCGCCGGGGATGGCGGCCGTATGGGCCAAGCTGGAACGTCAAAATCCAGGCGGGTGCGTGAAAGAGCGCATCGCCCTGTCGATGGTCGAGGCGGCGGAGCGGGAGGGAAAGCTGAAACCCGGTGGGCTGATCGTCGAGCCAACCAGCGGAAACACGGGAATCGGCCTGGCGATGGTCGCGGCCTACAAGGGATATCGTTTGATCCTGGTTATGCCAGACTCACTGAGCGTCGAGCGCCGGAAGCTCTTCCAGGCCTATGGCGCAGACCTGGTGCTGACGCCCGGTGAGGAGGGGATCAAAGCCGCCATTGCCAAAGCCGAGGAGATTGCGGCGGAGAACCCGGGAGCGGTCCTGCCCAACCAGTTTGAGAACCCCGCCAATCCCGAGGTCCACTATCGCACGACCGGCCCCGAGATCTTAGCACAGGTGCCGGACCTCGACGCTTTCGTCGCCGGTGTCGGCACCGGCGGCACCATCACCGGGGTCGGGCGCCGTTTTCGGGAGGAGGCGCCCCACGTGAAGATCTTCGCCATCGAGCCTGCGGGCTCTCCGGTGCTCTCCGGCGGCGAGGCGGGCGAGCACAAGATCCAAGGCATTGGCGCAGGCTTCATGCCGCCGGTCATGGACATAGATATCGTGAGTGAGGTCATTCGCGTGAAGAGCGAGGACGCGTGGGAGATGACGCGCCGTTTGGCGCGCCAGGAAGGGCTGCTCGTGGGGATGTCCTCGGGCGCTGCGACCGTGGCAGCCTTGGAGGTCGCGGAACGGCTGGGTGCGGACAAGACTGTGGTGGCGGTGCTTCCCGACACCGGTGAGCGCTATCTGAGCACGCCTCTCTTCGACTCCTAGACACAGACGCTTACACGGCGGAAAACCGGGCTTTGGAGACCCCTGGCGGCATCGCCAGGGGTCTTAGCTTGCCTCGTGGGTATGCCAGGTCTGCGGCCTACCGGCCTCCAGGCGCGCGATCCCCAAGCCCGGATCCGCACCGCGCGTCCACTGGGCAATCAGCAACTCGTTCGGTCCGGCGCGCCGCAACAGCCCATCAGGCAACCAGAACCGGCGCTCGGCATCGCGTGGATACCATTGGCGCCCGATCATCTGACCGTTGAGGAAAACATAGCACTTAGTGGGCGTCTGATCTAGATATAAGAACAGGGACACCTCCGTGTCGACCGGAAAGCCGAGATCAAAGACGCTGCGATGCCAGGTCACATCCCCGGTGCCCTCACCGTCGACGAGGTCGAAGTCGGCAAAACCGTAGAAGCCCTGCACGCGGATCTCACCGGTCAGCCCCCCACGGATACGCCAGGCGTCTACGGACGCACCCTCGAGCTCGCAGGAGATCAGCCCATACGATTCCATCGCGTGCGCCCACGCCACAGCGCGTCCTTGATTCTCGACGAGACAGGCCAGCACATTGCGCTCACGCAGATGACGGGGCGGGAGCGGCAGCGTCTTCGGCCGGACAGGCCCGAGGTCCGGTGGGGGATTAAGAGAGGCTACGTGAATGCCGTTCAGAAAGAGATCGCAGGCGTGCCGGCAGGCAAGCGTCACAGCCGTAGCTCGCCCGGTGAAATGACCGCGATACCAGACAAACCCATAGTCGACGCCCTGCTCTTCCATGCTCAGATCGGTGCCCGGCGCCACCGGTTGCCAACTGCGGTCGTCGTACGCAGGCAACACTTCGGGTGCGCCAGGGCGAGACTCCCAGGTAAGCGACGGGATATCGACACCGGCGGGGGCACGCCAGCTTATGGGCGCCAACCAAGTATGGGGATCGCTGCCCCGCCATGGCCCCCAGCGATACCCAAAGCCCTTGTCGCGCGTCAGATACCGGAAGCTGCCGTCCGGGACGGGCACCACGCCCTCCGGCCCGATGACCACCCCCCGAGCCGGCTCCTCCGCCGAGGGCATCCAGGTCGCCGGAAAAGCCGGGGTCTTGCGCCACGCGTCGTCCAAGGGCCAGACGCGCCCGGCCAGCTCTGGCGCGAGCGCCAGCAGCTGGAGCACCGTCTGGTGATCCCCACCGTCGAGCACCAGGGAGGCGACACGCGCCGCATCGAAATGCGCCTCGACCGCCTGTGGGCCGCGCTCCACAAAGACAGCCCCCCGCCGGTGGCGGGGGCGGAACTCCGCCGGCAGGCGTACCTCGCCGCCCACGCGGTTCTCCAAAATCACCAGCTCGCGCCCGGCGACGACGGTGTGCAGAACCGGCTCCATCGTCGTGGAGAGCAGACGTCCCCCCGGCAACTGCCATCGCAGCGGAAGCACAAGCACGCTTTCGGAGGCCACGGAAATGTCCTCTACGGCAACGCCCTGTCCCCCCCAGGCACCCAATAGATGAACGTACATCTCCTCACGTTGCCCATTCTCTAGGACCGCTACCGTCCCGTCTCGGTGTTTGCGCGCCGCGAGAAGCCCCTCGGGCGGATCCGCATGAAAGTCAGGGGCGACTGTATCAACGGCACCGAGCGGATCGTCGCGCCTGCCCGATCCAGCCGGCGGCGTAACCAGCACATTGCCCAGTGTCTCAAGCGTGTGCACCATGCGCCGAAACCGCACCGCCGCAGCGTCGAGGCCGTCGGCTTCCGCGAGCGGCGCGCCATGCCCCGACAGCGAGGGCGCTCCTGCTGTGGCCCACCACCCCCAATTCACGCCACGGTGGACGGGCGAGATCACCAGGGACGTGAACCCTTTGCCAACGGCCCGCGCCATCAGCGATCTCAGGTGCATCGGCTGGTCCGTCTGCGACGGCGCGACCCGCCGACCCGCCGTCCAGGTCGGCGTCGTGGCAGCGTCAATCATCGCGACCTCCGATGAGGGCAAGGCCGAGGGCGGTGTCGACACATCCGTGAGCCCCAAGGGCGTCCAAGACACTACACCCTCGCCGACACCCGGCACGAGCCCGTCGACCGTCGGCACCAGGCAGGGCACCGTCACACCCTTCTCGCGCAGCAGCGCAACCCACGGTGCCAGCGCTTCACCGGCTGGCGCATCAGCCGATGCGCTCCCCAGGTTGTGTTGGCCGAGGTCGACCGCCGCCAGGATGAGATTAGGACGATCACGGAGGTGAACGAGAAGACGATCCCACCAAGCGGACACGTGCCTGACAAAGGCGGGGGCCCGCTCGAAGAGCGAGGCTGTCTCAAGGGCGCCGGCACCCAGCGAGGAACGCGCCCAGACGGGCACGCCACCAGTATCGAGTCCCAGCCCCAGCCACGGACCCAGGTGAGCGATCAACCACAGCCCGGCACGCTCCGCCTCATCTAACAACTTTGGAAGGTCACGAGGGCCGGTGAAATCGTAGAAGCCAGGCGCGGGACTATGATACGCCCAGGGGAACGGGATCAGCGCCGCGTTCAGCCCGGCCATGCGCATCCGCTCCAGGCCGGGTCGCCAGAGATCAGGATGGGGCAGTCGGAAGTAGTGCAGCGCTCCGGCCTGAATCAGCGCGGGCCGGCCCTCAATGATGATCCCTTGGGGAGTCGCCGCGACCTTAACCATGGCGTCGCGCTCCCGCGGCGGAGCGCGATGGCGTTCGGTGGGCCAGCGGTCGTCTTGCCCTCGGCGCTCGCATTCCCCGAACCTCGTCGCCTGCGAAGCCTCAGACTACGCTTTGGCGGTCTCGAGTTCGGCCAGAGCGACGGCAATCTCTGCCGCCACCCGTGCATTCTGCACCAACAGGCTCTCATTGGCCCGCTTGGTGCGCGCCGCACTCAGCTCCACCATCCTTGCCAGAATGAACGGTGTGACCGCCTTGCCCTTCACACCCTCGTGCTCGGCCTCCTCCAATGCTCGCGCGATGAGGGGTTCGACCACCTCGCGCGGCACCTCATCCTCTTCAGGGACGGGCACGGTCACGAGGATCGCCTGCTGCAGGTCGAGCGCCCGCTGCGCCCGATAGATCTCCGCGACCTCGGCAGCCCCCTCGACCCGTAGATCGACGGGTAGGCCTGAAGCGCGACTATAGAACGCCGGAAACTCTGAGATCCGCCACCCAACAACGGGCACGCCCGATGTCTCAAGAAACTCGAGCGTGCGGGGCAGATCGAGGATCGATTTCGCCCCGGCACAGACCACGATGATGGGCGTCGACGCCAACACCGGCAGATCCGCCGATACATCCTCCGGATGGCCGCGATGCACACCGCCAATGCCGCCGGTGGCGAAGACGCGTATCCCGGCCCGATAGGCGAGAAGCGCAGTAGCCGCGACGGTGGTGCCTCCGTGGCCCCCCCGAACCAACATCAGTGGCAAGTCACGGATGCTGACCTTATGCGCCGCATCGTCCGCGGCCATCCGCTCGATCTGAGCGTCGCTGAGCCCGACGCAGGGTGCGCCGTGCCATATGCCGATGGGAGCCGGATGCGCGCCGTGGTCGCGGATCGCCTGCGATATGGCCCGCGTGATGGCCACGCTGGCTGGGTACGCAAAACCGTGGGTGATAAGCGCCGACTCAAGGGCCACGATGGGCGCCCTGCGCCGGAGCAGCGCCTCAAGTCCGGGCCCGAGGGAAAGCGAGGGGCCCATCACGGCCTCAGCAACCGGGCCGCCAGCGCTGCATACGCCTCGGCGGCGGCATAGACCTGTTTGATCTCGACGTATTCGTTGCTGCAGTGCGGAAGCGCGGGATCGCCGGGTCCGAACCCGACGGTGGGAACGCGGGCGACGGCCGCCGTGTACGCGCCCTCGGTCGCGAAATGCCACCGGGTGACCCCGGGACGCAGGCCAACCTCGCGCGCTGCTTGAACCATCGCCTGAACGAGGGGGTGACGCTCGTCCAGCGCCCAGGGGAGCGACGCCCGGCGTGCCTGAAGAACTTGCCCAGTATGCGTCGTGACCGCCTCCTCCACCACGCGCACCTCTGCATCTACACCCTCCCGGGCGATCACCCGTTGAACTTCGAGCAACGCCATCGCCTCGGTCTCACCAACCGTGAGGCGCCGGTCGAGAAAGAGGGTGCAGCGATCGGGCACCGCGTTGCGGCTCGCGGCGTGTGACTCAATCTGGGTCACCGCCAGAACTCCAGGGCCGAGAAAAGGATCCTCCGGCAGCTGATCTGCCAGAAGCTCTAGGCCAAAGACCAGCCGGGCGGCAGCATAGATCGCGTTCTCGCCCAGGTGAGGGGCTGAGGAGTGCGCGGATCGCCCCTTGACCGTCAGGATCATCTCCAGGTGACCGCGTTGTGCTCGGACAACCTCAAGGTTTGAAGGCTCTGCGATGACGACCCAATCGGCACAGAGGTTTTCCTCTTCAAAGAGCCGCCGGGTGCAGGTGCCCTCTGAGGGCTCCTCCAGCCCCACGCACGCGACCAGCACGGACCCGGCGATATCTCGCGGCGCGACTCGGTCGGCCAGAAGAGCGGCGCCATAGACCATGGCCGCCAGCCCCCCCTTCATATCGCACGCCCCCAGGCCATAAAGGCGGTCGTTCTTCACTACCGCCTCGTAGGGCGCCACCTCCCATGCTTCCGGATCGGCTACCTCGACCGTGTCCATGTGACCGTTGAGCATCAGGACAGGGCCGGATGCCTCCCCGGTGCCGATACGACCCAAGACGTTGCCTGCGTCGTCCATCCAGACCTCGTGGTAGCCGAGCCGCTCCATCTCCTCGGCAAGCAGCGAGGCAACCGCCCCCTCCTGACCGGAAGGACTGGGGGTCTGGACCAAGGTCCGGAGAAACTCAAGGAGGGATTGGCGTTCGTCTTTACTCAGTTGCCAATGGGGCATTGTCACACTCCGCTCAGTAGGCGCCGTCGCCAGCTACGACCTTTGGCACGGTTCGCAATAGGATAACGAGATCTAGCCAAGGAGACCAGTGCTCAATGTAGTATAGGTCCAACAAGACCATCTCATCAAAGGTCAGCTCACTGCGACCGCTGACCTGCCACAACCCCGTCATCCCGGGCGGCACCGTCAGCCGCTTCTCGTGCCAGGGTTGATACTGCGCGACCTCCTCGGGAATCGGCGGACGCGGCCCCACCAGGCTCATCTCACCCCGCAGTACATTGACGAGTTGCGGGAGCTCATCCATGCTCGTCTGTCGCAGGAACCTGCCGACGCGTGTGACGCGGGGATCGTCACGCATCTTGAAGATGGCTCCATCGGCCTCATTATAGTTCTTAAGCGTGTCGAGCTCCATATCCGCACCACAGCGCATCGTGCGGAACTTGTAGATCATGAACTCACGGTGGTTCTCTCCGATGCGCACCTGTTTGTAGAAGACCGGCCCCTTCGAGTCGAGCTTGATGGCGAGAGCAATGACCAAGAAGATGGGCCAGCCCAATAGAAGCCCCAGTACCGCGGCGGTCAGATCGACGGCCCGCTTGAAGGCGAGCGCGCCCCGGCTGAACGCGATCTCCTGAATCTCGATCAACGGCAGCCCGCCCAGGTCACCGACCTCGACCCGGCTTAGGCTCATCTGGAAGAGATCGGGCACCAGTCGGGCTTTGACATCCCGTCGGGCGCAGGCCCGCAGGACGCTGAGGATGCGGCGATGATAGTTCCAGGGCAGCGTGATGATGACCTCATCAACCTCCTCTTCGTCGATAACGCGCGAGAGGTTGTCGACAGACCCAAAACCGCAGAATCGGCCGATCTTTCCCTCACCCTTATCGGGGTTATCGTCGACATAACCGACGATCTCATATCCCAGACCGGGACGAGCCACTACCGTGCGCATCACGCGCCGTCCTACCTCCCCCGCCCCCACAATCAGAACACGCAGGACCCCGACGCCCTTTCGTCTGAGACGAGTCTGGATCATCAACGCAATAGCACGATCCAGCGAGATCAGGACGATCATGATGATGCCGGCTTCGAGGAGCAGGAGCCGAGAGTAGACCAGCGGCCTGGCGAGGAATGACCAAGCCAGCGCGACGATCAGTGACATCCCTGCCGCATTCGTCACTTGGAAGAAATGATCCAACCATATCCGCGTCCGCCAGTTCCTATATGAACCCGTGGCCCAGAGCACAAGCGGTACACCAACTGAGAACATAAGGTTGAAGGGCAGATATGCACGATAGGGTGCATCAAAGGCCACATCTTGAAACCACTCCAGTCGATATCGCAAGAGGTAAGCCAGCATCACCGCAAGGTTGACCATCGCGATGTCCCACAAGATCACCCACCAAGGCGCACGATCCCGCCGCGAGCGCTTCATGCCGCTCCCCCTCCGCTCAAGGCCCGGCGGTAGACCTCCGCCGTCTCGCGCGCCGTTGTGTCCCAGGAGAACCGCGCGGCCTGGGCAAAGCCGAGCTCGCGCAATCGTCCGCGCAGGACCGGATCGGAGAGCACGCGGTGCAGCGCATCAGCCATCGCGCCTACATCATCTGGAGGCGTGAGCAAGACACCCGAGCCGCCGGCCTCAGGTAACGATGTGGTCGAGGCCGTCACCGTGGGCGCGCCGCAAGCAAGGGCTTCGACGACAGGCATGCCGAAACCCTCATAGACAGAAACGTAGGCAAATACACGAGCGGCATTATACCAGAAAGCCTGATCCTCATCGGGGACGAAGCCCGGGAAGTGAACCCGATCGGTCAAGTCCAGCCTCTCCACTTCGGCGAAGATCTCTTCATAGAGCCAGCCCTTGGCGCCGGCGAGCACGAGGTGCAAGCTCGGATCCCGAAGCTTGTCGAAGGCCTGAATCAGCCGAATCAGGTTCTTGCGCGGCTCGAGCGTCCCCATGTAGAGGATAAAGCGCTCCGGCAACCCGTGGATCCGGCGAAAGCGGGCAACGTCCTCCTCAGGGAGGGGGCGGAAACGCGGAGCGACACCGTGATAGACCGTGTGAACCCGCTCGGGAGAGACCTTCAAGAGCTTGGTGACCTCCTGACCGGTGAAGTCCGAAACGGCGATCACCCCCGCGGCACGGCGACATGCGATTCCCGTCATCAAGGCGAGATAGATCCGGTTGCCGGTGCGGAAGTACTTCGGGTATCGCAAGAAGCTGAGGTCGTGAACCGTGATGACCTGAGCGCAACGGCTCGCTATCGGTGCCACGAAAGCCGGTGCGTGAAGGAGGTCGGCCTGCAGGCGGGACAGCAACCGAGGCAGCACCGTCTGCTCCCAGAGAATGCGGCGCTCGGGGCGGTTCGTGGAAAAGTCGGCCCGCAACACAGGTCCAGCCGCGGGCTCGGGCACGCGCCCCTCTCCCACGAGAATCTGAAAGCGAAAGCCGTGGGACTGACGCGCGAATGCTCGCAGAAGATTGTCGATGTAGACAGAGATCCCTGCGCTCCGATAGGAAGCATCTCCGGCCAGCAGATGCGCGTTGAATGCCACCAGGGGATCGGATGAGCTCATACAGCCCCTATTATAATGACGTTCTGGCGCCTGACAAAAACCTACCCATCGTCCTCGCGAGCGCGGAGCCTCTGCGATCACCCGCCC
>JBNGCP010000080.1:13651-15249 GCA_049974845.1 Anaerolineae bacterium | reverse complement strand
CGGTGCGGGCGCGACGCCTCCGCGCCCAACCGCTCCCGTCGGTACGCCTCGTACTGCGTGTAGTTCCCATCGAACCATGTCACCTGGCTGTCGCCCTCGAAGGCCAGCATATGCGTCGCGACGCGGTCGAGGAACCACCGATCGTGGCTGATCACCACCACACACCCCGCGAAGGCCTCCAGCGCCTCCTCCAGCGCCCGCAACGTGTTCACGTCCAGGTCGTTCGTCGGCTCGTCCAGCAGCAGCACGTTCGCCCCCGACTTGAGCATCCGCGCCAGGTGGACGCGGTTCCGCTCCCCGCCCGAGAGCTGCCCCACCGGCTTCTGCTGATCGGCCCCGCTGAAGTTGAAGCGCGCCACGTAGGCCCGTGAGTTGACCTCACGATTGCCAAGCTTCAGAAAGTCCTCGCCGCCCGAGATCACCTCCCACACCGTCTTCTCGGGATCGAGCACGTCGCGGCTCTGGTCGACGTACGCCAGCTCCACCGTCTCGCCGATGCGGATCTCCCCACCGTCGGGCTGCTCCTGGCCCGTGATCAGCCGGAAGAGCGTCGTCTTCCCGGCGCCGTTGGGCCCGATCACGCCGACGATGCCGCCCGGCGGCAGCGAGAATGAGAGATCCTCGAAGAGCAGCCTGTCGTCGTACCCCTTCGTCAGCCCGTCGGCCTCAATCACCACGTCGCCCAGCCGCGGCCCCGGCGGGATATAGATCTGCAGATCCTCCGCCGCGCGCTCGTAGGACTGGTTGAGCAGCTGCTCGTAGGCGCTGATGCGCGCCTTCGACTTCGCGTGGCGCGCCTTCGGCGACATCCGGATCCACTCCAGCTCCCGCTCCAGCGTCTTCTGCCGCTGCGTCTCGCCCTTTGCCTCGATCGCCAAGCGCCGCTGCTTCTGCTCCAGCCACGAGGAATAGTTGCCCCGCCACGGGATGCCGTAGCCACGGTCGAGCTCCAGAATCCACCCGGCGACGTTGTCCAGGAAATACCGGTCGTGGGTCACGGCGATCACCGTGCCGGGGTAGCGCTGCAGGTGCTGCTCCAGCCACGCCACCGTCTCGGCATCCAAGTGGTTCGTGGGCTCGTCGAGCAGCAGGATATCCGGCGCCTGCAGCAGCAGGCGGCAGAGCGCCACCCGGCGCCGCTCGCCGCCCGACAGCACCCGCACCGGCGTCTCGCCCGGCGGACAGCGCAGCGCGTCCATCGCCTGCTCCAGCTTCGAGTCGAGGTCCCACGCCGCCAACTGGTCGATCCGCTCCTGTACCTCGCCCTGTCGCTGGAGCAGCGCGTCCATCTCGTCGTCGGTCATCGGTTCGGCGAAGCGCGCATTGATCTCGTCGAACTCCGCCAGCAGCGCCACCGCCTCCGCCGCCCCTTCTTCCACCACCTCGCGCACCGTCTTGGCGTCGTCCAGCCGCGGCTCCTGCGCCAGGAGCCCAATGCTGTACCCCGGCGCGATCAACGTCTCGCCGCGGAACGCCCGGTCGACCCCCGCGAAGATCCGCAGCAGCGTCGACTTCCCGGCGCCGTTCAGCCCCAGCACGCCGATCTTCGCGCCGTAGAAGAAGGAGATCGAGATATCGCGCAGCACCGGACGCTGGTC
>JBNGCP010000080.1:0-13551 GCA_049974845.1 Anaerolineae bacterium | reverse complement strand
GCGAGCCTTTCCCCCCTCCCAGGGGGGAACACAAGGGGGGTGTGCGCGGGGTGCAGGTGGCTGTTTGGCGCAGACCCCCCTCCAACTCCCCCCAGAGGGGGGAGAACGCCGCCTCAGCAAGCCTTCCCCCTCTCCGGGGCCGTCTGCGGCACGGGAACACAAAGGGGGTAACGCCGCGCCAAGTGCAACGCACTTACGTCGTTACCTCTTGACCGGGCGCCTGGGCTGGCCGAGGCAGCCGCAAGAGGAGGCACTGTGGAAGTGCGTTGCACTTTTCGGCGGAGGCTCCCTTGCAAACCTGCCGTGCCCACTATACTCAGATCCAATGAAGACTCACACAACGCAGCCCTAACCAGAAAGCCCAGACCGTAGCCCACCTGACACGCGATCCCACCATCGAGGCGCCCCACCGCTGCCCAGGCCGGCCTGTCCGAGCGCGTGGGCGCCGCACGGTCCGACCGCCCCGAAAGGAGAGAAGATGGATGACCTGAGTCGCTACCAGCCCAGCCCGTACGTCAAGCTCAAGCACCCCGAGTGGAGCAAGAACGCCACGATCTACCAGATCAACACCCGGCAGTTCACGCCCGAGGGCACCTTCCGCGCCGCCGAGGCGCACCTCCCTCGGCTCAAGGACCTGGGCGCCACGATCCTCTGGGTGATGCCGATCCACGAAATTGGCGAGGTCAACCGCAAGGGCAGCCTCGGGAGCCCCTACGCCGTCAAGGACTACTATAGCGTCAACCCGGAGTTTGGGTCGCTAGAGGACCTGAAACACTTCGTCGACGCCGCCCACGCCCAGGGGATGTATGTCATCCTCGACTGGGTCGCCAACCACACCGCCTGGGACAACGTTCTCGTCGACGAGCACCCCGAGTGGTATGCCCGCGACTGGAGAGGCGACTTCCACCCCACACCGTGGTGCGACTGGGAGGACATCATCGACCTCGACTACAGCCAGCCCAGTCTGCGGCGCTATATGACCGAGGCCCTCTGCTACTGGGTGCGCGAGGCCGGTGTCGACGGGTACCGCTGTGACGTCGCCGGCTTCCTCCCCACCGACTTCTGGAACACCGCGCGCCGTGAGCTCGACGCCATCAAGCCGGTCTTTATGCTCGCCGAGTGGGAATCCCGCGACCTCCACGCCGAGGCCTTCGACATGACCTACGCCTGGACTTGGCACGACGCCGTCCACGCCATCTGCAAGGGCTACGCGGATCTTGCCCCGCTCTTCAAGTATTATACCTGGCGCGAGAAGGCCTATCCCCGCGACGCCTTCCGCATGAACTTCGTGAGCAACCACGACAAGAACGCCTGGGAAGGCACCGCCTTCGAGCTCTTCGGCGACGGCCTCAAGGCCGCCATCGTCCTCTCCGTCGTCGGCGATGGCATGCCATTGATCTACAACGGGCAGGAGGCCGGCAACCCCCGGCGCCTCGCCTTCTTCGAGAAGGACCCCATCGACTGGCAGCCCCACCCCATCGGCGACCTTTACAAGCGACTCTTCGCCCTGAAACGGGAGAACACCGCGCTCTGGAACGGCGCCTGGGGCGCGCCGATGATTCCTATCCGCAACAGCGCCCCCGACCGCGTCCTCAGCTTCGTCCGCCAGAACGACCGCGACAAGGTCTTCGCCGTCATCAACTTCTCCGACCGGCCCCAGACCGTGAGCTTTGAGGGCGACCTCCACCACGGCACCTACGTCGACGCCCTCGACGACGTGCACGTCACGCTCGGCGCGAAGACCAGCCTCGACCTCGAGCCCTGGCAGAGCTGGCTATTGGTCGTGCAACGCGGGTCACGATAGACCGCCGGGAAAAGCCCAGGCGTCCCGCAGCTTTCATAGCCTGGAGTCTTGATCCATACACCCTAAAAGGTATACTGAGTTCGACGCAGATCCCGATTGTGGAGGTGTACAATGCCGTTCGACGTCTATGCCTTGGACGATCACGACTGGTTTTCCGGCGCTGAGAAGGAGCTCGACGACTATCAGGACGCACTCCTGGAGGCGCTCGCGGACTCCCCTGAGGGTCAGGCTCAAGTGGCGGCATATGGGGACGCAGGTTTCTGGACCGAGAACTTCGTCTACTTCGGGTTCGCCTACATCGGGGTGTCCCTGCCCCAAATGACGGTGGACGACGTCGCCGAGGTTGTGGAGGAGCTCTTCCCGAAGAAAATCTCGATCCTCCAGGCCGAGGACACCAAGGGGGCGGTCGCCGAGCTGATCACTCTCTGGACCTACCTGAAGCGCGCGCACGGGCTTCCTCAAGCCGACGCGATCCTGGCCTACCTGCACGACATCGAGCCCGACTTCCCGAGCTTGATGATGGACAGCTCGAAATTCGGGATGGCCAAATCCTTTGTGATGATGGGCCAGGAGGCCGGCTTCGACATGACCGACGAGAAGGAGGCCAGCACCTTCATCGCAGCCTACAACGCCGCGGCGCTGTTGGCAGATGAGCAACCTCAACGCGACACGCCAAAGTCCTCTTCAGCGCGCGCGACGAGGGCGAAGCGAAGACAAAAGCGCAAGGCCGAGAAAGCCGCAAGAAAAAAGCAGCGGGGCAAGCGATAGGCGATGCCCCTTGCCTGAGACCGACCTGACCTACGTCTCAGCCACGACGCTGGCCCGCATGATCCGCGAGCGGGAGGTCTCGTCGGAGGAGGTCGTCGACGCGCACCTCCGGCGGATCGCCGCGGTCAACCCGCGCCTCAACGCCCTCATCGCGCCCGCCGCCGAGCGAGCGCTCGCCGACGCCCGCGCCGCCGATGCCGCCCTCACCCATGGCGAGCCCGTGGGGCCACTTCACGGCGTCCCCTTCACCGTCAAGGACTGGATCGACGCCGCGGGCCTGCCCTGCACCGGCGGCGATGTGCGCTATAGAGACCGGATCCCCAAAGCGGACGCCACCGTCGTCGCGCGGATGCGCCGCGCAGGCGCCATCCTGCTGGGCAAGACCAACGTCACCGTCGAGAACGAGGTCTACGGGCGCACGAACAACCCCTACAACCTCGCCTACAGCCCCTGCGGCAGCAGCAGCGGCGAGGCGGCCCTTATCGCCGCGGGCGGGTCCCCGTTGGGCCTCGGGTCCGACTCCGGCGGCAGCATCCGCCAGCCGGCCCACGCCTGCGGCATTGCCGGGCTCAAGCCGACCACGGGCCGGATCCCGCTCACGGGCCACTTCCCCTTCATCAGCGCAGTCAACGACCCCCGCACGACCATCGGCCCACTCGCGCGCTACGTCGAGGACCTGGCGCTGGCGCTGCCCATCCTGTCGGGCCCTGACTGGCGCGACGCGAGCGTGATCCCGATTCCGCTTGAGGACTGGCGCGCCGTCGACCTGAGCGCGCTGCGGGTCGCCTTCTATACACACCACGCGGGCGCCGAGCCCACGTCCGAGACGGCGGAGACCTGCCGCCGGGCGGCGGGAGCGCTCACCGACGTCTGTGCGCGCGTCGTGGAGGCGGTGCCGCCACGGGTCGAGGAGACCTACGGCATCACCCGCGCTTACTGGCAGCGCCCGGAGTCACAATCCCCCGACGCGTGGGTGCCCGATGGCGAGGCGAAGCTCGAGAGCGAGGCGGTGGAGGCCCATCTCTTCGCGTGGGACCGCTTGCGCCGGGCGCTGATCGCATTCATGGCCAACCACGACGTCATCGTCACGCCCGCCGCCGAGCGCCCCGCGGTGCCGCACGGCGAGGACGAGGGCGGCATCCCCTACACGCTGACCTACAGCCTGACCGGGTATCCCTGCGTCGTCGTGCGCTGCGGCACGTCGCCGGAGGGCCTGCCTATCGGCGTCCAGGTCGTTGCCCGGCCCTGGCGTGACGACGTCGCCCTGGCGGTCGCCCAGCATCTCGAGCGCACCTTCGGCGGCTGGCAACCGCCGCCCCTGGGATGATGCGGTGTCCCCCTATCCCTCTCTGTGTGCCAATGACGATGAGACAACTCTGCTCGATAATTGGAGGTACAATTGTCGCCAGTATGACGTACGTCAGCTTGGCGTCTTTGGCTCTGTCGCGCGGGGTGAGGCCGACGAGGCGAGTGACATAGACCTGCTGGTTGAGTTCTCCAAGCCTGTCAGCCTTCTGAAAATGGTGTCGCTGGAGAGGAAGCTGTCCAATGCCTTGGGTGGGATAGCGTGTAAATCCTGTCAACGCGCACTCTGCTCGGGCGCTTCAGCTTGCCGCGGGTCAGGTCAGATGAGGTAATCATGAAGCTGTAATCGCGCTCAGCAGGGTTGGAGGTCATGGCGACGACAACAACATCTTCGGATCTCAGCTTGTATTGGCTGTTGGAGATGACGATCACGGGTCAACGCTTCTGGGATGAGAGGTCCGTGAACGGCAAAGAAATCAAGACGATACGCTGGAAACCAAACTAGCAGAAAGGTGATTCCGCAATGACCCGCTCTCCTGGCTCAGATCGACCGAACACGCCATCGTTGCCCTGCGCATCACGGCCCTTGCCCACCCGCCAGATCCACCTCGACTTCCACACGTCGGAGCACATCCCGGGGATCGGCGAGCACTTCTCGAAGGCACAGTGGCAGAAGGCGCTGAGGATCGGGCGCGTCAACAGCATCAACATCTTCGCCAAGGGCCACCACGGCTGGGCCTACTATCCCACCAAGGTCGGTCACGTGCACCCGCACCTCGACTTCGACCTCCTCGGCGCGCAGATCGAGGCCTGCCACGAGATCGACGTCGAGTGCCCGATCTACTTCACCGTCGGCTGGTCCGTCAACGACGCCGAGACCCGCCCCGAGTGGTGCGCCCGCCACAAGGATGGGTCCTTCATCTGGCAGGGCAACCCCGACGCCAAGCCCACCGACCCCCTACCCTACGGTACCTGGAAGCTCCTCTGCCCCAGCGGCGGGTATCACGCGCACATCCTGGCCCAGGTCACCGAGATCTGCGAGGCCTACGACGTCGACGGCTTTTGGTTCGATATCTACCAGCAGCACCACGGCTGCTGGTGCGACCGCTGCCGCGCCAGCATGGCGGCCAAAGGCATCGATATGGACAATGACAAGGCGGTGCGCGCCCACTTCGCCCAGGTCTACAAGGACCATATGGCCGATCTCCGCGCCCTCATCGCCCGGTATCATCCCAACGCCACCGTCTTCTTCAACGGGACCACGGCGTTGCGCGGGGGCAACCAGCGCTATCGCCTCTACGCGTACAACACCCACCAGGACCTCGAGGACCTGCCCACCGGCTGGGGTGGCTACGACAAGCTCCCGCTCCGCTCGAAGTACTATCTTGAACAGGGCTACCAGATCTGCGCGATGAGCGGCAAGTTCCACACCGCCTGGGGCGAGTTCGGCGGCTTCAAACACCCCGACGCGCTCACTTACGAGGCTGCCTCGCACATGGCCTTCGGCGCCGTCAGCAACTTCGGCGACCAGCTCCATCCGTCGGGCCTGATGGACATGCAAACCTACCAGAACGTTGGCGCGGCCTTCGCCTACGCCGAGCAGATCGAGGCCTACGGCCCCGGCGGCGTGCCCGCCTCGAACCTCGGCCTCTGGTTCACCGGCAACACTGACGCCGATATGGGATGCACCAAGATGCTGCTGGAGCGCCAGATGGACTTCCGCGTCGCCGACGCGTCCAACCTCGAGGCCTTCCAGACGATCATCCTGCCCAGCGCGCCCTGCCTGAGCGAGGCGGACGTGGCCGCCATCGAGGCCTATCTGGCGAACGGCGGCTCAGCCCTAATCCTCTCGACGGGCGCGATGGATGCCGACCAGACCCGCTTTGTGCTCGACGTCGGCGCCGACTACGTGGGCCCCGCCCGCTACGACGTCGACTACACCGCGGTGAGCTCCAACCTGGGCAAGGATCTGCCCCAATCGCCCTTCCTGAACTACACGCCGGCGCTGAGGACCGCACCCCACCCCGGCGCCGAGGTGCTGGCGGTCATCCACGAGCCTTACTTCAGCCGGACCTACGCGCACTTCTGCTCGCACCGCAACACGCCCCAGCGCCTGGAGCCCGCCGGGCACCCGGCCCTACTCCAGAAGGGGAATGTCGTCTTCGCCGCGAACCCGCTGGACGTGATGTACGGGGCGCTTGCTGCGCGCCCGCACCGCGACCTCTTCGAGGCCGCGCTCAAGCGCATCTACACGGCGCCGATGCTGCGCGTCAACCTGCCCAGCGCCGGGCGGGTCAGCCTCCTGCACCAGCCCGAGCAGCAGCGCTACGTCGCCCACCTCCTCTACGCCACGCCCCACTACCGCGGCGGTCTGGAGCTCATCGAGGACCTCGTGCCGCTCTTCGACGTGCCCGTCGAGGTGCGCCTACCCAGGCCGGTCAGGCAAGCGACGCTGATCCCCGACGGGACGACGCTCCCGCTGGAGCAGGACGGCGACGTCATCCAGGTCATCGTCCCCCGCTTCCAAATGCACTGCGCCGTCGCCTTCGAATACTGACCACGGCGCGAGTGGGAGAGCAGATGAACCTGTCCATATATCTCACGCAAAGCCGCAAAGTCGCCAAGAATACAAAGAGAAGCAGACCAAAAAGCACTTAATGGCATTAGGGCAGGGCACGATGACACTATCAAGACGAGGCCCAAGAGACCTTTGCGTGCTTTGCGGCTTTGCGTGAGACTTCAGTTTTCGACAATGACACGATTGATTAGTGGCCAGGAGGAATACCATGACCAACGAGCTGCACTGTGACGTTCTGATCGTCGGGGCTGGCGTGGGGGGATGCGCGGCAGCGCTCTCCGCCTGCCGGGCCGGCAAACGCGTGATCATGACCGAGCCCTACGAGTGGATCGGGGGCCAGTTCACCAGCCAGGCCGTCCCGCCCGACGAGAACCGCTGGATCGAGACCCACGGCGGCACGGTCTCCTACCAGACTTTCCGCCAGGCCGTGCGCCGCTACTACCAGGCCCACTATCCGCTCCACGCCGACGCCCGCCGCAACCCCCTGCTCAACCCCGGCACCGGCTGGGTCTCGCGCCTTTGCGCCGAGCCGAAGGTGGCCCACGCGGTGCTGCGCCAGACGCTCATGCCCTACGCGTCGCGGGGCCTGCTGCAGATCCTCCGCTACGTCGAGCCCATCGCCGCCGACGTCGACGGCGACCGGGTGCGGGCCGTGACGCTGCGCTCCCTGCGCGGGGAGCCGGACGTGACGATCACCGCGCCCTACGTCGTCGATGCCACGGAGCTGGGCGACCTGCTGCCGCTGACCGGTTGCGAGTTCGTCGTCGGGGCCGAGTCGCAAGCCGAGACTGGCGAGATGCACGCCAAACAGGGCGACCCCGAGCCGGACAACGTCCAGGCGCTCACCTGGTGCTTCGCGATGGGCTTCGACCCCACGCCGGGCGCCGACCACGTCATCGAGCGCCCCGCGCAGTACGACCGCTGGCGCGATTACGCCCCCGAGCTCGATCCCCCCTGGCCCGGGAAGCTCTTCAGCTGGACCGACTACATGCCCCAAACGCTGAAGCCGCGCCACAACTACCTCTTCCCCCACGAGTACAACCCCGAGGCGGGGCGCGAGGGCATCAGCTACTTCGCCTACCGTCAGGTCGTCGGCGCCCGGAACTGGGATCCCGACCACCCACCCCACGAGGCGACCATCGTCAACTGGGCGATGAACGACTACCTCGAGGCAAACCTGATGAGCGACGACGCCGACGAGCGTCGCCGCGCCGTCGAGGAGTCGCGCCAGCTCTCGCTGTCGCTCTTCTACTGGCTCCAGACCGAGGCCCCGAACTACACGACCGGCGGTCAGGGCTATCCCGGCCTCTACCTGCGCGGCGACATCACGGGCACCAACGATGGCCTGGCGCAGGCGCCCTATATCCGCGAGTCGCGGCGGATCCGGGCCCGCTTCACCGTCACCGAGCAGCACGTCGGCACGCTGGCCCGCACCGGCCTGAATTTCAGTCACGGCGATGAGATGGACGAGCGCCTCGTCGGCGCCCGGGCGGCGGTCTTCCCCGACAGCGTGGGCATCGGACATTATCGCATCGACCTGCACCCCTCCACCGGCGGCGACAACAGCATCGACGTCTCCTGCCTGCCCTTCCAGATCCCGCTCGGCGCGCTGATCCCCGTGCGAATGCGCAATCTGCTGCCGGCGTGCAAGAACATCGGCACCACCCACATCACCAACGGCTGCTACCGGCTCCATCCGGTGGAGTGGAACATCGGCGAGAGCGTCGGCGCGCTGGTGGCCTTCTGCCTCGACCGCAACGTCGAGCCGGCCCAGGTCCACGAATCGCCGGAGCTGTTACACGCGTTCCAGTCGCTGCTCGTCGCGCAGGGCGTGCGCCTCGATTGGCCGACGACGCTGCCGGTATGAGGAAGGCTCAGTGAAATTCACGGCCTGGACCATAGTCGTCGTCGGAGCGCTGATGCTCGCCCAATGGGGGTTCTTCCTGGCCACGGGCCAGGTGCCAGAGCTGCAGACCGAGCCCTGGCGCATCGCCTTTCACCTGCTGGGAGAGGCCGCCACCGCCATCACGTTGATCGTCTCCGGTGTGGCGCTGCTCAAGCGCAGGCCGTGGGCGCGAGATGCGGCCTTTGTCGCGCTGGGCATGCTGATCTACACGGTACTGGTGAGCCCGGGTTACTTCGCGCAGCTTGGACAGTGGCCCCTCGTCGTGATGTTCGCGGCGCTGCTCGTGCTGGCGCTCGTCAGCCTCCATCTTCTCCGTCGATCTGCGTGAGCCGATCGTCTGCCAATTTCCTTGACTTGGCCCACGCCGACCCTATACTTGGCGTATGAGCAAATCGATCTCCTCACAGCAGGAAACTGCCCTTCGGTCCGGCGGTGCGCCGGACCGGGAGGCGGTCACCGCGACGCTGCAGCGCGCGCTGAGCGAGCGTCCGGAGGTGGTGGCTGGCTACCTCTTCGGCTCCGTAGCGCGTGATCGCGCCAGCGCAACCAGCGACGTCGACGTCGCGCTCCTGTTGGACGAGGACTTCGACCTGACGGCGGATCCGCTCTACCGCCTGCGCGCCATCACCGATCTCGCGGCGCGGCTGGGCTGCGACGTCGACGTCGTCATTCTCAACGGCGCCCCGCTGGTCCTCCGCAATCAGGTGCTGACCCGCGGGCGGCGCATCTACGAAGCCGACCGCCAACAGCGCATCCGCTACGAGGTGAGCAGCTGGCAGCGCTACTGGGACTTCGAACCGATCCTCGAGCGCATCTACGCAGCGATGCGCCGCCATCTCAAGGAAGGCACCTATGGTCATCAACCGAGAGGTCATAGAGACGCGCCTCGCGATGCTGTCGAAGCACGTGAGCGACCTGACAGCGCTGAAGACCATGGCATTTGACGCGTATGCTATCGACGATCGGCTCGTCTACGCGATTCTGCAGGAACATCTACCGGACTTCCGGTGCTTTGCTGCGGCAGTCGTGACCTTTCTGGACTCGCAGGACACGTGAATGGCCGGTGCCAACGGGCGAACACGCCCCCCCTCCAAGGAGGCGTAAGATGGGCGCTGACTTGACCCGAATCGTTGGTGCAGTGGCAGCGTTTGCCGTCATCTTTCTCTCCGGCTACCGGCTGAGCCGTGCGGGAACACCGTACAGCACGCTCCTGCTCACCGTGCACAAGCTGATGGGGGTGGCAGCCGCCGTCGCGCTCGTGGTCACGATGGTCCGAGCCAACCGGGCGGCGATGCTCGGCACGGGCAAGCTCGTACGCTGTGCAAGGAGGACGGGCGGGAGTTCGAAACCACCGTACCCTACCACGCCGGACTCAGACCCAAGGAGTGCAGACCGATAGTAAGGATGTAGCAGGGAGAGAGATATGGATATACAGAAAGAAATCGAGAGCGGAAGCACCGTTCTTGGCGTTGAGCTCGGCTCGACGCGCATCAAGGCCGTGTTGATCGGTGAGAATCACACGCTCATCGCATCCGGAAGCCATGAGTGGGAAAACCGCTACGAGAACGGCATCTGGACGTACCATCTTGAGGATGTGTGGACCGGCCTGCAGGACGCCTACCGCAAGCTGTGCAACGAGGTGCAGGCAAAGTACAACACCCCGCTTCGGACCATAGGGGCGATCGGCTTCAGCGCCATGATGCATGGCTACCTGCCGCTCGACGAGGACGGCAACCTGCTGACCCCGTTTCGCACCTGGCGCAACACCATCACCGGAGAGGCAGCCGAGGCGCTCACCGGGCTGTTTCAGTTCAACATCCCGCAGCGCTGGAGCATCGCCCATCTCTACCAGGCGATCCTCAACAACGAAGCGCACGTCCCGCAGATCGACCACCTGACCACGCTGGCGGGTTACGTGCATTGGAAGCTGACGGGGCGAAAGGTGCTGGGCGTTGGCGAGGCCTCGGGCATGTTCCCGATCGACAGCACGACCAACGACTACGACGCGCGCATGGTCGACCTGTTCAACGAGCGGCTTGCTGCGGAGGAGCTCCCGTGGAAGATCCAGGAGATCCTGCCCAAGGTGCTGGTCGCGGGCGAGGACGCGGGCGCGTTGACGGAGGAAGGCGCTCGGTTGCTCGATCCCAGCGGTCAGTTACAGGCAGGCATTCCGCTCTGCCCCCCCGAGGGCGATGCCGGCACCGGCATGGTGGCCACCAACAGCGTGGCCGAGCGAACGGGCAACGTCTCCGCGGGCACCTCGGTCTTTGCCATGATCGTGCTCGAGAAGGCCCTCTCCAAGGTCTATCCTGAGATCGACATGGTGACGACCCCCACCGGCAAACCCGTCGCGATGGTGCACAGCAACAACTGCACCTCCGACCTCAACGCCTGGGTCGACTTGTTTCACGAGTTCAGTCAGACGCTGGGCGTGGAGGTGGACCAGTCCAGGCTCTTTGAGATTCTGTATCGGGAGGCGCTGAAGGGCGACGCCGACGGTGGCGGGCTGCTCTCCTATAACTACGTCTCGGGTGAACACATCACCCACCTGGAGGAAGGGCGCCCGCTCTTCGTGCGCAGACCCGAGAGCCGCTTCACCCTCGCGAACTTCATGCGCGTGCACCTCTTCTCGGCGCTGGGCGCCCTGAAGATTGGGTTGGACATCCTCCTCGAGGAGGAGCAGGTCAAGATCGACCAGGTCCTCGGTCACGGTGGCTTCTTCAAGACCCCGGGCGTCGGTCAGAGAATCATGGCGGCGGCGATGAATGTGCCCGTGTCGGTGATGGAGACCGCGGGCGAGGGCGGCGCCTGGGGCATCGCGCTCCTTGCCGCCTACCTGCTCCACAAGGAGGCCGACGAGCCCCTCGAAGCCTATCTCGCCGATCGCGTCTTCGCCGATGAGGTCAGCACGACGATCAGCCCGGATCCACAGGACGTCGAGGGCTTCATGGCGTTTATGGAACGGTACAAGCAGGGGTTGGTCATCGAGCGAACGGCGGTGGACGCCCTTTGATCGGGCCGACCTGAGCCGCGAAAACCACCATCGGGGAACCGGACAAGGAGCTACGCGCCGACGACTCCTCTGGAAGCGGAGATGATATGCTGGAAACCTTAAGGCAGCAAGTACTCGAAGCCAACCTGCGCCTGCCCGAATACGGGCTGGTGACCTTCACCTGGGGCAACGTCTCGGGCATCGACCGCGCCAACGGGCTGGTCGTGATCAAGCCGTCGGGCGTCAGCTATAGGGGAATGACGGCCGCGGACATGGTCGTCGTCGATCTGGATGGGAACGTCGTTGAGGGCAGGCTCAAGCCGTCCTCTGACACGGCGACGCATGTGGAGCTGTACAAGGCCTTCCCGAACATCGGCGGGATCGTGCACACCCACAGCCGCTGGGCCACGACCTTTGCCCAGGCGGGCGTTCCCATCGAGGCGACGGGCACGACCCACGCCGATCACTTCTACGGGCCGATTCCCTGCACGCGGCGACTGACACCGGCGGAGATCGCGGGCGACTATGAGAAAGAGACGGGCAAGGTGATCGTCGAGACCTTCGCCGACCTTGATCCCGACGCGATCCCCGCCGTGCTCTTCCACAGTCACGGCCCGTTCTGCTGGGGCGAGACCCCCGCGAAGGCCGTTGAGACCGCCGTCGTGTTGGAGGAGGTCGCCTTTATGTACTATCACGCGCTCGGTCTGAAGCCCGATCTCGGGCCCATGCAGAAGGAGCTGCTCGACAAACACTACCTGCGCAAGCACGGCAAGGACGCCTACTACGGACAGTAGCGCATCGGCTCCATGGCTGAGGTCCGTCGTCACGACTTCAGTCGTTCCGATGCTCCAGCAGGCAGTGATGCGCGCCGGTGCGGGGGGTAGAGACGCCCCGGTGGGGCGTCTCCCCGGTGGGGCGTCTCCGTCAAGGAGAGGCAGTGCGCCACGGCTGCCGCTGACGCGGCATGCGGGCGGGACGCCCGGTCCATACATCTTCCATTCCTCCAACCCCATCCGGTGTTCTCGGCTTGGCACGCGCCCCGATCCGAGTATCATATTCCGTAGAACGCAGTCGCGCGCGAGGCGCCGCTCCCATCCTCCCGCCAGCAGGTGGAGTTGCGCGCGCCAGCGTCTTTGAGCTGCCAAGGGCCGGAGCTATCGTTTCCGCAAGCTATGGAGAGGAGGCCTCCAATGGAACTGTACCCGATCTGGCGTTCAGCCTGCTGAACGGCTGGCTCTTCATCGCGGCGCTTGCGCTAACCGACGGTGTGCTCTTCCTCATCTTCCCAAAGCACGTGGTCACGCGGCTCTGGGATCGATCAGGCTGGAGCCCCAAGCAGACCGCCTTCACCGTCTTCGGCAAGCTTTTCGCGCTGGCCGGCGTCAGTATGCTCGTCTTCACCCCACTGAAGCTCGGGTCGCCGGTCTTCATCATCGGCACCGTCATCGCGCTGCTCGGCCTCGGGGGATTGGCTAAGGCGCTGATCGACTTCCGCAACACCCCTCCGGGTCAGCCGGTCACCCGCGGCATCTACCGCATCTCGCGCCATCCACAGATCGTCATGTCCTCGGTCGTCATCTTGGGGGCCAGCGTGGCCATCGGCTCCTGGGTCGCCGTGTTGGCCCTCGTCGTTGCGAGGGTGTTGAGCCACTTCGGGATCCTGGCAGAGGAGGAGATCTGTCTGGAGATGTACGGCGAGGACTACCGTGCCTATATGGAACGCGTGCCCCGCTACTTCGTGGTGTTCTAGGGGGAGACGCCCCCAAGAGAGGAGGGAAGATGGAGGAGCGTAATCGCAACACTTGGATCATCGTCGTTGTGGTGGCGGTCGTGGTGCTGCTGCTGTGCTGTTGCTTAGTGATCGCCGGCGCCATCGCGGCCTCCATCTTCACGGCGGCGCCCGCCGGGGGCGGCGTGGGAATCGGCCAGGTGGCGGAGAGCACCGAGCAGGTCTTCGTCGTCGACGCAGCGCCGACGCTGGAGGTGGATAGCTTCGCCGGAGACATCACCGTGCGCCGCGGCGAGGAGGGGCGCGTCCGCGTGCACATCACCAGGCGGGCCAGGGGCAGCGTCGGGCTCAACCGAATCAGCGTCGATGTGATCGAGACGGACAACCGCGTGGAAATACGGGCGACCCACAGCGGCCCCCTCATCGACAACACGTCGGCCGAGGTCGAGGTGACCGTGCCGGTCGATGC
>JBNGCP010000079.1:0-15437 GCA_049974845.1 Anaerolineae bacterium | reverse complement strand
AACTAGGTTGCGATCAGACAGACCGCTCCCCACGACGCCGACGACGCCAGCGGACAATCAAGTAGATAGCTATTCCCAGGAGAACGAACCAAGCGACAACCAAGTACGGAAAGATGACAGAGATGAGCGAGGTGATCGCGGAGACAGCGTCCTCTGCCGTGCTGACGACTGGGTTGGCCATACCTGCCGACATTACCGTCACCGCGGGTCGCGCACCAGCCTTCACCGCGTGTACACCCCCGGCGAGAACCACACCGAACCCAAAAGCCAACAGCGGATGAATCCGAATGGACGATTGCGTCGTCGCAGCAAAGAGAATCGCACCCGCAGTCGGCCGCACCAGCGTCTGGACCACATCATTGACGGTGTCAACGGCGGGTATTTTGTCGGCTACCTCCTCAACGACGAGCAGAACCGCCAACAGGGCGATGACCCACCAGCTGGTCAGCGCCGTCCAGGGATCCTCTAGCTGAATCAAGCCGGTGAACTTAGCCAGTACGGCAACCACCAGCATCGGAATGTAGGCGTTCAGACCCGCTGAGGTAGACAGTCCAAACGCAGACGCCAAATCCAGAAGTCCTTCGATCATTTCTCACTCCCTCCTTCCACGCTCATTATATGGAAGCCAGCACTATAAAGTAAGCACGGAGGCCCTATGGGCGTGTTTCGCGTTGGGGGCGGCTTGTCGATCAGGTCTGGTACAAGCCAGGGTGGGCTTGACTTTGCCCAACGCGAAACACGCCTTCGCAGTTTTGGCCCGCTTTGGGGCGACGGATATCAGATGCGTTGGGCCAAAACTGCCCGCTCTTGCCCCAGAGATAAAATGCACCCGGCCCTATCGGACCGACCCAACCCACACTACAGGTTTGCCTGCAGCGCCGCCATTGATGGCTAAGCCCAGCGCGACGGTATCCCATTCTCTATACGCAGAGGGCCGCACACAGGTTGCAGACGGGCGCTTACCAGTTGATGGGCTCGCGACCGTGTTGTTCCAGATACTCGTTGGCACTGGAGAAGTGCCGGCAGCCGAAGAATCCTCGATAGGCCGAGAGGGGTGAGGGATGCGGGGCCTCGAGAACGAGATGCCGTGCGCCATCGATCAGCGCGCGCTTCGACTGAGCATAATCTCCCCACAGCATTAAGACGAGGTGGTCGCGCTGCCGGCTCAGCTCTTTAATCAGCGCGTCTGTAAGAGCGGTCCAACCTAAGTCTCGGTGTGAGCCCGCCAGGCCCGCCTCGACGGTCAAACTGGCATTAAGAAGCAAGACGCCTTGCCGAGCCCAGCGGGTCAGGTCCGTCGACATCGAAGAAACGGGCGGTTGATCGTCGTAGACGTCCTCCGCGATCTCCTTGAAGATATTCCGCAATGACGGGGGCGGCGTCACACCCTCCGGCACCGAGAAGGCCAGGCCGTGCGCTTGGCCCGCACCGTGGTAGGGGTCCTGTCCAACGATCACGACCTTCACAGCACTAAAGGGGATAGCCGCTAGGGCATAGAACTCAAGCCCTCTTGGTGGATAGATTGTCCGTGTTCGCCGCAGCTTCTCAACCTTGGATAGCATGTCCAGATGGTATCCCTCCGCCATCATCGGCACGGCGTCTATCCAAGAGGAAAGATCTGAGGACGCACCAGCAGTGCCGTGCATCGATGAGTCCATCACAGGTCTACCGCTCCTTTCACAAAGATCGTCAGACTCGCAACCTGATAACACATAGTTTCATTGTGGTCAAAACACAGTAGAATCCGGACAGCTACATTATAGACCCTATGGCAAGGAGCCAGAACAGCGTGACCAAACTCGCAGACAGAGTTAACCGAATCTCTCCCTCGATGACGTTCGCCATCTCCAGCAAGGCCAAAGCGCTAAAAGCGCAGGGCATTGATGTCTGTGATCTCAGCGTGGGCGAACCGGACTTTGTGACACCTGCGTTTATGCGAGACGCCGCTAAGAGAGCCCTCGACGACGGCAAGACCAAGTACTCGCCAACAGCCGGGCTGCCCGAATTGCGAGCGCGCATCGCGGAGAAACTACGCACCGACAACAACCTACCCTACACGACGGAGCAGGTATTGGTCACTGCCGGGGCCAAGCAGGCGTTGTTCAACACACTGCTGACGCTGGCAGATCCCGGAGACGAAGTACTGATCCCCACGCCGGCCTGGGTCACCTATCCGGAGATCGTGAAGATGACCGGCGCCGAGCCTGTTCTCCTGAAGACCGACGAGACCACCGGCTTCAGGATCACACCGCGACAGCTGGCGGACGCCGTGACCGACAAGACACGGGCCCTGATCCTGAACTCCCCTTCAAATCCGACCGGAGTTGTCTACAGCCGCCGCGAGATCGAAGCGCTGGCAGAGGTCATCGTCGCGAACGGGATCACAGTGATTGCCGACGAGATCTACGAGAAGCTCATCTATGACGGCTGGCAGCACTTCAGCATCGGCAGCTTCGGGTCCGAGATCCTCAACCTCACGATCACCTGCAACGGCTTCAGCAAAGCCTACGCCGCGACTGGCTGGCGTCTCGGCTACGCCGCCGGCCCGCTGCCGGTGATCAAGGCTGCTACGGCGATCCAGTCTCACAGCACCTCGGGCGCCAACACCTTCGCCCAGTATGGCGCGCTGGCGGCGCTCGAGACGTCACAGGAAGCGGTCGAGGCCATGCGCACGGTCTTCCAGGACCGTCGAGATCTTATCGTCGCCGGACTTCGGCAGATCCCCGGCCTCACGTGTGAGACCCCGCGCGGAGCCTTCTATGCCTTTCCCAACATCAGCGCGACCGGCCTCGACTCGGTGACCTTCTGCGAACAACTACTGGAGCGCGTGCAGGTGGCGGCCGTGCCCGGCGCAGCCTTCGGCACCAACGCTCATGTGCGCTTCTCCTATGCGACGGATGCAGATACCCTCCACGAGGGCCTGGCGCGCATACGCAGCTTTGTGGAAACGCTCGACGGGTCCCGAGGCTAAGGGCTAAGGGCTCAGGACTCACGAGCACCTCAGGCCCCTGAGGTGCTCAAAAGACCCACGACAGCATCGAGAAGACAACCTGCTGGAGCAAGCGTAACAGAAAGAAGGCAATCAAGGGCGAGAAATCGATCCCACCCAACGGTGGAAGTGCACGCCGGATGGGCGCCAAGAGAGGCTCGGTGATATCCCATAGAAAACGCATCACACGACTGCTGTAGGGGACGCGAATCCAGGAGAAGAGCACACGCACGAACAGCGCAAGTCCGTAGAGGTCGAAGAGCAACCGGAGCACATGCTCGAGAATGCCCCCTGCGCTGCTCAAGGGGCGCGCCACCCAGGCCGGGATCAGGATGACCAGCTGCAGACCCCAAACCAGCAGGGTTCGAACCGCCCAGAGGACGATGATGCCAGCGATGGAACTGAGCATGTCGGAGCGGGGCGCGCCGGCTCCCCGATAGGAGGGGATCCCCAGCAGTCGATCGGTCAGATCCAAAATCGGATCGGTCAGCGCAACGATAACCTTGAGCACAGGGTGGGACCAGCGCATCCCGAAGATCTGCAGCACCGCGCGTAGTATAAGCAGCAGTCCCGCGACGCCAAAGACAAAATCCAACGCCCGCATCAGCAATCCAATCGTTATCGTCATCTCGCCCCCAGGCCTATTCCGTATTCAGCTCCCATGAGTTCTTGCATTGCTACCGCTAAGCACGTGGGCCGAAGATCGCGCGCCCAACTCGCACCAGGGTAGCGCCTTCCTCCACCGCCACCTCGAAGTTATCTGTCATCCCCATCGAGAGATGCTGCCAGCTCACGTTCGGAAACTCTTCGGAGAAAGCCTCCAGAAGGCCGCGCAGCGACGCGAAGACAGGACGTACCGCTTCCGGGTCCTCAGCGATGGGGGCAACGGTCATCAGCCCTTCGAGCCGCAATCCCGGCAGATCCAGCAGCGCTCTCACTTCAGAATAGAGAGCCTCGCGCACGTCCGAATCAGCTTCCCAACCCGCCGCCGCGTAGCCGTACTTACTCTCCTCGCCCGCGACGTTGCACTCCAACAAGACGGGAATCTCACGACCGGCATCCACCGCCAGACGGCTAAGCCGACGAGCGATCTTGAGGCGGTCTATCGAATGGACGATGTCGAAATGGGTAGCGACCATATCCGTCTTCCGGCTTTGAATATGACCGATCATGTGCCAAATAGGCATGGGCCCAATTGACATGGGCCGGTCCGGCGCCGACGACACGCCCTCGCTTCCCTCCTCAGCCTGGTCCACGGCCGGTCCCTCAACAGCCAAATGCTGGGCCGCCAGGTGCCGCATGACCTTGGGGATCTTCCACGCGCCTTCCTCCGGACGATTCTCACCAAAATGACGCTGGCCGGCGTCAAGAGCCTCCAACACAGCCGTCACCGGAAAGGTCTTGGTAACCGCCACAAGCCACACCTCTGCAGGGTCTCGGCCCGCTCGGAGCGCCGCATCGGCGATACGCTCGCGCACTTCTCGCAGTCGATCAGCGACCGCCCCCATTATGTCCACATCCTAGTCTGCAACATATGCCACGTCACCACCGCACACGACGATCCCCATAGCCGCGCCCATACCATCCTGACGGAGGTTGCTGGTCACGACGCCGGAAAACCGGCATCAAGATCATGCCAGCCACAAAGCCGCCAATGTGCGCCCACCACGCCGTCCCACCGGTCTGCATCACAACGTTGAGCGTCGCCAAGCCATTCAAGAACTGCACGAGAAACCACCCACCGAGCACGACCACAGCCGGCAGCCAGATGATGCGGATGAAATAGAAGACGGGCACCACCGTGCTCACCCGAGCATTGGGATAGAGCAGCAGATAGGCGCCCAAGACGCCAGCAATGGCGCCACTGGCTCCGATCATGGGAATCGTCGCACGGGGGGCCGCGACTACCTGCAGCAGGCTCGCGATTATGCCGCAGAGTGTGTAAAAGATGAAATATCGCAAGCGCCCCATCCGGTCCTCGACGTTGTCCCCAAAGACCCACAAGTACCACATATTGCCGATGAGATGGGCCCAACCGCCGTGGAGATACATCGAGGAGAACAGAGTGAAGAGCACCAGCGGGTTCTGCCACTCCGTGGTCAGCCGTGCTGGGATCACCCCGAAAAGCGTCGTCACAGTATTGGCTGCCGGGCCTAGCAGTGCCTCAAAGAGGAAAATCGCGACGTTAGCCGCGACAATCGCGATCGTCACCAGCGGAAATCGCCGCGAGGGAATGTTGTCTCGCAATGGAAACATCGGAAGTGGCCTTCCCCTACCCGCCCGCCCGGCTTAGGGCCCAAACCGGGAACCAGACGGCACGCCCGATTCCAAAGGCGTAGCGCAACACCAACGAGGCGATGAAGATGATGACGCTTGCCGCAATCAACACGTAATCGCGGGTATTGTAGGTCAGCTCATAAACCCAAGTGCGCTGACGAATGCCAAAACACCGAAGATCCATCGCGTTCGTGATATCCTCACCGCTGAGAATGGCGTTCATCGTCACCGGCACCACCAGCGGCGCCATCTTCCGAATCTGGGCGATCAACCCGCCCTCCAGCTTCTCGACCTCGTATCCGCGCGCCTTCTGCGCATCCAACGTCGTCCCAAAGTCCCGAGCCAGCGTGGGGACGAAACGGAAAGCCAAATCCATCGAGAAGGCAAAGCGATCAGGCATACCCATCGCCTGGAACGTCGCGCCATAGTGCCGTGGGTTCATTGTGTAAGGCACAATCAGAAAAAGACCCGAAATCGACACCATGCGCACAACCTGGGCAATCGCAAACCAGATTCGCTCCACAGTGATCGTCGGGTGGATGTTCAAGCCCAGGATCTCGAACTCAGTCCGCCATACAATGTGCCCGCCCCGCAACACCTCTGCAGGCCCGCCTCGACCAGTGAAAACCGTGTTCAGGGCCACGATTCCTACAACGAAGATGAGGATAAACATCCACGCCCGCTTAGTCTCCTCCCACGTGACCCGCGCGAGAACATACTGAATAATGACGATGGCGAAGAAGAACAACAGAAAACGGAGGTCCCAGAATTGCGTCAAGGCAAACAGAATGAGAAAGGAAAAAAGCCAACGTGCGCGTGGATCGAACTTCTCCACGATGCTGTTGCGTGGTCGGTATCTCCAGGTGACGAGCATAGTTCCTCGCGAAGGTGAGCCCGGTCCCGCTGATGCTAGCGGGACCGGGACTGACAGTAAAGGCTAACGCCCTGATCTCGACACGACCGCGTCGTACGCAACCATGAGGATGGGGACCAACACCAACCCGTTGATGGCATCGCTCAGCGCTGATGGGAACCAGTAGCCCACGACGGCCGTGCGCAGATCGATACCGCCAAGGGGGATTTCCAGCAGCGATGAGACGAGCATGCCCACGGCAGCACCGACCACGACGAGAATCTCTGCTTTGATAATGGTATTGGTGTCTTTATAGGACTTGATGCCCAACGCCATAAGGCCGGGGATCAAGCCCATCAGCCCGTTCCCCAAGTCCCAATACCACCAGAATCCAAAGCCCGAGAGGAAATCCCCAATCACGTTGCCCAAGAAGCCGGAGATGAAGCCAACGATGGGCCCAAACGCCACGCCGAAGAACATAGGGATTGCCACTGCCGGGCGCAAGGTTATGTTGCCTGCAGCCGGAAGCCCGATGAAGTTGGTTATCCACGAGAACACGCCGTAGAGCGCCGCGCCAATCGCAGCGTATACAACCTCACGTGTACCAAACGCCCAAAGCGATTTCTTCTCTTCCATCGTACTCCTCCTGATAAATGAATACAGAAAAGGGAAGTAACCATCCAAGACCAAACCTAACGTTTCTAAAGCCAGCACCTCCTTTCTAAGCTCAAAAGCCCGCCAGGATGGTCAACTCGCCGCATGCGCTAATGACTCGGCGCGCATAAAACTGCCGGTCTGTGGCAGCTTCTCCAGATTGAGCTGCAAGAGCGATGTAGGGACGATGCGACAACGGCAAAGCAACTGCTCGTCGCTGAACACCTCCTGAGGAGCGTCATCGGCGACCACATCACCCTCATGGACCAAGAGCACACGGTTGGCATAGCTGATGGCGAGATCAAGATCGTGCGTGATAAAGACAATGGCATCAAATCCTGGCATCTGAAGGATAGCGTCCATAAACGCCATATAGTTCCAATAGTCCTGTCCCGCCGTGGGCTCATCCATCATCAAGATCCGCGAGCGCATCGCGAGCACAGCGGCAATACTGATACGCTTCTGTTGTCCGAAGGAAAGCGCTAGCGGTGGTGAGTCAGAGTATTCACTCATGTTCACAACCTCAAGCGCCCACGCGATGTCCTTCTCGATCTGAGCCTTCTCATAACCCAGGTTTCGAGGTCCAAACGCCAGTTCTTCCCTCACCGTTGGTGCAAAGAGCATCTTGGACGGGCTCTGAAAGACGTAACCCACGGTCCTGGCGGCCTGTGCCACAGAGAGCTCTCGGGTCTCCTTGCCCTCCAACAACACGCGGCCCTCCGTCGGCTTGAGCAGCCCCAGCGCATGCTTCACCAGCGTCGTCTTGCCAGCACCGTTGGCTCCCAAGATCGCAATCACATCCCCTTTTCGGATGGTGAAATTCACACCATGGAGCACTTCCTCCAAAGAAGGATCATAGCGAAAGCGGACGTCCTCGAATGAGACCAGAGATTCCCCACCATTTGGCCTTACCCCCAGCTCAAAGACTGGCGCCGGCTGATTCTTTGCACGCTCGTAGACCACCTGCGCCGGAAGCTTCACCTCCCGATAGTCCACTTCTTGCATCATACCAGCGGGGTCGCCTTGATAGGCAACGTTTCCCTCACGCATATAGAGAACGCTGTCGGGGCCGATGCGCAAGACATCATCCACGCGGTGCTCGACGAGCAAGATCGCGACGCCCTCATCGGCCAGACGCCGAAAGAGATCCAACGCCTCATGGGCCGAGGCGCTGTCAAGACTGGATAAGGGCTCATCGAGAAGCAAGATCTGGGGCCGCATCGCCAGCACGCCGGCCAGGGCCACCTTCTGTTTTTCTCCGCCCGACAGGCTGAACGTCTCGCGATCGCGCAGGTGCAAAACCCCCAAGTAGTCGAGCGTTTCGTCAACGCGCTCGAGAATCTCCTGCCGCGGCATCCCCAGATTCTCCAGGCCAAATGCGACCTCGTTCAGCACATAGCTACCCACGATCTGGCGCTCGGGATCCTGGAGTAGCGTACCCACCTGCTGAGAAAGCTGGGCCATCCGCATCTTGCGGGCTTCCTCACCGAATATCCGGATGTCGCCATGCAGCTCGCCGCGATAGCTCCGCGGGATGAGGCCGTTGATGCAGCGGATGAGCGTGGTCTTGCCACAGCCACTGGTGCCAGCCACCAACATCAGCTCGCCAGCGTGAAGCTCCAGCGAGAGATCCTGAATCGCATTATTCTCCCGAATGCGATATCGGAAGGTCAGATCACGAATACTCAAGGGAAGCGAGTCATCATAAGAACTCAAAGGTGCCTCCATTCGCGGACTCATGCTTCTCAAGTATAGGCGAATTCGTGAGGCGCTGCAAGCACCGCAGGGCCCCGGGGCGTGTTTCGCGTTGGGACGGCGGACATCATATGCGTTGGGCCAAGACTGCCCGCTCTTGCCCCAGAGACGAAATGCACGCAGGCCCCGCTACAGGCTATCAGCCAGGAGACTCCCCAAAGGAGATTGCCCGCGCAAAGTTTTGCGCGGGCAATCTTCGATACCCCTTCAGAACGTCGGTCAGGCTACGCTTCGCCGCCATGCGCGTCTTTGAGGATGATGCGAGCATCCACGATCACCACGCCCTGCCCCTCTTCGTACACAATCACGGGGTTGGCGTCCGACTCCTGAATCTCGTCGCGGAGGTCATAGATCATCTGCGAGTAGCGGCTGAGTACCTCCGCCAGTGCCTGACGATCCCTGGGCTCCTCACCCCGTGCTCCCGCTAGCACCGGTGCGCCGTTGATCTCCGAGAGCATCTTCAGGGCCTGATCGGGTGAGACCGGGGCCACGCGGAACGTGACATCTCGCAGGATTTCCACGAAGATGCCACCAAGGCCGAACATCACGCTCGGACCAAAGGTTGCGTCATTAACCGAGCCCAGGATTACCTCGGTGCCCCAAGGCGCCATAGTCTGAACCGCCACACCGTGAAGATCAGCATCGGCATCGTAAGCTTTCGCGTTCTCGATGATTGTAGCGTAGGCCTCGCGGACCTCGTCCGCGCTGTTGAGATCGACTTCCACACCGCCGGCATCCGACTTATGTAGAATGTCCGGTGAAACGATCTTCATCACGACAGGATAGCCGATGGACTCAGCCAGCTCCACCGCCTGCTCCTCGTTCTCAGCCAGCCGGGTGTGAGCCACAGGAAGACCATAAGCCTCAAAGACTGCCTTTGATTCCACCTCTGTCATATCGCGGCAGCAGTCAGAGCGCACCTTGGCGATAACGGCGCGGGCCGCCGCCTCATCGACGTCTTCGTAGGTCTCGAACGGCTGTGCCGCTACACCCTGATTCAGCGCGTACTCGCGCAAGGCAGCGATAGCGTTCACCGCCGTGTCGGGCTCGTTATAGGCGGGGATCCCCTTCTCCACCAACCAACGCATGGCGGCCTCGGAACGCTCACCACCGACGAACGACACGGCAACGGGTTTGTCCTCCACTCCGGACGCCTCTATGGCTTGTACGATGCCCTTTGCGATGTCCATGGGGTCGGTCATCGCCGTCTCGCAGTAGAGAACCACGAGACCATCAACCCACTCGTGAGCAAAGGCGTATTGAACCGAGTCCTGATACCACTCTCTGCCCGCCATTCCGGTGAGATCAACGGGGTTCTTAGCGGAGCCGAAGTCCGGCATGTGCTTCTTGAGCTCAGCCTGGACCTCCTCCGGCGCGAAGCGCAGCGGAATGCCGTAACGCTCTGCGGAGTCGGTCGCGAGAACGCCGACGCCGCCGCCGTTGGTGATAATCAGAAGATTGTCACCCAGCATAGGCGGCTCAAGGGAGAGCGCGAGGGTGCGGTCGAAGAGGTTATTCAAATCCCGAGCCATCACCACCCCGGCCTGCTCAAAAGCTGCATCGTAAATCTTGCCGGAGCCAGCCAGCGATCCCGTATGAGAGGCCGCTGCGGCAGCGCCGTGCGCGGAGACCCCCGCCTTCAGCGCGATGATCGGTTTTCTGACCTCGCGGGAATTGGCAATGAAGCGACGACCGTCCTTCATTCCCTCAACATAGAGAGAAATACAATCCGTCGCCTCATCCTGATCCAGCCACTTCACCATATCGGCGAAGTTGACGTCGGACATATTGCCGATGGAGATCAATTTATCAAAGCCGACGCGCCGGATATAGGTCGAGGCATCCATCGCAATGAGCAACGCTCCACTCTGCGATACCAGTGAGGCCTGACCGGGAAGAGGCAGGAAAGGCGCGAAAGATGCATTGCACTGATCAGAGTTGGAGAGAATGCCGACGATGTTTGGACCCAACACGCGCATCCCGTGCGCGTGAGCAATCTCGACGACCTGCTCCTCAAGGTCTCTACGACCCACCTCACTGAACCCAGAAGCGATGATAACCAGGCCCTTTACACCCTTTTCACCGCACTCCCGCGCAATATCGGGCACAATCTTGGCTGGGACCACAATGACCGCAGCGTCAATATCTCCGGGCACGTCCAAGACCGAGGCGTAAGCATCCAGGCCCTGGATCTCATCGCCCTTTGGATTAATGGGGTAGATCGGGCCCTTATATCCACTGTCGAGCAGATTCTTGACAACGGTGTACCCGATCTTACCGGGTGTATTCGAGGCGCCGACGATGGCGATCGACTTCGGGCGCAAGAGCCCATTAAGCACTTCGAGATCCACTTTTCTAACCTCCTAGTTCTGTCAGGTACAGACAATTTAGCTTACTTAGCAGGGCACGCTGTTTGGACCGAGGGGCATCAAAGCACAGCATAGGCGACCGACGAAGAAGTATCACTCATCAAGAAGAAGACCTTCACTGACCCGCCTCAGTTCCCGACACAACACTCGGGGGGATACGCTCCCCCCCCCCGTGATCGTTCCTACTTGTTCGCAGGTTCGAGGACTCGGTCCACGATCCCGTACTCGATAGCCTCCTCAGCGGTCATATAGAAGTCTCGGTCGGTGACCCGATCGATCTGGGCGTCATCCATCTCTGTGTGCCGTTTAAGGATCTCATTAAGCAGGTCCCGCTTGCGAAGGATCTCACGCGCCGCGATCTCAATGTCGGCAGCCTGTCCCTGCACCCCACCAACCGGTTGGTGCACGTGGATTGTCGCATGAGGCAACGCATAGCGGCGACCCTTAGTCCCGGCGGTGAGCAGAATCGTGCCAAAGCTGGCGGTCATCCCCACCGCGATCGTCGAGACCGGCGCCTGTATCAGCTGCATTGTATCGTAGATGGCAAGGCCTGCAGAGATCTCGCCACCTGGGGAGTTGATGTAGAGTGAGATATCACGCTCTGAGTCTTCTCGATCGAGGAAGAGCAACTGAGCTACGATAACATTAGCCACCTGGCTGTTGATCGGCGTACCCAGAAACACAATACGCTCCCTGAGCAACAGGGAGTAAATGTCGTACATACGATCCCCACGCCCGGTGCTCTCAATGACGTAAGGGATGGTCATAACTACCTCCTGACACCCAGCCTGCACCACCGCAAGCCGGGATCTCGTCGCTGCTAGAACTTGTGGGCGAAACCGGCGCCTAAAACACCGGGCTTCGCCCAAGCGTGCGAATCACAAGATAGAGCTACTTCTGGCTCAGCCAGCGGCCTCCGCATCCTCGGTCGCACCCGACGGCTCAACCGCCTCCGCTTCGGAGCCCTCCGCTTCAGGAACTTCCTCTTCGGAGGAAGGGGCCTCTTCAGAGGCGTCGGCGTCGAGGGACTCCTCCTCCGCGACGGGCTCAGGGCCGCCGCTCTCGGACCCCGCCTCGATTCCTTCCCCGACCTCGGCCTCGGCTTCTGCCTCTGCCACATCCTCAAGCTCGCCGCGGCCAATCACCGCCAGCCGCTCCATCACCTTGCGCCCAAGCACAGTGGAGCGCAAGTTCCGACCGATATCCGACTCGATATTGATGGGACGCTCGGCCATCTGTTCGGGCATACCGAAGCGACCCAGCATATCACTGAACTCCTGAACGATCTCGTCCTCGCTGACCTCGAGCTCCTCCTCTTCAGCGAGCGCCTGCAAGACCAGAGACTGCTTGACGCGTCGTTCAGCCTGGGGGCGCAACTGCTCACGAAGCTGCTCTACCGTCCTTCCCTCAAGGCGCAGAGCGTCCTCTAGCTCCATTTTCTGCTCACGCTGAACACGGCGCGCTACTTCGTCCACCATGTCGTCAAGGGTGTCCGCAACAAGCTGGGGCGGATAGTCAATGTCAGCCTGCTCAACGAGTTGATCCACCAGGTTAGCGCGGTACGCGGCCTCGGCCTGATCCTGCTTGCTGGAAAGGATACGCTCACGGATGTCAGCTACCAGCTCATCGTACGTTTCAAACGAGCCAACGGTGCTGGCAAGCGCATCATCGAGTTCTGGTAGGTTACGCTCGTATACCTGGGTGACCTCAACGTCGAAATCCCCCTCGACTCCTCGCAGAGAAGGCTCCTCAATCGTTTCCGGGAGCGTGAGTGTAAAGCTCTTCTCCTCGCCAGCGCTCATCCCAACGAGGGCCTCCACAAACTCGGGTGACAAAAAGGGGCGCGTCTCAGAGAGCACGACCTCGATGTCATCCTCGTCCACAATGACGTCATCGTCAACGGTGGCGTGTACGTTGACCATCAGCTCATCGCCCAACTCAGCGGGGCGGTCGACAGGCTCCAGCACCGCGTGTTCCTCGCGGATCTGATCCAGCACCTGATCGATCTCCTCTTCTGAGACTGAGGGCTCCGTCCAGTCTTCGCGCAAGCTCTGATAGTCCCCCAGATCGACCCGGGGCTGCAACGGTACCCGGATCTTGAAGGTCAGGGGATCGGCCTTCATGTCTACAAAGTCACCGGGTCCATAAGGCGAAACCTCCGCCTTCTCAAGGAACTCCGGGTAATGCTTGTCCAGCAGATGCTCCGTGGCCTCCTGCAACACAGCAGCCTCGCCGACCGCCTGGACGACCTTGGTGTAAGGCGCCCGGCCTCGACGGAACCCGGGGATATTGATCTCGCTTGAAATCTCGCGGGCCGCTGCGCGTTTTGCCGCTTCAACAGCCTCATCCTCGAAGACGACCTCAAGGATGACTTCGTGGGAATCTAATAGCTCTTTCTTAACCTCAAACACTTACTTACCTCCGATCACAGATCGAGTTGATTATAGCACACCCTTAATGAAACACCAGCAATTGCACGTCCCAGGGCGTGTTTCGCGTTGGGAGCAGCTTGTCGATCAGGCACAGTACAAGCCAGGGTGGGCTTGGCTTTGCCCAACGCGAAACACGCCTTCGCAGTTTTGGCCCACTTTGGGGCGGCGGATATCAGATGCGTTGGGCCAAAACTGCCCGCTCTTGCCCCAGAGATGTAATGCACCCACGTCCCACAAGCCCGCGCCAGTTCTCAAAGCGCTAGCCTCCCAAGAGGGTAGGCCAGCTCCCGCCCGACATCCTCGGGAAAAGCATATGGCCATTTGACAAAACGCCTTCACAGTGTTAAAATGCAATTGTTTCACGCAAACCTTCCTTATTCACACCACTCGGACGACTGCAGGCGCACGAGAAATCCTGCGGGGGAGATCAACTATGCAAGACACGCGACAGCAGATTTTGGAGATCATGAAGCGCAACGGTGAGGTGACCGTGCAAGATCTCAGCAATGAGCTGGGACTGACGAGCGTGACCGTTCGCCATCACCTGGAGATCCTGCGCTCTGAAGGGTACATTTCGGACCCGGAGGTTCGCCGGTCGAACCGCCCAGGTAGACCTCGCTATGTCTATCGCCTCACCTCGACGGCCGCCGATCTCTTCCCCAATAACTACAGCAGTTTGGCCTCCGCACTGTTGGGATCAATCGAGGAATGCATAGCACCGGAGAATCGCGATGCGATCCTCGAGCGAGCGGCGGAGCACATTGCCAAACGCGCCGGCGAGCTCCCCACGAGTCCTGAGGAGCGGATCAAAAGCATTGTGACGTTCCTGAATCAGCAGGGCTATGTCTCACGCTGGGACAGAAACGAGGAAGAGGAGGGGAGCTATATCATCTACATCAGCAGCTGCCCTTACTATCACGTTAGCCAATCTCACAGTGAGACCTGCAAGATCGATCAACGTATGGTCCAACTTCTCGCGGGCTCGGAGGCGGAGGTTGAACAGCGGAAAGCCGATGCCAAGTACGGAGGCCTGTGCGTCTACATCTTGACCTGGGACACGGCCCCTGCGACCAGCTAGATCAACCCTCGCGGACCTCGTCTATAGCTTGTCGCCGGTCAGGCGTTGATAGAGAGCCCGGAACTCCTCGTCGGAGTAGTAATAGATAATCACCCGGCCCTTCTTCTTCCCGTGCTTGAGGCGCACCCGCGTCCCCAGCGCTGCGGAGAAGCGCTCCTCTAGCGCGCGAACGTGGGGGTCCTCAGGCTCCACCGATGACGGATCGGAGGATGTCTCAGCCCCTCGCAATCTCCGGACCAAGGCCTCAGTCTCCCGCACCGTCAGCTCCTTATCGAGCACCGTCTGGAGCGCGGCTTCTTGAGCTTCCTCTGTATCGAGACCTAGAAGCGCTCGTCCATGTCCCTCGGTGATGTCACCGCTCAGCAGGGCCTGTTGCACTGCCTCAGCAGCCGAAAGCAATCGCATCACGTTATTCACGGCTGGCCTGCTCTTACCAACCCGGCGTGCGACCTCGGATTGCGAAAGGCCGAACTCCTCGACCAGGTGCTGGTAGGCTGACGCCTCTTCCAGCGGATTGAGATCAGCACGCTGAATGTTCTCGACGAGGGCCAGCTCCAGCATCTCCTGCGGCGCCGCCTCCTTGACGATGACGGGCACATCGTCCAGGCCTGCCAGCTTGGCAGCGCGCCACCGGCGTTCGCCGGCGATGAGCTGAAAGGTATCCCCTGTCTCACGGGTCACCACAAGGGGCTGGATCACCCCATGCTCGCGAATCGAAGCCGCAAGCTCATCGAGCCCGGCTTCAGAGAGGGACGTGCGAGGTTGGTGCGGATTAGGCGTAATCCTATCCACCGGGACCTGACGCAACCCTTCGGTCCCCGAATCTCCCGCCGGGATGAGCACATCCAGGCCACGACCTAATCCTCGTCTCTGCATAGACATCCTTCCTGGACCAGCGTAGCGGCGCCTCCGCATTGCGCTTGGAGGCAAGAACTTATATGGCTCTAACCCAATTATTATAACATCGCAGGCATTCGTGCCAAGCGCTTATGGGCAAAGAGTAGGGCTATCGCAGTTGACGTGGGGCAAG
>JBNGCP010000078.1:0-15927 GCA_049974845.1 Anaerolineae bacterium | reverse complement strand
CTGTCGTCCGTCGGTGATTCACCGACGGTTGCCCCGACTTATTGAGAAGATACGACTGCAGCTCCCTGACGACGCCGGCAAAGGTACCCGCTAACACCACGGGTACGCCGCGCCCCAAGGCATAGGCAAAGAGCAGTGCCGCGCCGTAAAGCAGAGCGCCCTGTTGCGCCATCACGTAGGTCAAGATTGCAGCAAGGAACGGTGTTGCGCACTGTGAAGCGACGAAGCCGGACACCAGCCCCAGACTCAGGGCCCCAGGCACGCCCTGCAGCGCAATCCTCTCCCGCAATCGACCGGCGCCGGGCAGCGCTGGCAGATCGAACTTCATCAGCATCTGAAGGCCAATCAGGATGCAGACCGCTGCGACGAGATAGTACCAGACCCTCGTCGTCCCGCCAAACATCCCGCCCACCAGTGTCGCGATCACACCCAGCCCCACAAAGGTCAATGATAGCCCCATCACGAAGGCCAGCGACAGCACGAACGCCCGTCGCCGCGTCACGGGTTTCCCACCCCCAACATGGCCGATCACCAGGGGTACCATCGCCACGTTGCAGGGACCGATGCTGGTCAGAATACCGGCCGTAAACGCCAGGATGAAGGCCAATAACGAAGCAGTCTGCAGCGTTGAAGGGTCCAGGTTCACGGTGTGTCTCCTGAGCTGAGGTCTACGAGCGCAGCTCTGAGCTGCTCCGCGGGCATAACGCCGGTAGCCCCCTCCCCTGTCCCGTCACGATCAAAGAAGACCAGGGTGGGGATGACGCGGATCCCTGCCCGCTGCAGCAAAGCACGATTCCGCTCGTCATAGACGTTAACGTCGACGAGCGCCACCTGGCTCTCGAAATCTGGATAGACTTCATCCACGATCTTGGTCATCTCGATACATCGGTAACAGGTTGTGGAGTGAAAGAAGACGAAGACGGGGTATCCACCCGCCAACAAGCGTTCCAAATGAGCCTCGGGCAGTTCATCCGGCGCAGGCGCCAGAGGATTGTCAACCGACCTGGACGTAGCGTCAGCGTTAGATATCGGGGGCACCCTCTCCGTGCTCTCCGCCGGGGCCGTCGCGGAGAAGCCCGCGCGCTTGAGGGCGAGTACCACGACGATGAGGATCAGGATGCCCACGACGACGCCGATCTGCCAACGGGCTCGGCTGGCTCCGTCGGATCGGGATTTGCGTTTGCGCTTGGTCATAGCTGTCTATCTCCGGGTTGATGAGCGTTGCTGTAGGCGGACGCGGGCTGCCCAGCAACGGGTCGGCCAACGATGCTCTATTGCACCGGGGCGACCTATCGCCAGTGGCGATCTAGCGCCGCGGCAACTATCGCCGCAGCGACTTATACTGGTAAGCCTCGAGCATCGTGCGCGGCGGGAACGTGATCGCGCCGGGCTTGCAGAGGGTCGCGCACGAGCTACACCCCACAACACACGCAAAGGGATCGCTGACCCGCACCTTACCGTCATCGGTCTCCGCCTCGATTTCCACCAGCGCCCCAGCGCTGCAGAGCTTCAGACAAGCACCGCACCCATTGCAGAGATCCTCGTTGACCGTCGGGTACCACGGTATCTGCTCGCGAGGATAGCCACGCCATGTTCCATAGCCGCCTCGGCGTCCCTCGCCGCTGTCACCACGGGCCAGATAAGCCGCATACTCCCGCACAAAGGCCGCGGCAAAGAGATCCCGTGCCCCATAGGGTATGTAGTTGTCCTCGCTCATCCGCTTCACGATCTCAGCCCCCAGCCCCTCGTCCTGTGGGGTCCGGCCCTGTTCGCGCAGATCCGTGAAGACCTCGTCCAGCCCACGAAGGCCCACCGGCGACCCATCGACCAAGACTTGCCGATAGCCACGACTCATACAATGTCCTCCTGATGCCAACCCATCGATCCATCCCTCATCTGACTAGGACTCGTCCGGGATGTCGAGATGCACAGCAAAGGGATCGGCGCTGGCCAACGAATCCGGCAACGTCTCGACGAATTCCCGTATCTCGTCCCGCACCCGCCGGTAGGGCACCAGCCGCTCCTCTTCGGTCTCGGCCCCCATCGCCAACTTTGGCGGATCGGGGAACCCGTGGTGAATGACCGGGACAGGTCTTGGAAAGACGGGGCAGTTCTCGCGAGCGTGCCCGCAGAGGGTGATCACGTAATCGAAGGGGAAATCCAGCACCTCGCTGACCAACTTGCTGCGTTGATCTGAGATGTCTACGCCCACCTCGGCCATCACCTTGACGGCATACGGATCGAGACCGTGGGCCTCGATCCCGGCGGAGTAGGGCTGAATCACATCGCTCTTCAGGTGGCGCGTCCATCCTTCCGCCATCTGACTCCGGCAAGCGTTGCCAGTACAGAGAAACAGAATAGGTAGCTTCTTGGCCATCGAGAGCCTCCAGAGGCTGTTGACCGATTGCACACCGCCAATGGTGCGCCGCCTGTAGCGCATCGCCCACCGCCCGCGCAATCATATTCATATCCTTGAATGCATTCTACCGCGGACGGCGGGGAAAGCAAGACTAAAAAAGGACCACGCCGGGACCAGAGGTCCCGGCGTTTGGAGGATGCTCTCGCGCCTGCGCCCAGGCCTACGCCTAGGCCCAGGGATCCAGGAGGATCTTGCCGCACCGGTGCGAGGCGGAGAGGGCCAGCGCCTCCTGCACCTGGCTCATCGGGAAGCGATGGCTGATCAGGATGTCCAGCTTGTCGCGGGACCCGCGGATGACCTGCATCATCCCATCAAAATCATTAAGACTGTAGTGCCACTGACCGATCAGCGTGAGGCCCTTGCGCAACAGATCGGGACTCACCGTGATCGGCAGCGGGTCCGAGCTCTCGGCGACGAAGCAAACGCGACTCTTGGGCCGGGCGGCGTCGATACACAGCCGCTGCGAGGCCGTCACACCGGCGCAGTCGATGGCGCAGGAAACGCCCAAGGCTCCCTGGGTGAGCGCGCGGATCTGGTCGAGGACGTCCGCGTCCCGGGGATCGACGACGACGTCCGCCCCCAGCATCTCCGCCCGCTCCATCCGCCAGGGCTCCAACTCCGCGACAATCACCTGGGCGCCCCGGTACTTCGCGTTGATGATCGCGCCCTGCCCCACCGGCCCGGCCCCGGTGATCAGCACCGTATCGAAGGCATCCACCTGGGCCGTCTGCATCGCCCCGAAGGTGGGGCCCAGCCCGCACCAGGCCATCGCGCCGTGCTCGTCCGAGATATCGTCAGGGATCTCGGGCAGCAGCCAGGCGGCGCCCAACCGGTACTGCGCGTAGGCCCCCGTGGGCTCAGCCTCGCCGGTGAACTCAAGGTAGTCGACTTGATTCTGACAGTGAAGGAAGTCGCCGGCGCGGCAGTAGACACAGCGCCCGCAGGGGCCGTTCTGCACCTGCATCACGACAACCCGGTCGCCCACTTCGACGCCGCAGGGTTGGGCGACCTCGACCACCTCCCCAACCCCCTCGTGGCCCAGTGCCGGGATCCGATCCCGCTCGCCCGGTCCCTGCAGCCACGCCTTATACTCGGTGCACATGGGCACGACGGTCATCTTGACCAGCGCCCAGTCCGCCTTGGGCTGGGGGATGGGCATCTCCACCAGCTCCGCCTGCTTCACATCCGTGATCACGACCTTCTTCATTGAGCCTTCCATCCTACGCCTCCGCCGGCACCAAACGGGCCCGCAGCGCGTCAAGCATCCCGTCCGGCGGCTCGAAGGGCAGATCGATCGCCGTCGCGGTCAACGCACTGGCGTACGTCGCCAGGATAATGCTGAACTGCTCGAGATTAAGCTCGAGGCGCGTTGGATGCAGCTTCTCCGGATCGGCTGCCCAATCAAAGGCCGCGTCCAGCAAGCGTGCCTGGGCCCGCACGTCCTCATAAGCGTACTCGTGCGCCCCATGCTCGTAACCGCCCTCCGGCGTGAACCGCTCCCAGCCATGCATCGTCCAGTGCACAAAGCCCTGCGTCCCGTAGACCGCGATCCGCTTGTGGGCATAAATGATCGGATTATCACCCACCTCAGGTGCAATATGCCCGCTGAGCAGCATCGCCCGCACCCCGTTCTCGAAGGTGATCGCGGCCTCGGCGATGTCCGGCGACGGTTGATAGCCGACTCCGGGCGGAAGATCCGTCTTCGGAGCCAGGTTCTTAGCGCCTGAGACCTGTCCGAAGACACGGATGGGTGAGACGTTCCCGTTGTAGGTATAGGCCAGCTCCAGGACGTGCACGCCCTGATCCAGGATGGTGGAGCGGGCGCTGGCGTCCAGGAAGCGCACCTCACCGATGCGCCCCTCCGCCACGAGCTGCTTCAGCTCCAGATTCTGCTTGTGGAAGTGGAGCTGAGTGTTGACCACGAAGCGGGTGCTCGCAGTCTCGCTCAAGGCCTTGATCTGACGGTAATCCTCGCCCTGCACCGCCACCGGTTTCTCCACGATCGCGACCGGCACCTCATACTCGTCGGCAAGATGCATCAGCTCGACTCGGATCGTCGGGGCCGTCACGATGTCCAGCACGTCAGGCCTCTCGGTCTCCAGCATCTCACGGCAATCGGTGTATCGATGCGCCCCGTCCACGCCGAAATCATCACCGAAGGCCTTCAGCCGCTCCTCATTGAGGTCGCAGATCGCCCCGATCTCGCCCTTCTGCACAAACTCGAACGCCTCAGCGTGTCTGCGCGCCCGCGGTCCGCAGCCCAGATGTGCCAGCCTCATTGCCTGCTCCTCTTGTGTGGATAGATAACTTGACAGATGAAGAAATACTCAGGCGTCACGCTTGAGAAAACGGATGGCGCCGCTGAATCTTGAGAACAAAGGCGTGCTCGCAAGGCTTGTCAGCGGGTGGCGTGACAACCAACCCGTCATCTACCATACTCCAGTCCAAAGGGCGCCCGTCGCCCAACATCGTGACCGACGCGATCTCTTGTTCATACAGCCGTTGCCCGGCCTCGATCTTAACCCTTTCCCTGGGCCATCCTAGACAAATCGCGTAGAGGACGTCGTCCTTCATAGTGAAGCGAATGTCCTGCGGGGTATACGCCACCTCCGCATCCTCCATGAAGTAACCGGCTTTGGTCATTTCCGTCGGCCCCTCGCCATAGGTCATCCAGGGTGTGGTGCCAAAGATCGCCTCCCCGTTCACATCCAGCCACTCCCCGACGCCGATCAGCAGCTCTTTCGCTTCCTCGGGGATCTCGCCATTCGGCTTGGGTCCGACGTTCAACAGCAGATAGCCATTCTTGCTCACGTTGTCGACAAGGTAGTGTACGAGGGTTCTGACCGACTTATACTCTGTCTCTTTGAGATACCCCCACCCTGAGCCATCGTCAACGGTGGTGTCGGTGACCCACTCGTGGTGGGTCAGTGCATCGTAGCGTCCGAGCTCTAGATCGACAAGCCCCGCGGCGGGCACCAGGTCGTGCCACTTGTAGGTGATCACCACGTCCTTGCCCCACTCTAGGGCGCGGTTGTAATAGTGCGCCAGCATGGCGCGCTTGTAGTGCTCCTGCACGAACTGAAGGCCAAAGTCGAACCAGACCAGGTCCGGACGGTACTTATCCATCACCTCTTTGGTCTTGCCAAGCCACTGTTCGAGGAAGGCCTTGCTAGGCTTGTCCTGACGGCGCCACTCGTCCTGGCGCGCATCGAAATCGGGCATCTCGTCAGCCCAGGCCTGATTGTGTAGTTCCCCATAGAGCCCCTGATAGGCTGGGTCGCTGGTGTCATACTCTGGTTTCCAATGCGGAAAGAACCACCAGTTCTCTGCGTGGTGCAGCGCAACCATGAAGCGCATGCCCTGACCGCGGATCGCCGCCTCCAACTCGCCCACCACATCGCGCTTGGGCCCCATATTGACCGCGTTCCACTCGGAGTATGCAGTGTCCCACATGCAGAACCCGTCATGATGCTCGGCAACAGGACCGGCAAATTGAGCGCCAGACCGTTTGAAGAGCTCAGCCCACTCGTCTGGATCAAAGTGCTCGGCAGTGAACTCGGGGATGAAGTCCTTGTAGCCAAACTCGGAGGGATCGCCATAGGTCTCAACGTGGTAGCGATGCTGCTCCGTGCCCTCCCGGTACATATTATAGGGGTACCAGGTGGCGTTGGGGCCCTTGGCCGGCACGGCATAGATCCCCCAGTGGGTGTAGATTCCGAACTTGGCATCGCGGAACCACTGCGGCGTCGTATGCTGCCTCAGGGATTCCCAGGTGGGTTTGTAGCGGCCACTCATTTGATCATCTCCTTTCTGGCCGGCTCAGCTGCGCCGGTAACTCTTTGTCAAGATCTCGTAGACGTCGTCCCGCGTCGCAATACGCGGGTTACTCTTATAGTCCGGCAAGTCCAGACTGTGATCCGCGATGATGGGCAGATCCTCTTCGGGCACCTTTAAGGACTCGAAGCTCAGCCACATGCCGATGTCCTGCAAAAAGGCATCCAGCGCTTCACACGCCTTCTCCGCGGCCGTCTCATCTGGTTCGCCTTCCAGAGACGGATCGAAGATCCGGCCCAGTGTCGCAAACTTCTCTGTCGCATACGGATACGTATACCGGGTGAATTCGGGATATGTGACTGCTAGAGCTTCCCCATGCATTACGTGCGGTTCATAGCCACCAATGGTCATCCCAATACCATGGGGCAAGGTCACACCAGCGTTCGCAATGCAGAGTCCGGCCAAGCAGTCAGCCCAGGCCATAGCTTCTCGCGCGCCCAGGTCGGTGCCGTCATCGACAGCCCTAGGGAGAGTGTCAATGACGATCTTGATCGCCTCAAGAGCCATCATATCTGTGTAGGGCGACGCATTGGGATGTAGATAGCTCTCGAAGGCGTGTGTAAAGACGTCGAATCCGGTTGAGGCGGTGACGTGCGAAGGCACAGTGACCATAAGCTCGGGGTCGACAATGCCGACCTTCGGGTACACATTGTTGTTGAAGATCGCCGATTTGTCATTCTCTTCGAGATTGGTCAGGACCGCAACCTGCGTGAACTGCGAGCCCGTGCCCGAGGTCGTCGTGACCGCAATCACCGGCAAGGTGGCCTCGGTGGGCTGTGCCTCACTGCACCATCGATAGTCCCAGGCGGTGCCGGCATGAGTCACTTCGACGGCGACGGCCTTGGCGGTGTCCATGCTCGAGCCGCCGCCCACGCCCAGCACCACATCGGCGTCAAAGTCTTGCGCCACCTCGGCCCCCGCCGTGATGCAATCGGTGGTGGGATTGGGCACGACGCCGTCGAAGTGCTCGACCGCGATGCCGGCCTCGTCGAGATACTGTTTCACGCGACCGAAAAGCTCGCCGAAGACCGGAGCACTGTCGGTGGCGACGGTCACCAACAGACACCGCTTCCCATACTGCGCGACCACCTCGCCTACCTCGGCGAGTCGACCCCGCCCGAATCGGATCTCAGTCGGTTGGAAATAGTTGAACTGCTTCATCTCACTCTCCTTGTGTCACCTTATTCACACACTCGGCTTTATGCCTGTGCCTGCGGGCCAAAACTACATCTTAGTCCAGCTCAATCATCACCTTCATGTACCGGCCCTCTGATTCCTCAATGGCGCGGTACGCTTTGGCGTAGTCCTCAAAGGCGAAGCGGTGGGTGACCATCTCCTTGAGGCGCATCTCGCCGCTCTCCACCAGCTCGATGGCGCGCTCGTAGTCCGACTTCTGATACATTAGCGTGCCGACCAGATTGAGCTCGTGATCCTGGACGACGCCCAGATCGACGCGCGGCTTCTCGCCGAATACTCCCACCACGACGATGGTTGTGCCTTTTCGTGCGTTCTCAATCGCCTGGTCGATGGTCTCCTGAGCCCCTACACATTCGAGGATGAGATCGGCGCGATCGGGCCCAAAGATGCGCAGAATCGCATCCGACAGACTCTCTCGAGCAGTGTTGATCCCAAGCTCAAGCCCACACGCTTTCGCCTTCTCCAGCTTGTAGTCACTGATATCCGTGTTGATGACCGCGTTGGCCCCTGAGGCCTTGGCGACCTGGCCCACCAAGTTGCCGATGGTCCCGGATCCAAGGACTAGCACCTTTTTACCCTTCACATTGCCTCCGCGTCGCAGAGCATGAACCGCGACCGACGTCGGCTCGATCATCGCCGCCTCATCGATGGAAACGGAGGGCGGTATCTTGAGGACCTTGTCTGCGGCAACCGCAAAGTAGTCTGAGGCGGCCCCGGTGGTCTGAAAGCCCATCACCTTCAGCGAATCGCAGATGTGATACTTCCCGTGTCGGCACTGATAGCAGGTGCCGTCGACCACCTGGGGCATAAACGTCACCACATCACCAACGGCGAGGCCTTCGACCTCACGGCCTGTCTCGGCGATGATGCCGGAGACCTCGTGACCTTGGACAACGGGATAGCTGGTATAGGGGTGCATACCGTGATAGACGTGAATGTCCGAGCCACAGATACCGATACGCTTCACGTCGATCAGCACTTCACCATCCTCGATCGTCGGTTTCGCAACCTCGCGAAACTCGATGCTGCCCGGTTCAGTCATTACTGCTTGTAGCATATGTAGCCTCCTTTGCTGTTCCTAAGCGCCCAAGTTCGTTGGCTCGATCACCATGCTGGAAGACCTTGGCCCAGCTGTCTCAAGGTGAATCTGATCCGGTTACAATCCTTGGATCCGGAGAGAAGCACGGGATCAGCCGCTCGATATCATAATTCCAGATTGCTTCAATGTCCTATCCCCATCCCTGAACTGAAGGTACGCTTCTCTCCAGGACGGAGTTTCATATTGGATGAACTCATCTCGAATGCCCAACCCCTCGCATTCCTTCACCGAAAATGCTACCGAAGGACGAGTCGTAGCCCCCCAAGTGAAGATGACCGTTGACGAACGACGTATTTGTTTACAGATCATGTAACCGCGCGATCTAAAGGCTGGTCAAGCCGAGAAGACTACACTGCTGGACGAGATGAAAGAGGTGACCGGGATCATCGCAAGAGCCTGACGTGGCTGTGGAAGGTGCTGACCACCGTTGCGCTCTTGCCCACACCTCTCAAAGCCTAACGACGATGATCCAGCCACAGAAATAGGCAAGCAGGGCGATCATTCGGTAACACTATCATCTAGTTTGATACGGGTCCTCCGCCCCAAACATATCAGCATAGTTAAGCCCGTAGGGTCCACTCCGGACGAGAACTCCAATCTGCATAGCTTTCTCCTTCCTCAGTTCCCGTTTTACATCCCTGGCCTGCAAAAGCGCAGCCATCATCCCTCCGAAAGTGCCTGGAGGAGAGTCACGAACGTAAATCGAGACGAAACTAAAAGCGTGAGTCACCTGTACCAGTTGTGTGCCTTTCGTTCACCCCTTCGGGCCAATGCATATCTAGCCAGACTCGAGGAAGTACCACGATAGGCCCGTGACATAACGTTCCTCTGTGTTTACAGGTCCCTTGAGAGAGCACTTATCGAACGTCTAGTCCTGCCACCGCTCTGGAAAGTCAGCCGTTAGGCCAAACTGATCCATCGCGAAGTTCCTGAAACCCAGCTGGAGCGCCGGAGACTCGGGGCGCACTCTGAAATCACCGTTTTCTGGATCCACAAACATAGGATCCGCAAACACAGAGTGCACATCGTAACCCAGGTCTTGCCACTCCTTCAACGAGTACGTACGTTTCTGCGCTTTCTGTGTCCGCCGTCCGAACTCGTCAACTTCACTACGTAGTTGTACGCGTGCAGCAAAGCGGCCCAGATCGCTGTAGAAGCAGTTGAAGTCAATCTCCTCCAACCAAGGCCCGCGGGCTGGCGGAGCAATCAGTGTGTACACCTCACCATAGGCATGACCCATCTGGAAGTTAAGATCATCTTCAGGCTTCTGATTGGCCACCGTTATCACAGTGATATTGCGTACATAGCGGTCGTGGTTGTATTCATTACCCACGTGGAAGCAGGGCGAGTTGGCTCCGTTCACCCAGATATTGTTGTAGATATTGCGGTAAGCCCCCTCTCGCAGCTTCATACTCACGCCCACGCACAGATTGTTGTAGATCTCATAGTTTGATGCGCCATCATCAAGGTCAAGGCCCCAGCCTGAAGTCTCCTCGAAGAAATTGTTGCGCACAACCACAGGCTCCATAGCATCAATCTTCACCCGGCCCGCATCGTGACTTCTGCCTGAGGTGTAGGGCATGTGAGACTGCACTAGGCACCAGTACTTGTCTCGACCCCAGGCATTGAAGGGGCCGTGGTCACCGGTCTCTCGGCAGGTGTCATGGACATGATTGAATTCAACAATGTGCCCGCCCCAGGTGCCATCGCCGATACAAATCCCGGCACGAGGCATATTGTAGATCTCGTTGTGGGCAACCCGAATGCGTTTGGCGCGCGAGATGTAGACTCCCGCAATCTGCTTCCCAAAGACTCCACAGTTATGGATCAGATTATTGGTGGCCGCACACTCGTAGGGAAAGCTGCGCTGTGTGCCCACCGTTCGTTCCAGCGAGCCTACAAAACAGATGGCGCTGTCACCGCTCTCAGCGAATCTGCATCCCGTGACCAGGTTGTCTCGGTTGTGCTCACTAATGAAGGCCCCGTTCCCGCCTACGGCATCGAAAAAGCATTCCCTAATGACACAGTGGTGTGCGCCTTGCAGATAAACGGTTCCGCCTCGATGGATGGCCCAATCACTGAGGGAAGGGACCTCGTATGGCTCCAGGAAAGTGGCGTTGGTATGAGCAAATCTGAGACCTTTCATGGTGATATACTCCACCGGGTTATCCTGGGTACCCACAAATTCAACCAGACGCTGCAAGACCGGCACTTCGATAACGGCGCTATCCAGGTTGACATCGCTGGGCGGTAGATAGTAAAGGGTGCGCGTCTCTTCATCAAAATACCACTCGCCGGGAGAGTCCAGTTCTTCGAAGATGTTCTCAATGAAAAAGTGGCTGTTCTGATCGACACGGCAGGGATCTTCGTGCCACTTTGCACCCATCTGCTGACCCCCCTGGCCAAACCATATAATCTGCCGATCCTCATCGATGGCTTTGATTCGCCATTGTAGATTCCCCCAGTACATAGACTGATAAATGTGAATTATCGCGTCATCTGGGTTTTTCCAGTGCTTTTTCGAGAAAGTGGCTGAGTCGAAGCGCACACCGCGCGGCGCGCCGCTCGAAAAAGACATGTCTTCGTTTGGATCTCGCATGGGGTCGGAGAATTCATCTGATAGATCCCCGGCAGCACGGATGTAGCCAGTATAGTTCTTGGGGTCTGAGTCATCATAGTTGGGGTAACGTGCCCGGATCTGGCGCTTGCCGTTGACAAATAGCTGGTCAAAGGTGAGGCTACCTATCGCGGCACGGTTAATGCGGCACATCATGATGCCATCCTGGTAAGGCTGCCAGTCACATATGAGACGTGCACCTCCGCTCAGGGTCACGGTTTCACCAAGGCAAGCCTGGTATAGGACTGGTGCCTCAGCGGTCCCAGAGTCCTCTGGAGAAAAGGATAGAGTCTCACTTAGATAGTAGGTTCCTTCACGGATGGTGATGGTAACTGCTCCCTGCGTCTCACGGGCGGCCTGCTGTGCGCGATGGAGGGTGGCAAACGGAGCTTGCCATGTGCCCGTGTTCCGGTCATCACCCGTGACGGCAACATAGAATTCGGAAGTCATAGCGTAGGTCCCTTCTGATCTCTACTGAGCTGCGTCTCATAGTTACCCAGTTTGGTGTTGCCATTGTTCAGAATATAGTCCATCATCTGCAGCAGTTGTCTAGATCTCATCCCGTGTGAGCTATCGTTCCCCCAGGACCGGAGGAAACCGGCAACGTTATCAAGGTCTATCAAAGAAGGGGATACTGCCCGGTGAGAACAGTATCCCCTTCTCTCCGTCTGTCACACGATGCACGAGTCTATTTCGCTAAGGGGTGTAGTAATTCTGAAGTATGGCAAGAAAGTCCTCGAGCCGAAGATCTTCAAAGCCAGCAACGTAGGCGTCCCATTCGGACTCAATATCGAGTTCTCCGGTAACAAAAGCCACTGAATTGAGGTACACATGGTCACGTATGGGTTGAACCATTCGAGCGTACGCCGCACTATCTTCTGAAGTCATGTACATACCAGCAGGTGGTATACGCTCTGGTATGTACTTCTCGTATTCCTGCGTGGCTAAATACAACCTGCGTTCATAGCCCTCGGTTGTGTAGATGTCCTGACTCGATGCCCAGCCAAGGAACAGCTCGGCTGGCATGTAGAAGATCGGTTCCCAGGTAAGGTCCGTCTGGATATCTGCGCTTGAGGTTTCCAGTACCTTCCAGATAGCTGGTTCACCATCGATACCTAAGTCACCATCTTCAGCCCAAGTCCAACCTACCTCAATGGGGCCAAACCAGGATGAAACAGAACCTTCTCGAGAATAGTGCCAATCCAGCAATCTGATGAAGGCGATTGCTTCTTCCTCGGAGGCCCTATCGGTGATAGCAAAGCTACCATCCATCCCCCTATTCGGCGAATAGGGGGTAGTCTGTACCCCTGCTGGCCCTTTGAGGGGTGCTAGAGCTTCGTATTTGTTGGCGCGTTCCAGGTCTATCCAGGGATCCACCCCAATGCCCAAGTGACCGGCGGCATAGACCCCAACCAGCTCTTCCTCGCTTGTGCATAGATTCTTCAGTTGTTTCTCGTCTTGTGTAAATGCCTGAGGATCTATCAGACCTTGTTTGTACAGGCTGTTTGCGTACTCAAGACCTTCTCTCCACTCAGGCTGACTTGGTGCAAATGAAACTTTGTCTCCATCCATGTAAGTGTAATCCGAGCCTGTTCCTGTATTGTAGATGAACGCATTCATCAGGAAGTTCCAAGGCTCAGCGGCCCAGGTATGGGGAGATCCTGTAAATGGAATCTCATCTTTCTTGCCATTGCCGTTGGGGTCTTGATCCCGAAAAGCAATCAATACTTCCTCGAGCTCTTCTGTCGTGGTTGGCATTTCCATTCCAACCGCCTCAAGCCAGTCGGTATTGATCCAGGCCTTCATACTCATTGAACAGTGATAGCATTCTTCCCAGTATGGCATCATATAGATGTGCCCGTCGGGAGCATATACCGCTTCCTTCAAGCGGGGATTCTCATCGATGGCTTGAGTCACGTTCGGAGCATATTCAGCGATATAGTCTTCCAGGGGGACGAACACACCTAACTCACCATATTTGACGACATCAAGCATACTGAACCATGACTTATATATGAGTTTCGGATACTCTCCGCTGGCGAGCAACAGAGTAAGGGTTTCATCAGTGGTTCCAGTGACAACGTCGAACTTCACATTGAATTTCTCTTCCAAGTACTTCGTCAATCGACTCTCTGTGACAAACTCGGCGCCCTGTTGTCCTGTGTCGATAAACACCTCAAGGGTAATGGGACGGTCGCTTTCGGAAGACTCGCCCCCGGTTACCACGCTTTCAGTAGCTTGCCCACAAGCAGTTAAGAGCATAGACAGGATTATCAAACTGAACAGCAGTACTCGTGTGTGTCTCATGACCTTCCTCCCTCGCGAAAGTTGACATCTTCTAAACGCTCTGTGAATCAACTGCGATACTTCACATGACGATCTTCATTCCTTGCTTCTATTCGAGGTATGTTTTCGAGAATATCCTCCCTGGTCTTATCCTTTGATTGAGCCAATTAGCATTCCCTTTACGAAATGTTTCTGCACGAAAGGATACGCAATCATCAATGGTAAACTGCCGATCACGATCATGCCATACTTCAAGAGATCATTCATTCTCAGCCTTTCCATCTCCCGAGTGACCGACCCATAGCCTCCAAACGGCTTGTTCTCAATCAGGATGCCACGCAGTACAATCTGGATGGGCATCAACTCTGGGCTATGAAGAAAGACAAGGGCGTCAAAATACGAGTTCCATGCCTCGACAGCTGCGAACAAGAACACGATCGCCATTAGGGGCGTAGATAACGGAAGCACCACGCTTCTGAAAAACCGAAAGTGACCACACCCGTCGACTGAGGCGGCGTCAAATAACTCATCAGGGATATTCGCCTTCAGGAAGGTTCGCGCGACGATGATATGGAACACAGACACTGCTCCCGGTACTATCATCACCAAACGCTTATTGATCAGATTCAAGTTGCTGTACAGCAAATAGGTTGGGATCAATCCACCCCCAAAGAACATAGTGAAAGCCATAAAGACTGTTATTGCTCGTTTGCCAACAAAGTCTCTCCGCGAAAGAGGATAAGCAGCCAAGAGGGTCAGAGTTGTACGCAAGATGCCGCCACCAAGAGCATAAAGCGTACTGTTCATGAAGCCCATCCAGAGAGGTTTGTATTGAAGGATCAGCTTGTAGCCAAGGAGGTTGAACTCTACTGGCAGGAGAACAACCTTGCCACTGCTGACCGCAGTAGGTGAGCTAAATGATGAGCTGATCACATAGACAACCGGATACGCTACCGCTAAAGCCACCAAGGTAAGTAACGTGTAGAATGCGATCAGGAGTATTCTGTCAGACGTGGATTCTCGAGCAAACACCTTTATGCCGGTGGGTTGGGTTACCATAGGCTTGTTTCCTGTGTTCGTTTTGCTATCCAGTTAGCACCGATCAACAAGGCGAAATTCACGACTGAGTTGAATAGCCCTACGGCGGTGCCAAAGCTATAGTCTCCTGTTAACAACCCCATTTTGTATACATAGGTCGAAATCACTTCCGATATCGGCTGATTCAGCGCATTCTGCATCAAATAGATCTTTTCAAAGCCTACGCTCAGGATGCTCGATATCGAGAGAATCAACAATACTACTATCACAGGCGTAATACCTGGGATGTCAATGTGCCAAATCCTCTGAAGGCGGCTAGCTCCATCCATTCGGGCCGCTTCATAGAGCTCAGGACTGATTCCTGATAGTGCTGCCAGATACACGATGGCATCAAAGCCAGCATACTGCCAGATATTGGACAAGACATAGATCCACGGAAAGGCATTCGGCTTAGCCATCAAGTCTACAGGAGGCAGCCCCAACCACCTAAAGACAAGTCCGGCCACCCCAATCCTTGGATTCAAGAGGGTGAGGATGATTGAAACCATTACAACCGTTGAAATGAAGTTCGGCGCGTAAGTTATAGTCTGCACGAATTTCCTGAATCGCTCGGATGGGATTTCGTTGATCATTACAGCGAGGATAATAGGTGCTGGAAAGCCAATTACTATTCCTAGTCCACTCAGCATCAGTGTGTTTCTTATTAAGCGCCAGCAAGTAGGTATAGAGAAAAACCACTTGAAGTTGTCCAGACCCACCCAGGGACTTCCCCAGATTCCCTGTCTTGGATTGTAGTCTCGAAAAGCTATCTGTGCGCCGACCATTGGGATATAAGAAAAGACAAATATCAGGATGATGACAGGGGCAATCATAACGTACAGTTCCCAGTTACGAATAACCCTGCGCCTGATTACCAACCAGGTATGCTTTACGTCCACCGGAACAGAGGTCGCTCTTATCATAAACTCTCCAAACAGGTGCCCCTACTAGATGCTATCATATCGAGCTATTCAACTGGCGTAGAATGATCCCCGAAGGATGGATAACAATCCGCTTAGGTACCAGAGTTGTCATTCCAACGCGTTCGCTGCTACAACAAGCACTGGGGCCGTTTCGCATATCATCAACTCCTGCTTCCATCTGGAGGCAAGCAGGATTGGCGCTCAATCAATTCACAATCCAGAATCACACGCTTTTCCGCCACAGGTTGGTTACTGATGAGGGCAAGGAGCATATCAGCAGAGACCTGACCAATTCTTCGAGCAGGCTGTCGGAGAACCGTGAGTGACGGGCAGGAGACGGCCGCCCACGGATGATCGTCAAACCCCAACACACTCACACTCTCAGGACAGCGAGTACCTGCTTCCTTTATCGCCAACAGGGCGCCCAGCGAGAGGAAGTTGTTGCTGATAAACACAGCAGTGGGTGGGTTGGGCA
>JBNGCP010000077.1:4581-17073 GCA_049974845.1 Anaerolineae bacterium | reverse complement strand
GTCGTAATGGTCAGGTGCTTCATCCTCTCCCTTTGACAATCCAAAGGGCACAACGCTGATGATAACACATTTCGCCTGAGCCTACAAGAGCAGGTGTTCACGCCACCGAAAACACCTGCCTCTCAGAAGACTACGCCGTCCTGCCCAACTTGGCGAACTCAGGGACCTTCAGGAGTTGGATGCTCGACGTTCACCTCGACAGCCACGTACCCCTCATTGTCGGTCAACACATCATCGTTGATCCTGAGGTAGAGCAGCCCTCCGCGGTCGGCAACGATGGTGCGCCCACGACCGATGATAAAGGGATTGCCATCCTCCCCTATACGGCCCAAGAGCACACCCCCTGGAACGCCCCCACCCGAAATCGGATACGTGTTGGGGGCGGGATAGGTCTTGTGACCCTCGGGTCCGTGGTATTCACCGGGTGTGTACAGCCATTCACCACGAGCACGCAGATGAACAACATCGCCGGGTTCCAGCCGGAGGCTAATGCTCTGCCAATCGCGATAAGCGTAGACACGGGGCGTCGACAGATCACCAAGGGACTTCGGACCAATCCCCGAATGGATAAGCCACCCTGCGCCGCCACACGCTATCAGGATGGTCAGTGCAAGCAGCACCCAGGTTGTGCGTTTCATGTGGGTCGCCTCCCCGGTCGAGTTTGGAGCGTTGAAGGATGGCCTGGAGCCAGGCGGCGGGCTGCCACCGGCAGACATCAAGCCGCCATCCATCTCTATGGTGTCTCCGGCAACTCAATCCTGGGGACTATGCCTTCTCCAGCCTGACCGCCACTGATGATCCATTTGCTGTTCTGCTTCAGCTCCTGCGCGATAAGCAGTTGGATATAAGCCTCGGCCAGATCGCCTCGTTGCTCAAGCTCCTCGAGCATCGCACGCACTGCTATCTGCTGCGCCTGGGAGGTCAAGGCGATGCGCCCGGCCTCTGCCTCAGCTAACCTCGTGATCTCGTAGGCGTCGCCCTCCGCTTGTTTCTGAGCCGCATAGAACTCCGCATCAGCAAGTGTGCGACGCTGCGCCGCCTCGGCCTCGGCCTGCTCTTGGCGTTGGACTGCAACCATGCGATCCTTGATCGCCGTGACGACTTCCCCAGGAGGCGATGCACTCTGGATCTGAACGGTCACGAACTGCACCCCGTATTCATCCTCCTTGTCCTCCAGAGCCGCCATCACCTCGCGGTTCATGGCAGCGCGGCTGTGCATCACCTCGGTCATCTCCTTGGTGTTGACCACGTCTCTCAGCTTGCCCTGCACGAACTCGAAGATGATGCGCTCCGGATCATCGACCTGCAGGGCGAACCTCCTGGGGTCGACGATGCGATACGTGTATTGAAGGGAGACATCCATCGTTACGTCGTCCGAGGTCATCGCCGGGACCTGCTCCACATAGCCCAGGCGCTCATTGACCTTCACGATGATAACCGTGTCGATGAGAGGGATCTGCACGTGCCAACCCGGCTCGTCAACCGATACAAAGCGACCGCCACGTAGATGAAGGCCGCGCTCGTATTCGTGGATCTTGTAGATGGCTGAGCGGGCAATCACGAAAAACGCTGCCAACAGCACGAAACCGGCGAGGAAGACGGTGGCAACTCTGAAGAGCCGCTCCAGCAGATCCGAACCTCGATTCACCGCGGCTCGCGCAGACTCTGTGGTTTCTGTCATATCCAGGCCTCCTTGGGATTCACGAATGCGCACGCCATCACAATGGCGCGCAACCTACGACAACCCAAGTCTAGCCCGATTCACCAGTCCCATCTACTGTAGAAATCACCGGTTCTGCCCATCGACCCTTACAGCTGCGGCCTATCAGGCGGAATCCAAGTGGGCCTGCGCCCACACGGCGGCCTCCACGCGCGACACAGCATCAAGCTTCCGAAGCACATTGCTGACGTGGAAATCGACCGTCCGAACCGTGATCACGAGCGTCTGAGCGATCTCTTTGTTGCTAAGGCCCTGAGCAATGAGCGCGAGCACTTCGCGTTCCCGATCCGTCAAGCTGCGGCGCACCTCAGCGACCTCAGCCTCCCAACGCTGTGCCCTGACACGCTGCTCCGCAGTCCACAACGTCTCCCCGCTCACTGCGCTCCGGACAGCGTTAACGATCTGGCCAGGGGCTTCATTCTTCAGCAAATAGCCCACCGCCCCTGCCCGCACCATACCCGCCAGATACCGATCGTCATCGTAGGCCGAGAGGGCCAGGACCTGGACGTCACGGCGTAACTGACTAATACGGCCAGCGACGACGATGCCGGCCATCTCTGGGAGTTCACAATCGAGCACGACCACGTCAGGGGACAAACTCTCGACGAGTCGCATTGCGCTGGGGCCGTCCACAGCTTCGGCGACCACCGTGATGTCGGGCTCACGATCGAGCAGTACCCTCAGCCCAACTCTCAACGCCGGATGATCGTCGGCTAACAGGACACGAATCGTGCCGACACCAGCATCAAGCATCGTCCACCTTACGGTCCTTGGAGCAGAGCATCAAACTCCTCGGCGGCATCAACCAGACGCCCGGGTTGCTCAGTCAGGCTGAACCAATCCCAATCATCCCCATGAGGGAACTCGTCCAGGAACCAGACCAGTGCTTTGATTTGTGGTTCCTCATTAGCCACCCCGAGCGCCGTCGTAAGCCAACCACGTGGATAATTCTGCGCGGGCGGGATGCCTGCTGCACGATCGTACGTATTTGTGGAGACAATGTAAGCGGGAAGCCCTCGCGTGGTCGGATATGCGTTCACGATGTCGAGACAGTCCCTGTACACTCCAAAACCCACGCGAGCACCCTCCCAATCTGCGCGCCGCAGATCCAACTGAGGCTCGTCCGACCGCAGTTGGCCGGCCATCTCAGGTGCGTCGGGACAACCGGGTGCCTGAACATCGATTCCGTCAGGCGCAACAAAAGGGATGCCGCTCTCTTCCTTGGCGCGAGCAGCTTCGTCAAGATAGGCAACTAGCGTGTTCAGATAGTTCAGCCACGGCACATCATAGGGTTCGTAGACCAGCTCTCCATCCTGATCGGTACTCCACGGACGAAGAGGGCCGATCAGCACGCGAAGGGCGCTGTGCTCTGCACGTACGACCTGAACCACATTATCACTGTGGGTCACATCGTCACCATAGCCGTTGAACACGCGCGCATACCAGGCCGGCGTTGTGATACGATCGGGTGCCATTACACTTGCCTGTAGTGTATTATAGTCGCTGCCCACAATGTAGCCGTACACATCGACCAGCCGCTCGTCCCTAGCCAGCCGTCGGAAGTACTCAAGATACTCCGCCAGCGCGACGTAGTCATCGGTTGGGGGGAGACTCTGGCGCTGTTCATATTCGACACGGACCAACACACGCAGCCCCTTAGCGTGATGCCTGGCAACACGTTCTGCAAGATCATCGACACCCCAGTAAGGTTCCTCCGCTTGCAGCGCATACGTGATCTCAACCGCCCAGCCACGACGTCCGTGCCAGTCCCGATCGAGCCTCGGCATGACGACACCCAACTTGGTCGGTAGGCCGGCCCGCGGCGGAGTCTCAGGAACACCGATAGCGATGCGACCTCGCTCTACACATCCGGTGTGGCAGTCGCGATAGAAAACAAGATCGTACGCCGGCTGACTCGGGGCCGTGAATGTCCACGTCCACGTCCACGTGCCTGCTCGTTCGACGGCCCTGCCCTGTGACGAAGCGGCAGTCCCGCCAACCACCAGGTTCACAAAAGTCCAAGGATGAACATCAGACACCCGCACCGTTGTGACCGTACCCGGGTCGGGCCTCGGATCGTCAAGCTCAAAGCGTGGCCATACTCCCGAGGTCAAGTCCCCCGTCGTGACGAGGACCCGTCCCGATATCGGGATGAGCCAGTAGCCAGCCAGCAATATCACAATCAGACCCAGCCACCAGAGTCTGCGAGCGCGCATAGCTACGTCTCCACTCCTGCTACGGCAGCTGGTAGTGTGAATTGGGCGCAGGTACCCCGACCATCAGCAACCGGGCTCACCAATTCCAGAGCAGCGTCGTGGTGCCGCAGGATCTCCTGGACGATCGCCAGACCCAAGCCGCTCCCCTCGACACCGCCAGGGGCCGCTCGGTAGAATCTCTGCGTCACTAGGGGAAGGTGTCGCGAAGCAATGCCCGGGCCGTTGTCGCAGACCGCACATTTGATACCTCCATCCGCAGATCGAAGGCTCACGGTCACGCGGGCACCCTCGCCTGCGTACTTCACGGCGTTATCCACCAGGTTTAACAAGACTTGCCTGAGACGGTCGGGGTCCCCAAGGGCCTGAAAGTGTGACACAGTTGCTGCGACTTCAAGCGAGACGCCTCGTTCCCGTGCCGTGGGTGTCGTCTGGACAATCACTTCTTCGACCAGAGCCAGCAGGTCCACTCTCCGCCGCATCAATCCGTCGGACAGCTCAAGACGTCCCAACTCGAGCATATCGTTTACCAGCCGGGACAGCCGTTGGGCCTCACGCTTTGACAGTTGCAGCGACTGACGGTGAACATCGGCGCCAACGTCCTCCAATCCCAGTATCTCAAGATGTGTGAGCAGGGTTGCGATCGGCGTCCGCAGCTCGTGGCCCAAGTCGCTCAGGAGCGAGCGACTCGTCCGCCGCGCCCGCTGCTGCGCGCTGATGTCCAGCAACACGACCAGATCACGAGCGCCCACGGGCTTGATCCACCACCGGGCGGTGCGCCCCGAGGCAAACGTGACGTTCCGATAGCGGCCGGCATCGGCGTCACCGCTCTCCGTGTCCGCCGCCTCATCTCGCGCGGAGATCACGTCCTCACGCAGGAGATCAACCCAATCAGCGGGAGGCAGCCTCTCGGCATCTGTCGCCAGATGCAACATATCCTGAGCAGCCGCATTCAGGTATTGGATCTGATCACCCTCCAGCAGCAACACGCCGAAGGGTGCCTGTTCAAAAAGCGCCCCGCTAGGAGCTCTGGCGTCGGAAGAAACCGGGGAAACGGTGATATCTTTGTACCAACGCAGCTGGCTCCGCAGCAGTATTCCTACACCGATCCCCACAATGGCCACAGCACACAGCAGGACAAAGAGCACCCATTGCAGATCAAAGATCATCATGGGAGGGCTCTCCGCAGACGAAAATCACACAACCTCCGAAGTAGGTAAGTCCTCTAGGCTCAAGGACAACACCTCTGAGACACCATCGTCTCCCATTGATACGCCGTAAATCGTATCTGCCACCTCGACGGTGCCCCGGTTATGGGTGATGATGATGAATTGCGTCTCCCGGGCCAAGTCTCGCAGCAATCTGCGGAACCGTCCCACGTTTGCCTCATCGAGCATTGCATCGACTTCGTCCAGGACACAGAAGGGCGTTGGGCTGATTCGCATCACGGCAAAGATCAGCGCTACCGCGGTCAGACTCCGCTCTCCACCCGACAGCATGCTCAATCCCGATGTGCGTTTGCCCGGTGGCCGTGCAGATATCTCGACCCCCATCCGGTCGCCTTCATCCTCCGCCAGCTCCAACTGCGCGCTCCCGCCGTTGAAGAGCAGCTCGAAGACCTGAGAGAACTCAGAGGCGATCGACCTAAAGGTAGTGCTGAACATCGTGTCCATCATCTCATCGAGCTCGTGGATGATCTCACGGAGATGTGCTGAAGCACGTTCGAGATCCTCCATCTGCTCGCGCAGGAAACGGTGCCGCTCGGCGAGCTCATCGTACTCCTCCTTCGCAGCCGGGTTCACCGGCTCCAGTCGGCGCAGTTGCGTCCGAAGGTCCCGAATCTGAGCGTCAAATCCTTGTGGCAGATCTGCAACGGCGGGCAGGGGACATACAATGTCGTCCAACGGCAGCGGTTGCTGAGTTGAGACGGTGTCGGGCAAGTTGCTGATCACGATATCCAGCGTCTCCTCAATCTCGCGCCGGAGGTTCTGCAGCTGATCTTCACGTCTTCCTGCATCGACCTCTGCCTGGGACAGACGCTGCTCCGCTTCTCGGAGGACCCGCCGCAGCGTCTGTTCCCGACGCTCCAGCTCCTCAAGGTCCGACTCCATCTCGACCAGCTCCGTCTCTAGGGGAGGTATCTGAGCAGCTAACTCATCAGCCTCAAATCGCGCAGCCTCATAGGCCGCCGACATCGTGTGGAGGCTGTCGCTCAGACCGTTGAGCTCCCCTTCCAGCGAGCGAATGCGCTGCTCCTGACCCGCAATCTGCTGCTGAAGGCGCTCGATCTCTCGTTCCCGGCTCTCAAGCATCACTCGCAGACTCTCGTGCTCCTGAGCCAAGACCGCCACTCGGGTGCGTCGATCGGCAACGGTGCGTGCCAGTTCGTCGTCCGAAAGCGTCTCCAACTGAGAAGCCAGGTCCGCCAGGACCTCTTCCAGACCCGCCAGGCGTTGTCGGGCCTCCGTCTTGGCGCCCTCCAGCCGCTCCCTCGCCGCTTCTACACGCTCCCGCTCCTGTTTCGCGCTGGCAATGCGCTCCTCGTGCCATTGAGTCTCGTCAATCACTCTCTCCAGAGCTCGCACCGCCTCCTCCACGCTGCGGTCGCGCTCCCGCGCCTCAGTTTCGGCTCCCTGGCGCTGTGCGATGAGCGTGGTCTGCGCTTCTCCCAGGGAAGAGACTCGACGACGTGCCTCGCGGAGCTCAGCCTCCAGCCCAGCGAGGTCCGCTTCAAGCTCACCCACACAGCGGCGCAACTCTCGACGCTCCCGCTCGCGGGACAGCAATCCCGGTCCTTGCGACTGCTCGCTCTCCCCACCCGTTACCGAACCACTCGATCTCATAATCTCGCCGTCTAGCGTGGCGATGCGAAACCCACCGTGGAGCTGACGATGGAGCTCCCGGGCCGCGTCCAGTGTCTCCACGAGTGCAGTTCGGCCAAGCAGAAGCGTGATCGCAGGTCGATATCGCGCATCGTAGTCGACCAACTCCGACGCTACACCGATCACACCCTCCGTTGTGGGCAGCTCAAGAATCGAGGGTGGTCGCAGCGTGTCTAGGGGTAGGAAGGTTGCGCGACCGGCGCGTCGGCGCTTCAGCCAGTTCACAGCCGACCGGGCGTCTTCCCAAGTATCCGCCACGATATTCTGGAGCTGAGACCCCAGCGCAGCCTCCACCGCCCGCTCGAATCGCGACGGGACCCGAAGCAGGGCTGAGACAGGACCCGGCAATCCCACAAGCTCCGCACGCTCTGCCGCCTGAAGCACATTGCGGACCCCGACGTACATTCCGGCACCCTCAGCATGAAGACGGTCGAGGGCCTCCAGACGGGCCGCCAGGCGCTGGATTTCGGCTTCTCTCGCGGTCAAGCTCTGCTGAATCGAGGTGGCTTCGCTTTCGGCCTCCTTGAGACGCCGCGCTCCATCTGCTTCAGCCTCCCGCAGCCGTGCAAGTTCCGCCTCCGCTTCCTCAAGCGCGCGACGCGTGGCCTCAACCTGGCGCTGCTGATCCCGTCGGCGGGCCATCCCCTCTGCCAGGGCCGACTCCAGCTTCGCCACCTGCTGGTTGAGCTCAGCGGCTTGTTCCTCTGCCTGTTGTAGACGGCTCTGGCGGTCGGCCAACTGGTGACGAGCCTCAAGAGCCTTTGACTGAGCCTCGCTCTGGTGGCGCAGCACATCGTGACGCTTGCCGGCAAGCGCCTGGTAGCTGCCTTCTGCCTCCGACAGCTCGACCCGGGCTATTCGAAGCTGTCCCTCGGCCTCCGCAACCTGCTCGCGCAGAGCGGCGAGCTCCTCACGCTCCGCCGCCAACGCCGACCGAAGCGGAACGAGACTTGACTCGCTCTCTTCGACGCGCTGTTGCAGCTGGCGCTGTCGCTCCCGGGCGACAGCCAGCTCACGCTGCCGCGTGCTGGCTTCGTCGTGCTGGATGCTACTCTCACGGTGCAGCGTCGCCAGCCTCTCACGACGTTCGTTTATGAAACGCCGGTGTGCGGCGATCTGTGCCTCTAGATCATCGACCTGCTCCAAGAGCGAGAGCGCCTTGTCTTCTCGGTAGGCAACCCGTTGCCGAGACTGCTCCAGGTTGGAGAGCGCCTTTTCCCAGCGATATCCATACCAGGTGCGTAGCATCTCGCCGAGTTCCTTCGCCAGCCGGCTATGCTCCTCGGCCCTGGCAGCCTGGCGCTCGAGCCGCCGCAAGCGAGGCTCAATCTCGCCCACAATATCATAGACGCGCTGCAGGTTGTTGCGCGTCTCGTCCAAGCGCTCAACGGCATCTTCCCTGCGTGTGCGATAAGGCGTGATCCCAGCTGCTTGTTCAAAGAGCGCCAACCGTTCCTGCGGGCGCAGCGACAGCACCTGATCCACAAGTCCCTGCCCGATGACCAGATAGGCATCGCGTCCCAAGCCAGCGAGATCGAGGATATCGCGGAGATCCATAAGGCGGACCTTGCTGCCGTTCAGAATGTAGTCGCTCGTGCCGTCTCTGTACGTGCGGCGCTCGACGGTCACTTCGGCAAAATCAACAGGCAACCACCCGTCGCTGTTATCAAAAGTGATCGCGGCGCGCGCCATGCCGGAACGCGGTCGCTTCGGGCTGCCGGCAAAAATCATATCCTCACCCGTTCGGCCGCGGATCGAGGTGAGGCGTTGCTCCCCCAACACCCACCGTATCGCATCGGCAATGTTGCTCTTTCCGCTTCCGTTCGGGCCAACCACCGCGGTGATACCCCTTGGGTAGAGGAAGATCGCGGGGTCAGCAAACGATTTAAAGCCCTGAAGCTCGAGTTTCTGAAGTTTCGGCACTAAGCGGTCTCCTGCACACCTACTAGGGTCGAGCTCTGGCACACACATTCACCAACGTCATCTCTCACTCGGCCCATACGCGCTCGAAGATCATCCATTGGTCGGGGGCCAGACGCACGAAGTCCTCGATCTCGGCGAGGATGCGTGCGACATTCAGCTCAACATCGCGCTGACGATCACCGGTCCGAATCATCTCGAAAGGTGGATTGCCCAGAATGTGATAAGCCTCGCCATCGTAGACGAACGATACCGTCATCACCAGAGCATCAGCTGCCAGCGGTATCCGGATGTACCCGACCGGCAGGCACGCGGTCTTGCCAAAGAAGCGCACCGGCCTGTTGCCCTGCGTCAGTGGATGATCCACGCCTGTTATCACGATGCCACCCTCCCGCAAGCGCTGCATCGCCTCCCGAAGAGCCCCGGGCGACACCGGTGTGAGCTTCCCACGTCCCTTTAGACGCAATTGGTTCACGAATTCGTGGCCTGGCGCCGGATCGGCAATTGACAGCGCCTGGGGCGGCACCGGCGTATAATACGAAAGGGCGATGCCCCCCAGATCGAAATTGGACATATGTGTGCCCGCAATAAAAAGGCCTCTGCCCTGCGCAAAGGCGCCGTCAAGGAATCCCTGCACCTCCGACGATATCCTGACCGGTGGATCCAGCTTATCAAGTCGGAAATCCTCCTGTCCAAGATTGTGAAACAGGTGGTAGTAACCGCGTGTCGTATGGCCCATAAGTCGATGAACCGCGGATCTCAGCTCTGACTCCGATGTGCCAGCTGGCAGCGTGTGCGCCAAGTTGTCGAGCGCTCCATAGTAGATCTCGGGTTTTCGCAGTATCAGGTACATCTTGATGACCCAAGCCACCGCAGCACCGAGCGAAGGTGGTAGAGTCCTGCCAAGATGGTACATCAACCGCGTCGGACCGGATCGCAGGAAGACTGATTCGTGACGGGCGCGGGTCAACGTATCACAGTCCATGGCGCAAAACACCCTCCGGCCGGGGCGCCTACGTGACGTGCTCCCTCGGATCAACGCCGGCGGTTGCGTTGACGTGAGGGGACGCGGTGATGTCGTCACCACTCTTGCGCATCAGGGTCCCGGGCGCTTCGATCAGGACAGGGATACCCCGCACGAGACAGAAAGCTAGGGCCAGCCACGCAGCCGCTTGGGCAGCCACCACAAGCAGGCGAAACCTTGAGAACTCGCCGCTCTGGCCGACGGCCGACACAGCAAAACCGTGCTGCAGCGCAAGCAAACAGAACGCCGCAGCTTTCACCAACCCATAGGGCGTACGAAGCCACGGTGACTTCACGAGAAACCTGCTTACCGGTGATCGCGTCAGGTCGAAAGGAGCCAGGCCGCGCTCTGGTGCGATCCCACGAAAGGCATCCACGAATATGCCCCGGATCAGGACGACAAGGGGGATCACCACAGGAATGAGGTCCAGGTCGGCAAAGACAATCCAAAGCGCCAGCTCCACAGCGCGATCTGCCGCAATGTCCAGCACACTGCCCATCACCGATGTCTGGCGCAACGCGCGTGCAACCACGCCATCCAGAGAATCCAGCAAGATGAGCAGAACCACCAGACCCGCAGCCAGAAATCGCGGGCCGGGCGCGGGATTATACAGCAGTCCCACGACAAGCGCGAGAAGTGGAATCCGTAATAGCGTGATCACATTTGCGGTCATTCTGTCCTCCAGACGCGGGTGCCACACGCCCTATACGGCAAAGGGATCGGTCAATGAGCCGCTCTGCATCATCCGGCGCAGGCCTCGGAGCGCAAGGACCGGCCTGAGTCGGACATCATCCGGAAAGGGATGCGTAGCGATGAGCTCCGCCCACGGCTTCTGAGATAACTCCTCAAGCTCCCAACTCTCCGGTTCCAGAAATCGCGATAGCGCTTCCCGAGATATGCGCAGCAGACTGACGGAGACAAGATCGATTCGCATGCGTCGAATCGGGAGCAGATAGACCGCCTGCACGAGCGCATCGGGGACCTCCGCCCCGCCAAGACGCGGCGACGTGAACACCATCAAGTAAGGCACGTGGGCAGCCACCTTGGTCAGGACATGGATCTCTCCCTCGGCATCCAGGAGATGACTGTGTCCAGCGGGTTTGAGCTCGACACTGCAGCGCCACGTCCTTCGGATGTGACGAATCAGCGCGCGGTGTAGCGGCGACGTGCCGTCCGGCTGTACCTTTGGAGCGCCTACCCCAATGGCGGCGCTGCCATCGGCCATCCGTGCCCAATACCGCGGCGCCCCAAGCTCGCAGTAGAGACTCGTCTCATCATAGACGAAGCCTGCCAGAGCAATCAGACGCAGAGAACGGCCACCCAGCACTTCATTGTCCTCTTTCGTCAGGCCTGGATACGCCTCAAATAGATCCATCTCGAATTCTGCCTTTCATCATCATCTGCGTCAGGGATTATACCATTGGCGACGGGCAGTCCAAGGCCCCGTGCACGTACAGAATCTCAGCGGCCCAGTGGCGCATGGCAAAACCTGGTGTCTTATGCTAGAATCTAATTAATGAGGCCAACGCCGTCCGAAGCGCACACCACAGAAAGGGCGAAGATCGATGTACTGCTATCGATGTGGGCACCGAATCCCACCGGGCATGCGTCAGTGTGCCCACTGTAACGCCTTTGTGGTCGACGCCGACGAGCTACGGCAGCGTTTGGCTGACCTTCAGGACCGTCTCGCGACAACCGAGGAGGCAGTGAACCGCCTCCAGCGGTATATCCCTCCCGTGATTGCGGAAGGCCTGCTCCACGATCAAGAACGGCTGCGAGGAGATCGACGCGAAGTGACAGTTCTTTTTGTCGATGCCGTAGGGTTCACGCGGCTATCTGCCTCCCTAGACGCTGAGTCAGTCTTTAGTCTGATCAATGATCTGCTCCATAGACTCGTTGCCTGCGTGCACCGATACGGCGGGCTCGTCGATAAGTTCACAGGCGACGGATTGATGTCCGTCTTCGGTGCGCCGCTCGCTCAGGAAAACGATGCGGAGCTCGCCGTTCGTGCTGCGCTGGATATGCAACAGGTCGCCAGGGAGTTTGCCCCCGTTGCGCGGGCCAGATTGGGGGCTCCTATCCAGGTACGCATCGGCATTAGCCGCGGACTGGCCATCGCCGGTGTGCTGGGCACCTCTGAGCAGTCCGCCTACACCGTTATCGGGGAAACAGTGAACCTGGCAGCGCGGCTGCAATCGCTGGCCAGACCCGGCCACACTCTGGTAAGTGCCAGCGTCTATGCGCGCACGCAGGCTATGTTCGAATTCCGACCTCGGCGTCTCATTTCGGTGAAGGGTATGGATCGCCCTATCGAGGTGTACGGCGTCATCCATCCTCGCTCCTCGCAAGGTATCGCCCGGGGAGTGCCAGGGATCAGCGGGGCTTATCTTGGCAGGGAGGAGCAACTGAGGCGCCTCCGCCAGCTTCTCGATGAATTCGAGACAGGGCCACGCGGGCGTCTTGTGACGATTGTGGGTGAAGCTGGGATGGGGAAGTCCCGTTTGGTCGCCGAATGGCTCACAGACGTCCCCGAGGGTGAGCTCACAATATGGCGTGGTCGGGGGATACCATACGCGCAAGGGACCGGCTATGGCGTTTTCCGCTCGCTACTCAGAAGCGCGCTCGAAGCCTACGCGACTCCTGAGACCTGGCGAAGCCGCGTAAGCAAGGCCTTCCATCCTCTGATCCAACGCCTCCTGGGTCTCCCTCTGAAACCTCAGGATCAGCAGATCC
>JBNGCP010000077.1:0-4481 GCA_049974845.1 Anaerolineae bacterium | reverse complement strand
CCTCTGATCCAACGCCTCCTGGGTCTCCCTCTGAAACCTCAGGATCAGCAGATCCGGGAGCAGCTTGATCCTGAGCGGCTCAGCCAGCTAACGCGGTTGGCGATCAGGGAATGGCTGCTCAATGAAAGCACGCATGGCCGACTGATGGTGGTCCTTGATGACTTCCATTGGGCCGATGACCTGTCCAGAGAAGCCCTTGAGTTCTTGATCGGACTCGTCACTGAAGCTCAGATCTTCTTCTGCGTGATCTCTAGACCGGAACCCGGTCAGCTGCTCAACCAAGAGCAGCTCGCGAATGAGCTTTGCGAGACGATTGAGCTCTCGCCGCTCACACGCTCCGAGAGTCACACGCTGTTGGGCAATCTGGTCAGTCTTGAGGGGTTCCCCGAAGCCACCATTGAGACCATCCTTACCCGTGCCCAAGGCAATCCCTTCTATATCGAGGAGTTCGTCCGAATGCTCATCGAGAAGGAGATGCTACAGCCGGTGGAGGGACAATGGCGTATTGTGTCGTCGAGAGCAGTTGGGGACCTCGAGTTCCCGACCTCGCTGCGAGGACTTATGCTCGCGAGAGTCGACAGACTCCCCGAGAACCTGCGCTATCTGGTGCAGGACGCGGCCGTCATTGGCCTGCAGTTTGACCAGGATCTTCTCCAGGCTATCGAGCGTCGCCTGCGAGGCAATGACGACATCCTGCCGATGGTCGAGCGACTCATAGATCTTGATCTCTGGGAAGCTCGTCCCCAGGTCGGCGCCGGCACGTACGCTTTCCGGCATATATTGACTCAGGAGACGGTCTATCGAAGCATTCTCAGACATGAGCGACCGGAACTGCACCGCGTCGTTGCCGAATGCATTGAGAGACTCCACGGGCACGACCTCGATCCGTATGCCGAGATCCTGGCCCTGCACTACGACCGTGCCCGCGTAAGGGACAAGGCGCTGGCGTATGCCCTGCGCGCGGGGGCAAGAGCACAGAGGAGATTTGCCAACCGCGAGGCCGTTGACTACTACAATCGGGCGTTGCAGCTCTCACAACACGTTCGCAACCCGGATGACGCTCGTTGGGCAGCACACGTTGGCCTGGGAGATGTCCATCAGCACATCGGTGAGTATGAAGAAGCTATCGCCAATTATCGCATTGCCCTGCGGGAACGGGGCGCCCGGTCCCCTGCCGCACGAGCTGAGGTGATGCTCAAGATAGGGCGGGCGTGGGACAAACTCGGGGACATCGAGAAGGCTAAGGAGTGGCTTAGATCGGCTGCTTCAGAGATTGTCCTTGATCAGCAGCGGACACCATCGATCGAAGCTGAGATCCAAAGCGCGCTCGGCTGGCTCACGCTACGCGAAGGCGACCTTCTGAGGGCCCAAGCGCTCTTGGAACGTGCGTTGGCCTTGGTGGATGGAACGCAGTCGTATAATGCGCTGTCGTCGATTCTCAATCGCTTGGGTGCCATCTATTTTAGCCAGGGAAACTGGGAGGAAGCGACCGCGGTCGTCCAGCGCTCGTTGGACATCCGAGAGCAGCTCGGGGACCCGCTGGGTGTCGCGCGATCGTCCAATAACCTGGGCATCCTCAAGAGGGACAGCGGCGACTGGGCGGGCGCGTTACAGACCTACCAACGAAGCCTGAGAGCATTGCAGACCATAGGCGATGCCGAGGGCATCGCAATCGCCCACACGAATATCGCCAACGTATACACTGATCTTGGCGACTGGGACGAGGCCGAGGCGAATCTTGATCAGGCTTATGAGATCGCCCGGCGGATCGCGAACCCCTATGAGAAGGCGCAGGCCAACACGAACTTCGCGCGCCTCTATCTCCTCAAGGGCGAGCTCGACGACGCCGAACGCCACATCGAAGCAGCGCTGTCGCAATACGCGCACGTCGGGGTCACCACCAACCCCAACATCATTGATGCCTACTGGCTCCGAGCTCTGTTACATCTAGAGCAGGGGAACATCGAATCCGCTGTAGTGTGTAGCAGTCGAAACTATGAACTGCTTAAGGAAGGGACGGGGGAGGAAACCGGCGAATCACCCGAGTGGGGCCGCTATTATCAACTGACGGGGAGACTTGCATTGGCTCAAGGCAGGGCCGAAGAGGCCATTGAGGATCTGAGCCACGCAAAGGTGGTGTTCGAGGCAAATCACTCTCATGCAGAAGTAGCCAGAAGCGCCTACTGGTGTGCTCAAGCGCTCCTGAGAGCAGACCGGCCCGACCTAGCCAGAGAGGAGCTAGGGCAAGCTCGGAGCATCTTCCAAAGATTGGGAGCCCGGGCGGATCTCGAGAAGGTTACCCGCTTCCAGAAAGGTCTGGAGAAGGCCACTCGGTGACCTCTCACCGCCACCCAGATTGCCCGCCCTGCGCCACCCGCTCACGAAGCAGAGCCGCCCTCCCATACCAGGAGGGCATTGGCGAGGTTAGGAGTGGAGCCCAGCCCTGGGGCCCAACCGCTCACCCAGGCGTCTGGTTGCGAGACCCATCGGCGCAGCTCTCGAAGCTGTCAGGACCCACGCCCCTCGTGGGTCTGCCCAGCCGAATCAGTCGGCCCAGCTGTCGAAGAAGTCAGGGGTTACGTCCCCGCTGCCGAATCCGTCGGCCCAGCTATCGAAGAAATCAGGGGTCACGCCCCCGCTGCCGAATCCGTCGGCCCAGCTGTCGAAGAAGTCAGGAGTCACACCTCCCGTGGGCTTACTCCAGCCGAATCCGTCGGCCCAGCTATCGAAGAAGTCAGGGGTGACGCCAGAACTGCCTACCACGAAAAGACAAGCAACAGCAACAAGCGCTGTCGTAACGAGGACACGACCCATAACCTTCGACCCAGCCTTTGCACCCAGCATATGCCACCTCCCCCGCATCTCACATACCAATGAGAACGGAAATTCTAACTGTTTTCTATCCATAACTAGCGGAACATAGCTGGATCCGTCCCGCAATAGTACTTTGGTACTAGACTGCGCATCCAAGCCTACGCAGCCAGAGGATACGGGATGCTCCTGATCACGAACCGCATGAAGCTCAATAAGTGTCGGGAAGAACCGAGTCACTCCACGAAGATCTCAACGCGCTCGCCGTCGGCCTCATCCTGAATATCGAGAAGGTGACCAATCTCACCGCGGTCCAGCATCTCCTCAAGCCCTGCCGTATCCAACCCCGCAACACCGGCGATGCTTCCACCCGCGCGCAGACCGGCCCTCACCAAGCCGACGGGGAGCGTAAGATTCACCCGAACCCTGTCCTCATTCGTGTCCGTGATCCGTATCCGGACCCAGCGCGGTCGTGGACGATACTTACGCGCCGTCTCCTCTTGGTCCCGCAGCGCATCTAAGAGGCTCGATGCCTCATCAGCGCTGATAGTGCCCGCCTGCACCATCTCAAGGATCTTACGGCGCTCTTCCTGCATCTTGCGCGCGCCCGGTGAGGGCGGAGGCGTAGGTGCGTAGCGCTGCCGCCAGTCGAAGGCCCGACTTGTCTGCTCCTGGACCTCCTGCTGAATGCGGGCCAGCGACTCCTGGAGCTGGCTGTGCATCTCCTGCAGAGACTCGTGCAGCCGGTCCCGCATCTCACCGCGGAGCTCGAGTTTGAGTTCAAGGCGTTCACGCTTTCCCAGAAGACGCTCGCGTCGCGCCTCCAACCGCTCTCGCCGCACCAGATCACGCTCGGTCTCCGCACCAGCCAACGCACTAATCTCCGCCTCTACCTCCATCAGTTCGGCGTTCAGCTCGTCCAACGAGCTTGTGAGCTCCTCATCTCCCTGAAGCTCCTCCAAGCGACTGGATAGCTTCTCGATCTTGCGCTCGTACCTCTCCCGAATGCGATCCTCTAGATCATCCACGCTCATAATGGCCTCCGTTAGTTGGCTTACTGACCTCGGCAACGTGCCGCATCGGTCCCTTTAGTGACCGAGGAGCCTCAGTGCTTCCTCGACAGAGATCTCACCTTCGGCCAGATCATCGAGGACAGACTGGGTGCGAGCCTCCTCAGCGTCGGGTTCGCCCACCTCATATCCCATCGCGCGGATCACGTCGTGGAGACGATTCCTGACCGTAGGATAGGAGAGTCCCATTTCCTCCTGAACACGATTGAGTTTACCCTCACAACGGATGAACAATTCCACGAAATCCATTTGCTCGCGCGTCAAGTGCGAGAGACGCTGCGCCAGGAACATGCCTTCAATTGAGGTGCCGCACTGGCCACAGACAAGTCGCTCAACGTAGAGTTCGTCGCCACAGACTGGGCATTTGCCGGGCATTGGGTACATTCTGAGACCTCCACCGATACTAAAAACCGTTTCCCGCATTTTAGAGCAGTTCTTTAAGATTGTCAAGTGCCGATTTGATATTATTGATAGAACCGTTCAATTTTCACGAGGGATTTGTGGTGACGGTGGATCGCACGGCGATGCAAGAAGCGGGCGTCCGCTGGAGGGACAGGAGAACGGCCCGTGGTGACCGCGGGCCGGGGGTGTGACAACAAA
>JBNGCP010000076.1:14330-17817 GCA_049974845.1 Anaerolineae bacterium | reverse complement strand
TGTGTTGCAGGCCCCTGTAGCTCAGATGGATAGAGCACCGGCCTCCGGAGCCGGTGGCCCGCGTTCGAGTCGCGGCAGGGGTACTCAACACGGCCCGCCGATCGGCGGGCCGTGTTGCACTCCAGATTGCGTCAGCCGGTGACGATGTTGACCAGGCGCCCTGGGACGACGATCACGCGCTCGACCGCCGAGGCCTCGATGATGTCCTGGATGTCCGGAGCCGCCAGCGCACGCTCCCGCAGCTCGGCCTCCTCAGCCTGCGCGTCGACCGTGATGCGTGCTCGGATCTTCCCGTTCACCTGTACCGCGATCTCCACCTCGTCCTCCCGCGTCAGCGCCGGATCCCACCTCGGCCACGCGGCGTGATGGATGCTGCCGGCCTCGGCGCGCTTGCCTGTGCGCGCCCACAGCTCCTCGGTGATGTACGGCGCCAGGGGCACCAACAGCCGCAGGAGCGTCAGATAGCTGCTGCGCACCCCTGCTGTGGCTCCGTGCATCCTTCGATGCGCTTCGATCTCGCCCAGCAGGCTCATCAGCGCGCTGATCGCGGTGTTGAAGCGCAGCGCCTCAATCCCCTCCGTCACGGTCTTGATCGTCCGATGGGTCGCCCGCTCGAGCTCGCGGTCGGCTTTTAGCCCCGCCTCTTGCCTCGCTGGCTGGACCGCTGCGTTCTTCACCGCGGTTTCTAGGCACAGCGTCCATACCCAGCCCAGGAACCGGTGAACGCCCTCGATGTGCTGCGGAGTCGTGCCGTCCTCCTCTACCTCCCACACGCTGTTGATCTACTTTGCTCAGCACCCACTGCCACGAGCAGCAGGATCAAGGGCGTCACCGGCAGGCGAAAGCGGATCTGGCTGATGGGGCCGGGCACGAAGGTGACGTAGAGGATCGTGAACACAAAAAACAGGGGGAGCACCTGCGGACGCAGCCGCAGGGCGCCACGGGCGAACAACACGGCGGCGACGGCGTAGCCGATGGCCCAGCCCACCCACAGGAGCAGCGCTAGCGGCGGCAGCGCCAGCAGCCGCTCCCGGATCAGGATCCGGATCCCGGCAAGGACCCGCCCGTTGCCGATCGTCCGCAGGGCGCGCCCCAGCGCGTCGCCCTCGACGGGGATCGCCTCCCACGGCGTGCCCGTCAGGTGCGCGTACCAAAATCGGTGCTCCTGAGGCACAAAGGACCAGAGCCAGCTCCGCGTGTGGCTCACGACGAACGCGACGGGGTGCTCGCCGAGAATCTCTAGGGCGACCGCCTTGAGCTCCTGCAGCCGCCGGTCGCGCTCTCGTGCGGTGAGCTCGCGATCGTCCAGCACCGACCAGTCGTACCGGAGCGCCGTTCGCACGATCACGTCCTCGTAGATCTCCTCCCAGCGTGCCGACCAAGGCGCCACCCGTTCGCCCCGTACCTCGGCCAACGTCGCGACGGCGCTGACGTGCGCCAGGTTGTCGTCGAAGGTCCGGGTGTAGAACCAGTCGCCGAAGACGATCCGGTTCCGCGCCACCCAGGGCGAGAGCAGCAGCAGAATCGTGCCCGCTACGATAACGGCGCCCTGCCACCAGCGCCGGCGTCCGGCGCGGAAGCCGTGCAGCATGATCGCCAGAAGCGCGAGGGGCAGGAACTGGACGTTGGGCTTGCAGAGAATGGCGAAGCCGAAACCGACGCCGCAGCGCCAAGCGTCGCGGTTACGTCCCCATAGGATGTACCGTGCCAGCATCCACACGGACAGGGTCAGGAGCAGGCCGAAGAGGATCTCCGTCAGTAGCTCGTTACAGAAGCGCCACGACGATGGGTTGAGCGCGTAGAGCAGCGCCGCGAGAACGCCCACGCGGCGCGCGGCGACGAGCTTGCCCAGACGGTAGACGATGGCCACGGTGAGCACATCCAGGAGGACGTGCACGAAGCCCACAAAGTCCGGGTTCGGGCCGTCGATCGCATACCACGCGGCAACAAAGAGGGGATAGAGCGGCGCGCGGACGTTGTCGGCACGGAAGGGGGGCTCGGTATTCATGGAGAAGATGCCCCGCTCCAGGAGGTTGATCGCTAGCCAGTGGTATCCTTGCGCGTCCACGTGGCCAAACTGCGCGCCCCGCGGCGCGGAGCGGAGATAGCTACCTCGCAGCGCCGTCGCCAACAGAAGCAGCGCCAGCATCACGATCTTGGAGATCCTGGCGTTAAGGACCCCGGTGTCACGACCTTGTGACCTTCTCATTGTTCGTGATCGTAACATAGTGTCCTACTCGTCGCAAGGGCTGACAGCTGACCGAAGTAGGTACGACGCACCTGAGCTAGACAGTGAGCGGTGCTTATGGCATCAGCAGATGGTTGCCGAAGCCTAGGTGTGGTGCACCTTCCGATGCGATTGCCCTCTGATGATCCGTTTCTTGTGTTGCTGCGTGTTCCTGGTACATTGGCTGTTACGAACTTCCTGGATCCGCGACATATTGATGAGAGCCTGCGTCCATGGGCGCAAAGCCATAGGGGAGCCCCACGTGCCGGAGTATGAGCAGTTGGAGGACAGCCGCCTCGCACAGCTGGCCCGAGAGGACCACGCTGCGTTCGAGGCGCTGTACCGCCGTCACGTCACCGCCGTCTATCGGTACTGCTATGCCCGGACGAATACCCAGGCAGACGCCGAGGACGTGACCGCGCAGACCTTTCTGGCTGCTCTGGAGGCGATCGACCGGTTCCGTGGTCGGGGCGCGTTTCTCGGATGGCTCTTTGGCATTGCGCGGCACAAGTGCGCCGATTTCCACCGGAGCAATCGCCATTATGCGGATGTCGAGATGGAGAAGGTCACTTACGATCGCCCATCCCTGAGCCCTAGGCCTGAGGAAGCCGCGGGCGACGCGCTGATGCTCGATTGTGTCGAGCGGATGCTGCCGCAGCTCAGCCCAGACCGTCAGGAGGCCGTGCAATTGCGATACTACGGCGGTCTGGAGCTCGAGGACGTCGCCCGCGCGATGGAGCGCAGTCTCGCGGCGGTCAAGATGCTGATCTCGCGCGGTGTCGCGGACCTGAGGAAGAGGTGTACCGATGGCTAAGCACCGAAAGAATAGTGAACATGAATCAGAGGATCGGTCGGTCGAGGACGCGCTGCGTCGCAGCGCGGAGAGGATCGAGCCCGATCCTGACTTCGTCGATCGACTGGCGCTACGACTAAAGCAAGCGCGCCCGCTTCTTCGCACGCAACAACGTACCACCGCAGATGGCCGTAAGGCGGAAGACGACGCCGAACGAACTGGGTCGTGGATTCGCTGGCCATGGTTGGCCTGGGCCGGCGCCGCCGTCGCAGTGATATTGGTCGCTGGGGTTGTCTTCCGCCTGATGAGCCCGACGCTGCCCGCTGAGCCTGCCCCCACCGTTTTTGCCCCTACCGCGTCGGTCGGCGACACCCTTGAGCCGGCGCAACCCACCGTGCCCTCACCGACCTTGGGCGCGCCCTCAAGCCCGGCGCCCGAATCCACCGCCGTGGAGACGGAGCCGCCCT
>JBNGCP010000076.1:11770-14230 GCA_049974845.1 Anaerolineae bacterium | reverse complement strand
CGGAGCCGCCCTTCGTGGCGGAGCTGCCGCCTGCTGTGGTCACTACCGTGCCGCGGGATGGCGAGGAGGTCAACCTCCAGGCCGGCATCCTGCTGCGCTTCACCCAGCCGATGGATCGCGACAGTGTCGAGCAGGCGCTGAGCGTGAGCCCGACGGTGACGGGGACCTTCACCTGGCACGATGATACTACGGTGAGCTTCGGCACGAAGGCGTTGGCCTCCGCCACCCGCTATCACGTCGCGCTTGGGGCGTCGGCGCGCGCCGCCAACGGCGAGCCCCTAACCCGTGACTTGGTCTTTGCCTTTACCACCGTCGGTCCGCTGACGGTGACGCATACCAGTCCCACCGACGGCGCACAGGGCCTTCGGGGGGACACGCCATTGCTGATCTCGTTCAATTATCCCGTGGTGCCCCTCAACTGCACCGGGCAGGCCGCTTCCGAGCCCGACTGCCCGCCGTTGCCCCTGGCGTTCTCGACGACAGGCTTGCTGCCCGAGGAGGCCGCGCCGGAAGGCGCCGGGATGTGGGTCAACAGCAGCGTCTACCGCTTTGATCCCGAACCGGCCTGGATGGCGGGAACCACCTACACGGTGACCGTCCCATCGAGCGTGAGCAGTGCTGATGGTGCCATCTTGGCTTCACCGGTCGAGTTCGCGTTCAATACGTCCGAGCCTCAGGTGCGTGGAATCAGCCCGGCTCACCGTGCCACGGGCGTGCCCCTCGAGACCGGCATCCAGGTTGAGTTCAACACGCCGATGGATCGCGCCACCACGGAGAATGCCGTGACCGTGACCGACGCCCTGGGTCAGCCCGTCGCTGTGACGGCGACCTGGGAGGACGAAGGCGCCACGCTCGTCCTCACGCCGACGGCACACCTAGCGCTGGATGCGGTCTACACTGTGGATGTCGACGCCGCAGCGCAGTCCCTGAGTGGCAGGCCGCTGGACGAGGGCGAATCGACGACCTTCACCACGACGCCGCCCATCGGTGTGCTCAACATCCGTCGGGGAGGTCGCGACGGAGCCGCCGACCGGATCCACTACTACGAGGGCGCGCAGATCGGGATTGAGGGGCTCTTGGATCCCGCGACCCTCGAGGATCACGTTGAGGTGACGCGCAACGGCGAGACGGTGGAGGCCAGCCTCTTCTGGCCCGAGTGGGAGGATCGACCCACCATCCACGTGAACTGGGACAAGGTGCCGGGAGAGCGTGACTGCGTCCGGGTCCTGCCCGGTCTGGCCGATCGCTACGGCAACACGATCGATGAGGAGCACGTCGCGTGTTTCACGGTGGAGGGTATGCCCTCGACCTTTACACCGATCGTGCGTCGGGAGCCGATTACGTTGGATGCCGAGGAGCCGGCCCGCGTCTACTTCGCGTCGGTCAATCTCGATGAGGTCGCGATCACGCTCTCCGAGCTCAACGAGCGCGACATGCTGAGCCACGCTGTCGCGCCTATGGGCTCCGTGCAGCGAGAGTGGACGATCTCCTTGGATGGGGAGCGGAACGCGGCTGAGGTTGTCTCGGTCGATCTTGCCGATGGCGAGCCACTTCCCACCGGATACTACGGCGTGGGCTGGCGCCTCCCGGGCGTCTCTTACCAGGGGCCACAGCGGTTGCGCGTCGCCGTGGTCGACGCCCATGTGCTCCTCAAGGTGAGCGCCGACGAAGCGCTGGTCTGGGTCACCGATCTTCGCACGGCGGAGCCTCTCGTGGGCGCAGAGGTGCGCGTGCTCTCAAGGGGGGGCGCGGTTCTGGGGCGCGGTGTCACCGATCGTGATGGCATCGCGCGGATCCCCATCCCCGAGCAGGAAGACCGTTGGGAGGTCATCACCGCCGCCGTCGGTGAGCCGGGTCGGCCCGGCTTCGGCCTGGCACGGAGCGATTGGAGCCAGGATAGCGGCCCCTGGAGCTTCGACATTCCCTACAGCTACCAGAACCCGCCCGCTTACCGCAGCTACCTGCAGACCGATCGCCCGATCTACCGCCCGGGCCAGGAGATCGCCTTCCGCGGCGTCGTGCGAACCGACCAGGACGGGAACTACGGGCTGCCGGCGCCCGGCACGGAGGTACGGATCGAGCTCCAGACGCCTGACAGGTCCGTGCAGGACACGATCACGCGCGAGGTTTCCGAGATGGGAACCGTGGAGGGTACCTTCCGATTGCCGGAGGACGCACCCCTCGGCGGCTACTGGCTGGTCAGCGAGGTCGTCGGCGCTCCTGAGAGCTCAACGACGATCCAGGTAGCCGTCGCCGCCTACCGCAAGCCGGAGTTTGAGGTCACGGTGACGCCGGAGCAGGACGATGTGCTCGACGGGGAGACGGCGCGGATGCTGATCGAGGCCGCTTATTACAGCGGCGGCGTCGTGAGCGGTGCGCGCGTCCGGTGGACGGTCCGCGCAGAACCCGCGTCGTTCAGCCCTGGCGTGGGGATCGTGGGCCGTTGGCGGTGGGGGGGGG
>JBNGCP010000076.1:0-11760 GCA_049974845.1 Anaerolineae bacterium | reverse complement strand
CCCCCCCCCACCGTGGGCGCCGTGGCGCAAAGGCGAGATCGTGGCCGAGGGAGAGGGCGTCACCGACGCTGACGGCCGGTTGCTTATCACGCTGGACGCCGACCTGGCACCTCTTGGCGATGACGAGGCGGTGAGTGCCCAGCAGTGGACACTGGAGGCGACGGTCCTCGATGAGACCAACTTCGCGGTGAGCCAACGCGGCGCGCTCACCGTGCACACGGGGCGCTTCTACCTCGGGCTCAGCCCGCGCAGCTGGGTCGTGCTTGCTGGAGAGACGGCGGCGGTCGACCTCCTGGCCCTTGACTGGGAGGGGGAGCCGGTGGCGGATCAGGTGGTCGAGGTCACGCTCGCTCGCCGAACGTGGCGCTACATTCCGACCACGGCGCCTTACAGCAGCGGGTCCTGGTCGCATTCTGACACCGTCGTCGACACGACGCGCGTCACCACCGACGATGCGGGCTGTGCCGTCGCCGAGCTCGTGCCGCCGGATAGCGGCTCGTACGTCGTGAAGGCCGAGGGCATCGATGCCGATGGAAACCAGGTCAGCAGCGAGACCTACCTCTGGGTGGGCGGCCCGGGGATGGCCGCGTGGCAGCTCGCCGAGGGGAAGGTCGAGCCCGTCGCCGATGCCGAGACCTATCGACCGGGCGATACCGCCAGGGTACTGCTGCCTACGCCCTTCGAGGCACCCTTTGAGGTGCTGATGACGCTGGAGCGCGGTGGCATCCTGGAGGTCGAGCGGATGACGATCCGCGAGGCCAATCCCGTCATCGAGATCCCCATCACTGATGCCCACGTGCCGAACATCATCGTCTCTTTCGTCGTCATCAAGGGGGTCGGTTCGGATAGCGAGGCCGTTCCCGACGTCCGAATCGGCATGGTCAACCTTGAGGTTGAGCCGGTCGATCAGCTTCTCGACGTGTCGGTGGCGGCGGATTGCGATCCTGAGGAACAGGATGCCAGGGGGCGCTGTACCTTTGCTCCTGGCGAGCGGGTCGACCTTGCGGTTCGCACCCGGGACGCTGACGGTGAGCCCGTCGATGCGGAGGTCGCCGTGGCCATCGTCGACAAGGCGGTGTTGGCGTTGGCCGATCCCAACTCGCCGACACTGCGCGAGGCTTACTATGCACCGCGCCCGCTGGGTGTGATGAGCGGCGATGGGTTGCTGATGCTCCACAACCGCCTGGCCGAGGACCTGGAGGCGCTCCGGCGACGGGCCGAGCAGATCGCGCTGGAGCAGGGGGTGGGCGGCATCGGGGGCGGCGGTGGGGACGGCGCGATCTTCGCGCCCGATGTGCGGCAGGAGTTCCCCGACACGGCATACTGGGACGCGAAACTGCGCACCGGCGCGTCCGGCGAGGCCCACTTTACGGTGGAGCTTCCCGACTCGCTGACCACCTGGGTGGTCGATGCGCGGGCGGTGACGCAGGCCACCGAGGTGGGGGAGGTCCAGGCCGAGCTCGTCGTCACCAAGCCGCTGATCGTGCGTCCGGTGACGCCGCGCTTCCTCGTCGTGGGCGATCGCGCTACCGTCGCTGCCGTCGTGCAGAACAACACCGAGATGGATCTGGATGTGACGGTGAGCCTGGAGACGAACCTGGATCTCGATAGTCCACGGCGATCGGAGGTGCGGGTTCCCGCCGGTGGCCGAACCCGGGTGGCGTGGACCGTCGAGGCGCCGGCATCTGGGGAGGACGCGGCCCAGTTCACCTTCAGCGCCGAGGGTGGCGGCTATCGCGATGCGGCGCGCCCCAGCGTGGGGCGGGAGAGCGATCACGCCCTGCCCATCTACCGCTATGAGAGCCCCGACGTGGTGAGCGTCTCGGGCGCCCTCCGCGAGGCGGGGTCGCGGGTCGAGGTGGTTCTCGTCCCGCCGGAGGCGGGGCCGGACAGCACCCTGACGCTGCGTCTGGAGCCGACGCTGGCGGCGGCGATGGTCGAGGGGCTCGACTACCTGGAACAGTTCCCTCATGCCTGCACCGAGCAGCTCGTCAGCCGCTTCCTGCCCAACGTGGTCACCGCACGCGCGTTGCGCGACCTCGACGTTGAGGATCAAGAACTCGACGACAAGCTGGCGCGCCTCGTTCCGGAGATGCTGGCGCAGCTCTACGAACGCCAGAACGCTAATGGCGGTTGGGGCTGGTGGCCGGATCGACCGAGTGACCTTCAGGTCAGCGCCTATGCCACATTGGGCTTGATCCAGTCCCAACGAGCGGGGTTCGCTGTTGACGAGCAGCGGCTCAATCGCGCATTGCAGTATCTGCATCGAGCGCTGAACAATAGCCTGCGCGCCGAGGGGCGTACACTACCTCAGGTCCTAGCGCTCTACGTCCTGGCGGAGGCCAGTCGTATCGGCCCGGAGGCCAGTCGTATCGGCCCGGAGGGCGCGACCGAGGTGTTCTTCGAGGACCGTGAGACCCTCGATGTCACCGGTCGCGCCTATCTGGCGCTCGCGATGGGCCTGGCGGACCCTGACGATCCGCGCATCGCGACGCTCCTGGATAGCCTGCGTGCCGACGCAAGTATCACCGCCAGCGGAGCCCATTGGGAAAGCATGAGCGCGGAGCACTGGATCACCTGGAGTCGGGCGACGTCGGTCGTCATCGATGCCCTGGCTCGCTTCGCCCCTGACGACCCGCTGCTGCCCCAGGCCGTCCGCTGGTTGATGGTGACGCGGCAGAAGGATCACTGGGAGACGACCCAGGAGACGACGTGGGCGGTGTTGGCCCTCACGGATTACATGGTCGCAACCGGCGAGCTGGACGCAGCCTATGACTGGGGGGTGGGGTTGAACGCGGAGGCCCTCGATGAAGGCACTGTTTCCGCCACAGCGCAGGCGGCGATCGAGCATACGATCCCTGTTGAGGATCTGCTGCGTCGATGGCCGAACCGCCTGGAAATCTCGCGCGGCGAGGGTCCGGGCACGCTCTACTACACTGCCGACCTGGCCCTCACGCTCCCGGTCGAGGAGCTCGCGGCCGAGAGCCGCGGGATGACGGTGCAGCGCCGCTACTGTCTGGTCAAGAGCCTCGGTGAGGCCGACGAGGCTGAGGTGCCCGACACCTGCGAGCCCATCACATCGGCCCAGCCCGGCGACCTCGTCGAGGTCCGATTGACGCTGACGGTGCCCCGGCAGCGCCACTACGTCGTCTTGGAGGACGCCTATCCTGCGGGGATGGAGCCGGTGGATACGACGCTCGATACGGCGCAACAGGAGGCTGCGCCCTCCTATACGTCAGAGCGCAAGGCATGGTGGCGGCCCAGCTTTGATCGCGAGGAGATGCGCGACGAGCGCGCCGTCTTCTATGCCAGCCGCCTATCGCCGGGTACGTACGAGGTTTGCTACTACCTCCGCGCCGCGGTGCCCGGTGAGTACCGGGTGCTGCCGGCGATGGTAAGTGAGATGTACTTCCCCGAGGTCTGGAGCCGGACGGAGGGCACGATCTTTACGGTGATCCCGTAAGCCTCTCATATCGACGCATTGGCTGCCAGCTGGGCGTCTCTTCTTGTGAGACGCCCAGCTTTTCGTTCTGCCCTTTGGGGATGTATACTGCAGGGAACAAGCCGAACGCCGTTACCCGGAGGTTCCATGGTCACCACAAGTCGACCTAACATTGTCTGCATCATGCCCGACGACACCGACTTCGTCTGGTTGAGCTGCTACGGTGGGCGCACGTTGACGCCGAACATCGATCGCATCGCCGCCGGCGGCATGCGCTTTGAGCAGATGTACTGCTCGGCCAGCGCCTGTACGCCCAGTCGCTATACCTATCTCACGGGTCACTACGCCGGGCGCTGCACGGATCCACATTTCCTCGCGGAGAATCCGACTGATGAGCCGTACAGTGTGGCTTGGAACACCGTGCTGAACGCCTCTACACCCAGCGTGGGCCGCGTGCTTCGGGCCGCCGGGTACCGCACGGGGCTGTCCGGCAAATGGCACTGCGGTCGACTGCGCGCCGAGCTCGACCTTCCTGAGCTGGCTGAGGACGCCGACCCCGACGATGCAGAGGTCGATGCTGCGCTCCGCACCTATCAAGCCGTTCTTCAGGAGGAAGTGCGTCAGACCGGTGGCTTTGACTACGCCGCCAGCATCGTCTGGGGCAACAACGAATCCTTCCCGGTGGCGCGCCTGCGCGAGCACAACCTCGAGTGGATCACCCAGGGCGCCCTCGATTTCCTGGATACCTGCACCGGGGATGAGCCGTTCTTCCTCTACGTCACCCCGACGGCCTTTCACGGGCCGCCGCATCATCTCTCCTACGAGACGGACGAGCGCTACACGCAGGGCGGCAAGCGGGAGGCACCCTTTACGTGCCATCCGCCGCGGGGGCGGATGCGCGAGCGTCTGGAGCAGCGCGGGCTGCCTTACAACCACGACACTGTGGGCATCACCTGGATCGACGATCAGGTCGGCGCCATCCTGCGCAAGCTGGCGGAGATGGGCGTCACGGGCAATACCCTCGTCATCTTCAAGGTCGATCACAACACCGAGACTGGGAAGGGCACCTGTTACCAGAAGGGTGTGCGCATTCCCATGGTGATGGCGTGGCCCGGCGTTATCCGGCCGGGACTTGCCTGCCGCAGGCGTGTGCAGAACATCGATTTCGCGCCAACGATCTTCGATATCGCGGATGCTGAGGCCCCTGAGGGGATGCATCTCGATGGTGTCAGTTGGCTGCCTCTGCTGACGGGCGACACCGCACCGCTGCACGAGGACCTCTTCTTCGAGTTCGGTTACACGCGCGCTCTCCTCTACGACAAATGGAAGTACATTGCCTTACGCTATCCGCAGCGGCTGATCGATACGATGGCCTCGGGGGAGCTCGAGGAGGCGCCGAATCACATCAACCAGCGGATGCAGGGCCAGATGAACGTGGCTATTGAGACCTACCCTGCCTATTTCGATCCCGACCAGCTCTTCGATATCGAGGCCGATCCTTTGGAACTGGAGAACCTCGCCGAGGATCCTGTCTATGCGGATGTCCTGGCGATGATGAAGCGGCGCCTGCAAGTTTACCTTGACAGCTTCGCCCATCCCTTCGACCTGGCGGTGCCCGACTTCATGCGCAGCGACCGCTACCGAGAGCTGTGCGAGGCGACACGCAAAATCGGCACCGGGCATCTGAGCTGGTGGCCGAAGGACAGATGGTGGCTCGACGGTGATAGCTAGACCTTTGAGCTCTCAAAAGAGCTCAAAGGTCTTTCGAGACTAGGAGTGAGCAATGTCCCAATCTGCGATCTTGGACCCAGTATCCCTGGAGGCTGAGGACCCCACAACCTATGACGTGACCACTCACGCGCCGGGTCCGCCTGGCGCCCTGCCCCTCGACGCCGACTACTTACGCGCTGTCTCCTGTGGCGAGCTCTTTGGCCTGACCGAGGATGCGGGCATGGGCTGGACGCCGGAGACGCTGCGCGGCCCCGAGTACTTGATTCTCTCAACCCTCGGCGGCCTGCGCGCGCCCGACGGCACGCCTGTCGCGCTGGGTTACCATACCGGCCATTGGGAGCTAGGCCTCCTGGTCGAGGCGGCCGCCGAGCGCTTCAAGGCCCTTGGCGCGATCCCCTTCGCCGGCTTTGTGAGCGATCCCTGCGACGGGCGCACCCAGGGCACCCCGGGCATGATGGACAGTCTCCCATACCGTAACGACGCGGCTATCGTCTTCCGTCGCCTGGCTCGCTCCTTGCCCACCCGCCGTGGCGTGCTGGGCATCGCCACCTGCGATAAGGGGTTGCCGGCGCTGATGATGGCCCTGGCCGCCGAGCGGGACACTTCTTGCGTCCTAGTACCCGGCGGCGTCACCCTGCCGCCGAGCGACGGCGAGGACGCTGGCAAGGTCCAGACGCTCAGTGCGCGCTTCGCGCAGGGCGAGATCGGGCTGGAGGAGGCCGCGGTCTTGGGCTGCCGCGCCTGTGCCTCGCCAGGTGGTGGCTGCCAATTTCTAGGCACGGCGGCGACAAGCCAGGTGGTGGGTGAAGCCCTCGGATTGACGTTGACCCACGCGGCGCTGGCCCCCTCCGGTCAACCGATCTGGCTCGACCTCGCGCGCCGTTCGGCCGAAGCCCTGGTCAAGTTGCAGGGGGCGCGGCTCACCGCTGCCGATATCGTCACGGAGGATGCCGTGCACAACGCGATGGTCGTCTATGCGGCCTTTGGCGGCAGCACCAACCTGCTGCTTCATCTTCCCGCCATCGCCCACGCAGCAGGCCTGCCGCGTCCCTCCGTCGCCGAGTGGGACGCCGTCAACCATGCGGTGCCCCGCCTGGTCGATGGGCTGCCCAACGGCCCCGTTGGCCATCCCACGGTCCGTGTCTTCCTGGCGGGCGGCGTCCCCGAGGTGATGCTGCACCTGCGCGATCTCGGCCTGCTCCGTCTCGACGCGCTCACCGCCCACGGGCGCCCGCTCGGCGAGATGCTGGATCTGTGGGTGGGCAGCGAGCGCCGCAGACGGCTGCGCGAGCGGCTCTTCACCCAGGACGACGTCGATCCCGACGACGTCATTATGAGCCCCGCGAGGGCGAAAACGCGGGGCCTGACCAGCACGATCACCTTCCCCAAAGGCAACCTCGCGCCGGAGGGGGCTGTGATCAAGAGCACGGCCATCGACCCTGCGCTCCTCGATGAGAACGGCATCTACGTCAAAGAGGGCCCGGCGCGGGTCTTCACCAGCGAGCACGCAGCCATCGCCGCCGTGAAGGGACAGTCCGAGACGCCCGTGCGTCCCGGCGACGTGATGATCCTGATCGGTCGCGGGCCGCTGGGCTGCGGAATGGAAGAAACCTACCAGGTCACGGCGGCGCTCAAGCACCTGTCGTGGGGTAAGGAGGTGGCGCTGGTCACCGACGCGCGCTTCAGCGGCGTGAGCACCGGCGCGTGTATCGGTCACGTCGGGCCCGAGGCGTTGGCGGGCGGTCCCATCGGTCGCGTGCGCGATGGGGACCGGATTCGCATCGTCGTCGATTGCACCAAGCTTGAGGGCCGGGTCGACTTCGTCGGCGAGGCCGGGCAGCCGATGACGCCCGAGGCAGGGGCCCGGCACCTGGCGGCGCGCGGGCCGCATCCGGACCTAGCCCCAGATCCGGACCTGCCTGAGGACACCCGCCTCTGGGCCGCGCTCCAGCAGGTCAGCGGCGGTACCTGGGGCGGCTGTGTCTACGACGTGGACGCGATTGTGGCGCGGCTGACCCAATGACGCCGGGTGCGCCCGAATCCTAGCTCAACGAGAGGAGGAACCATGTATCTAACGCGACACCAGATTGCGGGCGGCCCACGCTGGGCCCTCGATGGCGATTTGCTGCCTCCGGCCTTCAGGCTGGGCATGTTGCTGGAGCTTCCGCAGAAGGTCTACACCGACGTTCTCGAGGCGATGGTCACCGACGAACCGGCCCTCGGTCCGCGCATCGCGCCGATCGAGCTGATGCACGAGGTTTGGGCCAGCGGGGTCACCTACCTGCGCAGCCGTGATGCGCGCCGGGCCGAGTCCGAGACTGGCGACATCTACGCCCGCGTCTACATCGCTGAGCGCCCCGAGCTCTTTATGAAGGCGGTCGGATGGCGCGTGCGAGGCCCCGAGGACGCGATCCGCATCCGTCCCGACAGTCCTTGGAACGTACCTGAGCCGGAGGTCACCCTGGTGGTCAACCGCCACGGGGAGATCGTCGGCTACTGCGCCGGCAATGACGTCTCATCTCGCAGCATCGAGGGTGCGAACCCCCTCTACCTGCCGCAGGCCAAAGTCTACAATGGCTCGTGCGCGCTGGGCCCGCGCATCGAGCTCGCGCATCCTGAGGAGATGCGTGAGCTCGATGTCAAGTTGCAGATCGAGCGGCCCATAGGCCCCGACGCTGCCGAACGCGAGACCGTCTTTGTCGGCGCTACCGACACCACCCAGATGAAGCGGACCTTCGAGGAGCTCGTCGACTATCTTTTCCGCGAGCTCGACTTCCCCCGCGGCGTCTTCCTCATGACCGGCACCGGCATCGTCCCCCCCGACGACTTCACCCTCCAGGTCGGGGATGTGGTGAAGGTGGGGGTAGGGGGGATGGTGTTGGAGAATAAGGTGGAGAGGTAGACTTGTAATTGCGGTGAAGTATAGTCAGGGAGTAGGAAGTAAGCAGTGGGAAGTAACCCTTGGCCAGGATTGCGCATTTCCGACAGCTTGAGGCGTGGAAGGCAGCGCACCAGTTGGTGCTGCATATCTATTCGTGCACGCGCGCTTATCCTCGCGATGAGCAATACGTCCTGGTCTCCCAGATGCGGCGTGCCGCGATCTCGGTGCCAGCGAATATCGCTGAGGGCTTCAAGCGCAGGAGCATACCGGAGAAGCTCAGATTCTGCAATATCGCTGAAGGATCTCTCGAGGAGCTCAAGTACTATCTGGTCTTGAGTGCGGATCTAGGGTATATCGACTCGAATCAAGAGTTGATGTCCCAAGCAGACCAAGTAGGTCGGCTTCTCAACGGGCTCGCGGACAGCACCCGGCGAAGACGCTGAACTACTCCCTACTTCTGTACTCCCTACTTCCCAGCTTCATAAGGGATGAGTCTATATCATCAATACGAAAGGAGCACCATGACTCTCGAACCCGTCCTAATCAATGGCCAATGGCGCCAGTCGAAGGACCCGATACGCACCTTTACCGCCGTAGATCCAACGACGAAGAAGCCGCTGCCGGCGGACTATCCCGTCTCGAGTTGGGACGAGGCGCTGGAGGCATTGGAGGCGGCGCAGGAGGCCGTGCGGGCGCTGCGCGACGTGCCGAAGGAGACGCTTGCGGCGTTCATCGAGGCCTTTGCCGACAACATCGACGCCCGCGGCGACGCGATTGCCGAGCTGGCGCATCAGGAGACGGCCCTGCCCTACGAGCCGCGGCTGCGCACCGTCGAGCTTCCCCGGACCACCGACCAGCTCCGGCAGGCTGCAGCAGCAGCGCGGGAACGCTCCTGGTGTCACGCGACCATCGACGTCGACATCAACATCCGCTCGATGTACGGCCCGCTGGGCGGCGCGGTCATCGTCTTCGGCCCGAACAACTTCCCGTTGGCCTTCAACTCCGTTTCCGGCGGCGACGCCGCCGCGGCGCTGGCCGCGGGCAACCCTATCATCGCGAAAGCCAACACCGGCCATCCCGGCGCGACGAAGCTGCTGACCGAAGCGGCCTTTGATGCCGTGCAAGCCACAGGCGTGCCGAAGGCGATGGTCCAGCTCCTCTATCGCACGTCCCACGAGGCCGGCGAGAAGCTGGTCTCGCATCCTCTGACCGGGGCGACGGGGTTCACCGGGAGCCGGAAGGCCGGATTGGCGCTCAAGGCAGCGGCCGATGCCGCCGGTAAGCCGATCTACCTGGAGATGTCGGCGGTGAATCCGGTCTTCGTCTTGCCCGGCGCGCTCGGGGAGCGCTTGGAGGCGGTCGCCGATGAGCTCTTCGCCTCCTGCTCGCTTGGGGTGGGGCAGTTCTGCACCAAGCCCGGCGTGACGGTTCTCCTCGACTCCGAGCGCAGTGAGGCGTTCTTGGACGCGCTCGCAGAGCGTTTCGACAGCCCGCCCGGTGTCCTCCTTGGTGAGGGCGGCGTCTGGACGATCGCCGAGGGCGTCAAGACCCTGCGTGAGGCCGGCGCCGAGCTGATCGTCGGCGGCGAGAAGGTGGAGGGCCCCAGCTATCGTTACGCCAACACCCTGCTGCGGGTGGACGGCGAGACCTTCGTTGAGAACCCGCACGCGCTCCAGACCGAGGCCTTTGGCGTCGTCTCGCTGCTGGTTGTCGCCAGAGACATCGCGCAGTTGAAGGAGATCGCCCGTCATCTTGAGGGCAGCCTGACCGGCGGCTTCTACACCCACACCGGCGGTGACGATGACGCGATCTACGATCAGGTGGCGCCCATCGTGCGGGAGAAGGTCGGTCGGTTGCTCAACGACAAGATGCCGACCGGGGTCGCGGTCACACCGGCGATGAACCACGGTGGGCCCTATCCGGCGACTGGGCATCCTGGCTTTACGGCGGTGGGGATCCCGGCATCGATGTTGCGCTTCGGCGCGCTGCACTGCTACGATAACGTCCGCCATCACCGGTTGCCACCGGAGCTGCAGAACGAGAACCCGACTGGCCGAATGTGGCGCTACATCGACGGCGAATGGACTCAGCGGGACGTTGCGTAGGTTCTGGGTCGAGTTGCCTGGCAGCATAAAGGATGTACCCTCTCTCGGAGGACGCCCTTGAGTTCCTGCTTAGCGAGCCGGCGAGAGAGGGGTTGGACGCACTGTATGGAAGTTGGGAATAAGTGCCAACCGATGATCCGAGTGACATGGACGCGCTGACACGATGAAGCTCAACGCGCTCAATCCCCTCAGAGCTGACTTCCCTAAGCTCCGGCCCCTGTGGATATCGGTCTTTGTTGATATCCTGGGGTTCTCGATCCTGATTCCGTTCCTGCCTTTCTTCGGTCAGGAATACGGCGCGCCGGCCTGGAAGATCGGTCTTTTGCTCTCCACCAACGCCCTCTTTGGCTTCTTCTCTGGACCGATTTGGGGATCGTTGAGCGACCGTTACGGGCGCAAGCCGATGCTGTTGATCTCACAGCTCGGGACGCTCACGGGCTTTCTGATGATGGCCTTCTCGAACAGCCTCACGATGATGTTCGCTTCACGCATCGTGGACGGGATCTTCGGCGGAAACTATCCGATCGCCAAGGCCGTTATCGGCGATGTCGTCCCCGCCGAACACCGCAGCGAGCAGATGAGCAACATCGGCGTGGCCCACGTGCTTTCCTCGTTGGTGGGTCCCGGGCTCGGGGGCTTGCTCTCCGGCTGGGGGATCCTCGCGCCTGGGCTGATGGCCGCTGTCATGACAATGGTGGCGATCTTGACGACGTTCTTCTTCCTGGAGGAGTCGAACCCACTCCTGCTGGGCGGCGGTACGGAGACGCTACAGGAGAATGTTCTGCCGGTCAGGACGCCGGTGGTTCGACGGCGTAGCATCTGGGAGAACACGGCGGCGCGGTACCTGCTGGTGCAATGGGGCTTTCATACATTGTCGTTTATGATCTACATCTCCAGCGTCTCGCTCTTCGCGAGCTTGAAGCTGGGACTGGATGCTGGGGAGATGGGGCGGCTTCTGATGATGGCCGGGATCGTGCGCGTCTTCATCAGGTTTGTGGTCTTTGTGCCACTGCGTCGGCGGATTGGGGATCGCAAGACGTCGTTGTTGGGACTTGGCCTCTTCGTGCCCACGTATCTGCTGCTGGGCTTCGTGACGAGCCAGGTGCAATTCGCGATGGTCCTCTGTCTGGTGAGTTTCGGCGCGGCCTGCTCGCGGGGGATTCTCAATAGCTTTTTGAGCCGGTCGGTTAAGCCCTGGGAGCAGGGCGCTGCAATGGGCCTTTCCGCGTCGCTGGATAGCTTCGCTCAGATTACCGGACCGTTGGTCGGTGGCTTCGTGCTGGACAGTATGGATCTGTGGGTTTACGGAGCGATCACGAGCGTCTTCGCGCTCGGCGCCTTTCTGATGGCCTGGCGGCGCTTCGATCTTGGCGAGCAGTCCCACGTCGCACTCAGCGCGGTGGTCGCGGAATAGGCGGTGTCGTGTCGCTCGTGTCAATCCAAAAGATAACGCTACCGAAGGAGGGGTCGTTCTTTCAAAAGATAATGTTACCGAAGCATGGCCCTTTCCCGCTCCTTTCTGTGGCTCGATCATCGTCGTCGTAGAGCTGTGGAAGGTGTGGGCAAGAGCGCAGCGGTGTCCACACCTTCCACAGCCGCGG
>JBNGCP010000075.1:0-18363 GCA_049974845.1 Anaerolineae bacterium | reverse complement strand
CCATCTTCACCGGCCTTCTCTTTCCCCATGTCCGAACTCTTGTCCAAACCTGAGTTCCACCATGTTGACGAACACGCGGAATCTGCTATACTTCCTCACGTGAAAGGTTGGTTTCCGCAGGCGGCAGTTTCCCCCTAGCTGGTCTCAGTTAGTTGGTAATCTGTAATGCGCCGAGATAGCGTCCATTCTGGACGCTGAAACTTGGCACTGAGCCAGCGTTTTGAGAACCCACTTGGCTTTCAAAGCGACCTTGCTTGGCGTACGCCTGTGCTATTGAGTTTGAGTTACATATTGGAGAGGTATTTAGAAGTAATGGCTAAGAATTTACAGATTACACCCCTGGGCGGCCTAGGGGGCATTGGCAAGAATATGACAGTGTATGAGTATGGTCGCAACTTATTGGTTGTCGATTGTGGCGTGATGTTCCCGGACAACGATATGTACGGCATCGACCTGGTGCTGCCCGACTTCAGCTACGTAGTTGAGAATCGGGACATTGTGCGAGGCATCGTGCTGACGCACGGCCATATGGACCACATTGGTGCCCTGCCCTATTTGCTGCGGCAGGTAAACGTCCCGATCTATGGGACGCGGTTGACCCTTGGACTGGTCGAGCGACAGCTCGCCGAGAAGAACCTGCTCGACAAAGCGGATCTTCACGTCATCAACGAGAGCGACCGGCTGCACCTCGGTCCCTTCCGCGTGAGCCCCTTCGCGGTGGCCCACTCGATCCCCGACGCCGTCGGGTACGTGATTGAGACGCCGGTTGGCAAGGTCGTGCACACCGGCGACTACAAGATGGACGAGACGCCAGCCGGTGGTTACACCACGAACCTGGACAGGCTGCGAGAGCTGACCAGTGACGGGGTCCTGGCGCTGCTGAGCGACAGCACCAACGCCGACCAGCCCGGTCGCACAGAGACCGAGCAGGTCGTGCGCAAGACGCTGGATCGACTCTTCGCTGAGGCCAAGGGAGATCGCATTATCATCGCGACCTTCTCTTCGCTGCTGGCGCGGGTGCAGGAGATTATGGATCTGGCCCAGAAACACGGTCGGAAGATTGCGATCACAGGGCGGAGTATGCAGAGCAATGTTGAGCTGGCTCGTGACCTCGGCTACTTGAAGGTGCCCGATCACGTGCTGGTGGATCCGCATGCGCGGATCCGACCGGAGAAGCTCGTGGTGCTGGCCACCGGTTCGCAGGGCGAGCCGCGCTCGGCGCTCAACCGCATGTCGGAGGGGAACCACCGGCAGGTGCAGGTTGGGCACGGCGACACGATCATCATTTCGGGCGGCACCATCCCCGGTAACGAGGAGGATGTCGGTCGCATGCTGAACGGGCTCTTCGAGAGGGGCGCAAACGTGATCTACGGCGCGATGGCTGCGGTTCACGTCTCCGGACACGGCGGACAGGGCGATATGCGTGTGATGTTGGACACGGTCAAGCCCAAGTACGTGGTGCCCTTGCACGGGGAACGGCGGCATCTCTACATACACAAGCGCCTGGCCGAGGAGGCGGGGATTCAGCGAGATCGGATCTTCGTCCTTAAGGAAGGCTTGCCCTGGGTGAGCGACGGAGATAAGGCCTGGACAGGCGACGCCATGCCGATGGAAGACGTCTGGGTCGATGGACGCCTGATTGGCGAGATCGGCGAGATCGTGCTTCACGATCGGCACCGCCTCTCCCAGGACGGCTTCATCGTGGCGCTGATCCCAGTCAACGACAAGAAGGAGCTGGTCGGCGAGCCACAGATCGTGAGCCGTGGTTTCGTCTACCTCAATGAATCGGAGGAGTTGATGGAGGCCAGCCGCGAGGAGATCAAGCGGCAGGTGAAGCGCGGAACCCGCGACTTGCGCCGCACGCTGGGCGACTTCTTCTATCGCAGAACACGCTCTCGTCCGATGGTCCTGCCTCAGTACATTCAGGTCTAGTCCTGAGCTGAGTGCAGAATAGCTGAGAACTCCGACCGGGCCCTTTGCGGGCCCGGTCTTGCTTTTGTCAGGGTGTCGCGGTAAAGTCACGGTATGCGGTATGGAGAAAGCACCGTTACACTCCTGGGGGAACGCAATAAGCGAGATGAAGATGATCTCAGAAATAACACCTCAATCTACGCAGCCAACCCCAAAGCTGGATCTGATCTTCCTGGGGACTGCCGCCGCTCTTCAGCTCCCTTCTTTCCACTGCACGTGTGATATCTGCGAGGCGGCGCGGGCCGACCCCGGTCAGCAGCGCACGCGGGCCTCGGTGGCCCTCCTGGGAGAGGAGACGGTCTTGATCGACGCAGGACCGGATCTCGAGGCGCAGCTCGAACGCGAGGGGATCCGACAGATCGATCGCATCTTCATCACGCACTGGCACTATGATCACATTGCCGGCCTGCCCGGGCTCGGCGAGCCCGCACGCATCGGGCGTTGGCCGCCTATCGCACTCTACCTGCCGGCGGAGGTGGCCCATCATTTCGACCAGGAGCTGGCCTACCTGCGTGGCGTCTTCGATCTCCACCCTATCCAACCCGGTGACAGGTTTGACCTGCCTGATGGCACGTGGGAAGTGGTGAAGACTACGCATACCGATCACAGCGTCGGGTTCGTGGTTGGAGCCGGTCAGCGGTTCGCCTATCTGGTTGATGGCGTCACGCCGCCTAGGGCCACAATGGCACGGCTTCAAGATCTGGACTTCGTTGTGCTCGAGGCTACGATGGACGAGCTGGATGAAGCATGGCTTAATTTCTCGCTGGGAGAAGCGGTGGCCTGCTGGCGGCGGATCGGCGCCGACCGCTGTATCCTCACCCATCTTTCATGCCACAGCTGGCGGGACGGCAAGCTGATTGCGGGGATGTCGCACACCGCGCGGGCGGCCTATGAGGCTGCCACGCCCGGCCTCACATTTGCCTACGACAGTCTGCGTGTCAGTATTCGAGCATCCGTGGCAGCGTCTTAGCCTCCTCGATCCAGGATCGGATCCGGCTCACACCAGGCACCCGGCGCACGAGATGGCGGACGGCATTGACCATCATCAACTTGGCGTGCAAGTTCTCCGGGTTGCGCTGTGCCAACTCCACCACCGTATCCACGCCAGCCGCCTCCAACAGGTCCGAGTACTCGGCACCGATCCCGGATACGCGCATCAGATCCGCTTGATTCGCCCACTCGAGGATCTGCCGTTCCGTGACCCCGGCCTTCTCCGCGATCTCAGCCCGCCCCTCCGGCGTCGCCGCCCGCTCCAGCAGCGCCTGCGTCGTCCCAATCCTGGCCTGTGCCAATCTCTGAGCATAGACCTCCCCAATGCCCTCGATCCTGGTCAGTCTTGCCATCTGGGCCTCCCTTCGGAAACCACGTTCCATATTAGCGGACCATCATCGTTTGGCTTGTCTCCACTGTATACCTGGCATGCCAAAATGACAAGCGAGACGTGGGAGTCTATATCGGTCGGACGCCGCGTTGCGCAGCGACGATCTCATCGAGGAGGCGATCCCAGTCTTCATCGATCTGCTGGCGAGCCGGGTCCGCCTCGTACCAGTCGATGATCTCCTGCGCGCCCTGGACGAAGGGGATGGTCGCGACGTAGTCCGGCACGATGCGCTTCACCTTCGTGTTGTCAAAGATCACGCTGTGCGTCTTGTCGCCCAGCAGGCCCGCACCCCAGTTGGCGTCGTAGGCGTTGATCACCTCCGAGGGTACGTGAACCAACTTGGGATCCTCCACCCCAGCGGCACGCGCCACAATGCGGAAGATCTGGTTCCACGTCAGCACCTCATCGGAGGTGATGTGGTAGGTCTCCCCCAACGTCCTGTGATCCCCCAGAAGCCCCACGAAGGCCTTGGCGAAGTCGCGATGGTGTGTCAGCACCCAGAGCGACGTCCCATCGCCGTGGACCACCACCGGCTTGCCTTTTCGCATCCGGTCCACGACAGTGTAGCGCCCGCGAAAGGGTAATAGCGTCTTGTCATAGGTGTGGGAAGGGCGCACCACGGTCATCGGGAACCCCTCCTCCCGATAGGCGCGCATCAGACGCTCCTCGCACGCGATCTTGTCGCGCGAGTACTGCCAGTAAGGATTGTGTACCGGCGTCGACTCGGTAATAGGCAGGCTGCGCACCGGCTTATGGTAGGCCGAGGCCGAGCTGATGAAGATGTACTGGTCGGTCCGTCCTCGAAAGAGCTCGAGGTCCGTCTCGACCTGCGGCTCGGTGAAGACGATCCAGTCGACGACGACGTCAAAGGTCATATCGCCAATGGCGTCGAGCACCGTCGACGGCTCGCGGATGTCGCCGATGAGCACCTTGGCGCCCTCAGGTACAGGACGCTTGTTCGTCTCCCCGCGGTTCAACAGATAGAGGTCGATCCCGCGGTCCACGGCCAACTGCGAACAGGCGGAGCTGATGATGCCGGTTCCGCCGATGAATAGGACTTTCATGGTCAAGTTGGGCTCCTCTTCTTCTAGGTGCTTGGTCCCACATGAGGTGACGCAGCCCTGAGGCTCCGGCACGCGTCTATATCTATGGTACGGTCGTCGGCGGGGGTGTCAAATGGGGGGGACCGGCGGTCAGCTATCAGCTGTAAGCTTCTACCACTCAGCAGTTGAAAGCAACGGGGAGTAGAGAGGTAGGAAGTAGGGAGTAGGGAGTCGAGCGTGTCGTGAAGCCCGGAAACTGGAGAGTGTGGGAGGTTGGGAGCGGATGCTGTCGTCGCTGGACAAGTCGGTTCGCCGATGGGCAAGAGACGTTGACGATGCACGCCTGCGCTCTAGGCCCAGGAGGGGATGGCGGCGCCGACGGGGGCTAAGTGCTCTGCCGACATCTGCCGCGAGAGGCCGGGTCGACAGAGCAGCGCTGCGGCGGTCGGTCGACGCGAGCGGGCCGGGCATCCGCTGTTCCTTGGGGCAAAACGTGCTATAATAAGGGCACGGATGATCGTTGCAGGCTTGTCACGCTCGATTGCACCTAAGCGAGATCCTCAGAATGGACACTATCCGTGGGCACCATAGACCCACAATCGGCATATTGGCCGGCTGGCAGTTCTATCGGACCGCTACCAACCTCAGCTACCTGAAGCCTGTCTTCAACGGCATTGATCAAGCTGCCCGAGATCTGAACTGTAGCGCGTTTTTCGGCTGTGGGATGGGCGCATCGGCCAGCCCGGCCGATCCCATTCGCCCAGCCTGGCCGGTCCCCGCCCCGGATGTCGATTACGTTTCGATTGGCCCGGAAAACACCGACGGGCTGATTGTCTTCAGCCCGCTGCATTCGCCCACCCGGTCGCAGCAGCTCCAGGACTGGCGTGTCGCCGGGCATCCGGTTCTGTTTATCGGTTCGGGCGAGAACGGACCGACGATCGCGGCCGACAATGCCAGTGGCATTCTCGAGGCCGTTGCGCACCTGGTCGAGCACGGCCATCGGCGCATCGCCTTCCTGGCCGGCAGCCCCGATGATCTGCAGGGCGACACCGGCGATCGATTACGGGCGTATGAGGCGGCCCTGGCGCACCATGGGCTGGAGCGCGACCCTCGGACCGTCGTCTATGGCCGACACGTTTACGACGGCGGGTATACCGGCATCTCCCAGATCATCGATAGCGGCGTGCCCTTCAGCGCCCTCCTGGCCAGCAACGATGAGATGGCGCTGGGGGCTATGCAGGCCATCAAAGAGCGGGGGCTCCGCATTCCGCAGGATGTGGCCGTCATTGGCTTCGACAACCGCCTGGAAGGTACCATCCAGGACCCGGCATTGAGTAGCGTCCACGTCCCACTGTACGATATGGGGTACCATGCCGTTGAGCTTATGGTCCGCCATCTCGAGGGGGCCGCACAGCTGAGCGGTACGACCCGAGTGCGTACTCGCCTGGTGACGCGCGAATCCTGTGGTTGCGGCAGTTTGAGACTCGCTTCTGCCGGCGAAGATGTGTCGCCTGAGGGGCCGGGGTTCGATCTGAAGACGCAGAACAACCCGCTGGTGGAGACGATCGCCACCAGCGTGCTAAACCAAGCACAACGTCTCTCAGAAAGCGAGTGCCTTTCTCTATGCCGTCGACTGGTGGGGTCATTTGCCGCCAGTGTCGAGCGGAATGACAGGGCTGAGTTCTTGCGAACGCTGGAGATCGTGCTGCAGAGAACGGTCGGCGGCGGCGATGATGCCCACATCTGGCAGGATGCGATTACGCTGATCAGGAAGAGCAGCGACATGGCCGGTGAGGGCACGCCGGCCTCTCCGCATCTGGCGCGCGAGATCCTCGATCAGGCGCGTCAGACCATCAGTTTCCAGATGCAGCGTCAGCATCGGCATATGCTTGTGGATCAGCGCTGGTCCAGCAGCCGGTTGAGCCTGCTGACGGCCAGCCTGCAAACCGCGCTCGATGAGACCCGAATCTACGAGATCCTGGCGCAGCACCTTCGAACCATGAACATCGACCCAGCACTCGTTGTTCTCTTTGAGGCGCAGGAGGATGATCCGCTGGCAACCAGCGTGCTGCACAACGGTCTTCAGCCTGAGCAGGCTCCCATTCGCTTCTCCAGCCCGGCGTTTCCACCCGTCGGGCTGTTCGATGTAAATCAGCCGGTCCAGCTCGCTATGGTTCCACTGGTCGATCAGACCGGGCAATTGGGGTATGTGGTCTTCGGAACGGAATACTTTGACCTCTACGGTGCCATCGTCCAGCAGTTGGGCGGCGCCTTCAACACGGCCCGCCTGTACCGGGATGCCACCGAAGGCCGCAGGCTGGCCGAAGAGGCCAACCGCATGAAGAGTCGATTCCTGTCGACCATCAGCCACGAGCTGCGCACGCCCCTGAACCTGATCGTTGGACTCAGCGGTATGGTGCTGCAGGACAGCGATGAAGGCGGTGTGCCTCTACCCGAAGCCGCCCGCAACGACGTCGACCGGATCCATGCTTACGCTCAGCACCTGGGTGGGTTGATTGGCGATGTGATTGACCTGGCCACCAGCGACGCGGGGCAGCTGCGTCTGAACAACGAGAATGTAAACCTCGCTCAGACACTAAGGATCGTCGCCGAAAGCGGCAGCCAGCTTGCCAAAGACAAAGGGCTGACCTTTGAGTCCAGCCTGCCGGAAGCGGGTCCATGGGTGCGGGGCGACCCAATGCGGTTGCGACAGGTGGCGCTCAACCTCATCAACAACGCCGTCAAATTCACCGCCAAGGGCAGCATCCGCCTGTGGCTGGAGGATCATGGCGACTCGGTGACGGTGCGGGTCAGCGATACGGGCCTGGGGATCTCACCAGAGGAACAGCAGGTCATCTTCGATGAGTTCCGCCAGTCGGATCGCAGTGTGGCGCTGGGGTACGGCGGACTGGGCCTGGGATTGGCAATCAGCAAACGGCTGGTGGAAATGCACGGCGGCACGATCGCTGTACAGTCCACCGGTATTGAGGGCGCGGGGTCAACCTTCGCTTTCACCCTGCCGACGATACGGCTGCCTGTTGACGACCCACGCCAACCCAAAGAAGCCCAGCGTGGCCAGCAAAGCGTCGTTGTCTTGACCAGCCAGCTCGGCACAAGCGAGCGGTTATGCGAAGAACTGCACGGGCGCGGTTTCGAGGTGCATACCGTGTTCATGAGACGGGGCATGGATTGGCGCGCGGAGATGGGTCCCTGGCGTGCTGATACCATCATACTAGACGTGAGCATCGACTCGGCGCTCGGATGGGAGACGCTGAAAGAGATCAAGAGCCAAAACAACCTGGCCGGCGTCCCGGTGCTGTGGTTCTCCTCAGCGCAGTCAGAGGGCTCACTGCTGGAATTGGACTATCTGACCAAACCTATTGAGATCACCGAGCTGACCCGAGCGCTGGACCAACACTGGCTCATGGATGGGACGATTCGCCCAGCCCGCACCATCCTGGTCGTGGATGACGAGCCCAGTACGCTGGACATGCATGCACGGATCGTGCAGGCGCATTCGGCAAGCAATCGCGTATTGAGGGCGCGCAACGGACATGAGGCCCTCGACATCCTGCACCGAGAGGCGGTCGACCTCGTTCTGCTGGATTTGCAGATGCCGGAGATGGACGGATTTGAAGTGCTCGAAGCGCTGCGCGGGCTGGAAAGTATGCGCAAGATCCCGGTGATCGTGGTGACGGGCCAGAATCTCACCGAATCCGACATGGTCCGCCTGAACCAGGGCGTCACGACCATCTTGCGCAAAGGTCTGTTCAGCATCGACGAAACGATTGCGCACATCAGCGCGGCGCTGGAGAACAAGCGCCGACTGAGTGGAGAAGCCCAGCGCTTAGTCCGGATCGCGATGGCATTTGTGCATAAGCACTACGCCGAAGATCTGTCCCGGGGGATCATTGCACAACACATTGGCATCACTCCGGATCACCTGACCTTCTGTTTCCGCCAAGAACTGGGGACCACCCCCATTCAATACCTCCAGCGGTATCGGATCAACCGGGCAAAACAGCTGCTGAGGGATACCCAGCAGACCATTACCGAGATCGCAAATCAGGTAGGCTTTTCTGACAGTGGGTATTTCAGCCGCATCTTCCGTCGCGAGACCGGCACCACCCCGAGCGCGTTCCGGCGTTCCTGAGTACGATCCACCTCAATGGCCCAAGGGCTGGCTCGAGATGAGCCAGCCCTTTCTGTTGTGTGCCAGGCACCTCGCGTAGCTCGAAGATAACAGACCTTTGCGGGCCGAGATGGTCGGAACCGCCAAATCTTCAACGCCATGATCTGTCCGAATTCGACACGCTTTTCTCCAAGCCAACCTCGGAAGCGCTTCCTATAATAAGGGTGAGACAACGGAAGCGGTTCCGAAAAGGAGCGTGTAAGTGAACAAGACTCTGACGTTGGAACACATCGCGGAATTGGCTGGCGTCTCCCGTACGACCGCTTCGCGCGTGATCAACGGGCGTCCGGGCGTGTCGGCTGCCACACGGGAGCGGGTGCTGAAAGTGATCGAAGAGGTCGGTTACCAACCGAACGAGAACGCACAATCATTGGCCGCTCACCGTTCGCGAAAGGATCCTGACTGATCGACGTGGTCTTCAGAATCCGGCTCTCTCGGGGGAGGAGGTGGACTCGACAACCGTTTTCGATACGTCCCTTTCCACTATTGAACGCGTTTCTTGATTGATACTAGATTTCTGTAAGGAGGATGGACGATGAGAAAGAGATTTATGTTCCTAATGACCGTTCTGGTCATCCTGAGCATCGTATTGACTGCCTGCGGGGGGGCATCCACGCAGGGCACTGGCACATCGGGCGGGCAGGCTGCGGATGAGGAAGTGACACTTCGCGTGCTTGTCCATCAGAATCCCCCGATGGTTGCCTTTATGGAGGCCTTCAACAAGACGTTCCAGGAGAAGCATCCCAACATCATCGTGGATATGTCCGTCGTCAACGCCGGGGACCTCGCCACCGTGACGCAGACGCGCCTGACCGCCAACGACGTCGACGTCGTCGATATCTTTGGGTTCGCCAACGCGGCGCAGCCGTATATGAGTCGGGCCGATGCGCCGAACTGGCAGCAGCTCATCGACGCCGGTCTCCTGATGGACCTGACGGATCAGCCCTTTGTCGACAACTACGATGACGCCGCGAACGAGGACGCCGGCACGTACAACGGCAAGGTGTATGCGATCAACCTTGGGCGCATCACCTACAGCGGCATCTTCTACAACAAAGACCTGTTCGCCGCGAACAACGTCGAGGTGCCCACCACCTGGCCCGAGCTCGTCGCAGCGTGTGAGACGTTCAACGCGGCCGATATCCCGTGCATGACCGCCGGCGGCAAAGATGGCTGGCCCATCTTCGTCGGCGCCTACGGCCTCATCGGCGCCATGTATCCTGACCAGGCCGGTCTGGTGGAGGGTCTGTGGACGGGCACCATCAAGTGGAACGACGCCAAGTCGCTGGAGATGTGGGAGAAGATGCAGGTCTACGCCCGCGACATGATGGAGCCGGGGGCCGTGGGCATCGCCAACGACGGCGCGCCGGGCCGCTTCGCTTCCGGCGAGGTCGCGATGCTACCGGGCGGCAGCTGGATGGCCTCCGCGATCGACACCTCAGAGCCCGACTTCGAATGGGGCTATATCCCCTTCCCCGGCTCGGACAACGCCGAGGACAATGAGTACCTCTTCGGCAAGTACGACCAGGGCTGGGCGATCGCAGAGAAGTCGCCGAACAAAGACGCGGCGATCACCTACCTGACCGAATTCTCGACGCCGGAGAACTACGACGCCTTCGCCAACGCGGTGGGCTTCATCCCCACCCAGCCCACGGCCCAACTGACCACCACGATCGGCGAGGAAGTGGCCCCCTACCTCGAGAACTTCCGGGTCGGCTACGAGCAGTATTGGGTCGCCCCCAAGGGCGCCGGCGAGTTCGCCAATCCCTGGGCCACCTACTTCGAGCCCTTCGGCACCTATGACGATCCCCAGGCGCTGGCCGACAAGGTTCAGTCAGATCTCCAGGCCGGTCTCGACGCAGTCCAGCAGTAGCGCAAGTTTCCCTCGTCCAGGCTTCCCTCCCACGTGGCGGGAAGCCTGGACGCTCACACAAGGAGGACAGGCAAGATGACCTACCATTTCGGACGCGGTTGGGCCAGGGCGGTGCCGTACTTGCTGCTCCTGCCCGGTGTGCTGTTTTACCTGATCATCGCCCTTGGCCCATCGATGGCGACAGCGGTGTATGCGTTTACCGATGCCACGCTGCCCGGGGCGCCTGTCAACTGGATTGGGCTCGAGAACTTCCGGGAGTTCCTGTTCCTGGGCCGGGCATCCATCGATAACCTCGCCGTCCTGGGCCGCACCCTGATCTTCAGCTTCTTCGTCTCCACCATTCAGTTCGCCCTTGGCCTTTTCGTGGCCCTGATCATCAACCAGAAGCTGAAGGGCCGGGACTTCTTCCGCACCCTGTACTTTATGCCCGTGATCCTCGGTGCGGTTATCCAGGGTCTGATCTGGTCCCTCTTCCTCTACCCGATGGGCGGGCCGCTGGCGAAACTGCTCGGCCTGTTTGGGGCGCAGCCCCTCTTCCTGGGCGGGCAGCCGACGGAGGCCTTCGCCTGGGTGATCGTGGTGCAGATCTGGGCCAACATGGGCACCACCATGATCATCTTCCTTGCGGGGCTGCAGACCATTCCCGCGGAGATGTACGAGGCCGCAACCATTGACGGCGCCAACACCTGGCAGGTCTTCCGCAGTGTGACCTGGCCACTGCTGACCCCCAGCGTCAACACCAACCTGACGCTGAACATCATCGGCAGCTTGCAGGCCTGGCAGTTGTTCCTGGTGCTGATCGGCTACAAGCAGGGCACGCAGGTGCTGGGCTACCTGATCTACGCCACCGGTTTCGCCTCTGCGGGCGGCACGTCCACCAGCTTTCGCCAGGGCTACGCCGCGGCGGCGTCCATCGTCCTGTTCCTGATCGTGCTGGTGATCGGTATGGCTGTCAATACTGCGCTGCAGCGCAGGGAAGCGAGGATTTTAGGATGAACGCAACAACTCCTCAAGTTCTAACAGTTGAACGGAAGGCTGCCGTCCGGGAAGCCCGCCGCACCCCGTGGGGCAAGATCGCCTCCTACGCGGTGCTGCTCGTGTTCGCGGCGATCTACCTGGGTCCGCTGCTCATGCTGGTCAACACTTCACTGAAGACGAATCCGTCATTCATGCGGAATCCTATCGGCCTGGCTACCGAACTCGAGCTCGGTAACTTCGTAGAGGCCTGGAACAAGGCTAACTTCCCCCAGTACCTGGTGAACTCACTGCTCTACACGGTTGCGGGCACGGTTATCTTCACCCTCACAGCCCTCTTCGTCGCGTTCCCCATCGCCCGGGGCTACGTGAAGTATTCCAACTGGATTCTCACTATGTTCGTGATCGCCCTGTTCCTGCCACCCGCGCTGATCCCGCAGTTCCAGTTGATGCGCGCTCTGGGGCTCTACAACACACGGTTTGGCTACATCATGCTCTTCGTCGTGAACCCCATCGGGATGACGATCCTGGTCAACTACATCAAGACGGTGCCGAAGGAACTGGACGAGGCGGCGGCGATCGACGGCTGCGGCTACTTCCGCTTTGTGACCGGTATCGTCTTGCCCCTGATCCAGCCCGCCGTCGCCACGGTCATCGTCCTGCACGCCATCGGGATCTGGAACGAGATCATCGCGCCGACCATCTATCTGACGAACAAGGACTTCTATCCGATCACCCGGGGTCTGATCGTCTTCCAAGGCGTCTACGGGAGCGAGTGGCCGCTGCTGGCGGCCGCCGTGCTGCTGCTCACGCTGCCCATGCTGGTGCTGTTCCTGTTCCTGCAGCGGTACATCGTGTCCGGGCTGACGGCAGGGTCGGTGAAGGGATAGGGGCAGTGACATAAAGCTCAGAAAGATATCCGTCACGTCAGACCATCTATGCATAACAAAAGACACACCATCTTGGTGCTTAGCATCTGTCTTGTAGTTTTGACGGCAACGGGCTGTTCTGTCGGGCTCTTCAGGGCGCAGCCCACGCCGGTCGCCGACCTGCCGGGCTGGACGTTGGTCTGGCACGACGAGTTCGACGGCAGGCAGGGAACGCGGCCCGATCCGGAGGCCTGGGGCTACGACCTGGGCGGTGAGGGATGGGGCAATCTGGAGCACCAGACCTACACCGACGAACGGGCCAATGCCGCAATGGACGGGAAGGGCGCGCTGGTGATCACGGCCGATAGGCTCGAGACCCCGGGGGACGGCGACCTGGACTGCTGGTACGGTCCGTGCTTCTACACGTCTGCCCGGCTGTTGACTAAAGGAAAGTTTGAGTTTACATATGGGCGGGTGGAGGCGCGGCTCAAGCTGCCCACCGGGCGGGGCATCTGGCCGGCATTCTGGATGCTCGGCGCCGACATCGACACGGTTCCTTGGCCGGACTGCGGCGAGATCGACATCATGGAGAACATCGGCAGCGAACCGGACATCGTGCACGGCACGGTCCACGGGCCGGGGTACTCCGGTTCGGGCGGGCGCGGCGGGCTCTACCTGCTCAAGGACGGCGCGTTCGCGGATGATTTCCACGTCTTTGCCATCGAGTGGGAACCCGAGGAGATCCGCTGGTACGTGGACGATCAGGAGTACTTCTCCGTGACGCCGGACGATGTGAATGGGCCGTGGGTGTTTGACGGTCCTTTCTTTCTGATCCTCAATGTTGCGGTGGGCGGCAGATGGCCGGGGTATCCGGACGCCAACACGGTATTTCCGCAGGCCCTGCAGGTCGACTACGTGCGGGTGTATCAGAACTAGCCGGGCGGTCCCGATCACCGGAACCATGGCTCTGTGGAAGAGCGCGGCTCCTCTGAGACCTTTACGGAAGGAATGAAACCCATGAATCCTAAATCACCGACGATCTTCATCGGCGACACACCGCAGAAGCAGGAGGAGAAAGCGGTCGCGGGCAGCTACGTCACGCTGCTCGGCGAGCCCTTCTACCAGATCCGCAACACCGACGCGATGGCGCCGTTTTTCATAAGCCTCGTGAGCCCCTCAGACCATTGGCTCTTCATCGCCTCCAGCGGGGGGCTCTCTGCCGGGCGGTCCAGCGCGGAGCAGGCAATCTTCCCATACTACACGGTGGACAAGCTGACGGAGAACAGCGACAATACCGGCTACAAGGCCATCCTGTTGGTCGATCGTGCTAGCCTTACGCAGCTCTGGGAGCCGTTCTCGGATCGGCAGTGGGGAGTTTACGCCATCGAGCGCAACCTCTACAAGAACGTCACCGGGACCGCCCTGGTCTTCGAGGAGCGCAACCTTGACCTCGGGCTGGTCATCCGCTACGCCTGGCGGACCAGCGAGCGGTTTGGCTTTGTGACGACGACTTGGCTGACCAACAATGCGGACACCCCCTGCCGGGTCGAGATCCTCAGCGGGATCCAAAACCTCCTGCCCGCCAACGTCACGAGCCAAACCCAGAACACCTTCAGCTCGCTGCTGGACGCCTATAAGCGCAGCGAGCTGGTCCCCGAAACAGGCTTGGGCATCTTCACCCTCAACTCGACGCTGACAGATCTGGCGGAGCCCAGTGAGTCGCTGCTGGCCACGACGGTCGCGCAGGTTGGCTTGACCAGCCCAAGCAGCATCCTGCTCTCCTCCCTCCAGCTTGACCGATTCCGCGCGGGCAAGGGGGCTACCACCGAAAGAGAGATACGGGGACGGCGCGGCGCGTACTTTGTCCATGCAGCGATGAGCCTAGCCGCTCACGAGGAACGGTCCTGGCATCTGATCACGGACACGGGCCAGGATGCCGCCGCAGTGGTCGACACAGATCGCTGGCTGCGCGGCGACGCATCCACCTTGGTGCGCGACCTGGAGGCGGACATCGCTGCCAGTCAGTCTCGCTTGTGGGAGATCGTCGCCGGGGCGGATGGCATTCAGCTTGCCAGCAACCCGATGATCACGGCCCACCATTTCGCCAACGTGATGTTCAACGTGATGCGCGGCGGCGTCTTTGCCGATCAGTACTGGATCCACGCGAGAGATCTGGTGGATTGGGTTTCCATCCGCAACCGCTCGGCGCTTAAGGCCCATCAGGGTTTCTTTGCCGACCTGCCGGGAAAGATCCAGCTCTCGGATCTGCTGGCCCGGGCGGAGGCATCCGGTTCGGAAGATCTGCTGCGTCTGTGCTACGCGTATTTGCCGCTGACGTTCAGCCGGCGGCACGGCGACCCCAGCCGCCCGTGGAATCATTTCGCCATCAACGTCAAGCAGCCGGATGGTTCTCAGAAACTAGACTACGAAGGCAACTGGCGGGACATCTTCCAGAACTGGGAAGCGCTGGCCTACGCTTTCCCCGAGTTCGTCGAGAGCATGATCAGCACCTTCCTGAACGCGACCACGGTCGATGGCTACAATCCGTATCGCATCACCCACCGGGGCGTCGATTGGGAGGTGCCGGAGCCCGGCAACCCTTGGGCCAATATCGGTTACTGGAGCGACCATCAGATTATCTACCTGCAGAAGCTGATGGAGATCAGCGAGACCATGCACCCGGGGAAACTGCAGGGTTTCCTAGACCGACCGCTTTTCAGCTGCGCCAACGTTCCTTACCGGATCAAGCCCTACGCGGACTTGCTCAAAGACCCCTACAACACCATTGACTTCGACTGGGAGCTGGCAAGGCAGGTGGCGGAAAGGGTCAAGGACTGGGGCACAGACGGGAAACTGGTCCTTACCGCCGAGGGCCAGGTGCTGAGCGTCTCGCTTGCGGAGAAGCTCCTTACCCTGCTGCTGGCCAAGCTCGCCAACTTCGTGCCGGAAGGCGGCATCTGGATGAACACCCAACGTCCGGAGTGGAATGACGCCAACAATGCGCTGGTCGGCAAAGGCCTCTCGGTGGTCACATTGGGCTACCTGCGCCGCTACGTCGCCTTTTGTCGGAACTTGTTCGCAGAGCACCCACCCGGTGATGTCCGGGTCAGCGTCGACCTGGGGCAGTTCTACCAGAACGTGTCCGTGATCCTCAGCCGGTACCGCCCCATCCTACAGGGCTCGTTCTCCGATGAACAGCGCCGGGCGATGCTGGATGACCTGGGCCAAGCCGGGAGCGACTACCGCTGGGGTTTCTACAACAACGGTGTCTCGGAGGAGACGACGCTGCTTTCGGCTGCCGATGTTGAGGATTTCCTCAACCTGGTTCAGCGGTATATCGAGCATTCGCTGCGCGCCAACCGCCGCGAAGATCACCTCTACCACGCCTACAACATCTTGCACCTGGATCGGAACAGCGCCGCGATCAGCCATCTATACGAGATGCTCGAAGGACAGGTCGCCATCCTCTCCTCCGGCCTGCTCAACGCGGAGGAATCCATGGCCCTACTGCAGAGCTTGCGCACCAGCCGGCTGTACGAGCCCGAGCAGAACAGCTACATCCTGTACCCCGACCGCGAGGTGCCCGGCTTCTTGGAGAAAAACCGTCTCTCTCAGGACCAGGTGCGTGACGTTGCTTTGCTGCAGATGCTCGTTGAGGACCAAGATCGCTCCCTCATCATCCGAGACGCAGAGGGCGTTTTTCACTTCAGCGGCCACATCCGCAATGTCAAGGACGTCAACCGGGTGCTGGACGCTCTGAAGCACAACCCTCGCTATGCCCACCTGGTAGACGCCGAAGCGCAGCGCATCTGGGCGTTGTTTGAGGAGACGTTTCATCACAGTGAGTTTACCGGGCGCTCGAGCACCTTCTTTGCATACGAGGGTCTGGGCAGCGTCTATTGGCACATGGTCGCCAAGCTCCTGTTGGCAGCGCAAGAGACGGCGCTGCGGTTCCGAGATACACCCTACTCGCCTGCCTTGGTGGCGCGGTATCGGGATATCCGCCAGGGACTGGGGTTCAACAAGTCGCCAGAGGCGTTCGGCGCCTTCCCAATGGATCCCTATTCGCACACCCCCAAAGGGCAAGGCGCCAAACAGCCCGGCATGACCGGACTGGTCAAGGAAGAAATCCTGGCCCGTCAGGTTGAGCTGGGGTACACGGTGGAGAAGGGGCAGTTGGCATTTGATATGCTGATGTTTGATCCAAGGGAGCTTCTTGCGGCACCCGCCACGCTGTCCTATCTCGATGTCCAGGGGCAGCGCCAGGAGATCGGCATGGAGACCGGCTCATTGGCGACCACCATCTGCCAGACCCCGGTCATCCTCAAGGCGGGAGCGCAGCCTGGCATCACCGTCCATTTCGCCGATGGTACGTTGCAGCATATCGAAGGACATGTGCTGGACGCCGGCAACAGCCAGCACATCTTCCTGCGCGATGGGCAGGTGCATCATGTCAGCGTGGAGCTGCCCGCCTAATCCGAGCGAGCACGACCGAGCGGCTGTGGCCATTCTCTCGCAGCAGAGCCTGCGAGAGAATGGCGGCCCGAACCGCGTGCTAGCGCGACGGGGGATGATCAAGCCGATGGACTTCATCGAGCCGATGAACTGCATCGGGATGACGAAGACAATCGGGATGGCTTTTACGCGGCGCGGTTCCTCGTGCTGATCGCAACGCTGCGCGGCTCGCTAGGCTAACTCCCAGAACGCGTCGATCGGCCGCTGGTACGCGTCGATGTCGCCGGAGAGGACATCCTCGTAGGCGACCGATTCGCCGAGGGTGGCGGATTCGTAGCAGGCCTCGCAGAGGGCCTTGGCCCGCAACCCAGCAGTGCCGTCCATCTCGGGCGCGCGCCCCTCGGCGATGGCGTTCACAAAATCCCATACCTCGATGGCGAAGTCGTCGGTGACGCCATACGGGAAGAGGCGATCCTTCTGATCATCGGTGAGGGTCGCCAGATAGGCCTTCTGGATCTCGTCGCTGGTGACTTTGGATCCATCCGCCAGCACGGCATCGCCGCCACCCTGGAACGGGTGGAAGGGGAAGCCCAGGTCGTAGAGCGTGCCCGCACTTCCGTAGTAGGTCGCCTGGCGCACCGGCTCCCCATAGAGCGAGCGCGAGTAGGTCCACGTCACCGGGAGGCCGCCTTCGAAACGCAGCACCGCATGCCAGGTGTCCTCGACATCCGCCGGCGCACTGCCGATGAGCGGCGCATCTTCAATGATGCGTTCGTCGTAGGACGCCATGTCGCACCAGACCTCAGTCGGCGCACCGAAGAGCACCTGAATCATGTCGCCAAAGTGCGCCCCGCTGTCCATAATCATTCCACCGCCGGTGAGGAGCTTCAGGCCACGCCACTTCATCGCGTATTTCGAGTAATCGAAGGGGCCGTGATTCACCGCCTGCACGACCACCAGTCTCACATCCCCGATGAGCCCTTGTTCTTTGATCGCCCAGGCGCACGCCCGGGCCGGCAGGCCGCGACGCACCTGCTCGCCGGTGGCTAGAATCCTGTCGGCTTGCTGGGCCGCTGCAATGAGCTGCTTGCTCGCCCGAATAGTGATGCCCACCGGCTTCTCGATCATCACGTGCAGGCCACCCGCCAGCAGCGGGATGCCGACGGTGTGGTGGAAACAGTGCGGCACGCAAACATCCGCTGCCTCCGCAACACCCTCTTCAATGAGCTCCTCGACTTTGGTGAGGACCGCCGGTTTCGACCCTTGAAACTCCGCAATCTCCTGGGCCCGCTCCTCAGCCACATCCCCATTGACGTCCACGCATGCCGTCACCTCAAACTCGCGACAGCCATTCTCAAAGAGCGCCTGATACCCTCCGACGTGCGCCTTCGAAATACCCCCACAGCCAACGAGGGCCACCTTCACGGTCTTTGCCACGCTCTACCTCCTGAGCTTCTCTATGTTAGTGCTTCACGGACAGGGTCAGCACCTGCACTGAACGTCGGGACCGCACCCATGATATACCCTTCATCAGGTGAGTTCAAAGCGACGCATTCTTTCACCTAAAATCTTACCGAAGGGTGGTATGGTTCTTCCAAATGAAA
>JBNGCP010000074.1:0-18811 GCA_049974845.1 Anaerolineae bacterium | reverse complement strand
CTATCTGTTTGTGGCCTCGGATTTTGGAGTCTTTGTCTTGCAACGCAGGAATGGTGAGTGGATCCAGATTCGCGCCGGGCTTGAGGGCAAACGTGTCACCAGCGTGACCGCTCGTGTGGGCGCCGTGCTGATGGGCACGCGGGAGGGAATTCAGCGCTCGGTGGATCTGGGTCAGAGTTGGTGGCCACTGAATGAGGGGCTCACCGAACGTCACATCCGCTGGTTGGCCTATGATCCTGATGGATCAGGACGGGCGGTCGCCGGGACCGAGCCGGCGGCGATCTTTGTCTCGCGTGCTGACGACGACACGTGGCGGGAGTGTGGGGAGGTCGCCCAACTGCGTGACGAGAAGGGATGGTATCTGCCGTACTCTCCAGAGGCCGGTTGTGTCCGAGGTTTTGCATTTCATGGCGCTCGCCTATGCGGCTGTTGAACAAGGCGGGATGTTGAGAACAGACGACTACGGCGAAGCTTGGCATCTGGTAGAGGGCAGGACGGCGTGCCGCGCACGCCCGATGACCAGACAATGATCCATCCTGACGTCCACTCGGTCAACGTGCACCCCTCCTCGCCGAACGCGGTGATTGCGCCGACGGGCGGCGGACTGTATGTGAGTAGCGACGGGGGTGCGCGTTGGCAACGGCTCTACAGGTGCTACTGCCGCGCAGTGTGGGTCGATCCGGGACGCGCCGATCACATGGTTTTTGGTCCTGCTGACTCCGTGGACGAGAATGGGCGGATTGAGGAGACCCATAATGCTGGGGAGACCTGGGAGCGGGCCGACGAAGGACTCGACACGGCCTGGCCCCGCCATATGGTGGAGCGATTCCTCGAGGTCGATGGCGAGCTACTGGCTGTGTTGTCCAATGGTGAGCTGATCGCCGCTCCGCTAGACACCCTGAAATGGCGAAGCGTAATCCCTGCTGTTCAGCAGGTGAACGCTGTTGCAGCTCTTGAGATGTGACGACACTCACACTCTGAGCGTGAGCGCGGCAACGGCCGTCTTGTACAGATTACCGATATCACTGGTGGAAGTCCCGTAAACGATAAGAAGGATAAGGAGGCATTCGCCTATGGCACAGCAGAGCTTACGTCTTGATCCGACGGAATTGTACCGCAGGACCGATCTGTCCGACCTTGAGTTTGAGACGACGGATGATCTGGAGGACCTCAAAGAGGTCGTTGGACAGCCGCGTGCGGTCGATGCCATTCGGTTTGGGACGGGGATGCGGGATGCGGGCTTCAACATCTACGCCCTTGGCCCGACCGGATTGGAGAAACGTGACCTTGTACAGCGCTATTTCCAGTCTCGCGCGCAGGAGGCGCCGACGCCTTCGGATTGGTGCTATGTTTACAACTTCGAACAGGAGCATCAGCCAGTCGCGATCGAACTACCGGCTGGCAAAGGTGTCGAATTCCGCCGCGACATGGACGGTTTGGTCAATGAGTTGCGGACTGCGCTGTCTGCCGCTTTTGAGAGCGAGGAGTATCAGTCCAGACGACAATCCATCATAGAGGAGTTCCGCGAGCGCCAGGCTGAAGCCTTTGACGAACTCCAAGAGCGTGCCCGAGAAGAGGATATGGCACTCATCCGGACCCCGGGTGGCATCGCCGTAGCCCCGGTGCGCGGAGGGGAGGTCCTGTCGCGTGAGGAGATCGAGCGGCTCTCTGAGGGGGAGCAGGAACAGATACAGCAGAAGATTGAGGATCTTCAGGAAGAGCTCCAGCGCATTCTGCAACAGGTGCCTGGCTGGCAGCGGCAGATGCGAGAAGAGCTCAACGAACTCAATCGCGAAATGGCGGATCTCGCTGTCGGTGCTTTGATCGACGAGCTGCGGGAGAAGTACGCGGACTACCCCAAGATTGTGGAACACCTGGATGCCATGCAGGAGGATGTCGTTGAGAATGCCGAGCAATTTTACCCACAATCGGATGGAGAGACCCCACAGTTTGTGGCGGCGATGCAACAGCAATCACAGGAACAGGCGCTGCAGCGTTACGGTGTGAATGTTCTGATCGATCACAGCGAGTCCGAAGGGGCTCCGGTCATCTATGAGGATAACCCGACCTACCAGAACCTCATCGGACGGATCGAGCATCGGGCCCAGATGGGCGCCTTGATGACTGACTTCACGCTAATTAAGCCGGGTGCGCTCCATCGCGCCAACGGCGGCTATCTCGTCGTGGACGCGCGGAAGCTGCTTACGCAGTCTTATGCTTGGGAAGGGCTTAAGCGAGCCTTGATGAGCCAGCGCATCAACATCGAATCGCTGGGACGGCAACTGAGCCTGATCAGCACGGTTTCCCTGGACCCGGAGCCCATTCCCCTTAACGTGAAGGTTGCATTGATCGGAGAGCGGATCCTCTACTACTTGCTGTGGCAGCTCGATCCCGAGTTCGCCGAGCTTTTCAAGGTGGCGGCGGATTTCGACGAGCAGATGGATCGAGACGGAGAAAATCAGAAGCTGTATGCACGTCTTGTCGCGATGCTCGCGCGGCGTGAAGAGCTACATCCTTTCGACCGGGGCGCTGTGGAGCGGCTGGTGGAGCATAGCGCTCGAATCGTCGGCGACGCCGAGAAGCTATCCACACGTATGCGTGAGCTCAATGATCTTATGCTAGAGTCGAACTACTGGGCGGAAGAGGCAGGGCGCGATACAATCACAAGAGACGATGTCCAACGCGCGATTGATGCTGGCATCCATCGAATGGACCGCATTCGTGAGCGCGTTCATGAGGCGATCCTTCGCGAGACGCTCCTGATTGATACGGAAGATGCCGTTGTCGGTCAGATCAATGGTCTCTCGGTAATGATGTTGGGAAACTTCGCTTTTGGGAGACCCTCGCGGATCACCGGTCGCGTCCGGCTGGGCAAGGGACAGGTGGTGGATATCGAGCGCGAGACTGAGCTTGGCGGGCCGATTCACGCGAAGGGCGTCATGATCCTGACCGGGTTTCTGGCGGGCCGTTATGCGCAGGAGCAGCCACTCTCGCTGTCGGCGAGCCTGGTCTTCGAGCAGTCCTATGCTGGCGTTGAGGGCGATAGCGCTTCGTCGGCTGAGTTGTATACATTGCTGTCGGCGATTTCTGAGACGCCGATCCGACAGAATTTCGCTGTCACAGGTTCGGTGAATCAGAAAGGCGAGGTTCAGGCGATTGGCGGTGTCAACGAGAAGATCGAGGGATTCTTCGACATCTGCAAAGCCCGGGGTCTGACCGGGAATCAAGGTGTATTGATCCCACGGTCGAATGTGAAGCACCTCATGTTGCGTCGCGATGTCGTTGATGCCGTCGAGCGGGACGAGTTTCACATCTATGCCGTGGACCACGTCGATCAAGGCATCGAGATTCTGACCGGTGTGCCGGCAGGGGAACGAGATGAGGAGGGTAACTACCCAGAGGGTACGATAAACTATAGAGTTCAGAAGCGCTTGCAGAACATGGCGGAGAGGTTAAAGGCGTTCGGCGAATCCGCCAAGGAGGAAATGAGTGAGTGAACGCAAGAGCACGCTGACGGTCGAGCGTATCGTCGTGGCTCTCGATGCTTCCCCTCACAGCCGCGCCGCACTAGAGGCGGCTGTGGAGATGGCGTCACGCTTCAAGGCCGAATTGCTCGGGCTGTTTGTCGAGGATATCAACCTTCTTAGAGCTGCCGAGCTACCCTTCGCTCACGAGCTGGGTGGATATTCAGCTCACCGTCGGCGGATGCGACTGGAGCGCTTGGAGCGACAGCTTCGGGCCCGCAGCCGAGGCGTACGGCGGCTCTTCACGGTTTTGACCAAACGCGAGGCCGTAGCCGCTAGGTTTCGCATAAGCCGCGGACGGGTTGCGACGGAGATCAGGGCTGCGACCGAGGAGACAGGGGCCGACGTATTGGTCGTGGGACGTGCTGGTTGGTCGTACGTGCGGCGTCGACGACTGGGTTCGACCGCGCGTATCGCGTGCGGTGAGGACCTGCCCCAGATAACTGTGGTGATGGAGGAGGGTCGGCAGATTGCCCCTCCCATTCTTGTGGCTTACGATGGCTCGTATGTGGGCGAGAAGGCTATGATGATCGGTGTGCAACTCGTGGAGAAGACGTCTGAGCCCTTGAGGGTGCTGCTCCTGGCTCGACAGACGCAGGATGTGGACGCTCTGAAGGCGCAGGCCGATCGCCTACTTCGCTCGTATGACGTCATGCATCAATATCGTGCTGTTGTGGCGACAACCGTCGGTAAGTTGGCACTTGCCCTTCGCAGCCTGCAACAGGGAACGCTCGTCGTGCCGGCGAGCGTGTCGCTGTCAGAGGAAGACTCGATTGTCGATCTGATCGAACGCGTCGATATGCCCGTGGTGTTGGTTCGCTAGTTTGACAGCACCATTACCGATCCGGCAGATCGGTATGGAAAGCGCCACACCGGCAAGCCGGACCCAGGCTCTGGACAGCACATCGCGCGAGGGCGAAGCCGCCCTCGCGCGATGTCTCAGTGGCGCCCGAATTGCAGAGCGGCTAGCTGAGTGGGCTACCGCATTTGCGGCAGAAGCGATCGTCTTTGCTGACCGGTGCGCCGCATTTCGGACAATAGGCCTCCCCCTCAGGGTGCTGTCCGCCGTCGGTTTCGATCTCATAGAGGGGCACCCCCTTTTCGCTGAAGGCGTTGTAAAACGACACCCCAGCGCCGATGAGCCCGATGGCGATCCAGAGGATCCTAAAGACGCTCAGAGCGCCTCCCATCCCCGGCATGCCGCCGACAATGCCTGGTCCGGGCATAAGAAACAGCCCGACAGCCATCACGACCAGCATCAGAATGCCCCCAATCAAGGACCGAGTTCTACCTGGTCGAATTTTCATCTGCCTTTTCCCTCTTCTCCTCTGTGTCTAGTCCAATAAGCTCAAGAACTTGATCGCCGGGGATCTCCTCTCGATCGCGGAGCTCGCTAGCGAGCTTGTCCAGCTCGTCACGATATTCCTTGAGGGTGTCGATCGCGCGTTGATAGGCGCTCTCCAGGATGGCTTTGATCTCTTTATCAGCCTCGCGAGCAGTATCCTCGCTGTACTCCCGGCGCTGTGCAATCTGTTCGCCCAGGAAGACCTGCTCCTCCGCGCCGCCCAGGGCCATGTGACCAAAACGCTCGCTCATTCCCCATTCCATCACCATCTTCCGCGCGAGTCTTGTCGCCTGTTTGAGATCGTCCGCTGCGCCGCTGGTCGAGGTGTTAAGGACAAGTCGTTCGGCTGCCCGCCCACCCATCATGACCGCGAGGCGATCGAGCATATATTCGCGGGGATAGATATAACGATCCTGGCGGGGTAGCTGCTGGGTGACGCCCATCGCTTTGCCACGCGGCACAATCGTGACCTTGTGGATGGGATCCGCGTGGGGCAGCACAGCTGCCAGGATAGCGTGTCCACCCTCGTGATAGGACAGCGTTCGGCATTCTTCCTCTGTCATCGCAACATTCTCACGCTCCAAGCCCATCAGGATCTTGTCGCGAGCCTCGTCGATGTCCTGACGGTGGACGGCGTCGACGTCCCGGCGAGCAGCCAGCAAGGCCGCCTCGTTGAGCAGATTCTCGAGATCGGCACCGCTAAAACCCGGTGTTCCTCTTGCGACTCGTTCGAGCTCCACGTCATCGGCGAGCGGTTTGTCCCGAGCATGAATCTTGAGAATCTCCACCCGGTCGCGCATCGAGGGCAGATCGACCGTGATGCGTCGGTCGAAGCGGCCCGGGCGCATTAGTGCCGGATCCAAGATGTCGGGACGGTTTGTTGCGGCCATCACAATGACGTCCTGGTTGGGCTCAAATCCATCGAGTTCCGCCAGCAGCTGGTTCAGGGTCTGCTCGCGCTCATCGTGTCCACCTCCGAGGCCGGCGCCTCGCCGTCGACCGATAGAGTCTAGCTCATCGATGAAGATGATGCTTGGGGAGGCGTCTTTGGCGTCATTGAAGAGATCGCGAACACGGGATGCGCCGACGCCGACGAACATCTCCATGAAGTTCGAGCCGGTGATGCTGAAGAAAGGGACCTCTGCTTCCCCGGCGACGGCGCGAGCCAGCAGCGTCTTCCCTGTTCCAGGCGGGCCCACGAGCAATACACCTTTGGGCATCTCGCCGCCCAAACGCTGAAATTGGTCGGGGTTGCGCAGGAACTCGATGACCTCACGCAGCTCCTCTTTGGCGCCACGAGCACCGGCCACATCGTCGAAAGTTGTACCCTCCTCACGCCGGTCGTAGAGCTTCGCTCCGCTCTCCCGCATTGAGAAAATGCTCTGGCCGCTGGAGCGCATCTGCCGGAGGAAAACATATCCGAAACCCATCAGGAGTACAGTTGGGATGGCGCTGAGCAGTATTGTCGCCCAAGGGATGTCGGAAGGTGGTTCAGACTGAACCTCGACATTGTGTTCTTCAAGCAATGGCATTAGCTGCTCGTCGCCGAAAGCTGGCATGAAGGTGGTGAAGTTGGTGTAGGTGACGGTCTGTTGTGCGCTTACCTGATATTGCCTTGACTCCTTCAGCGAGCCCTGGATCTCCTGCCCGCTGACGGTAATCTGATCGACGTTATCTGCTCGTACCTGTTTCTTGAACGTCGTGTAGTCTATGCTGATGCCGCCGCCACCACCCAGCAGGTTGCTCACCCATGGTGCGACCAACAAGACCAGTGCCACCCAGAATATGATTTGCCAAACGCTACATCCTGGACGACGCAGGCGAGCCAGCGGATTCCTGTCTCGTTGATTGCCTGACTCTTGCGGATTCTTCATCATGGCTGTCTCTACCTTACCGTGCTGTTCATAGGATAGGATCTCCCTCGGTTTTTGTCCATTGCCGCCAGGCCAACGTCCAGAGTGCTGAGAAATACGTCGCAATAGCACCCTGCACCAGGAGCAAGAGCGGCCACAAGATGCAGCACAAGGCGAACAACACGCTGGGGAGAGCGGTCACTAGCGCGATAGCGATGCCGAGGCCGATCTGGATCAAAAAGAGCACCACTGCTGATCCAAGGTTGTTGACTAGCACTTCCCAGCCGCGCGCGTACGCGGCAAAAATGCCCAGATCCTCCAGCATACAAGCACGGTTAGCAAAGGTCCGCAGCAGTCCCAGGATCAACGCGATTGGGGCAACAAGGCAAAGGAGCGCCCCGAAGAGCAGTGCGACGTTACGGCCCATTGCGACAGCTCGGATATCGAACAGCTGGACCACGCCAAACAGCGTGCCGCTCAGTCCCAACCCTGCGACAAAGGCAATCAGTCCAGGAATTGCGGGCAGGATGCCGATTCCGATCAAGCGCCATCCCTTCTGCCAGCCGGCGCTAAAGGCTTGACCAAAGCTTGAGGTGCCGCCTCCGACGACGGTGTTCACGCCGGCGATAAGCCCGCCTCGCGCCAATGTCGAGACGACCCAAAGCGCCAGGCCGAGAATCACGCCCACGGTGACGATGACAAGTACGAGAATCACGATCGCCGCTTTGGGGAGGCCTACCCTTCGTGGTAAATCGCGGAACTGTGGTGGGGCGCCGTCGAACTCAAAGCCCCTCTCGCCAAATCTAAAACCCGACCCCGATGTGCCAGCTCCGCTGCTCAACGCAACCAACACGCCCAGAAGGATCAGGTACTTATGCTCCCAAACAAGATCCCAGGTTCGCCTTAGCAGTGCGCCAAAATCCATGCGTACAGCCCTCCGATCTAATAGTTACTGGTTCGAATCATCTGTGGATCACGGCGTGTCCCTGGCTAAGGGGCGCTTAATTGCCGAGCCCGCGTGATCGCGCTTGAGTCTACGCTAGCCTTTATTGGGTCTAGTTGTTGATACGAGCAGCCTACCGGTCAAGTTGCGCGATCGCGTCTTTCAGGATCGAGGCAGACGCTTCCAGGGATTCCTGTTCGTCCGCCGGCAGCGAGGCCTCCATAATGCGATTGACCCCGTTCTGGGAGACGATGCAAGGAACGCTCAGGCTTACCTCACTCAACCCATACTCCCCGTCGAGAGGGACCGAGACGGTCAGCACGCTATGCTCGTTTCTGAGTATCGCGGCGACGATCCGCACGAGCGCTAAGCCAACAGCGTAGTAGGTGGCGCCTTTGTAGTCGATGATGTGGTAGGCTGAATCTCGTACACTCTGTTCGATCTGATCTCGCTCTTTTTCCCAATCCGTGCATCTGCCACAGAGCGGGCAGAAATCGGTAATGTTGACGCCGGCCAAGTGTGTCATCGACCAGGCGGCGAACTCGCTGTCTCCGTGCTCTCCGAGGATGTACGCGTGCACGTTATGCACGTCGATGCCGCAGTGCTGGCTGAGGAGATAGCGCAATCTAGCGCTGTCGAGTACAGTGCCCGAGCCGATGACTCGTCCGCGCTTCCACCTGGATCGCCTGTGTGCTACGTGCGTCAGAATGTCCACCGGATTAGAGACAACGATGATGACAGCGTGAGAATCCTGCGCCACGATGTCGTCGACGATGCTCTCCATGATGCTGGCATTACGCTGTAACAGGTCCAGACGTGACTCCCCCGGCTTCTGACTTGTGCCGGCTGTCACCACAATCACCTGTGCGTCAGCGTAGTCCTTCTGGTCTCCAGCACGGATCGACACCGAGGGAAAGAAGAACCGGCCGTGGCTCAGATCCAGGACCTGTCCCCGCACTAGCTCTTCGTTGAGATCGATCAACGCAATCTCGTCGGCCACCCCGCTCTGAGCCAGGGCGTAAGCAAACGTCGCCCCTACATCGCCCGCGCCGACGATGCTGACTTTTCGCGCCTTCCAGCCTTTCTGAACCATGTACCCCCCTTGGCCTGCGCTGACTTTGGGACCGTCTCACCTAAGGTACGCCAGCAGCTTGCGCCGGTGAAGCGGATGGCGCAGCTTGCGCAGTGCTTTCCGCTCGATCTGACGCACTCGCTCGCGGCTGACGCCGAGTTGCTCGGCCAGCTCGTTTAGCGTGTGCCGCCGGTGGCTCTTCAGCCCGAATCGCTGGCAGAGCACCGCAATCTCTCGATCTGTTAGGACCTCACTCATCACGGCGTCCAGATCTTCGCGCATCAACTGCGACTGAACCGCCTCGGCCGGGGTAGGTGCATCATCATCGGGAATCAGATTCAGCAGTTCGCTGTCCTCTTCCTCACCCACCGGTGTGTTGAGCGAGACCGTGTGCCTGGACATCTGGAGTATCTCGCGCAAGCGACTGACGTTCTCCTCGCCCAGAGCTTCAGCGATCTCCTCTACTGTCGGCCTGCGGCTCAACTGCTTCTCCAACTGGCGGCTGACCTCGTGGATCCGTCTGAGGCGACTGTGCAGGTAATAGGGAAGACGAATGGTATGCCCCTGCTGGGTGAGCGCCCGCTTGACGGCCTGACGTATCCACCAGATCGCATAGGTGCTGAAGCGATTGCCCATAGTATAGTCGAACTTATCCACTGCTTGGATCAAGCCGATGTTCCCTGCCTGAATGAGATCTTGAAACGGCAACCCGTAGTTCCGGTACCGCTTCGCGACGCTGATGACCAGGCGTGTGTTGGCTTCGATGAAGCGCTGGCGGGCGACCTCTCCGTCGATGATCTGAGACTCCAGCTCGGCGATCTCCTCGGGCGTAAAGCCATTGGGGCTTTCCAGTTGTTCTCTGGCTGCTTCGCCGCGCTCGATGCGTTTGGCTAGGGCGCTTTCGTCCTCAGATGTCAGGAGAGGTACGTCGCCGATCTGATTGAGATAGAGCGCCAAGACATCGTCGCTGAGTGCGTTTGACGACGATGGCTTCCCCGCTGACTCGGCGTCAGCTGATTCGGCGGACCATTCCCGCTGCATCTCCTCGGACAAGGTTGCGAGAGAGCTCTTTGTATCATCATCGATGTCGAGATCCAGGTCGCTTTCGAGTTGTTCAAGGTAGCGCTCCGCCTCGGTACGCTCCTTCTCATCCTGCGGAAGATATCGAGCGTTACCATCATGATCAGGCTCAACCACTGCAACCTCCATTGGACTCAACTCGGATTGACCGGGGTTCGCTGCGTATTCACTGCCAGAACGGTGCGCGACGCGCGTTCTCGTGCATCTGTAGGCCCTGCCTATGTGCCCCTAAGGTTGCTTCCAGCGCTCGCTAAGCTTCTGGCGAGACTCACGCACCTGGCGCTCTACGGTCGTCAAGGCCTGCTGCAGGGCCGTCGTTGGATTTGGCGCTTTCTCCACCGCAGCAATGTCATTTGGGCGCATGTAGACCACGACACGTGCTTGATAGCTGTGCGGAGTTTCGGAACCGGTCAGTTCTTCCAAGGCTACCGAAGCTCCGATGATGTCTGTATGCCCCTCGGTCAGCTCTTGTAGACGCTCCTGGCCTCCACCATAGCTTCCAGGGCGCCGATTAGCTCGGTGCTATGATCTGATGGATTTTCCTCGAAGGACTCCCATAGACCAACGTGAGGGGACTCCTCCTCAAGGCGCGTGGAGAGTATCTGCACCGTGTCACGAGCCGCCGCGACCGCCTCACCTCCATAGCGTTTCCGCAGTGTCTCTCCGTCATCCTCGACAAACGCGCCGAGTAGTCGCACAACGTCCTGTATGGCCATCGGTATCTGTCTCCTCAAATCCTATTCGTCGCAGCTTTCGCGTTCGGCCAGCGGGGCAGCCCGCGAGAGGCGATGCGACCCCCTCGCGCAGGCTGCACAACCGTTGGGCTGAACGTCTATTTGGCTTCTGCCTCAGTCTGGGAGGGGAGCTCGATCGATCCCGTCTCCTCGACCGCTTCCGCAATCCGTTCGGAAGCCTCTTCCAGTTGCTGCTCACCCTCCTCAAGCGCAGCGTCAGCCTGGATCTCCAAGCGTCGTATCCTGGACTGAACTTCGTTAAGCCGGGCTCGTGATTGTGTCACTGCCTCGTCTGCCTGTTTTCGGACATCCTCAACGGTTGCCTCGATCGATGCTTGCATATCCGCCAAGGCCTTTGCTGCTTGCTCGCGCATCTCATTGGCCTGGCGCTGGAGCTGTTTGCGTGTTTCCTCACCGGACTGTGGCGCCGTCAACAAAGCGACGGTGGCGCCGATCAACCCGCCAAAGAACAGCCCTAACGTGAAGCTCTCGAAGTTGCTTTTCTCTTCTGCCATCGATTACCTCCTGATACTAAGTTGAACGTCATTGGTGTACCATCGCCCATCACGAGTCGATCAGGGTGCGTGCATACCGATGCCTGCGACGAGCGTGCCGCATTCGGGACAGGTGCCTTTTTCGGTCACTCTGTTCCCCAAAATCGAGTGACCCGCACGGTGAACCAGCAGCTCGCCGCACTTGTGGCAGTTTGTGCTTGCGTTTTGGCGCGAGTTCCCGGCATACACATACTGAAGGCCGGCTTCACGGCCAATCTCCAGGGCGCGCGTGACCGTGGACTCCGGTGTTGGCGATACGCTCTGCATCTTGTATGCCGGGAAAAAGCGGCTCAGGTGCCACGGCGTTTCGGGCCCCAACTCCTTGACGATGAACTCCGCAGCATCCCGCAGTTCCGCGGTGTCATCGTTGACTTCCGGGATGAGCAGAGTGGTGACCTCGACCCAGATGCCGAGCTGCTTCATCAGCTTGAGACTGTCGAGAACTGGCTGCAGGCGTGCCCCGACGTACCGGCGGTAAGTCTCGTCTCGGAAGGCCTTCAAATCCACGTTGGCCGCATCCAGGAAGGGGTGCATCGCTTCAAGCATCATATGGGTCATATAGCCATTGGTGACGTATACGTTCTTTATCTCGGCGTCATGAGCCAGTTGTGCGGTGTCATAGCTGTACTCGAAAAAGATCGTAGGCTCGGTGTAGGTGTAGGCAATGCTCCGGCACTTGCGCGCCTGAGCTTCCTCGATGACCTCCTCCGGCCTCGTCTCCTGACCGATGATCCTCCGTTGATCCCGGGGCATCTGGGAGATGTCATAGTTTTGGCACCAGTCGCACCTGAAATTGCATCCCACCGTGGCGATGGAGTAGGCTCTGGAGCCTGGATAAAAGTGAAAGAGGGGTTTCTTCTCGATTGGATCCACGTGGCGCGCAATGAGCTCCCCATAGACCAGCGTGTAGAGCGTCCCATCACGATTCTCGCGCACCTGACAGATGCCGCGACCGTCCGGTGAGATCACACAGTGGTGAGCACACAGATGACAGTGCACACGGTCTTCGGATAGGGGTTCCCATAGTTCTGCTTGCTTCAGCATTGCCTTCATCTCCCTCGACGACAGCTCTGTGGGTCGGTGTATCTCAGTGCAGCTGGCAGACCGGCCTTATACATCACCTCATTGCGGTAGCCACTGCACCGCATCAAACGCGATGAGACGGCTCAGGTAGAGCTCGAAGGTGATGTCCGCCAACGACACATACTCGGATCCATCACCCTGGAACTGGTACGTGCCCAGTGAGACCCATTCGCCCCCTGACGCCGCCGATTGATCCACGACCCGCAGCGTGAGTCCGTCTGAGTGGGCGATCCAGTATCTTGCCCGAGAGGTGGTGGAAAAGCGGTCGGGGATATGGACCCGGACCTCGTAGCGTCCGGGCTGGAGGATCGGGTACCAGCGCGCCGAGAAGCGATCGGTGTTGACCACAGCCGGGTCAGGCGAACCGGTCCCCCAATTGAAGTCCAGCGCGGCTTCGTTGCGCACAAGCACGGGTTGCCCGGCGAGCGATGTGTAGTTATGATACTCAGCCCGCCAACGGCCCACGGCTTGATCGGCTCGCACCCATGATAGTCGAGCGGCGGCGACGCCTTGATTTTCGTAGTACTCGAGCGTGACGAGGTGATGACCGGCTGAGAGGTAATGATCGACGAAGAAGGTCTCCTCGGCGTGATCGTTCCACTCATCCAGCACCAGCTCGTCATCGATCCACAGGCGAAGACCATCGTCGCTTGTCACGGTGAACCGATAGGTGCCCGCGATCACATCGACATACCGCTGCCATCGTGTAGAGAACTGGTCCTCCGATATGGTGGGGTGCGGCGACCCAGAGCCCCAGTTGTAGTTGAGGTTGGACTCGGAGCGTACCAGAACAGGCGCGCCGGCAAGCTCGGTGTTGTTCCAGTACGCTGCGCTCCAATTTGGGTCGGAGTGTTCGGGCGTGACCGGTCCTTGGGCTGCAACGGTCCCCGGAAGCGCCAAAGCCAGTAGGAGCGTAAGCGCCACAAATGAACCAAGTTGCCTAATCATCTGCTCTCTCCTTTCGACTTCCGGCTACAGTATGGGGCCATTGTTCCCTGAGCAGGTCCGGCGTATGGCGGTGTCCGTCTAGGTCGGCCCTGACTGCTGCTCTTTCCAATTCTCATCAGGCTCCGTACTTGTCCAAACGCCTGGCATTGGCGAGCATCAGCGGCATCAGGTCTGCTGCCGGCAAGCGTGGCCCCAGTCCTCCTGTGATACAGGCACGCTCGTGAAAGCGCGTAACCCCATCAGGGCGACAGACCTGCGACCAGAGGATCACTGGCACCGGATGCCAGCTATGGTAGCGCATACTCGCTGGCGTGGAGTGATCACCTGTGACGGCCAGCACATCGGGCTCTAGATCCAATATGCGTGGCACCAGAGCGTCGATCTCCTCAATGATGGATACTTTCCGATCGAAGTCCCCGTCCTCACCGGCGCTGTCGGTCGGTTTCACGTGCACAAAGAAGTAGTCATAGCGATCCCAGTATTCGGCCAACTGGTCGATCTCCTCGGAGAAGGAATGGCTGGCGGGCAGTGCGTCCATCCCGACGAGCTTGGCCACACCACGATACATTGGGTACATCGCAATGGCCAGGGCCTTCAGGCCAAACGCCTCCTGCACCGATGGCCAGTCCGGCAGTTGAGAGAAGCCCCTTCTAAGGCAACTTGCTCCTGGAGGAGGTTGCACAAAACCCGCCCTTGTTCGGTTGGTATCCGGCCGGCTCGGCGATCGGTGACCCGACCCTCTTCATCAACGGTGCAGAAGTTCCCCCGAGCTGCAACGTCGTCGGATTGAAGATCAAAGTCAATCCCCAGTGCCGAGAGCACTCCCCGCCCGACCTGGTATTCCAGCGGGTCGTAGCCAAAAAGCCCCAGGTGACCTGGCCCGCTGCCTGGGGTGATGCCTGGGCCCACTGGCATCTGCAGACCGCACAAGCCTTGTGCAGCTAGCGCGTCCAGATTCGGCGTGTTGGCAGCCTCGAGCTCGGTCATGGATTCAGCCGTAGTCGCAGGAAGCCCACCCACTCCGTCCATCACCAGCAACACGATCTTGCTGGTCTCATCCCGCTTGACCAATGGCCTAAGCACGTCTAGCTTCACGTCTGTTGCCTCCTCTCGCATGCTGTTGGTCTCGACGCTGATGGGGGCTGCACGCCTCGTGATGTCCAGCATGACAGCGTCGCCCGCTCGCTCTTGATCGCCACGCTGTCGAACAGAGTGGTGTGCGTTGCCTATACGCTCCCCGGCGGGCCGGGAATCTGTCCGCTGGGGGGTGTGTGCTGTGGCGGCCCCACAATGATGCCGGGTTCTTTCAGGCTAGAATCGACCACAAGCGCATTGGTCACGTTGATGACGCCCTCTTGCTTGGCGGCAAGCTCCTCGGCCGTCGCCTTAATCTCGGCAGAAGGTACTTTTCCCTTTCTCTATGCTTCGCTATTTCGTAGCGGCAAGGCTGCTGTCGATGTCACTCTGCAGCTGTAACCACTTAACAATATCGCTTCTACGGACAAGCCCCTGCAGGCGGCCCTCACTCAGAACCGGCAGCTGCCGGATGTCGAACTGGGCCAAACCGTCGAGGGCGTCGCTGGCGTTTGCCTCAGTCGTAAGCGTCTGTAGTCGCTCTCTGGGAGTCATGATCTCCTGGACGCGTGTGCTTTGCCAGGCGTCACGGGAGATTGAGCGCACATCATCGAGCGTGACCATCCCGACCAGGTCTCCCTGGTCGACGACCGGAAACCCTCGTTCGTCGGTCTGCATGATGTAGTCGTGGACGAGCTCTGCTACGCTCCGGTTGGGGGAGATGGTGGGAAGATTGCGGCGCATCACTTCGGTGACGGGTACGTCCTCCAAGGCATCGCGAATGACCATCTGTTGGTAGCTCTGGACTGCGGCGTTATGCAGAAACCAGCCGATAAAGGCAAGCCACAATCCACTGGCAAACCCTTGGCCGAGGAGCGGGATCCTGACGCCAAAGGCCATAGCAATTCCAGCGAAGACCATCAGCCAAGAGATGCCCTGTCCAATCCAGGACGCCCACTGTGTCGCTTGTCGCAGGTTGTCTGTGATAGCCCAGAGGAGCGAGCGTAGCACACGACCACCGTCTAGGGGAAAGCCCGGGATCAGGTTGAAGACTCCCAAGATGACATTGACCGAACCCAGCCAAGCGAGGATGGTAAGCGTAGGATTTAAGCGGGTGAGGACGTCCTGAGGCGACGCTCCTGATCCGCCGCTGGTGTTTACCACAAGACCTGTGATGAGCAGGAGCGCGCCGCCGATTACCAGGCTGGTCACGGGTCCAAGGATGGCCATTGCGAACTCGCTGCTTGGCGAATCCGGCTCACGCTGGATGTTTGAGACCCCACCGAAGAGGTGGAGCCGTATACTGCTGACCGGGATGCCGCGCGATTGGGCGACCACGGAATGCGCCAGCTCGTGCGCAAGCACCGACAAGAAGAAGAGTAGCGCTCCTGCTATAGAAACGCTCCAACGGACGGCTGCGCCCCAGTTGCCGTGCAGCTCGCCCATGTACGTCGCTAGATTCCAGGAGACCAGGAAAAAGATGACCAGCCAACTCCAATCAACACACACCTCGATGCCAAAGATCTTGCCGATTCGAAATCCGCTGCGCATAGCCTTCTACCCTCCTTTTTTGTCTTTTTTTGTTCTTTTGTTTGAGTGCTTTCCCTAGACTCGGCGGATCTCCGATCTATGATCTCTCGTTTCGCTGCCGAAGCATACGCTCGATCAGCCCAAGGCCGGTAAGGGTGACGAAGACCAGGACGGTTGCGCCAATGGCCAGAGCGATGTGACCAAACCCCATAGCGACCCCCAGCCCTGCCGTGAACAAGATTGAGGCTGCTGTCGTCAGGCCCTCGACGCCTCGGTCTGGGCCGTAGTGTAGGATGGTACCGGCACCGAGGAAGCTGATGCCTGTGATGACGGATTCTATGATGCGCACAGGATCCGCTGAGACCAGCTGATTAGGGAAACGCGTCATGAAGTGCTCCAGCGCAGTCTCGCCCAACGGCACGAACAGGGCAGCTGCCCCGGCAACGAGCATGTGGGTGCGTAGTCCGGCCGGCTTGCCCGCCAGCTCGCGATCCAGGCCGGCTACCGCACCCAATGCCATCGCGATGATGATGCGGATCAGTATCTGTATATCAGTTCCGGTGATACCGATCCATTGCATCGCATCGATCTCAGATCCGAAGAGAGTGCCTAACCCTCTGACTCAGCTTCATCGCCCGCGATTTCATCATCGCCTGCGATTTCGTTGTTGCCCGCGACTTCCTCACTAGCCTCGGCTTCCTCAGTTGAGTCGGCTTCAGCATCCTCGTGTTCAGACTCGGCTGCTTCCTCTGGCTCCTGGGATACGGCGGTCTCCTCGAGCCGAAGTGAAATCCGCTGCTGAAGCGGATCGATATATAGAATCTGAACTTTCACGTCGGTGCTGGGGGTCAGCTCGGAGAGCATTTGCTCGCCGCCGGGCATCTCTGAGACGTGCACCAGTCCCTCTACACCCTCACCTACGTCCACAAACGCCCCAAAGTCGGTGATGTGAGTGACGGTGCCGGGCACGACGTCACCACGATTCAGCCCCGCGGTAACCTTCTCCCAAGGATCGGGCAACAGCCGCTTCCGGCTGAGCGCGATGCGCTCACGCTCGCGGTCGACATCCAGGATGTAGACCTCAAGCTCCTGTCCCACCTCCAAAACGTCCCGGGGGTGATCGATGTGATCCCAAGCGATCTCGGAGATGTGTAGCAGGCCGTCCACGCCACCGAGGTCGATGAAAGCGCCAAAGTCGACGAGATTGCTGACGATGCCGGTGCGGATGGCACCCTCGTGCAGCTCCTCCAGCAATTCCTGGCGTCGGCGTCCAGCCGCAACACGCTCTGACAGAATCAGGCGGCGCCGGCGCTGATTGACCTCGATCACCATAACGGTGAGGGTCTCGCCAACGAGATCTTGCTTCATAGCCGTACGCTGCTCACGGCGTGCGCCGCGTGGTATGGCGGTAAGATGGGAATTGGGAATAAAGCCTTGTAGTCGTCCGAACGGAGCTAGCACCCCGCCCTTGTTGACACCTGAGACCTCAACTTCAAGAGTCTCACGGTTCTCCATCGCTTCCTCGGCCCGGATCCAGTCCTGATGCTCCAAGCCCTGCTTAAGTGAGACTACGATTGCATTGCGATTGAACGGGATCTTGACGACCCGCACCGGGATCTTGTCCCCGACTTTGAGGTCCTTGAGGTAGGCCTCATCGACGTTCTCAAGATCGCGCTCCTGAATGATGCCGTCCCGTTTGCCATCGACGTCCACGAGAATGTCGTGCTCGCCCATCGACAAAATGGTTGCCTCATAGATGTCGCCACGCCGAGCACCACCTGCCGCATACTCGCCTTCAACGAGAAGCTGCCACCATTTCGGTGATTCTGATTCCTTCTCCTCCTCAGTGATCTCTCCCTGAACTACTTCTTGATCAACAGACATGTACCTAAACGTACCTCCTTGTGTAAGATTTTAGAGACCGGGCGCGAACGCGCGCGATCCCAGGGGATCCGCAAAGATCCCATATATAGGGTACCACAAATCTCCCGCTCGACAGGGTGAGCTGGGTTGGCGGTGTGTTCGTGCCGCGTTGGCCGAGTTGGAATTGTGTTGGTGCCTTCAGACGACGTTCGACACAAACGTCCGACACAACACAAACACAGCCCCATTCTTGCGAGCGGGGCTGCGTTTTTGCGCCAAGCGCTTAGCGCGCCACGATCACTCGCCGAATCGGTAGCCTACGCCACGGACGTTGATGACGAATCTCGGATGCGATGGATCAGGTTCAATGCTCTGCCGAAGACGATGGATGTACCACTTGATGATATTCCGCGCCTCGTAGAGATCCCCCGGTCGATAGTCTCGGACGACCTCGACCAGCTCTGGCGGCGGGACGACGCGGTGAGCATTCTGCATCAGGTGCACGAGTAGATCGAACTCGCTGGGCGTGAGCTCAAGAGCCTCGCCGTCATAGGTAATCTGATGCTTCTGCAAGTCCACCCTGAAGGGGCCTCTCTGTAGTGCGGCTTGCTCCTTGGCCTGTTCCTGCACACGGTCCAGGCGATCGCGCCGTTCCTCCAACGCCTCCTGCACCGCCGAGCGCAATTCCTGGGGCGTCAGCGGCTTCAGCAGATAGCGATCCACGCCCTCCCGGATGGCTGCCATCGCCGTCTCAAGGGAGCCATGGGCTGTCAGAATCAGGACCACTGCCTCGGGCCAGCGCCACCGAACGGCCTCAAGGACCTTCAGGCCGTCCACGCGTCCGCCGAGCTTCAGATCCAGAATCACCAGATCGAAGGAAGTGTTGCGCAGCACCTCAAGGGCCTCTTCCCCGTCGGAGACGGTCGTCACCTGATGATCCGCTCTTTGGAGGGTCTCCTTGATGAAGAACCGAATCCCAGCCTCATCATCGACAACCAGCGTGTGTGTCTGTTCCGTCATCCAGAGCTCCCTTCAGCGCTCCTCCACTCACGTGAGCCAGACGCAAGTGCGTGCCGCAATCAGTATATGTCGATTTTCTATTATACACAAAAGCCTATATGAGTGGGGGCGTGTTTCGCGTTGGGCAAAGTCAAACCCACCCTGGCTTGTACTAGGCCTGATCGACAAGCCGCCCCCAACGCGAAACA
>JBNGCP010000073.1:0-18868 GCA_049974845.1 Anaerolineae bacterium | reverse complement strand
ACCCTGGCTTGTACTGGGCCTGATCGACAAGCCGCCCCCAACGCGAAACACGCCCGTCAATTGACGGCATTGACATGCCAATATGGCTGTGCTATTGTAGGCATGAACCACCCAAATGGCTTCCTATTTCGTGCGAATCTTTTTCCTCAGTGCACGGCGGTGGCTCACCAGAGGTATTCATTTAGTTCTGCATCGGGAAGGAGGCAACGATGGGTATGGTGATCACGGTTTCACGGGAGCTCGGAAGCCAGGGAAGTTACATGGCGGCGGAGGCCGCGGAGCGCTTAGGGTTTCGCTTTCTCGATCGCGAGATCCTCCAGCGGGCGGCGGCGGCGGCCGGCTATCCTGACGAAAGGATGGTCAGGAACCTCGCAGAACAAGAAGAGGTCCCAGGGTTCGTGGAGAGGGTGATACGGGCGCTGGGCTCGATGTCCGCTGTGCCTTCCATCCCGAGCGCGACGTTGCGAGAGGGAGCGTCCTATGCCGAGCTCGCCGATAGCATGGTGTCCAGCGCACTGATCGCGGAGCGAGACCGCGAGCGTGCTGCCGCCAACTACAGGGAGCTCGTGCGGCAGGTGATCCAAGACTATGCCGAGGCCGGCGATGTCATCATTGTTGGGCGCGGCGGTCAGGTGATCCTGCAGAACCGGCGGAACGCGCTGCACGTGCGGGTGTTCGCCTCGCCGGAGATCCGCATCCGCAACCTTGTGAGCCGCGAGAACCTCGATCGCGAGGTCGCCGAGGAGGAGATCCGGACCAGCGACCGCCAGCGCGCGCGTTACCTTCAGCGCTACCACGGCGTCGACTGGCAGGATCCCGGTCTATATCACCTCACGATCAACGCCGACCACGTGCCGGTGGCGATGGGCGCGATGATCATCGTCGAGGCGACGCGCTGGTTGGCGCAGTCGTTAGGGGAAAGCCTCCCGGGCGCGTGATGCCGTAGCCCCAGCTCACTCATCATCAGAACACCCCGACCGTACGGTCGGGGTGTTCTGCGCTTCTCGACGTGCGCCTATTGGGGCTGGGGGGCGTCGACGGGACAAACGGCTGCGCAGCTACCGCAGTCGATGCATTGAGTCTCGTCGATAACGTACTTGCCGTCGCCCTCGGAGATGCACTCCACCGGGCACTCGACAACGCAAGCGCCGCAGCTGATGCAATCGTCGGTGATGAAGTAAGCCATGATACTCGCTCCTTGAACTATGACGTGTAAGCCGCCGGTCGATCCTGAGGAACCTCCCGGCAGCGATGTGTTTACCAAATTGGGATTATACGTGATCTGACCCTGGAATCAATGGTTGGATCACACGCCCGGTGACAGAGCGCACCCGCCGCTCAAGTTGGCATTTCCCCTTCTTCACCTTATAGTATGGCGGGTTGGGACGATTGTCTGGTATCGACGGACCGCGAAGGGGGAGGCCTTTCGCCGGATACGAGGAGTGTTTCGCTTTACCTTATTGTATGAGCCACCAGGATGTAGCTTTACAGGATGATGACTTGGGCAAGCGGATATCAGAGCAGCGCGATTCAGAGGGCGGCTGACCGTCTCAAGGAGGGAGCGACGACGCAAAGCCTCCGCCTCAACGCATAGAGGCGAAGCCAAAGGCGCGAGCAACGGCAGCGTCGGAGCAACGACCGGCATGGGCGCGGCGGATTGCCGGCACCCTGCGCACATCTTGGCGGGATCTCGACCTCTTCGGCCTGAGCGGCGCGCCACGCAAGCTGCATAAGGGCCTGCGCCATATGTGGTCGTATGGGTTCTTCATGTCGAGCGCCGGCGCGTTCTTCAGCAGCTATCTATCGCTCTATATACTGGCTCTTGGCGGGACACGAAGGGAGGTCGGGTGGCTCACCTCGGCGGCGAACTTCATGGGGATGCTGGGACCGATCCCCGGCGCAGCGCTGACCCGCCACTCAGGCAAGCCACGGCAGATTGTCGTCCTCTTTTCGATTCTCCATCGCGTGCCGCTCCTGCTGGCGGCCCTGGCCCCGCTGATTCTCTCGGGGCCGGCCCTGATCTACACCGTGATCGGCCTATTAGCCCTAAGGCTGGGCCTGCTGAGCGCCTACAACCCGGCCTTCATCTCGTTGATGGGCGCGATCGTCCCAGAGGGGATCCGCGGGCGCTATCTAGGCGCTCGAAAGATGGCGATGGCTATGGCATCGGCGGCTCTGGTGCCGGTGGCAGGATGGATCATCGACAGCCTTGTGGAGCCGCTGGGCTATCAGGTCTCATTGGGCATCGCCGTCGCGCTGGGGTTGCTCGCCGCCTGGTCGGTCGCGAGGATTCCCGATTTCCAGGTGCGCACCAGCGTTGAGGAGCAAAAGAACGGGGGGACGTTCTGGGAAGCGCTGACCAGCAGTCGCACCTTTCTGCTCTTCGTCCTGATCCGGCTGTTCTGGAACTTCGCACATCAGATCGGGGGACCCTACTTTCGGGTCTACCAGAAAGAGGTCTTGCTGACACCCGCGCGGACCATCGGTATTCTAATCACGGTATCGGCGATTACGCGGTTGATCGGGCAGCGGTTCTGGGGCAATGTCGTGGATCGCGCAGGAGCGCGCTGGGTACTGGACGTCTGCGCGCTCATCATCCCGGTGCTGCCGTTCATCTGGATCGTCGCCACAAAACCGTGGCACATCGTCTTCGTCATATTGCCCAGCGGATTTCTCTGGGCGGGCTTTCGGATGGGCGCGCTGAACCTGCTGTTGGAGCTGCCCGATCTGGAACACAGGACGCAGTGCGCTGCGGCCCACGTGACGGCCATCCGCATGGCTAATATCGCAGGGCCGTTGGTGGGCAACGTCGTGATCCAGCAATGGGGGTACCATTGGAGCTTTGCCCTTTCGGGGATTGGACGGCTGATCGGCGCGCTGCTTTTCGCGGCGTTGCTGCGGCCCTTTGCCAAGCAGGCGTTTGTCAGGTCGAAAGCCCGGGCGTAAAACGGGGTCTGGCGGCGGCAACGCTGTCGACAGAGGTGGAGATGCACACGCCCCTATCGGATCTATCGAATAAGGAGAGTTAGCCGGCTATGGACACATTCTGGCGCATCAACGAGCACGGGTATTTCGAGGCACCTGGACTGTCGGCGTTGGTCTTTCACAACCAATACCCTGAGGGCAAACAGGGCGGAGTGGAGGTGATTCAGCACGGCGAGCGCGTCCTTAGCTGTGGGGACGTCAGGGTGCAGGTAGCGCCCGGACAGTGGGACCTGCGACCCGAGATCGGCGAACGCACGATCACGACGCAAGAGGCAGCCCCCACCATCTCGGTCATGGGGCACTTCAGGAAGGGCGAGCTCGCCTACACGGTGCACGTGCGACCGCAAGGCCAGGCGCTGCGGGTCAGCGTGGAGCTAGCAACGGCGCTCCCGGCCGAGGCCGAAGCTCGCGTTGGGTTCAACCTGGAGCTCTATCCGGGAGCCTATATGGGCAAGACCTTCAAACTCGACGGTGGACAGTACATCGACGCCGTGAACCAGGTCTTTCCACGCCAGGCGAATGGGCCGCGGACGGCCGATGGGCCGCGGACGGCTGACGGAAAGGAAGATCTGGCGCCCGCCCCGCTCGCCAGCGGCACGCGGCTGGTCGCCGCACCGGAGGATCCCCTGCGCCGGTTGGAGATCGTCTCCGAGACGGGCGATCTTGCCCTCTACGATGGGCGAGAGACGGCGCAGAACGGCTGGTTCGTCGTGCGCGAGCTGATCCCCACAGGGGCGACGGGTGAGGTCGTCGCTTGGCTCGTGACGCCGAACTCGGTGCCCGGATGGCAGCGCGATCCGGTGATCTGCGTCTCGCAGGTCGGCTACCACCCCGACCAGGTCAAGCAAGCGATCCTGGAGCTCGATCCGCAACACGGCACGCTGGAGGAGGCAAGGCTGCAGCGCATCGAGGATGCGGGCCTTCTCGATGTCCTCGTGCAGATTCCTAAGCCATGGGGCCGCTTCCTTCGGTATGACTATGCCATCTTCGACTTTTCGGAGGTACAGGAGCCCGGCCTCTACCAGATCCGCTACGGAGATCAGGTGGCGGGGCCCTTCCAGATCCATCCCGAGGTCTATCAGTACAACGTGTGGCAGCCGACGCTGGAGACGTTCTTCCCCGTGCAGATGTGTCACGTGGCGGTCAAGGACCGCTATCATATGTGGCACGGCGCGTGCCACCTCGACGACGCCCTCCAAGCACCGGCCCCACACAAGCATTTTGACGGCTATGAGCAATACGATGAGACCGAGACGGACTACGAGCCCTACGAGCATATCCCCTACCTGGACCGCGGGGGATGGCACGATGCCGGGGATTACGACCTGGCCGCCGGCTCGCAGGCGCGCACCACGCACACGCTGGCCTTGGTGCGCGAGCTCTTCGGCGTTGATAGCGATCAGACGACCGTGCCTGTGGCCTTCACAGGCGATCAGGACGAGGGCCTGGTGCTCATCCACACGCCCGACGGGGTGCCTGATATCGTGGAGCAGGTGGCGCACGGGGTGGAATGCCTCCTTGGCGGCTACCGGGCCGCCGGTCACAGCTTCCAGGGCATCATCGCCAGCTCGCTGGAGCAGTACGTGCACCTCGGGGACGCCAGCACCATGACGGACAACCGGGTCTACGATCCAGGCCTGGCGTTGGAGGAGCGGGCCGACGAGGTGGAGTCGCCGCTCTCGGGCGAGATGGATGATCGCTGGGCCTTCACAAACCACGACACGGCGCTGGAGTATCTCGTGGCGGCAGCGCTGGCAGCAGCAAGCCGCGTCCTGGAGAAGGTTATGCCCGCCTTGGCCGAGGAGTGCCGGACCACCGCCATCCAGATCTGGGACCACGAGCAGGAGCACGACCCGGTGGAACACCACGGGGCTTACGTGCCGCGGGACAGGGAGGCGCAGGAGCTCCTCGCCGCGGTGGAGCTCCTGCTAACGACGGGCGACGATGCGTATCGTCAGCGCATCCTGGCGCTGAGGCCCATCATTGAGACCCAAGTGGGGTACGTTGGCGGCGCAGTGGCGCGAGCGCTTCCGGCGATCGGAGACGAGGGCCTCACCGAAGCCATGAGGAAGGCCCTCAGTGAGGCCATGCCGGATTTCGAGGAAGAGCTGCGAACCAACCCCTTCGGGGTGCACTTCCGTCCCCGCGTGTGGGGCATCGGTTGGCAGCTGCTGGGGTATGCCGTGCAGCTCTATCAGCTCTGGCTGGCCTTCCCGGAGCTGATCGACCGCGAGATTATCTTGCGTGTCGTCAACTACAACCTGGGCTGCCATCCGGCGTCCAACACCTCACTGGTCTCGGGGGTCGGGACCAAGTCGGCGACCGTAGCCTACGGCGTCAACCGCATGGACTGGTCCTATATCCCGGGCGGCGTAATCTCGGGGCCGGCGCTGATCCGCCCCGACTTTATGGAACTGAAGGAGCCGTGGCCCTACCTGTGGCAGCAGACGGAATACGTGATGTCGGGCGCGGCGAACTACCTCTTCTGCATCCTGGCAGCAGACCGAATGCTGAACAATCCGTAGGATGGGGACTCGGTGACCAACGCGATGCGCACGCTGACGGTTCCAGTCACAGAGGGGATTCCATCGCCTCTGGAGATGCAGCTATCTCAGGCGCTCCCGGCAGGGTCGCTGCTGCGCCTGCGGGCCAACGGGCTCACCATGCTGCGCGGCCTGCGCATCGAGCGGGTGGAGGCACTGCCGGCAACAGGTCCGAATGCAGAATGTCATGATGTCACGAGCGGCGCTACGGATGACACACAGGACGGCGTCGATCTGGAGGTGGTGCACCGCTACGCCTATCAGGAGATGCAGCAGGATTGGATGTGGCATATCCGCACGATGTCGATCGCGGTGGTGCGGACACCCTGCCGGCTGCCTTCGAGCAGCCGGGTGGTGATCCACTGCAAGACCGGTTCCGGGGTGCGGATCGCCGACCTAACGTGGGATCTTCGCCTGGGCCGGGTGAAGTCGGTCGAAGAGATCGACTTCCTGCCGGTCGCCGATCCGCTGCGAATCGTGTTCGTCGCGGGACCCGCCGAGCAGCTTGAGGCCTTCCTAAAGTCGCGGGGCCACGTCGTCGTCCAGCACCTCGACGCCTTCGGCAATCCGACGCGACCGGAGGCGGGAGAGATCCTCACAATCGAAAGCGAAACGCGCCGGACTGACGTGCCTGCGGTCTCGGATACCGCTGCAACGGTCATCGAGGGCGCTGCCCTCAATACACCGGAAGCGCAAGCCGGACAGGGCCAAGCGATACGGCGAGTGCGGGTGACCGACAAGGCTGGGCGCGCAGCGACCACGAACGCGCTCCCCATCGCGCTCGACGGGACGCCGATCTACTTCGGTGAGTTCCACTGGCACACCGAATTCAGCGGAGATGGACAGCGCAGCCTGCAAGCCGCGCTGAGCAGCGCACGGGACGAGCTCGGGCTCGACTTCGCCGGGCCGGCGGATCACATGTCGCCGGATGGCACCTACGCCGAGCGTCTGCCCATCGAGCAGGCCGAGATCTGCCGGCGCTTCGATGAACCGGGGCGTTTCTGCACGATTCCCAGCGCCGAGCTGAGCGGGCGGTATGGTCACGCGAACCTGGTCGTCGCGGACTTCGAGACCTTTCTGACCATCGTCAAGCGCTTTCCCCACGAGTTGCTACCGGCTTGGCGAGAGATGCCTGACAGCTACCCGTTGGAGGTCCTCGCTGCGCTCTGCCCCGCGGGCAAGGCGATGATCGTGCCCCACCACACGAATATGGACTCCTCGATGAAAGCCGGCGTCGTTCGCGAGGACGGGCGTCCCTTCTGGTGCGGCATGCACTGGCCTCAGACCACACCGCTGCTGCGCCAGGGCGTGCGGCTGTTGGAGATCGTCCAGAATCGGGGCGCGTTCGAGATGGAGGAACCCAACCCCGATTGGCGCGTGCACTGGGGACGGCTCGGGGGCAGCGCGCGGACAGCGCTGCTGCGTGGGCACCGCGTGGGTTTCGTGGGCGGCACCGATAACCACACCGGATGGCCAACGCGCCTGATGGGCGAGGCGGGCTATGGTGGGCTCACGGCGGTAACGGCGTCGGCGCTGAACGGCACGGCGCTCTTCGACGCCCTGAACGCGCGCCGGTGCTACGCCACCAGCGGCGCGCGCATCGTGGCCGACGCCACGCTCAACGACCATCCGCTGGGCAGCGAGCTGCAACTGGCGCCAGACGCACCGCGCGCGTTCCGGATACGCGTGCACGGCACGGCGCCTTTGGTCGCGGTGCAGATCATCTCGATGGGGACCGTGCTAGCCGATCTGCCCGTGGACGGCGACTCGCCGGACCTAGAGCTCACGTGGTCCGACGACCGCCCGGGACGCCCGCTGCAGGACGTCTACTACTACGTACGGGCGCGCCAGGCGGACGGGCACTGTGCGTGGCTGAGCCCGTGGTGGGTGGATCTGGCGGGTGAGTAGGGGCGGACGGCAGACGGTAGAGGGCGGACGATAGATGATGGGCAACAGACGACGAACAAACAATTATTCTGGGAGATGAGATATGAAGACGCGAACTGGCGGATTTAGTATTGGTTTTCGGCGCGGCGGGAGCGCATGGCAGCAGGATCTGGCAGCGCTCATTGCGTGGGCGAAGGAGAACGACCTGGAGGTCATCGACCTGGGCCGCGATGGAGACGAGACGGCCGGCGCGGTCGTCGATGCCGGGCTGGCGGTGGGGTCGGTGGATCTGCCCGATTGGAAGGGGATGATCTCGCCGGACAAGGGGACGCGCGACACAGCGCTGGCCCGCAACGCCGAGTACGTGCAGGCCTGCGCCGCCTACGGGCCGATGAACCACTTTCTGGTGATGCTGCCGGAGGATCCGAACCGCCCGCGCCGGGAGAACTTCGACACGATGGTCGAGAGCTTCAGCCAGTTAGGCCCCGTGTTGGAGGAGAACGACGCGCGGCTCGTGATAGAGGGCTGGCCCGGGCCGGGGGCCTTGTGCTGCACGCCGGAAGGGTTCCGAGCCTTCTTCGAGGCCTGCCCGTCGCCCGCCTTCGGGATCAACTACGATCCCTCGCACCTGCTGCGCCAAGGGATCGACCCCGTGCGCTTCCTGTGGGAGTTCCACGCGCGGGTCTACCACGTCCACGGCAAGGATACCGAGCTGCTTGACGAGAATCTCTACGAGTACGGGCACGAGCAGCCGGCGACCTTCACGCCCAGCTTCCGCTACGGTGGATGGGCCTGGCGCTACACGATCCCCGGACAGGGGGCGATTCGCTGGGTGTCGATCTTCAGCATCCTCGCCCAGCAAGGGTACGGGGGTACCGTCTCCATCGAGCTCGAGGACGCGAACTTCAACGGCTCCGAGGAGGGGGAGAAGTTCGGCATTCTGCAGGGCGCGACCTTCCTGGCGGGATGCTGATAGGGTTGAGCGGGGTGTCTCGAAGGTGAGACACCCCTCGCTGTTGTAGCGGGCGTCAAGCGCGCAAATCGCATCATAGGAGGCCGGGGATGCGTGAGTACAAGCTGGATCCGGGCACCCGCGTTGGCGGGGTGCACCTAACAGTGTCCGACGCCCCACGTGCGTTAAGATTCTACAGAGACGTGCTGGGCTTCACCGCACGCCAGGATGAGGGTGGTGCCCTGGCCCTGGGCGCCAGCGAGTCAGACGCCGTGATATGGCTGACAGAGAGTCCTGATGCCCGTCCCAAGCCATCGCGGACGACCGGACTCTACCACTTCGCCATCCCTGTTCCCTCGCGACCTGACCTGGCCCATGTGCTGCAGCGGCTTCGCGAGCACGCCTATCCTCTACAGGGCGCGTCGGATCACGGTGTGAGTGAGGCGCTCTACCTGGCGGATCCCGACGGGAACGGGATCGAGATCTATAGGGACCGGCCTTGGGAGGCCTGGCCACGGGAGGGGGACACGCTCCAGATGACAACAGCGCCCCTGGACGTGCAGGGGTCGCTCAAGCCCCTCGAGGCAAGCGTCCCGCAAAGCGCCATGCCCACGGGCACGGACATCGGGCACGTGCACCTCCACGTGGCAGATCTGGCTGCCACGGAGCGCTTTTACTGCGACGTCTTGGGGATGGACGTGATCCAGCGCTACGGTGACAGCGCGCTCTTCTTCTCCGCAGGCGGGTATCACCATCACGTCGGCGCGAACGTCTGGGCCGGGCGAGGCGCGCCGCCACCACCGGACGACGCAGTGGGCCTGCGCTACTACACACTGCGGCTGCCGGATGACGAGGCGCTGGGGCGGTTTTTAGCTCACTTACACGCGATCGAGGCCGATGGTGAGGAGAGGGAAGGCGGGGTGCGCCTGGTCGACCCCTCGGGCAACGTCGTGTGGATCACGAGCACGCTATCCCTATGGGATCGCCGATGCGTCATCCCCTCGCACTAGACAACGTTCTTCCACATCTCGAGGCCACATTCCGCGACGCCTTGAGATCGCAGCTCACCGATCCCGAGGAGCCCGGGGTTGGCGCGGTCGTCCGCAGCGACGATGGGCGGCCCTCCCCGTGGTTCACGGCTAGCATGATCGTGGCGGGCGCCTACCTGCGCCTTGCAGGCGTCGACCTGGACAGCTCTTTGCTCGATCGGCTGCTGTGGGCCGCCGACGCGCTCATGGCGCTGCAGCGCCCCAGCGGCCTGATCGACCTGCCGACGGTCAACATCGACTCCGCGCCGGATACGGGCTTCACCGTGCAGCAGCTCTGCACAGTGCTCGAGCTTGGCGGCGATATGGCGGCAGCCGACGGTCATTGGGCGGAGCTTCTGGACAAGCTGGGGCGCTTCATCCGCCGGGCTGCCGCCGGGATGCGCGAGGGCGGCTTCCATACGCCGAACCATCGGTGGGTCATCGCCTCGGCGCTGACGCAAGCGCAGGCGCTCTTCCCTGATCTGGATGTCGAATCCACGATCGACGCGTACCTAGCCGAGGGCATTGACGTCGACGCCGAGGGCTTCTATATCGAGCGGAGCGTCGGGACCTACGACGCGGTCAACAACCGCTCCTGGCTCCTGCTGGCCGACCACCGCGAGCTCTCCTCCGCCCTCGACGCCGTGCGGCGCAATCTGGCGCTCGACCTCCATCTGCTCCACGCCGACGACACCGCCGAGACCAGGCTCTCCCGCCGCCAGGACTATGGGCGCCGCGAGGTGCCGTCAAACCTGATCCCCTGCTATCTGCTCTACCACCGCCTGCGACCAACGTCCACCTTTACGGAGGCCGCACGGTGGCTCTGGACGCAGGCCGAGACGCCCGGCAACCTGCTGTGGACTTGCTACGCGCTGCTGAAGGGCGGCGATCCGGCGGCGGCGCCTGACGCTGCGCTGCCCACCGACTTCGCGCTGCACCTGCCTTCGAACGGGATCTGGCGGCTTCGGCGCGGCCCGCTGAGCGTCTCGGCCTTTCGGGATGCCACGCGCCTGCTCTCGTTCGGGTATGGGGAAGCGATGCTCAGCGGCCTCCGCATCGATCAGACCTACTTCGGCGGGGATTGCGGTCACTTTGTGAGCGATGCAATGGGGGTCCAGGGCGGCCAAGTCGTCCTGCGGTCGGAGGGATGTGGACGACCGCGCCGGCCGGGCTACGAGCAGCCGCTGGGGCGACCGGTGCCGCCCGAGCGATGGGACGAGACGATGGCGAAGCGGGAGTTGCGCAGGCTTCCGCCCGCGACCGCCACGCTCACGCTGGAAGAAGTGGCGGGTGGGTTGAGCCTGCACTACTGGAACGTAGAGGGCTTGGAGGGGATCGCGGTGCAAGTCATCCTCGACTTCGAGCCCGGCGGCATCTGGGAAACGGCGGACACGCGGCTGAGGCCCCGGCCGGGGCAGGTACTCTTCCTGAAAGAGGGCTGGGGCGAGATGCGCTACGGGACCGACGTCATCCGCGTCGAGGGTGGTGCGTACGCCCACAGCATGTGGCAGATGCGGGAGTCGGCGCCGCCGGGCGACGCGGTCCGGGTCCTGCTCACCTTCGAGACGCCGGTGGATCACACCTTCCGGCTAATCGGCACCTCGACGCCCGATGCGGTGAGGTGCGCGGGCGAGAGAGAGCTTTGAGCTCTCCTCGTAGCGCAAGCATTTTCCTGACAAGGAGAGCTCAAAGCTCTCAGTGCGCCAGAAGGGGCCGCATGTGCGCGATGGCGCGCTGGGCGGCGGTGGCGGCGTCGGGTTGGGGCATAAACTCCCCAGAGAGCCAGCCCTCGTAGCCGATCTCGCGTAGAGTCTTGACGACGCCGGCGAAGTCGACGTGGCCCGCGCCGGGATACCAGCGATTCGAGTCGGCGAGGTGCACGTGGAAGATCCGATCGCCGCAGCGCCGGATGCTCGCCTCCATCGACGGCTCCTCGATGTTCATATGAAAGGTGTCGAGCAGCAGCCCGACGTTCTCAAGCCCCACCTCGTCGAGAAAGGCGAGGCCCTCGTCGACGGTGTGCAACAGGTCGGTCTCGTAGCGGTTGAGCGGCTCGATGGCGAAGCGGACACCCGCGGGCTGGGCGGCCTCGGCGCAGGCCTGCATCGCCTCGACGAAGTAGGCCATCGACTGGGCGTGCGTCTGCCCCTCCGGCGTGATGCCGCGAATAAGGCCGATGATGATCTGCGCGTCCAACTCCGCCGCCAGGGGAATATGGCTCTGGATGCGGGCGACAGCCGCAGCACGCACCTCGGGATCGGGGTCGGTGAAGGAGAGGTGCTCCTCCCCCCACGCCTGACCGGTGCCGATGGCCGGGACGGCCATGTTGTGGGCATCGAGCACCTGGACAAGCGCCTCGGGATCCACCAGCGCCGGGTCGCGGATGGCGAGCTCTACACCGTCATACCCCCAACCCGCGATCTTCGCGACGTTGGCCTCAAAATCCCCTTTCAGTGCCACGGCCTCAAACTGCGCGGCGTGCGTAGACAAGACCAGGCTTAAGTTCATAGGCCTCCTCGGATAGTCACTGCATAAGGTACGATCGCCCTTCACAGATCTTGCATCACGCAATCTCTGAGAATGGCGTAGAATTCATCCCGCGCGTACCGTTCAACCCACGGCTTATGACCGCACTTCTCCAGCAGGATGAAACGAAACCCGGACAGAATGCTGGACAGTGGCTCCGCCACGCCCTCGGCGGGGTGCGGATCGTAGTCACCGTGAATGGCAACCACCGGGCACGCGATGCGCCGCCCCAACGCCAGCAGCGCCCCACTCCGCCGCAACTCGGCGGCAGTCGCCCAGACCCCCTGAAAGACGTCGCCCCGGGGCCCGATGGCGTCGGCCTCATCCGCGGGTGGAAGCGCCTCGAACGTGTCGGTTCGCGCGGACAGCGCTCCCAGCCGAGCCAGAAGAGTGTCCTTATCTGCCGCGGCCGGGTCGCCCAGTGCGACAACCACGCGCGCGAATTCCTCCCGCTCCGCGTTGGTCAAGCGGCTCATTCTCGTCTCGTGGAGTTGTGACACGTACACCTCCTCGAACGGACCGCTTGAGACGAGCAGCAGCTTTCGCACCAGCGCCGGACGGCGAGCCGCGAGGATGAAGCTGAGCCAGGCCCCCACGAATAGCCGATCAGGGTGATGGGAGACTGTCCATAGCCTTCCAGAATCGAGCTCAGCTCCCGAACCTGCCCCTCTAGCGTTGCGGCGGTCTGGATCGGCTCCAGCACGCCACCCACGGAGGCCAATGCACGGGCCACCGGCGCCATCTCCCCGCCGGCGCCCGGGCCGCCGTGGATCACAGCGATCTCATAGGGCGGGGGCCCGTAGACGCGTGGGTTCTCCATAGGACGAGGGGAACGGCTTGAGGGGGATAAGGGCGGTACACCGCCTCTATCCCCCCACTATCTCAGCCGCTAAAGGTGTCCTGCCCGATGCGCGGCAGAGCGTAGACGGGGCGCCAACCCTCGCTGAAGGGCTCCTTCAGGAAGGGCGCCATCTCCTCGTCCGTGCGCAGCGTGACCTCCTCAACGGGCGGCACAGTGCCGGGCGGGAAGGCCTCGAGGATGTGATCGTTGAGCAGCGTCAGGTAGCGCAGGATCGCCGCCAGCGGGCGCTTGGCCTTTTCGGCATCGCCGTGGGTGGCCTTGCCGACGACGCCCTCCGGCGTGCCCGCCATCTCGATGGCCGACTGCCCCTCGCCCTCAGACCAGCGGCTCGGGCGACTGAAGGGATCGACGGACTTGTCGAAGTGGCCCTCGGGCAGATAGCTGATGCCCTCGGTGTCGACGGCGTAGTCCATATCGACCATCTCGGGGTGGAGGTAAAGCCCCAGCGAGGTCTCCGACTCGTCGGCGTGGACGAAGTTGGTGTCCCAGACGCCGCCGCGATCCGTCGTGCGGAAGAACTCGCGCACCGCGCGGTGCCAGTCGATCACGCGGAAGATGCCGGGAAGCTGGTAGCGCTTGCAGAACTGCTGCACGGCGGACTCCAGCACCCACAACTGACCGTGGTTGTTGATGATGATCTGCTTGCGAAAACCGTCGTTCCACAGGCCCAGCATCACGTCGATCATGAACTCCCGCAGGACGTTCTCGCGGATGATCACGGTGCCGGCCATGCCGAGGTGGTGGTAGGGATGCGCGCCGTACATCAGCGGCGGCAGCGCCAGGTTGACCGGCGCCCCCTGCTTGGCGGTGTAGCGCCGCACGCCCTCACAGATCTGGCTGACGTAGAGGGTGTCGGAAGCGCTGGGCAGGTGCTGCCCGTGGAGCTCGGTGCTCCCCACGGGGATCAGCACGATGTCGTTCTTCTTGCGGTTCGCCTCGACCTCGTGGCGCACCGTCGTCTGGATGTAGGAGCCGGGCTTCCCCCACTCCACCGGCGAGGGCACCCCATACTCCTCCAGGATAGCGTCGATCTCGGCGTCGCTGGACTCCCAGAGCTCCTTCTTCATCCGGCCAACGGTGTTATCCTCAAAGAACAGGTCGGGCTGATCGCTGGGCAACAGCCCAGGTGGTGTTTCTCTCGTCTCTGACATTGGGGTCTCCTTATCTATCTAGCTAAAGTGCAACGCACTTAGGGCGTATCCTCGCTGAGCAAGCGCCCGTGCATGCGATGGCGCCTTCGGTAGAAGGCTCTCCGTAAGTGCGTTGCACTTGATGACACTATGCATTCGGCTTGACGAGGATCTTTCCATCCTTGCGGGCGGTCGACTGCGCGATGGCGTCGACTGTCTTGCCGAGCGGATACCTGGCCGTGATGATCCCACTCAAGTCGAGCCGACCGGCAGCGACCATGCGGATGACGTTGGGGAAGGTCTCGTGGCCCGAGTGCCCCTGGGCGCCGTAGGCCTGCGACCGGCGGACCTGGAAGCTCTCCAGGTACATCGGCACGCGCTGCGCCGCGCGCCCAATCTGCACGATCTTAGCGTTGATCGCCAGGGCCTGCTCCATCTCTGGAACCGTGAGGTGCGGCGCACCGGCGGCCTCGACGTGGAAGTTGAAGCCCTGACCTTTGCTGTGCTCCATCAGCACCTCGTGGGGCACCACCTCGTGCGGATCGTAGACGTAGTCGGCGCCGACTTTCTTGGCGAGCTCGCGGCGCGGTGGAGAGATCTCAAAGGCGACGATGGTGCCGGCGCCCGCCGCCCGCGCCAGCCCGACGGCGGCCAGGCCGATGGGGCCAGTGCCGAAGACGCTGACGTAATGACCGGGCCGGAACCCACCGGCGCGCTCAAACATCGCGTTGTAGGAGACGCTCGTGGGCTCACTCAAGGCCCCAACCTCGTAGGCCTTCTCCTCGCTGCCGAATCGCTCGGCGATCGCGTCGATGGGCCAGCAGAACTTCTCGTCTATGGCGATGTAGTTAGCGAAGGCACCGGGGATCGTGAAGCCGATCTCCTCCAGGTTGGTGCAATGGTTCGGATAGCCGTTGCGGCAGGGGATGCAACGCCCGCACCAGATCATCTCCTCGGCGGTGACCATGTCGCCGACCTTGAGCGTCTCGACGTCGTCGCCGACCTCGACGATCTTACCCGAGAACTCGTGGCCCAGGATCGTTGGGAACTTCGTCAGGCCGGGGTAGAGGATGTAGTCGTCGTCATCGGTCTCGTAGAAGTGCATGTCGGAGCCGCAGACACCGCAGGCCTGCACCTCAATCAAGACGTCCTGTGGCCCGGGACTCGGGTCAGGCCACTCACGCACCTCCAACGTCGGGTGACGCCAGATGCTGTTGCCGGTAATCGCTTTGCCGGTCCTCTTCTCCCACTCCGAGACCTCGTAGTCCGGCTTGGGGTCCCACTTCGCCTCTAGAACTAATCCCTTCATTGCCTGTACCTCCCTATAGCGTGATAGTGTTGTTGCGTGTGAACGCTTGAACGTTGCAACGTTTGAACGTCACAACAGGACTTCCTTTACGCGCACGGGCCGGTGTTCATCGTAGGACTTGCGAGCGGCGTAGCCCATGGCAATGGCGATACGGCCATCCTGGCCGGTGGTGGGTGGCTCACGGCCCTCAAGGAGGCAGTCGACGAAGGCGCGAAGCTCCTCGACGTAGGACTCGGTGTAGCGGTCCATGAAGAAGTTGAGGGGCAGGTCGCGCCGGACGCTCGCCGCGTCGCTCAGGAGCGCCGTGTTCGGGAAGTCATTCTCCGTGCGGACCGCCCCGCGGCTTCCGAAGACCTCGGCGCGCTGATCGTAACCATAGACGGCCTGCCGGCTGTTGTCGATGGTGCCGATGGCGCCGTTCTCGAACCGGAGCGTGATGACGGCCGTGTCAATATCCCCAGCCTCGCCGATGGCCGGATCGACCATCACACCGCCCTCGGCGTAGAGCTCGACGACATCGGCGCCCATCAGGTAGCGCGCCATATCGAAGTCGTGGATCGTCATATCGAGGAAGATGCCGCCGGAGACCTTGACGTAATCCAGGGGCGGCGGCGAGGGGTCGCGACTGATGATGTGCAGAAGCTGGGGCTCGCCCACAGCGCCCGCCTCCACCAGCTCGCGCACCCGGCGGAAGTTGTGGTCGAAGCGCCGGTTGAAGCCCACCATCATCGTGACCCCGGCCGCCTCGACCGCCGCCAGGACCCGATCGACGCGCGCCAGGTCGAGGTCGATGGGTTTCTCGCAGAAGATGTGCTTACCCGCCCCCGCGGCCGCCTCGATTAGCGCGGCGTGGGTGTCGGTGCTGGAGCAGATCAGCACCGCGTCGATGCCCGCGTGGTCGACGATGGGCTCGGGATCGCCGTAGACTTCCGGAATCCCCAGCTCCGCCGCGCATCGCTCGGCCACCGCCCGGCGCACGTCGGCAATGGCCACGACCTCGGCCTTTGGGATCCGCGTCACCAAGCTCGCCGCGTGCAGCGAGCCGATCCGTCCCGCGCCAATAATGCCAACTTTCACATGGTTCATGCCACCTTCCTTCTGTCTGCACACGTGTGCAAACCTCCGAACAAACCTCACGCCAAGGCGCAAAGCACGCAAAGGGAGAATAGACAGAGACTGGTCTTCGATAGCGCCGGAACCCAAACCCAACGCACTCCTTGAATCACAGCCTCCTGCTTAGCCCCCTTTACTTTCTTCCTACCTTCGAGCCTTTGCGTCTTTGCGTGAGACCGGCTTCGTGCTCTTCCGCCGGACGAGCTCGGGCGCCAACAGCCGGTCCTCGACGGGCTCGCCCGCCAGAAGCGCGAGCATCATCTCCATTGCGGCGCGGCCCATCGCTTCCCGGGGCTGCCGCACGGTCGTCAGCGTGGGGCTCAGCCAGCGGGCGAGCTCGATGTCGTCGAAACCCACGATGCTGACGTCATCGGGGACGGCAACCCCCTGCGCGCGGCAGGCCAACAGCGCTCCCGCGGCGGTGCGGTCGTTGTAGCAGAAGACGGCGGTCAGCCCGACCTCCAGCAGCGCCGGGAGCATCTTCTCCCCGACGGCGCTGTCGCTCAGCTCACCGATCTCCGTTTCCGGCACGACCAGCGCCCAGCGGGGCTCCGCCTCAATGCCGACCTGGCGCATAGCGTCCCGATAGCCCGCCAGCCTCAGACGGTTCGAGCGCTGGCGGTTGCCCAAACCCAAGTAGCCAACGCGCCTGTGGCCCAGCTCGAGCAGATGCGCGACGGCGAGATGCGCGCCCGCGCGCTCGTCGAAAGCGACACTGTGAAAGCCCGGCTGCGTCTCGTCAGTGTGCTGGTTGAGCAGCACGATAGGGACCTGAATCCGCGCCAGACGGCTGTGGTAGCGGCTGCTGAGGCGCGAAGCCGCCACGATGATGCCCTCGACCCGCCGACGGTGGAAAGTCTCGATGACGTCCATCTCCCGCTCGGGCCGGTTGTGCGACGCCGCGACGAACATGCTCAGGCCGGCCTCCCCAGCGACCTCGTCGACGCCCGCCATGACCTCGGAGAAGAAGGGATCGGTCAGCGCGGTCACCACGAGCCCGACGGTGCCGCTCCGCTGCGCCTTCAGGCTGCGGGCGACGGCGTTGGGGATATAGCCCATCTCCGTCGCGACCGCCTGGATCCGCGCTCGCGTCTTCTCATTGATCAGCGGGCTGTCGTTCAGTGCCCGCGAGACGGTCGAGTGCGACACGCCCACGGCTTGCGCGATGTCTTTGATCGACACACGCCCTCGCGAACCTCGCTCTCCGTTGCGGTCACGCATGGTGGCGTTAGAACGCTTGAACGTTGGAACGTTCGAACGTTTCGACGAGCTCCAGAAAGACATCGGCGTGATCGAGGTTCACCATATCCGGCTGCCAGGCGATGACGGCCGGGAAGCGCTGGGTCTGCTGCTCGTAGATCATCAGCTTGAGCCCAAGCCCGTCGCAGACGGTCCTGAGGTGAGCGTCCATGTCATCCAACGACACCTCGACGATGTTGGCGCCGAGCTCCTTGCGCGCGACGACGGCCTCCTTGGCGTTACTCACGTTGACTTTAAGCGCGATGGTGGGATCGAGCTCGCGCATCAGGCCCATCCACAGGTCGCTGGCCGACCAGATGAAAACCTCGTCGTGCATCCCGGTCTCATTCAGAAGATCCAGGAGCTGCTGGGGATGAGCGAACTTCACGTCGAGGAAGACTCGGGCTCTGCCCTTGATCCAGCGCAGGAACTCGCGCAGCACCGGGACGCGCTCGCCGGCGAAGTCGGGGCCGATACCGTGTATCGGACCGAACCAGCTCCCCGCGTCCAGCGTCGCCAGCTCCGCCGCCGTCAGTGCCATCACGTGTCCGGTGCCGTCGGTGGTGCGATCCACCGTCGCATCGTGCATCAGGACCATCTCGCCATCGCGTGTCGTCCAGACGTCGACCTCCACGACCTCGGCGCCCCACTCGATGCACTGCTGCGCCGCGGCATAGGTATTCTCCGGCGCCACCTGATTCGCGCCCTTGTGACAGACGACCTCCGGGCGTTTGAACGTGGATGCGTTTAGGCGTTTCCACGTTGGAACGTTCAAACGCTCAAACGATGCATCGAGCTGCGTGAGCAGCGCCCGCAGCTCCTCGGCGGAGTGGACGGTGTGATCGGGGACCTCATCGGCGGTGTTCGGCGTGGTGCGGCGGCGCTCGTTCCCGTGGAAGAAGACGGAAATCAGGCCGAGACCGTTGGCACCGGCGATGTCGCGCGCCAGGTGGTTGCCCACCATCACCACCCGGTCGTACTCGTCTGGCGAGATGCCCAGCGGATCCAGCGCCGCAGTCAACATCCCTGGGTCGGGCTTGCTGACGCCGACGACCTCCGAGATCGCGACCGCGTCGAAGAGGTCCAGCAACCCGTGCTGCCGCAGCACGTTGGGCGGCGTGTTAGGACGACTGTCGGCGACCAGGGCGAGGCGGAATCCCTGCGCGTGCAGGTCACGCAGAAGGTCGGCCATCCCCGGAATGAGTTCGGCGGACTGCGTCGTCCCGGTGGCGTCCTTGACCTCGGTCGCCTCGTCCATAATCGTGTCGCCCAGGTCGAAGCAGAGGGCGAGAAG
>JBNGCP010000072.1:0-18901 GCA_049974845.1 Anaerolineae bacterium | reverse complement strand
TCTCGGGGATCCTCACGATGGAGGGCGCTTGGTGCAGATGTGGTGCTGGTTTAGCCTCTCGTGCCCGGAGTACCCAACCGGCGACCTGGTCGAGCTCGGTACCAAGCAATGGACGCCCCTGGCCGAAGTATGGAAGGCGATGCTCGGCAACTAGTGGCTGGGCCGGGAACTGGTTCGTGATGAATGTGGATCGATTGAAGACACAGAAATTAGGCAATTGGCGCGTCAGGGGCGGCTTCGTGACCGAGAGCTATGGACAACCATTTGACCAAACGCGGTAGTCGCGTGCTTCCGCTGCTAGTGCGTCTGCTGGCGCTCCTCGCATTAGGCGGCGCGTGTGTCTGGATCTCACTGCGGAATGTCAGCCTGCCCGATCTATGGCAGTCCCTGCTGCAAGCTCAGGGCTGGTGGCTGGTGGCTGCAGTGTTTTCCGTTGTCGTCGTGGCGGTTGCCAAGACAGTACGCTGGTGGTATCTGTATCCAGTGGGCAAGCGTCCTGCTACGTGGATGCGGACGTTTGATGTGCTGATGACGTCACAAACGCTGAACCTGCTTATCCCGGTTCGTCTGGGAGAAGTCGCCAGGGTGGGGCTGATGTTGCAGGAGGGAATACCAGCGCCTATGACAATAAGCACGCTTGTCATCGAGAAATCGGTTGAGCTGTTGGCTGCTGGTACCCTCGTAGCTCTTGCGATTCCCACAGCGGTTCTGCCGGAGTGGCTTCCATCCTCGTTCGGCTTCCTCTCGGGTATAGGTGGGGCGATTGTTCTCATTGCGTTGTTCATAATGTGGATGGAGCGGCGACGTATAGCGGATATCATCAGGGCAGTCATCGGCTTTCGAGGTTGGCTGCCAGATCGGTGGCAGGAACGGATAGTCAGGGGCGTGCACTCGATGCTTGAGGGCCTTGAGGCACTTGCCAACCCTAGAGCTGCCCTTCCGATCGTCTTGTTGACGTCCCTCAGCTGGATTGCCTCGATATTCACGATTGCGGCGGTATTATCTGCGTATGGTCTCTCTGTCGGATGGCATGTGGCCTTTTCATTATCCCTTGCTCTCTACCTCAGTAACGTTGTTCCCACGCCACCGGCCCTTGTAGGTGTGGTCAGCGCTGTCACAACGATCACGCTGGGGTGGTTTGGCATAACGCATGCTCGCTCGGCTGCGGTGGGCTTGGCCCTCAACGTCGTGCTAGTTGCGCCTGTGACCCTCTTGGGCGGCTGGTTCACGTGGTACCGTTTCTCACATCTAGCCAACAAGACGTTCAGAGAACGCTGGGGAAAGAGCCTCGGGTTGCCGGACGGCGATCGAGTTGCGTGATGAGCCCATCGTCCTATAAGCACTGGCGCGGTTGAGGAGACACGGCTGGATGCACACGCTGCTGATGATAGTGTTTTTCCTTTCGAGCTTCCTCCTGGCTTGGACCTACTTTGCTTACCCGGTGTTCATCGCGCTGTTAGCGCGATGGCGCCCCAGACCGCACGAGCGGCGACCGCAGACGCCGTCGGTTAGCCTCGTTATCCCAGCATATAATGAGGAAGAGATCATTGAGCGCAAGCTTGAGAACGCACTTCAGCTAGATTACCCGTCCGATCGCTTGGAGATCGTCGTTGTGGCAGATGGATCCAATGATCGGACTCCTGAGATCGTCAGGGACTTCGAGCCTCGTGGTGTGCGGCTAATGCATCAACCGGAGCGCCAGGGCAAAGCGGCTGCGATGAATCGCGCCATGCCGGAGACGCACAACGAGATTCTCGTTTTCTCGGACGCCAGCGCTATGATGGAGCGTGATGCCATTCGCCAGATCGCGTCGAATTTCGCCGATCCCCATGTAGCCTGTGCGGGAGGTGAGAAGCGCATCCATCAGGCTGACAAGATTCAGGCGGAGGGCGAGTCCACTTATTGGCGATATGAGGCTTTTATCAAGCGTGCAGACTCTCTTGCGAACACGGCGATTGGCGCCATTGGGGAATTCCTGGCCATTCGGCGGGATCTATACAGGAACGTAGAGACCGATAGCGTGGTCGAGGATTTCGTGCTTTCGATGAAGTTGGTGATGGATGGATGGCGAGTGGTCTACGATCCATCTGCTGTCACTTGGGAAGAAGCTTCACCGACACTGGGTGGAGAGTGGGAGCGCCACGCCCGCTTGGGGGCAGGCGGTTTCCAGGCGATGCGACGCCTTCGCGAGTTGCTATCTCCGCGTTACGGGTTGGCGGCATTTCAGTACTTCTCTCACAAAGTGCTTCGGTGGATTGCGCCATTTCTCATGATCATCTGCCTGGTAACCAGTGCGCTCTTGCTGAGTGTCCCTGCCTTTCGTATCCTCTTCTGGCTGCAGGTCATGTTCTATTTCCTGGCTCTGGTTGGATGGGGGCTCGAGGCACTGGGCCTGAAGTTCAAGCCGCTGCGCGTTGTCTTCTACTTCTGCTTTGGCAACGCTGCTATCTTGGCGGGATTCTTGCGTTATGCATTTGGGTCCCAATCTGTTCTATGGAACAAGGCACGTTAGGGCGTCGATGAGGCAGCCCGCCGAATCAACCGCTGCCCTTGGAACGCTGCCAGGGACCCGACGAAGCACTTACCTCGTCTATTGGGATCTGGTGTCGGTCAGGCCATTGGCAGCGGACAGACCGTGCCGGGTCGTGTGTCCGCGTGTCTGCCGTGTGGTAGTGCATCCCCTTCAAACATCGTTTTGAGCTTCTCATGGTGAGATGTCGCGAAAGGGATCGGGGACGGTGGATTGCAGCGATCATGATTCCATTGTCCGGGCTGGTTGCAGTTGGCGTCTACTGGCGCACGCTAGCGCCCTCGATCACGTGGGCGCATTGGGGCGGCGATGGTGGCGACTTCGTCACCAGCGCCGTCACGGGTAGATTGCCCCATCCTCCCGGATTTCCGCTGTACTTCCTGGCCTCCCGCGGGGTTGTGCGTCTTATTGGCGGCGATCCGGCTCGAGCCCTGAATGTGCTATCGGCGCTTTCTGCGGGCGGGAGTGTGTCGTTGACCGCCGCGACGCTCCGGCGTCGGGGGCTCCCATGGCCGGTCCAGCTGAGCTCTGCGTTGACGCTTGGGTTCGCGCCCTGGCTGTGGTCACAGGCGGTGATCACCGAGGTTTATGCCTGCGGCGCTTTGTTCGCCAGTGCCGTGGTGTTTGTGGCTGGCACGGATGAAGGGCTCGGGCGATGGCGGTCGCTATTGGCCGGACTGGTCGTGGGGTGCGCGGCCGCTGTGCATCCCACGTTACTGCTGTTGGGCGCCTATGTGCTCTTCCTATACAGGCCTTCGATCCCTCTCTTCGGGTTGGGCGCCTTGCTGGGGCTAGTACCCTATGCGCTGTTGCCTCTGCAGGGGCCGTGGCCCCAGCCGTGGGGGGACCTAAGCTCGTTTTCGGGTTGGCTGGACTATGTGACCGCGCAAGTCTACTGGGGCAACGCGTTTGGCCTTCCGGCAAGATATTGGCCTGAGCGGATCCTTGCTTTCGTGTCGCTCGGTAGCCGGCAGTTCACCCCGGTAGGTGCTGTGGTGGTTGGACTGGGTTTCTGGGCCTCCTGGCGGCTGGGTCGTGGCCGAACCGCCGCGCTGTTGGGGATACTTGGCGTGGTCAGCTTGTATGCAATTGGCTATAATAGCGCGGATTCCTGGGTCTATCTGGTTGGATATCTACCCGTTGTTGTTTTGATGTTGGCCGAGGGGTGGCGCTGGGTGGTCGATCAGGGTGTGTCGTCAACGCTGAGTCTGCTGCTTCCTGTTGCGTTACTGGCGCTCAACTGGCGGCAGATGGATCTGCATAACGACCAGGAAGCGGCTGTGTGGCTCGAATCGATGTTGCGACAGTTGCCATCGAGCGCGACGGTGTTGAGCGAGGAGGATCGACATACGATGACGCTGTGGTACGGAACCGATGGGCTGGGTCGCCGACCGGACCTTGTTATCGTGGACCGCCGCCTTTGGTGGTATACACCGTATCGCCAGACCGTGAGCCAACGCGCATCTATCTCCGTGGAGCGGCCGGAGGAACTGGCAGTTGGCGGCCCACTCTGCGAGATCACAGACGATGGCGAGGTACGCTGCCTATGAAGCGATCACATCTACGGTGGGTAGGCATCGTCCTGGTGGCGCTCTTCGTGATCGTCGAGCTCGTCTGGGGCGTGCGTACCTATCGAGCTGCCAGGGGGCTTTGGTCTGCTGCCACGGAGGCGCAGGCCTTGATGGCGGTGGGGCCGATGAATGCCCCGCCAGAGGAGATTGGGGAGCTGCTTGCTAGTGTGCGAGCGGACTTCGTGGCGCTGCGGCGCAACGTAGGCTGGCTGGCGCCGTTGGGTCGGGCGTTCTCGTGGCTACCGGAGGTCGGGGGCATCGTGGGTCAGGCGACGCCACTCTTCGAGCTGGCCGACACGTTCACTGAGGCTGGGGTGCTCCTCTGGGAAGGTCTCGGTCCATCTTTCGCGCGGTATCAGGAGGGTGCTTCTCCGCAGTCATTGCTGCCAGACGTATTCGAGTTTCTCAACGCGAAGCGAACGCAGCTGGATCGATTGCTCCACGACGCGGAGAGTGCTTATGCCGCTCTGGAGGTCACAGCGTTGCCGATAAGGCTGCAGGATCCGATGACGAAGCTCGGTGTGGCTTTGCCTTTGCTTGAGGATGCGCTGGCGGCCGCTGAGGTAGCCCCTTCACTCTTGGGGATGGACCAACCCCGAACCTATCTCGCTCTCGCGCTCAACGAGGACGAGCTTAGGCCTGGCGGCGGTTTCATCAGCGGGGTGGGCGAGGTGACGGTACACGCCGGAGAGATCATCTCGATGACCTTCCGCGACAGCTATGCGGTAGATGATTTCGGCCAACCTTATCCCGATCCTCCCGAACCGCTGCGTCGTTTCATGGGTCTAGATCTGTGGGTCTTCCGGGACAGCAATTGGTCGCCGGACTTTCCCACCTCCGCGCGCCAAGCCATTGAGCTGTATCGGCCGGGTTACGAGGTCGAAGTGGACGGCGTCATCGCTGTGGATCAGGCCGCGGTGCAGGGTCTGGTTGCTGCGATGGCGCCGCTTTCGGTAGTGGGGGTCGAGGAACCGATCACAGGTTCGAACCTGCTTGATTACATGCACAGTGCGTGGGCACCTGACGACGGCCAACTTGATGGAGGGTGGTGGCGCCAGCGAAAGAGTTTCATGAATGACCTGGCCGGCGCGATGATGAGCCGGCTGGAGTCCGGAAACATGGATGTACAAGCGGTCGCCCGCGCAATGATGGAGTTGTTGAACCAGCGACACCTGCAGATCTACGTTGTCGATCCTGTAGCTCGGGCATTGTTTGCGAAGCATGGATGGGATGGTGCCCTGGCTGTTCCCGAGGGCGATTTCCTGATGCCGGTTGAGGCCAATATTGGGTACAATAAGGCGAGCTCGAACGTAGCGCGTGCCATCCGCTACGAGGTGGATTTGTCAGGCTCCCCACCAAGGGGGAACGTATCTCTGCGCTATCAGCACCTGAGCCAGCGAGAGGTATCGTGCGTCGCGGAGAGCCGGTACGACGTGGCTTACACCGATATGATGCATCGCTGCTACTGGGCACATGTTCGTCTTTTCGTGCCTGAAGGGACCGCTCTGCTCGAGGCGAGCTCCCATCCCATACCCGCTGATAAGCTTATCACCGGTCGCCGTTGGCCTGGAGAGGTGGAGGTGGCACTCGCAGACGCGACCACAATCTTCTCGCAAGCCTTTCTTATGGAGCCGAAGGCCGCCGAAGAGCTCACCTTCTCGTATCTCTTGCCTGGAGACATTGTCGTTGCTGAGCCGGATGGGCGGCGGACCTATCGCTTGCGCGTGGCGAAGCAGGCGGGGCTCGATGCACCGGAGATAGGGGTCGCCTTGCGCCTTCCGGAGAATGCGGTAGTATTGGCGGTGCACCCTGACACACACTCCACAGAGGCCGGGGTGCTGTTGTTTGAAGCTGCGCTCAGGAGCGACCTGGAGATTGAGGTCGAGTATCGACTTGCGGAGGGATCTGTGCAATGAGTTCGAGACGTAGGATGCTGTGGCTGGGAATGCTGGCCACCAGCGTTTTCCTGGTTCTTGCGGTATTGCCGGTTGCGTGGGCGATGCCTGAACACCGAGAGCGGTTGCAGACGATTCCGACGCCCACGCCGACAAGTCAGCCGGCTCCGGACACGCCTGCTCCGTCGGAACCGACGTCTCCCCCTGATGATGAGCCTGAGCCTTCACCTCCAACTCCGGTCCCTTCTACGCAGACGTCTATACCTTCGACGGCGTCTCCGACGGCTACGGCGACGCTTGTAGAACCCACGGTGACGGAGACGTCAAGTCCTGCGACGGCGACCAGCACGGCGGCGGTTCAGGGGGAGGGGGGAATACCACAGCAAACGCTTTCCTCGGAGGAAGCTGTAATGGAGACCACGGCAACGCAGACGCCGTCTGAGACGCAGACTCCTACGCCTAGTCCCACGGGAACCTTGGCAGAACGACCGACTCTTACGGCTACCGTTGAAGGGACCGAAGCAGTTGCGACTGTGTCTCCGGCCGATCCAACGAGCGAGGTGAGTGGGAGGAGCCCAGCCACGTGGTTGATGGCGGGGGGCGGGCTCCTGGTGGTGTTGGGCGCTGTTGTTTGGTTGGTGATGCGGAACTCGGGGTGAGTGAGCTGACGACGCCTAATAGTCAGTAGCTATGACAGAATCGGCTGCGATCCGGTTCGAAAACGTCTCAAAGCGCTTCGCTCTGGATCGAGTGGCGCGAGCTCATTCCCTTCAAGAGCTCGTTTCAAGGTTTTTCAGAGCGCAGGCGAACCAGAATCGGCAGAGTTTCCTGGCCCTTGATGATGTTAGCTTCGATGTAGAACAGGGAGCAACTGTCGGTTTCATTGGCGCAAACGGTGCTGGCAAGAGCACGGCGCTGAAGCTTGTGGCCCGCATCCTTGAACCGACCACGGGTTCAGTCGAGGTGAATGGGCGGGTTGGCGCTTTGCTCGAGTTGGGCGCGGGTTTTCATCCTGATCTCACGGGGCGGGAGAATGTCTATCTCAACGCATCTGTGATGGGGCTTGACCGGCAATTCGTTCGTGACCGATTCAGCGACATCGTTGATTTCTCCGAACTTGGTGATTTCATCGACCTGCCCGTTAAGCATTACTCTTCAGGGATGTACGTCCGCTTGGGATTCTCCGTTGCAGTGCACTTGCGGCCAGACATACTCTTGATTGACGAAGTGCTCGCCGTTGGAGATCAAGCTTTTCAGCACAAGTGCCTGGACCGGCTTGCTGAATTTCGTCAGTCGGGTGTGACCATCGTCCTGGTTACCCACAACCTGGACGCGGTGGAGTCCTTGTGTGATACTGCAATCTGGTTCGATCGCGGGCGCATTGCTGGCTCGGGTAGGAGTCGTGACGTCATCGTATCGTACTTGGCACACGTCACACAACGCGAAATGGCGCAGGCCAACATCGGAGAGAAGGATACGCGCGTTGAGTCCTCGAAACAGCGGAGGAGATGGGGGAGTGGCGAAATGGAGATCACCGATGTGGAGTTGGTCGATGAATCGGGACATAGAACCCAGCTCTTCTCTACGAGCGGCTCAATGGAGATCCGTCTTCACTATCGATGTCGTCGTGAAATCAACGAGCCGGTCTTTGGCCTTGCGATCCACGATGAGCATGGCGTGCACGTCTGTGGTCCGAACACTCGGTTTGCCGGTCACAAGATCCTGCGGCTGAATGGCGCTGGTGTCGTGAGCTACTATATTCCTAAGCTACGGTTGCTTGAAGGGAGCTACCTCATCTCTGTCTCTGCGGAGAACGCACGCACGACCAAGACGTATGATTACCAAGATCGACTGTACCCTTTTTGGGTTCAGCGGGGCGACTCTCGGGAGATCTATGGGGTGGTGACGCTGGACGGCGAGTGGAAGATCCCTGAGGAAGATATCGGGGCGGACTTGAATGAGTAGATGACGAAAGCTCATCAGCGATATAGGATTGTCAGTATATCATGAATGCCTCTCCTCGTGTCCTGGTGGCCAGTCACGATGTCGTTGGCTCTCAGATGGCGGGTCCGGGTGTGCGCTACTGGGAACTGGCCAAAGTCCTTGCTCAGTACTTTCCGGTCAAGATTGCCGCGCCCGATGGATCTTGTGTGCCAGAATCGAGCGTGGTAGAGTTTGTGACCTACGGGCATAGTGACCCGAGCGTGTTGCGTTCAGCCCTGGGATGGTCCGATGTGGCAATTGTGGGTAGCGACGTGCTACTGGTGTGCCCTGAGCTTCGCCACTGGACGAAACCTCTAGTTGTTGACGGATACGATCCCCACACCATTGAGACGCTGGCTCTGTGGGCGGGCTTTGAGACGCTGGAGACTCAGATGCGCCGCTACAGGCCGCGAGTTGAGTTGCTGTCCCTTCAGGCCAGAGCCGCAGATTTGATTATCTGCGCATCGGAGATACAGCGTGTCTGGTGGCTTGGAATCTTGGAGATGAATGGACGCGTGAATCCCCACACCTATCTTGAGGACCCCTCCTTGCGGCGGCTTGTGGATGTTGTGCCATATGGTCTGCCGTCCCGATCATTCTTGGACAAAGAGGAGAGCGACGTGATTCCGAGCGTAGGAGCAGATGATCTGGTGTTGCTCTGGGGGGGAGGCCTATGGCAATGGCTTGATCCTCTGACGGTGATCGCGGCAATGCCCAGAGTCCTTGAGCGCTTTCCGAATGCAAAGCTCCTTTTTCCTGGTACTCGACATCCAAACCCCGGTATGCCTGATATGCCCAAGGTGACTGAGGCAGTTGAACTCAGCAAGAGACTGGGGTTGCTTGACCGTTCAATACACTTTGGGGATTGGGTGCCTCGTTCTGAGTGGCCCAGATACCTGGCGCGCGCCGACGTTGGTTTGTCAGCCCACATTCGCAGTGTCGAAAGCAAACTGGCCTTTCGCAGTCGAGTGCTTGACTACATTTGGGCTGGTGTCCCTATGGTTGTCACACGCGGTGATGCCACGAGTGAACTGGTTGAGAAGTACGGAGTGGGCCTTCTGGTCGATAGCGAGAATGTGTTGGATACTGCCGATGCGGTCATTGAGCTTCTCAGCCGCTCGCCGGGATGGGCTGATGCGGCATTTGAGAAAGCACGAGAGGAACTGACCTGGGAAAGGGCGGCTTTTCCTCTGATTGAGTTCTGTCGGGCGCCAAGGCGTGCTCCTGACAAAGAGGCTAGTACGCAGCAGGCCGAGGCTGTCAGCTTGGAGATAGAGAGAGCTGTCGGATATACTGATGCGGTCTCTGCACTGAGGCAAGAGCGGGACCGGCTAGAGGCGCTTGTGACCAGTTACGAACGCGGACGCTTTGTCCGATTCACGAAGTGGCTAGATAGGCTCTTGAGAGCGCTCGGGATTTCGACGTGATACCACGACCAATAGATGGTCAAGGGCTCTATGGTTGATATATCTGTTGTGATCCCCGTATGGAACGGGCGAACGTATCTGGCTGATTGCCTTGAGGCGTTGCTTGCCCAGCGTTACTCCGGATTCGAGGTCATCGCTGTCGATAATGCTTCACAGGATGGGTCTGCGGATTTCATCGCTCGCCATTTCCCTGCCGTGAAACTCATTCGCAATCCGCGAAACTTAGGTTTCGCGGGTGGCTGCAACGTTGGCCTTCGGATGGCTGAGGGCTCGGTGCTCATACTGCTGAATCAGGACACCGTCGTGCTGCCGGGTTGGCTTGGGACGCTCGAGAGTGTGGTGAGGAACCCCAAGGTGGGGGTAGCTGGCTGCAAGATCCTCTACGGTGACCGCAAGACGCTTCAACATGCTGGTGGTTGGATTGAGTGGCCTCTTGGACTGGCTCATCACTACGGCTCTGGGGAGCGGGACGAAGGTCAGTGGGATGATGCGTCCCACGTAGAGTATGTCACAGGAGCTGCCATGGCGTTTTCCAGAGCAACGCTGGAGCGCGTGGGACCTCTGGATGAAGGATTTGGACGGGGTTATTTTGAGGATGTGGACTTCTGCCTTCGAGTGCGCAAATCAGGACAGCAGGTGCTGTATGAGCCCAGCGCTGTGGTGGTTCATCATGAGACCACCAGTCTTCCCGACGCAGAGCAAGTTTCATTGGCCTATCAGCAAGGACGTCTCCGGTTTCTGCTAAAGCACCTCTCGCCTGAGCGTTTTCTTTCCGAATTTGTGCCAGCGGAAGAGGTCCATCAACGGTCAGCAATGGCAGGAGGGGAGCGTTATTCGTTGCGTGTTGCCTATTTCAGGGCTGCTCTAGACTGCTTGCGGATACTCCGCGAGTGGTGGCAGGCTGACTCTGGAATGACGATGGCAGTGCTTGAAGCGCTTATGGGATTGTATCGTCGTGCCTGGGAGATGGACGCGGAGCTGGCTCGAGGCGCCGTGGGTTCACCTGCCTGTGAAGTTGAAGCTTTGCTGCCGCCGTTTCGCGACTTCACGTTTCACTCATCGATTCCACTCATTGGCGGTGTATTGACGGGTTTCCGGAAGTTATGGTTTCAAGTGGCCGCCGGCCCAGCGCTGCGCTACTTTAGGCAGAGGCTGAACGAGCAAAGGGAGGTACTGCTCAGGTGCTGGCTGCAGCAGGCTGCCTGGATGGACGCTCGGCTAGAGGGTATGGTGCAGGAATTAGTGGCTGAGACCGAGGTCCTGGTGACAGAGCTGGCCGCACAGCGTTTTATGGACGAACGTGGTGGAGGATGATCTCGATGAGACATCATAGCGATCAGAGCGAGCTGCTGAAGATCAACGATCCCGAGATCGACATCGATGAGATCATGGAAGAGATCCGTGATCGCATCCGGCATCGACGGAAGGAGCAAGGGGAGCCACGCACGCTCTTTCCTTCGTTTGGTGTGGCGACGTACCCCGGTGAGCCAGATCGCGAGGACTTCGATGTGGATCTCTACTACCATCTCCGCAAGGCCAATGAGCTTTATTGGCAACGTGACCTGGAGCCGGTGCTTGCTCCATCCGTTGCGACACGGATTCCCGTGATCGGGCCCCTGTGGCGCAAAGTGCGCCGCGAGGCACACAATCTGGTCCTCTTTTACGTCAACAGACTCGCTCGTCAGGAGATCTACCTTGAGAAACATCTGGTGAGTGTCGTGAATCGTCTCGCGGCCCAAGTGGAAGCGCAGCGCGCGGAGATCGAGGAATTGCGCAGACGGATCATCCGTGACTGTGATTCCAGTAACACACCATGAGGATAGCAGTTGTCACTGGTCGCTACGGCCCTGGTGTGATCGGTGGTGCCGAGTCTCTGGCGCGAGGCTTTGCGCATGCGATTAGCCAGCGAGGATGGGACGTTGAGGTCTGGACGACTTGTGCTCGTAGCCACTATACTTGGGAGAATGAGCTACCGTCTGGTTCGGAGCACGATGCTGCTGTGATGATCCGTCGCTTTCCTATCACAGGCTGGGATGCTGGCAGGTTTGGGATGCTAGATCGGCGCCTGCAGACCACCGGGCGACTGTCCCTTGATGAGGAATTTGAGTGGTTGGCGACTGCTCCCCACAGTGTGGCGTTGTATCATCACATACGGGAGGCGTCTCAGGAGTTTGACGTAGTACTCTGCTTGCCTTATGCATCGCCAGTTATCCAGTCGGGCGCTTGGATGGTGAAAGGGGCTTCTCTCCTCTTGTGGCCGTGCTTGCACAACGAACCCTACGCCTATATGGAGATCGTGCGTCATCTGTTGGAGCGAGCTGAGGGCGTGATGTTCCTTTCGCCGGAGGAGCAGGATTTGGCGATAGGGCGTCTCGGATTGCAGCTTCAGCATTCTGGCGTGGTTGGCGGCGGGATGGACGTGGCTGGTGCGGTTGAGACCCTTTCCCATGCCTCGGGAGAGCGAGGCGCGCACGTTGTTTATGCTGGCAGGTTGGAGGATGGTAAGAATCTTGGGCTGCTGTATACGTGTATGCAGCAGTGTCATCGTCTGTATCCAGATGTGCAACTACGAGTTATCGGCAGTGGTCCTCTGAAGCCGCCGAACGGGCCAGGCTTTGAGTATCTGGGGTTTGTGTCGGAAGAGCAGAAAGCGGAATTGCTGTCTTCCGCTCTGGCCCTTTGCCAACCTTCGCTGAATGAAAGCTTCTCTATAACGATCATGGAATCTTGGCTAAGTGATACGCCGGTTCTTGTGCACTCTGACTGCCCGGTCACCCGGGGACATGTCCTTCGAAGCCGAGGAGGACTACATTTTCGGGATTGTCAGGAGTTCACCGCCGCAGTCGAGTGGTTTGTGGAGAATCCCTGGCGGGCAGGCCGAATGGCTGCGAATGGACGTCGGTATGTCACGTCAAACTACTCGTGGGATGCAGTCATCTCTCGTTTTCGGTCGTTGTTGGGAAGGTGGCGTTTGTGCTGACCGGAATACGGGAGCTGCATCAGTTCCTCGTAGGAGCCACCCCCGGCGATGCGATCACAGACTCTGCTCTCTTGTTGCGATCGTGGCTTCGGGGCCTTGGATACGATTCACACATATACGCGGAGAGCATCCACGAGAGCCTGGCGAGTGAGATCCGTCCCTACCTAGGCTACTCGCCACGCTCACCGGCAGCAACGGTTCTTCTCCACCACAGTATCGGCGCTGACCTTGTTGATTATCTGCTTGAGGCGGGCGTGCGATTTATCCTGATCTATCATAATGTGACGCCTGTGACGTTCTTCGAGCACGTGGATCCACGCTTGGCACACCAGGTCAAGCGCGGACGGAAGCAGCTTGATGCTTTGCGAGCAAAGACGCTGCTGGCGCTTGGGGATTCGCAGTACAACGAACTAGAACTGGTGTCAGTGGGCTACGAGAACACGGGTGTTCTGCCCATTGTGTTTGATGAATCACGATACGCGTACGAGTCTGACCCAGAACTACAGAAGAAATACGAAAGTGGCGGTCCGAATCTTCTCTTTGTTGGGCGGATCGCACCCAACAAATGCCAAGATGATCTGGTGAAGCTAATGTACTATGTGCGGCGGGTCTGCCCTCGCGCGCGGCTTTTCCTTGTGGGATCGAGATGGATGCCTGCCTATGCTGACTGGCTGGAGGAGCTCGCCGCTGATGTGGGCGTTAACGATGCCGTTGTGATCACCGGCCATGTAACTCAGCGGGCTTTGGCAACCTATTATCGACTTGCGGACGTCTACGTGTCGATGAGTGAACATGAAGGGTTTGGAAAGCCATTTATCGAGGCGATGTATTTTGGTGTGCCGATAGTTGCCTACGCCGCGGCCGCTGTTCCCGAGACATTGGGGCAGGCCGGCTTACTGCTCAGCGTCAAGCGCTACGAGGAACTGGCGGAGCTAATAGGAATCCTGGAGGTGCGCAGAGATCTGCGGGATCGTCTGATTCGGTCTGGACGGAGGAGAGTGAAGGCTTTTCAGCCGTCAGTGGTTAGGTCCCGCTTGCTGAGCTACTTGAGGCGGTTAGATCTTGGTGACTGAACCTGTGTTGCATCGGCGCGTGGCGTTCTCTGCTATGGTGGTGGCTGTGTGCGCCTACGCTCTCGTTTTCAGCTATTTGACGATTATGGAACACAGAGTGTTCTGGACCTCGTGCTATGATCTTGGAAATATGGATCAGGCGGTGTGGAACACTGCGCACGGTAGGCTGCTAGAGCTCACTACTGTGAGCGGTATTCAGAGCCGCCTTGGATTGCACGTCGAGCCAATTCTGATCCTGATTGCTCCTCTGTATTGGGTTTATGAGAGTGTGAACGTGCTCTTGATTGTGCAGTCTGTGATCGTTGCACTAGGTGGGGTCTTTGTTTATCTTCTGGCTCGTAGAAGACTGCGGAATTCTTTCGCTGCCTTGGGTCTCACGGCTGTATACTTGATGTATCCACCTTTACAGGCGGCGAATGTGTTCCATTTCCATGCCGTGACGCTGAGTTCTACATTCGTTTTGGCAGCGTTATATGCGATAGAAGTGGAGCACTTTGGCATGCATTATCTATTCTCGGCTCTGGCTATGTCGTGTAAGGAAGACGGGCCACTGATCGTGGTTGCTTTGGGCTTGTATCTGATTATCAGCAAGAAAAAGAGGAAGCACGGGTCAGCGACGGTCGTGTTTGGCTTGGTGTGGTTTTCCGTTGCATCGTTTGTAATTCTGCCGGCGTTTAATCACGGTGATCTCGCGCACTTTGATCGGTACAGTCAGTTTGGAGATGGCCTGGCCGACGCGATTGTCTATATTGCTACACATCCGTTTTCAGTCGCGCGCTACCTTGCCACGGAGCAGCGCTTCATGTATGTGATATCGCTGTTCGCTCCTCTTGCTTTTTTGCCGTTATTTGGGCTCGGGCCTTTGATGTTGTCTCTACCAACCCTGGCTGTCAATCTGCTTTCGAACTTCCCTTATCAGCACCTTGTCGATGAGTTTCACTATTCGGCACCGGCGGTTGCCGGATTGCTGGGCGGGACGATCGCTGGCATTGATTGGTTGGCCACGGTCTTGTCTGGCGCTTTCCGGCTTAAGCGACGTACGTGGGTTGGAATCTTATCTTTGATGGTGTTTGCTTCGGGGTGCTTCTCATGTTACAGGCGAGGCGCCCTACCGATATTCGGTGGATTTGATTGGCCGACAGCTGGCTACCACGAATCTCAGGGCCAAAGGCAGCTGGAGGCAATCCCAGCAGATGCGTCGGTTTCAGCTCAGACCTCGTTGGTTCCCCATTTGACACATCGCAGAGAAGTATATCAGTATCCTGTTGTGGATGATGCTGAGTATATCGTGTTCGATGTGACCTCGGGATCTGTTTGGCCACTTGACTCATACGAACGATATCGTGCTGATGTTGATGATCTGATTCGTCACGATGACTTCGGTGTCTGGTCAGCAAGTGATGGCTTCTTGGTTTTGAGGCGTGGGTTCTTATCTGACACGATCCCAGATCAGTTCTACTCTTTTGTCACGCCGGAGATGATTGATCCCGAGTATCATGTAAACGTTGAATACGGCGACACTGTGGAGCTCGTGGGCTATGATGTCGCGATGCGCCGCCACGGTCGGATGCGACTTAGTGTGTACCTAGCGCCCAGGGTGCAAGGCTTCGGTGGTGTGGAAGTATTAGCTGTATTCATGGATGAAGATGGACACACGCTCGGCATTCGCCCATTCCTGACCTCCGAATGGCTCTCGCCGTCTCTGTGGGCTAGAAGTGACGTGATTAAGTTGGATACTGGTTATATGAGCGGGCTTCCCAGAACTAAGTTCAGTATTGGCCTTTGGTTGATCGGCCATCAGCCCACCTCAGCAACTCAACCATATTGGGACGACTCCGGTCGTCGCTCTGAGTTGCGATTGTCAGCCGATGGTCAGCAGTTGAGTCTGCGCGACTATGCACCTAGGGGTTTGGAGATCATTGATGTGACTCCGAGTGCATCAACCAATCTGCCGCTTGGTGTAGTTCGTACGGACGTGCAATTTGCTGATGGGGCTACTCTGATTGGTTATAAATGGGACCGCGGTCGAAGCTCGGCCGTTGATGGTCCCACTCTTCGTCTCCATTGGCGTACCGACAATGGGTTCTCTGAGGACTACACGGTTTTCGTACACTTAGTGAATCCTAATGATGTCTTGATTGCTCAACACGACAAGCCTCCGCTAGAGGGGCGCTATCCGACTAGTTGGTGGCACCCCGGTGAGACAGTCACCGATGACTTTCACCTAACTCTACCTGATAAACCGGCACCAGGTGAGCGCCGTATCTGCGTAGGGATGTATCTTCCAGAGAGTGGGGAGAGGTTACCTCTTTCAGGTTCTGGCGTTCTGCCTGACCGTCGGGCTTGTCTGGACGCGGCCAGGCATTGGCAGTTGACTCTTCCTTAGCGCTCAACATGGAGGAACTGCTACTGGTTTGATTCCTGTTTGTGTCTCTGGATAGTGCCTTAGACCAGAATACGACTTGCCAGGACAAGCTCCGGTTGATGGCTCTATCCAGGATTGCCCCTCCTATACACGTGAGTAGCTCCTAATTCACAAACCGGCCCATCTGAGTCGCTTCTCCCCGCGCCAATAGGCCGGTTTCTGCTCGTACTTATCCCCTGGCCGCCCCACGGACGGGTAGGAAACTGGGTGGCTATTGACCACAGCCTGGTAACTTGACCATCCTGATTCTGGCGCAACAAACCCTTCTCAAACAAAAGGATGAAGATTCATCTTTGCACTCTTGACAAGAGCAAGGCCATCGTTTATAATTGGTATGTAATCGGTTAGAATGTTGCTGGGGAAGTAGACTGGCATTTCAGGCTCTGTCACTTAGAGTTAAGAGTCGAGAGGAGTTGATGATGGCACGAGCGCGAGTATTGTCGGTCACCCTGTTGGCTCTGATCCTGTCGCTCCTGATCTCAGCGTCGCGTTTCTATGACGATGCGAACGCCTCAGTGGCGTCCATCCAGTGGAAGACTGCGCTGGATGGGGGGCGGATTGAAGACTCTTCACCGATCCTAGTGGATCTGGATGGCAACGACGGTGGAAAGCTAGAGATTATTGTGGGAACCACCAGGTTTGATCGTGCTCCAGTGCTCGCGGTGCTGGAGCACACTGGAACGGTGAAATGGCAAGCGCCTCTCGCCCATGGGGTCTATTCCTCACCGGCCGTCGCGGATCTCGATTTTCCACCAGACGGCACTCAGGAAGTGGTCGTCACCACTGGTGGCGAAACGACGACGAACCGCGGTGGTGCGATTGCTTTTGACAGAGATGGCAACAAACTCTGGGAGTATCGGACCGAGGATGCCCAAGGTACTGCCACGCCGGGAGGCAACTTCGCATCACCTGTCGTTGGGGACTTGGACGGCGACGGGGACCTCGAGATTGTTGTCGCATCTTGGGATCGCAACATATACGTGCTTGATCACAGAGGGCGGTATGTCTGGCACTATCACGTCGCCGATACGGTGTGGTCCACACCTGCCCTGGCTGATCTCGACGGCGATGGCAAGTTGGAGATCATCGCTGGCACGGATATCACAGGGGGCGGTGTGCTTCTAGATGGATACCGAACAGACGATGGCGGATTTGTGCTGGTGCTGAGCCACGATGGTCGTCTGCTAGCACGCAGGCAGATGATAGAGACTATTTACTCATCACCTGCCGTAGGGGATGTCGACGGGGATGGGGATCTTGAGATCTTCGTTGGGACGGGGCACTATTGGTATCAGCGCGGCAACTATACGCAGCCTTACGTCTATGGTTTCGAGATCCAAATGGGCTCCGACGGGTGGCAGATAAGCGATCTCCCGGGTTGGCCGAAGGCAACGGCGCGCCCGGGGATGAGCTCCCCAGCTCTGGCTGATCTTGACGGAGACAAGGATCTCGAGATTATCATCGGTTCAGGCTACACAGGTATGAGTAAGCCGAATGCGTGCACAGATGGAGGAAGCGACCCGGACTGCTACGGTGCGCTCTATGCGTGGCACCATACTGGTCGAGAGGTTAGTGGTTTTCCGATGTGGCCGAAGGATTATGCCGGGCATAACGGATTCATACGCTCCTCACCTGCGGTGGTCGACATTGACGGAGATGGGACGCCGGAAATAGTCTTTACAATGTTGTGGGACGTAGTTGTGGTTAGCCACTATGGAGTTCAGGAGTGCAGTCTGCGGACTACTTACTCCCTTTTCGGTACGCCAGCTCTTGGGGATATCGATGGTGATCAGCGCACGGACATCATAGTAGGTGGTTCGGATTACTATGATTCCGGCCGCGGCTATGTCTATAGCTTCGAACTCCCGGATACGGGGTTTGCACAGGACATTCGTGCGTGGCCTAAGTTTCACGCTAATACGCGCAACACAGGCCTAATGCCAGGGACACCAGCTTTGACCGCCCAGAGCAACTCGGCGACGCTATTTCAGGATCCGGATGATGGCCTGGATGCTGTGACTTCTTCTGTCATCATTCGCAACACGGGGATTTATCCCGTAGACTGGGTTGCGACGCCGAGTCATCCGATCGTTAACATCTCCCCCAGTAAGGGCACGCTGGTGGGCTATGATGTTCTCTCCGTTGTGGTAGAGACTGGGTCGTTGTCGAGTGGGTATCACGACTTTGCTGTGCAGATTCGGAGCGTTTTCGAGGGTGAGGAGCTTCCTGAGAGTCCTATGACGGTACCATTCACTGTGTTCGTAGGTGATGTGTATCGCGTGCAGGTGCCCGCCGTAATGAAGCAGTGACGTAGCCGGGTTCCGTATAGGCTTTGACTAGCACGCCACAGCAGGTCGCTGATCGTGAGACATTCAGCGACCTGTTGTGGTGCTGAGCCAGAAGGTGAGGGCACAGGGACCCCCCGCTGGTCGCCGTCACGCGCTCACTTGGTCTTGCTCACTACCGTCTTGCTCGTCGATGATACCATGCCTGTGGCGCTCGGTTGGATTCGCTCGTGCGCTTACTCCCTTGACTAGATGGGTTTCCCTTGCTCCTGTCTATCAAGACACTTGGGTGCTGGGACACTGGCTGCGGCGACTCGTTAGGGACACGTATCGGAGGCCGCTTCGGCTTGTCTTGGGGCGAGTTCGGGCTATGCTCTTTATAGGATGGCGGCTTGCCCGAGAGAACCTGTCTTGCAGACAAGGACTGGTCTGGTTTGAGAATCCTCCACATCATCCAACGCTACTGGCCGATCCGCGGCGGCGCGGAGATCCTCCTCGATGCGATCTCCACCCGCTTGGCGGCGGAAGGCCACCATGTCACCGTCGCGACCTCGGATGCTAAAGACTTTGAGCTCTTCTGGCATCCGGGGTCGGCGCGCTTCGAGGAGCACGAGGCCTGGCACGATGGGGTGCGCATTCTGCGCTTTCCGGTCCGGCACGTGCCGGCGGCGCCCCTCGCTTATCCTGCGATCCGGCGACTACTCTGGATGCTGTCCGCTCTCCAACTGGTGC
>JBNGCP010000071.1:0-19540 GCA_049974845.1 Anaerolineae bacterium | reverse complement strand
CGTTGTGCCCTTTGGATTGTCAAAGGGAGAGGATGAAGCACCTGACCATTACGACTTATAGTGGCCCATTCCATCGTCTACGACCGCTCCCTATCGGCGGACCCAGATAGGCCGTCGGCCGCTCGCGAGGTGGGCTTAGCCAGACTGCGGGAGTGCAGTTCCTCTCGTCTTTGGTTAGGCGTCGATCATCACACCCTCGATATGGCCCCATAGTGCATTGCACGGACGGTGACCGCAGTTGCCCCGTGCCAGCGTGTTACCGGGTCTATACAACCCGACACTCTTGGCTTCTTAACGGTTGGATGCAGCGGTCAGGAAGCTGGGATGGCCCCGGAAAGGACCAGGTAACGTGCAAGGCATGTGCTGTACATTCTTCTGGCGCTGACCATATTTGCCAGTGCGGCCGCTGCGCTGCTGTTCCGGAGCACCATTCGCTCCGCGATAGCGTTGGGCATCGGCAGCGCAGCGCTGGCGATGCTATTCTTCGCCCTTGATGCTCCCTACGCGGCTGGTTTTGAGCTGAGCGTGGGGGCAGGCCTCATCAGCGTTCTCTTCGTCGTAACGATCAGCCTCACGCGCTCCATTGAGGAGGGCAGCAATGAAGCGTGAAACTATCTTGTGGTCTACCCTCGCGGCTGTGCTCCTCTTCGTAGGCCTCGCAGTTGGCCGCACGCTCGCTCCGGGCGCTTCTGATCACGTGGAAGATATCGCTTCTACGTTCCGCACCTGGTTTTGGGAGCGTCGGACAATCGACCTGCTAGTGCAAGTGGGACTGATCTTCGCAGGGGCCCTTGGTGTCGCCGCCATTCTACCCCATCCTCGCGAGACGTCAGAGACGGACGCAGGCCTTGATGGCGCATCGCCCTGGGAGAGTTGATCGATGCCTCCAGCGACAGGTCCGTGGATTGACACAATTGTCGGCGTCTTGAGCGTCGCTCTCTTTGCCCTGGGTCTAGTGGGTCTGCTGACACAACGCGAGGTGATCAGGCAGATCTTTGCGCTGAAGATTATGCTCCAGGGTGTCTGTCTGGCCCTGATCTGGGCGGGACGAGCCAACAGTGATGTGTTCCTGGCTCAGTCTATGGTGCTCTCCGCTCTGATTGTGGAGGCCGTGGTGATGGCTGTGGCGCTCGCTCTGATGGTCAACGTCTATCGTCACTATCCCTCTGGAGACGTCGACGAGCTGACACGCTTGCGTGGGTAGGGGAGTGAGCGCAATGGTTTGGTGGCTTGCAGGGACGCTGGTTCTGCCTCTGATCGGTGCCTGCATCTCTGGTCTGTTGGGTCGGCGAAATGATCACTTACGACGGTGGACGCCCTTGGTTGCATCTGCATTGACAACGCTATGTGTATTGAGCCTCTTGGCCTATGGGGACCGCCATATCAGGTTGGGGGTCGAATGGTTGCCGGGGTATGGTGCTTGGAGCCTGCACGTTGGGGGCGTCGGGCTTTGGGCAGCGGTGACGACGACGGCAAGCGCATTCATGGTTTATGTCATCGCTCGCGGAGCCGAGAACGCACGCTCGCCCTTCATGGACGTCTTCACCCTGGTTGCGCTGTCGGCGTCGAACGTGGCTTTCCTGATGGGCCACTTCCTGGGGCGCTACGTCGCTCTGGAGATCGTAGCCCTCTGCGTGGCTGCTGTGCTGGCTGTCGAATCGACGGATCGGCAGGCCACCTCGTCGGCTGGACGTGTCTATCTGGTGCTGCGCGTTGGTGACGCCGGTCTCTTAGCGGCTATCTTGATCCTGCTGGACGCGGCGGGCAGCCTCGACATTGAGACGGCTCTCGGAGTTGGTGCGGCCCTCGACGGGCCAATCCGAGCTTGGACTGCTGCCGGCTTCGCGCTTGCCTGTTGGGTGAAGTTGGGGGTGTGGCCATTTCATCAATGGCTTGCGGGTGGGCGTGCGCTTCCCTTGCCCGTGCGGGGATGGGTCTTCGCTACAGTGATGCCACAATTGGGGCTCTACCTTCTCTATCGTGTCTCGCCCATCATAACCGGTGGGATGGTTGGCGTTATTGTCCTAGTCTTGGGTTCGGTTTCCGTTGTTCTTGGCGCCATGCTCGGGGTGCTGCACCTTCGGGAAGATCCCGGCTCCATCGTTGTCTACGGTAGTGCCGTCGTGGGCGGCGCTGCCATTGCCCTGGCGGCCGTCGGCGCTCAGGCTGCGCTGGTTGTGCTTCTTGTGCTCGCTGCTCCTGTGCGGGCACTGGCGTGGTGGGCCGGGAGCCTAGTGCCTGCCGAGGCTGTGGCCGTGGCGCGAGCGCCAAATCGGCTGCTTGAACGTCTCCTGTGTGGCGCGAGGGCGGCGCTGCGTTTCGGTGAGACTAGCGTGTTCCAGGCAGGGATCATACGGATAGCCCAGGCCATGCTCCATTTTGCGAAGATACTGCATCGTCTGATCGAGGTTGAGGTGTTCCAAGAAGGGGTGATGCAGGTAGCCCGCGCAACGCTGCGGCTTGCGAATCACGACCTGGCGGGGCTGGCAGACCACGACCAGGTGATGCGGGTAGCCCGCGCAACGCTGCGGCTTGCGAATGTCTTACACTGGCGCGTGGAAGATCGGGGGCTCGATCATCTTCCGGCGACCGTAAGCGGGAGTGCGTTGCGCGGTGCTTGGTGGTTCAGTCACCAGCACAGCGGGCGGCTGCGAGATAGCTTGCTGTGGGTGGTCTTGTCACCCATTGTGGCCCTGTTGTTGGTTGTGGTCGTCGGGTGATTCTGCCTGTGGGTCCGTCCGCGGTGATGAACAAGACGTACTATCGATCAATGAACTTTATCTGACACAAGGAAAAGCGAGATGACTCTAGAGACCTTAGCTTTACTGACAACCCTCGCTGCGCCGTTGAGCATGGCCGTGATATTGGTTGTGTTTCGGCGGAAAACGGTCAAGACTGCCGGCCTACTGGCGGGACTGTCAGTGCTGTTGTTGTTGGTCTCGGTGTTTGTGTTGGTTCCTGCGTTACAGCGCGGGGATGAACCCTCTTTCCGGATCGCTTGGATGCCGGTGGTGGGAATCGAGCTCGTCCTACACCTGGATTGGCTCTCCCTTCCATTCCTTTTGACTGAGGCAGCCGTGACGGCTTTCGCCACCGTGTACGCTTGGGGCTATCACAAGGTCGATGATCGCACCCCGCTCTTCTACGCGCTGCTCTTGCTGTTCGCGGTGGGGATGACGGGCACGACCCTTGCCGATGATCTGGTGCTCTTCTACACTTTCTGGGAGCTCATGCTCATTGCCTCGGCTGCCCTGATTCTCTTCTGGGGAGATACCACGACGAATGTTCGGCGCGAGAATGTGGCGCTCAAATATGTGATCTTCACGCATATAGGATCCCTGTTGGTGCTCGTCGGTTTCTTGGTGCTTTACGACTTGATGGGACACGATAGCTTTTCGGGTCTGCGGAACGCTGCATTGGTGGTACCTCCAGACCTGATCGGCGTGATTATGCCGCTTTTCCTCATCGGATTTGGCATAAAGATGGCGGTTTTCCCGCTGCACCTGTGGCTGCCCGATGCCCACACCGTGGCGCCGATGCCGGTCACCATTATGCTTGCCGCCGCCATGTTGGGTATGGGAACCTATGGCATTTTACGTTTTCCTCTGAGCCTGTTTTCCATGGAGCAGGCTAGAGTCTATGCCCTGCCGATGATGATCGTGGGTGTCGTCTCGGAGGTCTATGGTGCCTTGATGGCCCTGGCTGAGGATGACCTGAAGCGGATTGTGGCCTATTCCAGTGTAAGTCAGATGGGTTACATCCTGTTCGGATTGGGGACGCTTACGCAGGAGGGCGTCTCCGGCGCCACCTTGCACGTGATCTTCCATGCGATTGTCAAGGCATTGCTCTTTATGGTCGTGGGTATCTTCATCCACGCGACAGGCAAACGCCAGTTCGACGAGCTGTCCGGTGAGGGGCGCAAGATGCCGGCAGTGGCGGCCTGCGGCGCTATCGGACTGCTGGCCATTGCTGGCGTTCCGCCTCTGTGTGTTTTCGACAGTGAATGGATGATCTTCGCTGGTGGGTTCCACACGGCTCACATTGCCCTCTCTGTGATTACGCTATTGGGATCGGTGTTGACGGTGGCCTATGCGCTTCGCATCGGCGCAGGGCCATTCTGGGGCGACATCCCACCCAAGCTACGCCTGAAGACGGTTCCGAAAGCGATGCTGATACCCACGATTGTTCTCGCGGCGCTTGCTGTCATCGGGGGTATCTTCCCCGCACCGCTGTTGGACTGGGTCGTCCAAGAGCTTCCGCTGCTGCTCAGGGGTCAGTGGTGATGACCAATGACCTATGGGTGGTGTTGCCAATCCTGATCCCTGTGGTCGGGGCGTTTCTTGTCTACCTTCTGGCACGCTTGGCGACCGCCACAAACCAACAGCTTGCGCTGAGCACCAGCATGATCCTTGGCGCAGCGCTCGTCGCTCTGGTCCATCTCTCTGGTGTTAGCGATGAAGAGGGGCTGAGCTGGATGATCACTTCTTCGAGCATGGTGACGCTGCAGGTTGATCGAGGCACCATCTTCGTGTCGGGTATAGCGCTTTTTCTGGGCCTGTGTGTTGCTGTCTATTCAGGGCGGTACATCTCTCTCGATCGTCGCTTTCACACCTATTATCCTTTGCTGCTGCTTCTGGTAACGGGCATCATCGGTATGGTCATGGTCACCGATCTGTTCGCGATCTATCTGTTCTGCGAGCTGATGAGCGTCGCGAGCTACGTGCTGGTGGCCTTCCGGCGGCAGACCGATACGGCTGTTGAGGCCGGCTTCAAGTACCTGATCCTGGGCACGGTGGCAACCCTGATTATGTTGCTTGGAACGGCTTGAGTCTACCGCGAGACGGGACAGATTGCCCTTCCTATCGAAGGGACCCCCGGTCTGTGGTGGCAAGCCGGCGCTGCCTGTTTCGTGGTCGGTCTTGCCTTGAAGAGTGGTATTGTGCCTCTGCATACCTGGTTGCCTGACGCCTGCGGGCGAGCGCCAAGCAGCGTTAGCGCTCTCCTCGCGGGCATAGGATCGAAGAGCACGCTCTACGTGCTGGTACGGGTGGCTTTGGGGCTGCAGTTTGGGGCAGCAGAGCTGGGGCTCGTGCTGATCCTGCTCTCCTTCCTCAACATGACCGTGGGGAATGCGTTGGCTCTGGTTCAGCGCAACACCAAGCGCATGTTGGCCTACTCATCGATAGCGCAAGCGGGCTACATCATGTTTGCGCTGGGCATTGGCTTACGCTACGGACAGACCGATGCCCTCCGTGCCGGATTCTTCCTCCTTCTGAGTCACGCTGCGATGAAGGCACTGGCGTTCCTGAGCAAAGGTGTCTGCCATTACTACGTCGGCACAACACGCGTTCCTGAGCTGCGCGGCACTTCCCAGTGGCTGCCTCTGGTCGCTGTGCTGTTCTCGTTGGCGTTGCTGGGTCTCGCGGGCTTCCCGCCTCTGGCGGGCTTCGCTGCGAAGTGGTTCGTCCTGTCGGAGGTCGTGGCCGCCAGAGATCGGTTGGCCTACATCGGCGCTGCCTTGTTTCTGTTCAATAGCCTGCTTTCTTTGGGCTATTATCTGCCCCTGATCGGTCATCTCTTCACACCGCTGCCGGACGATGTGGAGAACTCGCCAATCTCACTATCGCGCTGGATGGCCATTCCGATGGTCGTCCTCGCCGTGCTGGTGTTGGCCATGGGCGTGGCTCCGGCGTCGTGGCTGGGGTATGCAGATGGGATCATAAAATGACGCACATAGCGAAGGAAGACCCGGGGGACCGGAATGGAGAACTTGCTTTATAGCCCACCTGTGGCAGCCGCCGTCTTCTTTGCAGTTGCCTGGTTTCTGTACTGGCTGGGCGGCATTCTGCAGGCGCGTGGTGAGGCATCTCCGGGCAAGCATTTGCCCTACACAGGCGGCGAGTTGCCGAGGAGCCTTCCAGGCAGTCTTGGCTATCAGGCGTTCTATCGCCTGGCGCTGCTTTTCGCGATTTTGCACGTCGGGGCTTTGGTTATCTCGACGTTGCCTAACACAGTCACATCGCATCGCACCGCGGCAATCTATCTCTGTGGGATTGCGCTAAGTGTGTTTGTGCTGACGGGAAGGGAACATTGATATGGAGCGCTTTGAGCAGCGCATACGCGCTTGGGCTCGTCCTGTTGTGCAATGGGCGCGACGGAAGTCACCGTGGGTGCTGCACTTCAACAGTGGCGGTTGTAATGGGTGTGATATCGAAATCCTGGATCTGCTGACTCCCCGCTATGATGTGGAGCGTTTGGGTATCCTGAAGGAGGCCTCGCCGCGTCATGCGGACATCCTTCTCTGCACGGGTCCTGTCACGCGACAGTCGCGTGATCGACTCAGGCGCATCTACGAGCAAATCCCTGAGCCGAAATGGGTCGTTGCAGTAGGGAGCTGCAGCTGCTCGGGAGGCGTCTTTCAAGGCGCCTACAACGTGCTAGGCGGAGTCGATCAGATCCTGCCTGTCGATCTGTATGTGCCCGGCTGTCCGTGTCGCCCGGAAGCCATCATCGATGGGTTAATTCGGTTATTAGGGGGATTACGTGAACACTTCGATGAATGAGCGAGTGGTGACAGACGAGGTGCTCGCTGTTTTGCGGTCCCTCTGTTCTGAAGAGCTGGAGGTGTGCTCAGCACCGGTCGATGAGACCTTTGTGATGATGCCAGCACAGCGATTGGGCGAAGCAGTGTCCATACTCCGGGAGCAATTCGATATTCGCCATCTCTCGACGATCACTGCTGATTACGTAAATGAGGAGCTCAGGCTCTACTATCATTTCTGGGAGGGTTTGCGTTTGACCTTGGTCATCAGCTTGCCACCCGAGGACCCACGGATCACCTCCCTGATCGAGGTCATTCCGGGTGCCGCGTTCTATGAGAGAGAGGTCTACGGGATGTTCGGGGTCAAGTTCGAGGGACACACAGGTCTTAGGCCGCTGTTGTTGCCGGATGACTGGAAAGATGCTGCGCCGATGGCAAGGGGTCGTGGGGCGGGCGAGGCGGCACGGAATGGCGAGGGAACCGAGGGGGGTGGAGATGAGTAGGCTGATCGTGCCCATCGGGCCTCAGCACCCCTTGCTGAAGGAGCCTCTTTCGTTTGAGCTGACCGTCGAGGGCGAATACGTCATCGACAGTGCGATGCGTCTAGGCTATGTTCATCGGGGAATTGAGCGCCTGAGCCAGGAGCAGAGCAACATTCAAAACGTTCATCTCTTTGAGCGGGTCTGTGGCATCTGTTCGCATGTCCACACCACGACCTATTGTCAGGCGGTGGAGGCCCTGGCGGAGCTCGAAGTCCCGCCACGTGGTCTCTATCTTCGGGGCCTGCTTTGTGAACTGGAGCGCATTCACAGCCACCTGCTCTGGTTGGGAGTCCTCGCGCGCAACATAGGCTTCGATACCATCTTCATGTACGCGTGGCGCGATCGCGAGATCGCACTAGACATCATGGAAGATCTCTCCGGAGGTCGTGTTGCCCATGCGGCAAACGTGATCGGAGGCGTCTGTGTCGACCTGACAGAGGAGCATCGCGACCGGATTTTGCAGCAGCTGGGCGTGCTTGAGCGCCAGATCCACCGTGCCCTTGATGTCGTTCAGCATGAACGCTCTCTACGCCTGCGGACCCGCGGAATCGGCTATCTCTCGCTTGAACAGGTGCGGCAATACTGCGTGGTAGGCCCTGTTGCGCGGGCTTCGGGTCTGGATGTGGATGTCCGACGGGATCTGCCACGTCCGCCATATGACGCCCTTTCCTTTAACGTCCCCGTACATACGGACGGAGATGTGTGGGCGAGAACGCTGGTGCGCGTTCAGGAGGCCGTGGAAAGCGTCTCTTTGTGTCGACAGATACTGGAGAGACTGCCGGAGGGAGAGGTGTCGACGCGCGCGCCACGTCGGGTGCCTGCTGGGCAGGCTGTGAGCCGGTCGGAAGCCCCGCGGGGCGAGGTCATCTACTACGTGCGAAGTGATGGCAGCGATACACCGGCTCGTGTGAAGGTCCGTACGCCCACGCTGACGACCCTCATCACGCTGCCGGATCAGTTGAGGGGTGTGTCGATGGCGGATGTATCGGTGGTGCTCTCGGGTGTCGACTTGTGCATCGCGTGTGCAGACAGATAGGAGACCCATGGGCTTGTTTGGTTTGCTTGTTTTTCCGGGTTTTGGTTTTCTCTTTCTCTGCGCCCTCGCTTTTGAGTGGATCGATCGGCGCGTGATCGCGCGCTTGCAGGAGCGTGTAGGTCCCCCATGGTATCAGCCTTTGGCAGATTTCATCAAGCTGCTGACCAAGGAGGACCTGCTGCCGACCGGGGCGCATACGGTGGCCGCCGCTGCGCTGCCGATTGGCTCACTAGTGGCTGTCCTCACCGCTAGCCTTTACGTGCCGGTCGCCAATGTGAGAGGAGCTTCATTCGAGGGCGATCTGATTGTGGTGCTTTTCTTCTTGAGCATTCCCGCTCTCGCCTACTTCTTGGCCGGTTGGACTTCGGTGGGTGTATACAGCATCATTGGGGGACATCGGTCTTTGCTGCAATATTTCTCGTATGAAGTGCCCTTCCTTATGGCTCTATCCGGGCCAGCGATCCTCAGCGGTTCCTGGTCCATTGCTGGCATCATTGCTTATCAGGGCCGGACTGCTTGGATTGCCCTGGTCCAGCCGCTGGGTTTTCTCCTTGCGCTTGTTGGCCTAATCGGAAAGCTCAAGCGCGACCCACTGGACATCCCCAAGGCCAAGTCCGAGGTCGTCGCTGGGCCGCTGACGGAGTTCAGCGGACGCAAGCTGGCGCTCTGGCACCTGACGATGGATATGCAGACGGTTGTGGGCACCTTTCTTTTGACCAACTTGTTCTTTGGTGAGAGTCGCTTTTTTCAAGCACTTCCCGCGGCACCGGTCTTTGGCCTGAAGGTGTTGGTCATTCTCTTGATGTTGTCTGCAGCCAGCGTTCTCTATGCACGCCTGCGTATTGATCAACTGGCGAGCCTCGGGTGGCGGGTACTGGCGCCGCTGGCGCTGCTGCAGATCTTCGTGTCATTGTGGATTCGGGGAGGTTAACGGTGCCCCGTGGATTTCGTTTGTTCGCTTATCTATTCCCGAATGTCGTGCGCGCCCTAATTAGCGGGCCTAGTACCGTGAAATACCCCTTCGGCCCGGTGGAAGTCCCCGAGGGGTATCGGGGCCGTATTCGCATCCGAGCTGACAAGTGTCGCGGCTGTGGGCTGTGTGTGCGCGACTGCCCCGCGGCTGCTCTGGAGTTGGAGCGCGAAGGACGTGATAAGTTCCGCCTTATCTGGTATCCAGATCGCTGTGCGTACTGTGGCCAGTGTGAGGAGAGCTGCCGGTTTGGCGCAATATACCAAACCGCGGAGTTTGTGCCTGGCACCGACCGTCCAGCAGAGCTGGCGACGGTGTTGGTGGACCGCAAGCCCCATGATACAGACGAGGGCTGAGCAAGCTCAACCCTCTATGGCGTGCCCGGGCGGGCCATGGTCAGCGGTCGCGGGACCGCACACGTTGGTAAGACGCCAGGTCCACGTGACTGTGCACCGTGCCATTGTGAACGGCCCATATGCGTGTAGCGAACTCCTTGATGAAGTAGCGGTCGTGGACTACGGCTAGCACCGTGCCCTCGAACGCCGCCATAGCCTGCTCAAAGCTTGCGCGGCTGGGGATGTCGAGGTGGTTGATGGGTTCGTCCAGCAACAGGCAGTTGCAGCCGCTGGCCACGAGACGCGCCAGGACCAGGCGAGCACGCTCTCCATAGCTCAAGTTGCGGATGGACATGAAGACGCCGTCTCCAGCGAAGAGGAAGTAGTGCAGAAACGAACGGATGTCGGTCTCGGACATGGAAGCTACTTCACGGATGACGCTGTAGGGCGTGCCGTCTGGATCCAGGGTCTCCTGCTCCTGGGCATAATAGCCTAACTTCACGTTTGCGCCTATCCGGACGCGACCGGCGAGCGGCGGGATCTCACCTCGAATCGTGCGAAGCAGCGATGTCTTTCCGGTGCCATTTGGACCCACCAGCGCGATGCGTTCACCTTGACGAAGCCACTGGTCGACGCCAGCCAGCAAGGGGCGGTCCTCTGTGTAACCTACGGCTAGATCGTCGAGAATCAGCACATCCTGACCGCTCTCCGGCGTATCCGTGAATTCCAGCTTCAGGTGCCAGGTCAGACCAGGTTTCTCCACCCGCTCCTGCTCTAGCTCGCGCTCAATACGTCGTCTCTGTACGACGGCGCGGCGAGCGATCCCCTTCGCTATTTTTCGGGGAGCAAAGTCGATGGTGCCCTGTTCGATGCTGTTGGCGTAGCCTGAGAGGCGCCGTGCTTCGCCCGTGAGTTGGGCGATGCGTTCCTGCTGTGAGTTGTAGGCCTCCCACTGACGCTCGATCTCGCGCCGTTTGGCTTCCAGATAGTTGCTATAGTTGCCTGGATAGACGCTGAGCTCGTGGGTTCGATCGTCAAGCTCGAAGATCCAGTTCACCGTACGATCCAGGAAAGTGCGATCGTGGGAAACAATCAACACCGCCCCCTTGTAGGTGCTCAACCAACCTTCCAACCACTCCATCACGCTGATGTCCAAGTGATTCGTGGGCTCGTCAAGCAACAGGAGCTGGGGGCCCTTGATCAGCAGACGCGCCAGGCCCAGCCGCGTCTTCTGTCCACCGCTCAGGCGACGCACCGGGGTGGTGAGCGGCAGGTCGTCAAGCCCGAGGCCGGCAAGCACCGCAGCGGCCTCGTGAGGCGCGACCTGTGTCTGCGACAGACGCTCCAGACGTGCCAATGCCTCGCCGTACGCGTTCAGGAGCTGAGCCTGCTCCTCCCCCTCGGCGATGGCGAGCGCTTCCGCGAGACGCACGACGTCCCGTTCGGCGCGCTCAAGTCGATGGTGCTCCTCGCGCAAGACGTCATCGAGGGTGTCGCCCTCCTGATAGCTGAGCCCTTGCTCGAGATAACCAATGAGCAGGGTGCCCGGCGTGGTCTGGATGCTGCCCGTGTCAGGCTGCTCTTGTCCTGCGAGGATGCGAAGGAGGGTCGTCTTCCCACAGCCGTTAGGACCGATCAAGCCCACCCGATCCCCAGGGTTGACCGTGAAGGAGACCTTTCTCAGAACCTGAGCGTCTCCAAACCGCTTGCTGATGTCAGATGCTTGTAGCATAGGTTGCTTCCTCTCTCGTACGTCGCTTCTGTAGCGGAAAAGCCGTATCGGAATAGTCTCAAGACGCGGTGACAGGTCAGCCGCACGGCGGGCTACTTCGCAGAAAGAGAAAAGGCCGTGGGCTTGAAGCACCACGGCCTGAAAGTTCTGAGATTCCGATGAACTAGCGCATTGTCAGCGCGCACCGTGTGGGTGCTGTATGCCCGACATCACTGCGCGCTAGCTCTGTCATTCCTATAGCTCTCCTCAGATTCTATGTTATTGGTCGTTACTATACACGTGTTTGGGAATCTGTCAATGCGAGCGTTGGTGCACTGAACTGACAGTGACCTGAGCCTACTCAACCGTGGTTTGTGCAGGTCCACCACCGCGCCACGACCCTTTAGGCGTTGCCTCGACGCACGTCGATCGGAGTGGATCGTCAAGGCAATAGAGGACGACGCTCAGACAGCGCGAAGATAGCGGGCCCACTGCTCGACGCCCTCTTCAGGAGACGGATAGTCTCCGTTCTGCCCGTAGACGCGGACGACTTGCGGCAAGAGGCCGGTGGTAATCTCGTAGTTGATCGTCCCAGCCCAGCTTGCGACCTCCTCGGCGGTGATCTCCTCATCTCGCTGGCGCCCGATGGCCACGACCTCATCCCCAGCCTGCACATCGGGAATGTCGGTTACCTCCACGACGAACTGATCCATACAGATCCGACCCCGGATCGGCGCGCGCCGGCCTCGGATGAGGACGTATCCGCGATTTGAAGCGGATCTTGGGTAGCCGTCGCCATAGCCCAACAAGACCAGCGCTGTGCGGATGGGCTGCGTAGCGGTAAACGTGCGACCGTAGCTAATCGTCGCACCGGGTTCGAGGTCGCGTACCTTCACGACGGTGCTTTTCAGAGTGAGGGCCCGGCGGAGAGGAAAAGGGGGCTGACTCTCTGGGGAGGGAGCCATACCATAGATGAGTAAGCCGGGCCGCACTGCGGCGAGGTGCGCCTCGGGAAGTGACACGAGACCCGCGCTGTTGCAGATGTGAGGCACAGGGACGTTGTAGCCGGCGTCCTCGACGGCTTGTAGAATCGAACGAAAACGCTGCCACTGGCGATACGCAAACGCCAGATTTGGCTCATCGGCCGATGCGAAATGGGAGAAGAGCCCCTCCACCACAAGATGTGGCAACTCGGTGATGTAGCGGACGAAGTCCACGGCTTCTTCTGGCTCAAGGCCATAGCGACTCATACCCGTGTCGACCTTGACGTGAACGGGCACTGTCCCGTGTGCGCGGTCCGAGAGGCGTTTTGCCGTCATCCGATCCACGAGGGTGGGCGTGATACGGTGCTCAAGCACCAGATCGATCCCGGAGGGCAGCACGTGGCCGAGGAGCAAAATGGGTGCCGTGATACCCGCCTCGCGTAAGGCAATGGCGGCCTGAATGCGGTGCACGGCTAACCGCGTCGCCCCCGCTTCCAGCGCCGTCCGCGCCACCGGTCGGAGCCCGTGACCGTAAGCGTTGGCCTTGACACTGGCGATGATCTCCGTCCTCTCGCCCACGAAGGATTTGATCGCGTGGACGTTGTGCGCGATGGCATCCAGGTCAATCTCAGCCCAGGTAACCACGCCGTCGGGAATCATGGCGGGTTCATCCCTCTGCAGAGTGTGTCTACACGCATAGCTTGATGGGGTGGGGTGCTGAGGTCAAGGCGCCTTGGTACGGTGCAGGTCGTCCGCTGAGAACCCTTCAGGCAGCAGCTGGGCCAGGGTGCGTGTGCGATACTGACCTTCCACATTGGAAACATACACCGGCAGATCATCGCTCCCGAACTCCCGCATAACCTGGCGACAGGCGCCGCACGGAGACCCCGCGTTCTCGGTCACAACCGCCAACGCCAGGATTCGCTTGGCGCCGGACGCTACGGCGTTGAAGACGGCTACCCGCTCCGCACACATAGTCAGGGGATAGACAGCGTTCTCCACATTGACGCCTGTGTACGTGTTGCCATCATCGGCAAGAACGGCAGCCGCTACCTTGTAGTGGGAATAGGGTGCATAGGCGTTGTCGTAGACCGTCAAGGCCTCCTGGATCAGCGCTGCTGGCTGATTCTCTGGTTTGCCATTCATCGTCGTAGCTTCCGAATCGCGTTAAGGTGCGAGCTCATCCGGTTCGTTATCCTTTTCTGAGGAAGCCGATGAAGAGCCCTCAACGGGGCCATGAGGGCGCGCTGGCACGCCGTAGACCAGAGTGTGTGCGGGCACGTCGTGCGTGACAACCGAACCAGCGCCGGTCTTGGCGCCCTCGCCGAGGTGAACCGGCGCGATGAGCAACGAATCAGAGCCGATAAAGACGTTGTCCTCGACGATCGTGGGATGCTTCCGTTGCCCATCGTAGTTACACGTGATCGTGCCGGCGCCGACATTGACGTGCTCCCCGAGCGTGGCATCCCCGAGATAGCTGAAATGCCCCATATGCGACCTAGCGCCTAGGGTGCTTTTCTTGAGCTCGGCGAAGTTACCGACGTGGGCGCCGGTGCAGATGCGGGCGCCAGGGCGTAAATGGCTGAAGGGGCCGATGTCGCTATCGTGTTCCATTTCGGCTTGCTCCAGCACTGATGCCGTTACACGGCACCCGTCGCCGATGACGCTGTCCTCGAGAATCGCGTTGGGACCGATTTCGCAACGATCCCCGATAACTGTCTTGCCACGCAGGTGCGTGTGGGGCAGAATGACGGTATCCTGCCCGATCTTCACGTCTGGGCCGATGTAGGTCGTCACCGGATCGATCAGCGTCACCCCTTCAAGCATCCAATGCTCGTTGATGCGTCGACGCAGGACGGCTAGGGCATCGGCAAAGTCCACGCGGGTGTTGATGCCCATTGCTTCGGAATCGTCCTCAAGCACAAGATCCGCCACGCCATGACCTCCCCTCGATGCCAGCTCGACCATATCCGTCAGATAGATCTCGCCTTTCTCGGGGCTGGGCTTGACCCGGGTCAGATTCTCCCAAAGGAAGTCAGCGCTGTAGACGTAGATCCCGGCATTCAGCTCGCGAATTTCGAGCTGCTCGGGTGTGGCTTCTGGCTCCTCGACGACGCGCACGACGCGGTCCTCGCTGTCACGGAGAACCCGCCCGAACCCTTGTGAGTTGTCGCGGATGATGGTGACCATCGCTATCGCGGCGTTAGCCTCCTGCTGGCGTTCAACAAGGCGCCGGAGCGTCTCAAGTCGCAGAAGCGGCATGTCCCCGTACAGGACCAAGACGCGGTCGAAGGCACCCTTCAGGAGATCGCGGGCCTGAAGAACAGCGTGGCCTGTCCCTAGACGTCGCTCCTGGTAGACGTATTGGACACGGTCACCGGCCCACTCGCGCAGCGGGGCGTCAGTCTCTTCGCCGACGACCAGCACCGGCTTCGCCGGACTCAATTGCTCGGCTAGCTTTAGGCTGTGAGCGATCATCGGACGCTCGCCGAACTCGTGAAGCACCTTCGGGACGCGCGATTTGAAGCGCGTGCTCTTCCCTGCTGCAAGGATAACGACGGCTAGCGACATACCTCGATCCTTTCACGGTCTCTGAAGCGGTCCGGTTGACGAGTGAGCTGAGGCTCCGCACCTTTACGTCCAGCTCTAGCTGCTTGGGCGCTGGGCGCAGAGCATGGCAACGATTATAGCACCGGACACCATTGCGGCAACTGATAGGCTCGCCGGTTGCTCTGTGGGCCGTGCTGTCTTGCGAGGCCCGCATGGCGGCGATGGCAGATCTAGATTGCGACTCTACCTGCAACATATCCTGTACTGGCCTCGCCGATGTTGCTGGGGCAGTCGTTCGCGGTATAATCCGCCCTACTGTAGTGTAAAGGGGGAGGGTGAGTGGGCAACGGCAGGGATGTGACGGCAGCGCATGAAGAGAGTGCCACGCGATCCGATGTGCTTTGGGGCGTGTGTCTCGTTGTCGCCTCCTGCCTGCTGCCCCTGAGCCTCTTTGGGACCTCGGTGTCGGCGGCGGTTACGATATCCGACTTCTGGGTTGAGGCGGGCGCGGATAGCATCTCCGTCTACTGGGAGACAGCCAGTGAGATTGGCAACCTAGGCTTCTACTTGTGGCGCAGTCAGGCGCAAGATGACGACTACGAGCGCTTGCCGATTGACGATCCGGAGATGTTCTACAGCGAGGATTCGACAATCGGATCCAGCTACGAGTTTGTTGACACACAGGTGACGCCGGGGATACTCTATTACTACAAACTTCAAGATGTTCCCGATGACGGGAGTACAGGCGAGTACTTTGGCCCTGAGTCTGCCGGCATCGGGCTCGCTACGGCGACCGCCACTCCGAAGCCGACCACTGTGATTCCGACAAACACCGCTACGCCGACATCGCTGCATTCGGACACGCCAGTCCCGCCTTCTGCGGCGTATGTCCGGTTCTGGGCGGACCCTGATACGGTTGCGGCCGGGGAGTGCGCTACCGTGCAGTGGCAGACGGACCGCATCAAGGCTGCGTTCTTCAATGGAGAGCCGGTATCCGGCAGCGGAGCGCGGGCTTTCTGTCCCTGTGAGCCGGTGACTCACTTCTTGGAGGTCGAGTATCAGGATGGCAGCTCCCAGACCTTCACTGTGCGGCTTGAGGTATCGGGAAGCTGCGAGCCCGATACCACGCCTGCGACGGTCACGCCTTCACCGTCGGCTACCGCAACGCACGCTATCTCATCCAAGCCGAGTGCGACCCCGCAAGCCGCTCAAGGCGTCGACGCTGGCCTGACTCCGACCCGGACCGCTTCCCCCGCGGCGTCGCTACCGCCCACGTCAGAACCAACCCTGACTGCGACTTCGACGGATGCCATTTCACCTCTGCCTTCTTCTACGCCACGGACACACGCGGACGAGGTCTTGTCGGGTGAGGGAGTGATCAGTCCGCTCGTGGCACCCCGCTCTGAGGGGGAGAGCCTGGACGGTCCCGTGATTGAAGGAGCGGAACCCTCTCAAGGCCTGGCCCGTTGGTTATGGCTTCTTCCTCTTGGGCTGCTCGGCATCGGTTTTCTGGTCGGAGGGTTGTGGCTCTGGGAGCGTGAGTGATTTTGATGCGAGCAGGAGCGCTGAAACGCTGGTGGTTGCTCGCCTTGCTCGCCTTAGCGGGATGCGTGCGAGGCGCGGATCTCTCCCCGATTGTGGAAGCACTCGCCGACTACACAACTTCTGGTGTGATCCCTTCTAGCTGGACCCTCCTTGTGAGGTCGGATGGGCCTCGCTGGTTGGGGCCGGCGTGGTGGCAGGCGCGGGGAGTGGACGTCTACAGGGCTAGGCGAGAGGGTGTTCGGCTCACACAAGCCGGCAAGGCGGTGCCATTCGTGTGGATCGATGCGCCCGACGGGCCGGGCTTGCTCTTCTATGCCGAAGCGGTTTCCATTCCCGGTGGAGCAGCCGGCGCCTATGTACTCACCGTTGGTGGAACTGGCGATGCCCCGGCATCGCTCACTGCGCCGTCATCGGAGATCATAGCGTGTCAGACGAAGACGCGCTTCTCACGTTGGTTCGAGGAGGATCTTGCGTTCCGACCGACGACTCCCTTGGATTCGCCGTGGCTGTGGCAGATGTTGCGCCCGGATGCCCCTCTGACGGAGCGAGTGCCATTGACCGATGCAGTTGCCACGGAACCTGTCGAGCTCACCGTGCGGGCTTGGGGGCAGAGCAGTATGCCTCAGAACCCGGACCATCATATACGGGTGACGTGGAACGATCAGATTGTTGACGAGCATGCGTGGGATGGGAATGGCACCGAGACCTGGTCTATCGAGCTTTCACCATCCGCAGATGAGGTGAACACGCTGACGTTCGCGGCTCCGGGCCTCACTGAGGCGCCGGTGGAGGTGACTTGGCTTGATGCGTTCGGCCTGTCGTGGACGAGGCCGCTGCGTCTGTCGGTGGGAGGGCTGACCGCGTGGGAAGCGACGGGCGAACTCCGAGCCTGTTGGTCGGCTGACGGTGATATGCCGCAGGATACGGCTTTGGTCGCCGTGCTTCGTGAAGACGATGGCGCCGTGCGTTACCTACAGCCGGCATTCGATGAAGCGACCAATAGATGGTACGTCGATCAGCACGAAGGCGATCTCGGATGGATCGGCCTGCCGTGGGTCGCGCCCACACCGGAGTATGTGCGCGCCACGGAGTGCATCGAGGCGCAAGAGTTCTCTGGTGTGACATATCTTGTGATCGCACCTCGCGAGACGCATCGCGACCTTGTGCCGCTCCTGGAGAAGCGTCGCGCTGAGGGACGTGACCTGGGTGTGGTGACGCCTGAGGCGGTCTACGATTCCTACGGATCGGGTGTGCCGGACGCAAGGGCGATCCAGCGGATGATTCGGAGTCTGCATCAGGAAGGCTCTTTGGAGAAGGTGCTCCTTGTGGGTGATGCTTCGGCCGATCCCGAGTGGCTCTGGAGCACCGACGCCTTGGCGGTACCGACGGCCTGGGTTCGGACCACCATTGTGGGGCACACGGCGTCGGACTATCATTTGGCGACGGGCGGGACAGACACCCCGCTGGTTGCCCTTGGGCGTTTTCCCGCCACCTCCATCGACGACGTCCGGATATTGGTTGCAAAGACGGTACAATGGGAGCCGCACGCGCGCCTGGCATTGGTCAAAGACGACGAGCCTGGCTTCGCGTCGCTGGTGGCGCAGTTGGGGGATATCGGCGCGGTGGACCTCGTGCTTGATGCAGGCGCGGAAGATGCTCGAAAGACCCTCTTGGCCTGGTTGAGGGAAGCGTCGGGGACCTTGGTTTATGTGGGACACGGGAGTATGCGGATGTTAGGGGATGAGCAACTGATGGTGGCCGAGGATGGCGGTAGCTGGCAACATCCAACCGTGATGGTAGCATGGTCATGCCTGTGCGCCAGCTTCGCGCATCCGACGCACGCGAGCTTAGCGGAGAGCTGGCTTCTTGCGCCCAAGGGCGTCGTCGCCGTGGTTGGTCCCACGGGTGAGACAACCACCTTGGAGCAATCCGCCATGGCGCTTACCCTTCAGGAGGAGCTAGCGCAAGGTGCTGAGATTGGTGATGCTTTGATGGAAGCGTGGCAGGCGGCGCGTTCGGAGGATGCGCGCGACGGATTCCTACTGCTCGGAGACCCAGCGCTCCAGCCGATGCCTGGCGATCGGGAAGGTGTGTCCGATGGGTGATCACGTAAGGCTTCCACGATGGTTTGGACCGCTGCTGATGGTCATCGGTGGTGGCTTCATCGTGGCTGGCTTGTTAGCGCAGTTGCAGCCAGTTGGCTTGGGCGAGGCTGCACCACCCACGATGACACCGACGCCCGAGCCCATTGTGCCGACGCGCACAGTCGCTCCGCAGCCCACTGCGACTGTGCAGACGGGTGAAGGCGTAAATTCCGTCGTGACAGCTACGCCTGTCGATACGGTTACCGAGTCAGCCGGACAGGCTCACAAGCTTGAGGCGGATCCGACGGTGGAGGCGACCCTGACAGCCACGGCGGTGCCGACCACTGTGATTGTGGTTGCAGCGGCCGCCGACACTACCGCGACGCTGATGCCTGCGGAGGTCGAACTTTCGTCTGGCAGCGGCTTGGTCGTCCCGGCGGCGGAGCAGTTCCGAATCGGGGTGTCCATTCCGCACGGTTCCCCTCGCGACTATGATCTGAGGGCCTTGGGCGTGAGTTGGATCATGAATTGGCAGGTTAGTGCTTCGCCAGATGTGCCTCCCGGCGTGGATTACGCGCAGACCGTGCGGATGCACGGCGGCGCGTTGACGCCGGACGCGGCAACGCTGACGCGCGTGGCTGCCAGCCGTCCTGGCGCGCTCTGGCTGATCTCCAACGAACCCGATGTGCGGTGGCAAGATAACGTGCCTCCCGAGGTGTATGCGAGGCTACACCACGAAGCCTATCAAGCCATCCGGGCTGGGGATCCCACGGCGATCATCGCCGCTGGCGGTATCGCGCAGCCGACCGAGCTGCGATTGCGCTATCTCGATCTGGCTCTACAGGCGCATCGGGAGATGTACGGGACTCCCTTGCCTGCGGATGCCTGGCACATCCACAACTATATGTTGCGTGAGGAGCGCGACTCCTGGGGGGTTGACATTCCGCCGGGCTTGCCGGATGATGTTGGAGCGCAGTTCTCGATCGCCGACAGCGGCGACATTGAGCAGTTCAAGGCGCAGCTCTACGCGTTCCGGCGTTGGATGGTCTCGAGGGACTACGCAGGGCAGTCCTTGATCGTGTCGGAGTTCGGCATTCCGATGCCTGAGGACTATGGCTTCCCGCCGGAGACGGTGGGAACGTTTCTGGAGGAGACGTGGCGGTTTTTCCTGAGCGCCTCTAACCCAACTCTCGGGGATCCTCACGATGGAGGGCGCTTGGTGCAGATGTGGTGCTGGTTTAGC
>JBNGCP010000070.1:17220-19940 GCA_049974845.1 Anaerolineae bacterium | reverse complement strand
AAGATACCGATCAAACGCTACTGGCATCTACTGCACACCTACCTGCGCCCGCAGCGCCGGCGCATGATCCTGCTCGCCATTCTCTTGGGGCTCAAGATCGCCTCGCGGTTGGTGAATCCGCAGATCATCCGAGCTTTCCTGGATCAGGCCATGGCGGGCGCGGCGACCCCGGTGCTGCTGCGGCAAGCTGTGCTCTTCTTCATGATCGCCGCAGCAACGCAGGTCCTCACAGTCGTCAGCGTCTCCGTCAGCGAGACGGTCGCCTGGACCGCCACCAACGCCCTGCGACTGGACCTGCTGCGCCACTGCCTGAGGCTGGATATGGCGTTCCATAAGGCGCACCGCCCCGGCGAGCTGACTGAGCGCATCGACACCGACGTCGACGCGCTCTCGAACTTCTTCTCGCGCTTCGTGATCAGCGTCATCGGCAACGGCGTCCTGGCCATTGGCGTCCTCGTCCTGATCTTCGTGCAAGGATGGCAATACGGAGTGGTGTTCACCGTGTACGCCATCGTCGGGCTGCTCGTCCTGATGCGGCTGAAGAACGTCGCCACCCCCTTCTGGACCCGATTGCACGAGATGCAAGCGCAGTTCTATGGCTTTCTCGGCGAGCAGTTCTCAGGAACCGAGGATATCCGCGCCAATGGCGCCCAAGGGTACGTGATGCGCCGCCTCTACGAATACCTGCGACGCTGGCTGCCCATCAATCGCAACGCCAGCCTGGCAGCCTACTCCGGCTGGATGACGAATGCCGCTCTCGTGGCTGCCGGCGAGATGCTCTCCTACGCCCTGGCCGGGTATTACTTCTTCCGGGGGCAGCTCACCATCGGTGAGGCCTACCTCCTGGGCGACTATATGGGGCTACTCTTCGGTCAGATCGCCGAGCTTCGCTGGCAGATCACTGACCTGCAGCATGCAGAAGCCGGCATCGAGCGGATCCAGGCGCTCTTTGACCTGCAGCCAAGGCTGGTCGATGGGCTTGGCGGCCCACTCCCAGAGGGCGCCCTCTCCATCGCGTTTAGGGACGTCTCCTTTGCCTACGACGATGCCGTCTACGAGCCCACGGTATCTGCGGGCGGAGGCGAAGGAGACGAGGACGCTGTCGAGATCAAAGTGGGCCGGGATCGGGAAGGGGTATCACCGGCGGACGGCCCGACGGTTTCACCCGACGGTCGTGTGCTGCAGAACCTGGCGTTCAGCGTGGCGCCTGGGCGCGTCCTGGGATTGCTGGGGCGCACCGGCAGCGGCAAGACCACGCTGGCAAGGCTCCTGCTGCGCCTTTACGATCCAACAGAAGGCCAGATCCGACTTGGTGGGGTGCCGCTGCCGGAGACGAGCCTGCGGGACATCCGGCGGCGTGTGGCATTGGTGACACAGGAGGTCCAGCTCTTCCAGGCCAGCGTGCGCGACAACCTGACGCTTTTCGATCCCACGATCCCCGATGCGGTGATCGAGGGGGTTCTGGAGCAATTGGGGCTTGGTGAATGGCTGGCGGCCCTGCCTGAGGGCCTGGAGACGGAGATGAGCAGCGAAGGGAGCGGACTCTCTGCCGGACAAGCGCAGCTATTGGCCTTTGCCCGGGTCTTCCTCAGCGACCCAGATCTCGTGATCCTGGACGAGGCCTCCTCACGGCTGGACCCGGCGACGGAGCAGTTAATCGAGCGCGCCGTAGATCTGCTTCTCGCGGAGCGCACCGGCGTCGTCATCGCCCATCGGCTCAACACCGTGCAGCGGGCGGACGAGATCTTGATTCTGGAGGACGGATGCATCCGCGAGCATGGGCCGTGCGCGGAGTTGGCCGCTGATCCCGAGTCATACTTCCACCATTTCCTGCAGACGGGGATGCAGGACGTCCTGGCATAAAGGAGGCACACCGTGACTGCTGACACACACAGATCGCGTCTGAGTCGAGCCTCCAAGACCGCCCTGACCACCGGTCAGCTACTCTGGCGCCTGATCGTCTACAAGCCGTGGTGGTCCGCCGGCTTCCTGGCTATCTGGCTGGTGATCCACATTATGGAGCTCACGCCCCGGATCGGCACCAAACTCTTCTTCGATACGCTGACCGGCGACCAGCCCTTCCGCTTTGGGATCACGGGTATCGTCGTCTACGTTTTGGTCACCCGGGTCTTCCACATCTTCACGATTGGGACCGGGGCCATCGTCAGCACACGGCAGAAGTTTGGCGTCGCGTCGCTACTGCGCCGGAACCTTCTCGCGCGCATCCTTGACAGGCCTGGTGCGAAGGCGATCCCCGGCGCCCCGGGCGAGGCACTCAACACCATCCGGGACGACGTAGGTGAGATCGAAGGCACGATGGGTTGGCTTGCAGACCAGATCGCGGTCATGACCTACACGCTCGTGACATTGGGCTTAATGATCAGCATCGACGCCCAAATCGCCCTCCTCTCCTTGATCCCGCTGGTGATCGTGATCCTCATCTCGCGGGCCATGGCAACCCACGCAGAGCGTTACCGCGAGGCCAGCCGCACCGCAACGTCCCGAGTCAGCGGCGCGCTTACGGAGATCCTAGGCGCCGTGCAAGCAGTCAAGGTCACCGGCGCCGAGGACCGCGTGGCAACCCACATCGATGGCTTGGCCAAGCAGCGCCAACATGCGATGGTGCGCGACCGATCGCTGAATCAGATGCTCTACTCGATGTGTGAAGAAGCCGGCGCGCTGAGCACCGGCTTCATCCTGATGCTGATCGCGAGCGCCAT
>JBNGCP010000070.1:14873-17120 GCA_049974845.1 Anaerolineae bacterium | reverse complement strand
ACCGGGGTGACTTCGTCGTCATCACGGGGCGCATCGGATCGGGCAAGACGACGTTGCTGCGCGCGCTTTTGGGATTGCTGCCGCCGGAGGCAGGCACGATCCTGTGGAATGGCGCACCGGTGACGGATCGTGCTTCGTTCTTCACGCCACCGCACAGTGCGTACACGGCGCAGATCCCGCATCTGTTCAGCGAGACCTTGCGCGACAACATCCTGATGGGGCTGCCGGAGGATCGGGCAAACCTGACGCGGGCTATCCATCTGGCGGCGCTGGAGCCCGACATCGCGCGCATGCCGCATGGGCTCGAGACCATCATCGGGCCCCGGGGGGTGCGCCTGTCGGGCGGTCAGCGGCAGCGGACGGCTGCGGCCCGTATGTTCGTGCGCGAGCCGGAGCTACTGGTCTTTGACGACCTCTCCAGCGCGCTGGACGTGGAGACCGAGCGCACGCTCTGGGAGAACGTCTTCGTGCGGGCTGGCAAGGAGGGAGACACGACGTGTCTGGTCGTCTCGCACCGTCGCCCGGCCTTGCGCCGCGCCGACCGCATCCTTGTGCTGAAGGATGGGCGGATCGACGCCGAGGGGACGCTCGACAAGCTGCTGGCGACAAGCAAGGAGATGCGACGGATCTGGGGATAAAACATCCTTTGCCTACGCAGTTGACTGGTCCAAACGATCCCCGATTCTGATCTCGACTCATCTGCTTTCGTGAAGTCACCACGGAGGCACGGAGCACACACGAACAACGGGCCAACCTGTCAAGAAGCGAAAGTTGGCCCGTTGCGCTGCTTAACAGACGCGCACTCAGCTCACGGGCGAGCGCCAAGGGTCAACGGCAGCGTGATCCTCTCGTCACCGCGAAGCACCGTCAGCTCCAGCGTCTGCCCGACCTCGGTCTCCAACACGAGGTAGCTGTTCAGGTCGGAGAAAGTCTGGATCGGCTGGCCGTCGATTGCCACGATCAAGTCACCGCCGCGACCCGTCTCCGCATCGGCAGCCACCAACCCTGCTTCGTCCGCCGGGCTCCCGGGCGTCACGCTGATGACGTAAGCTCCCTGAGTCTGTGAGAGCCCATAGAGCTCCATATCGCTCAAGGATACCTCACCGTCGAAGGTGATGCCCATATAGGGATAGATCACCTCCCCATCCTCGATCAGGCTCGGCACCACGCGCTTGATGACGTTGACGGGAATGGCGAACCCGACGCCCGAGCTCACGCCGGTAGTGCTGGCGATGGCCGCGTTGACGCCGATGACCTCCCCGTTCAGGTTCAGCAGGGGGCCGCCGGAGTTCCCCGGGTTGATCGGCGCGTCCGTCTGAATCACCTGGGGGAGCGAATAGGTTGTGCCCGTGTTGGTCATCCGCTGGGACGGCAGGCTTCTCCCCAGGCCGCTGATGATACCCAGCGACATCGAGCCCTGCTCGCCAAACGGACTGCCGATCGCCACGGTGAGCTGCCCGACCTCAAGGCTGGTACTGTCGCCCAACGGCAGAGGCATCACGCCATTGGGCAGCTCGTCGACCTGCAGCACCGCGAGGTCGCTGTCCGGATCCGAACCAATCAGTTCGGCCCGAGCGCGGTCGCCCGTGGCAAAGACGATCTCGTAGCTGCTACCGGCGTCGACCACGTGGTTGTTTGTGATGACGTAACCCTCTTCGCTATAGACGAAGCCGCTGCCACTGCCTCCCGATGAAATGGGGAAGTTGCCGGATCCGGATGTGACCACGATATAGACGACAGCGGGATTGAGCTCACGATAGAGACGCGTCAAGGTCTCCTGGAGCCCCTCGGCCTCCGACGCGCTCGGTGCCACCTCGGTATCCGAGGCCCCCTCTGTCGCCTGGAGCGCCGGCGCCTCGTCTTCCACCGTCCCAACTTTCGAGTGTAGCACGCGCGATATGGGCTGCAGCACGCTTTCGGTTTCCACCCCCACAGCCGTCGAGCCCTCAGGCGCAATCAGTGGGATGCATCCCGAAAGCAGCAACATAGCCGCCAGAGCCAGTGAAATAACCTTCTTAACACCCCGCAGCTCTAACATGGATCCTTCCCCTTCCACTTTATTTGTTCTGTCCACACCCACTTCCTCCATACCCTCTTATCCCTCAGAGATAACGAGAGTCAAGTCAGAGATATTTGCATTATGGTTATCTTATTATAAGACTACGCAATTCGGTTTAGTATTACCCAAGAATGAGCTGAGAGTTGGCTGAGAAAGTGCCATAGAGAAGAGGGCGTCCGAATCGGCAA